>JBMHDS010000043.1:0-2569 GCA_049889275.1 Bradymonadia bacterium | reverse complement strand
AGTCAAAACGCCGGCATCGTCTGCCTCACCTGGCAGCACCATATCGGGACTAGGACTCAGGTCTGCATCGACCTGCACCATACCGCCCTCGTCTTGCTCACCCACGAACGCTGTATCCCGAAGTTCGCCGAGGTCGGTTATAACGCTCAGGTCGAGGCTGCTCGCCGCATCTATAATCTCGCCGCCATCGACGACGTCGTCGTCTATGGATCCGTCGAGTTGCGTCGAGCTATCGCTCACGACCATGCCGTCATTGGCGCCCGAGGATGATGCTGCATCGAGGGTTTGTGTGTTCCCATCCGTGAACGCCGCAGCATCAGCCGTGGTCGACGAGGTCTCGTCATCGCTGGGTTCACAGCCGACGTTAAGACTGAACGTCCCCAAGAACATCAGCACCGTGAGTCTTCGTCTTGACCTTTTCGTAGATTTTCTCAATGTTTCCCGCCTCGTCGATCAGAAATGATTTGCGAAAGATTCCATCGAATTCACGACCCATAAACTTCTTACGTCCCCAACATCCGTAGGCTTCGACCACGGTACCGTCCTCATCGGAGAGGAGGGGATAGGGAAACTCTTGTTTGGTCGCGAAATTGAGCTGGCGCTTGACCGAGTCCTTACTGATTCCAAGAATGGTCACGTTTGCCTCTGTTAAGGCAGCGTAATTGTCGCGTAGGCTACACCCTTCGGCTGTGCAGCCAGGGGTGCTCGCCTTGGGGTAGAACCAGACCAAGACTTTACCGCCGCGGTAATCAGTCAGTGACACGGATGCACCGTTTTGGTCGAGTAGTGTGAATTCTGGTGCTGCGTCGCCCACCTGTATCATCTTCATCTTCTCCTGTGTTTTGCGACTCATGTCGCGTTCATTTTCCTCTGCGCAAACCCGTTCTTGCCTAGGATTTGGCCTCGGACATGCTCATTCCAACTTTGTCTCTTTGGCTCAAGTACCGTTCGACCGTGTCGACGATAACCTGGGTTTGGTGATCTACTTCGATGTTTAAGCGATCGCCAATGACTCGACCGTTGAGCTGAGTCACCCGCAAGGTCTCTGGAATCAGGTGGATCCAAAAACGGCCATCCTGCACCTCGCCGACCGTCAGGCTGCAACCATCGATTGCGATGTAGCCCTTGGTGACAACGTATCGTGACCAGTCGCCATCGATCTGCAACTGCATCGACACATTGGCCCCGTCTTCTGTTCTCTGTATGAGCTCGGCCTGGGTGTGCACATGCCCGCTGAGTAGGTGACCGCCGATCTCGTCACCAAATCGCGCGGCGCGTTCTAAATTAACGGCCGAGTCAACACCTAGGGCGCTCAAGTTTGAGCGCTGCAAACTCTCTGCGATGACATCGAATTCGATGTGCCGGTCGTCAAATTCGACGGCTGTTAAACAGACACCGTTGACAGCTACGCTCGCCCCACGTGCTAAGCCTTTGGTATACCCACTCGGTACTGACACGGCGAGCCGTGTCACGCCGTCCACATGGTCCGCTTTCGTGACGCGTCCACACGCTGTGACAATTCCTGTAAACACGACGCCCTCCCAATCCAGTGCCTGCAATAAAACACGAACATCACCGCCGCCCAAGGCCTTTCTTATCCAGAAGAGCGGTTGAGCAGGCGCTCTTTTTTACCAATGGTCGGGTGTGCTGTGCGAGTCGCTACAGAGAGTCGTATCGTGTGTGGCCGGTTACACGACCTGAGCTTCCCCTTGTGCGCCCAGTATTCGTGTGACAAGAAGACATTCATGATGAGACGTGAATTGTTTTTGTGCTACTTGACGTTCCTGCTCACCGCTGGTTGTAAGCAAGTCACCCTGGGTGATGATGGCTTCACGGGCACTTGGAGTGATATGGGCGCCGGCATGCAGCAGCCCAATGGTGGCCGCGGGGGAACAACCACCGGCAGCGACGCCAATGATCAGATGTCCGAAGGTGATGGTGACATATCCGATGCTGATTATGGTGATCTGGGTGTCGAGGGCGAATCTAGCACCGACGCTCAGTGCGCCGTTGATCTGACACCCGGCTGCGCTGCACAGTGCGTAGATGGCTTGTGTGAGGTCAACTGCCCGAGTGAACGTCCAGTTGGCCCACCGCGCTGTGAGCCCGCGGACGATTGTACCGACTTGTGCAGCCATATCGCCCTTTGCGCTGTCAATGTGTGTCCAAGCTTGGATGGAGAGGCCTATCCGCAGGTCTTTGAGATCTGCAGCGAGTCATTGTGTGATGAGGCGGTTTTTCTCTGTCAACAGAGCGGATGTGAAATTCTTCTCGAGTTCGCCCGCGACCTCGCCCCCGAGATGGCGGAGCTGTGTCCGCGCCGCTAGTGCTCATCCGCCCCATAGCAACAGGTCGTCCCAGGTGGCGCGATGGGTAATCGTGGTTGGTTAAGGGCAGCCGATATACTTCTCAAATAACATGCCGATGTCCGTAATCGAGTTCCGATAGATCGCCCGGTCAAAGGTTCGATAGCTCATTGCGCCGAGCCAGCCGTCCGCCTGTAAGGATTCGACGACGTTGTCTAAGTTCGCGAGTTCGCGTGTGGAAAAATGCGCAAATTTATGCACTC
>JBMHDS010000042.1:0-16966 GCA_049889275.1 Bradymonadia bacterium | reverse complement strand
CGGCCGCCATGACGGCCTGAGCGAGTAAATGCCCGCCATAGAGCGTGCCCCAGCCTAGATCCTCACTTTGGCCCAGAAAACAGTGTTCTCCCGATGACCTCAGCTCTAGGAGGTCAACAAGCTTTTGTAATTTCGAGTCCGACATCGAATCACCATACCAAGGTCTTCAGCGTGGGCCACCCTAGCCTAAGTGTGCACAGGTACACGAGTCTAATCGGCGCTTTATCCGATCGACCTGTCACCTTTAGCTGGCCTCGCCCAAACGCGTGCTGTTTCGGGGATACCGAGCTGTGGCGTCGGGCGGTTTGCTTGATTAAATGGCCGCTAATACGCTAGCGTCCGCCTCAGCTGCGTCATCGCCGTTTGGTACAAGCGGATGGGGCGTTACAAAACGGAGATCTGTGGGGGGAACAATGAGACTCGATCATACAATGAGATATATGGCTCTACTGCTCGCGCTGACGCTCGTCGCCTGTGGCGATGACACGAACTCGTCAAGCGGTGCCGGTGGCGGTGCTGGTGGTGCGGGTGCCGAGGGCGGCGCGGGTGGCGCGGGTGCCGAGGGCGGCGCGGGTGGCGGTGGCGGTGCTGGTGCCGAAGGCGGTTCCGGTGGGGCTGGTGGCGCTGGTGCCGAAGGTGGTGCTGGTGGCGCGGGTGCTGAAGGTGGTGCTGGTGGCGCGGGTGCTGAAGGCGGTGCCGGTGGGGCTGGCGCCGAAGGTGGCGCGGGTGGTGCTGGTGGCGGCACTGCCGGTTGTCCCGACGATGTGTTTCTCGATGTCGCTGCGTTCCAAGGCCCAGGTGCAGCCTACCCTGCGCCCACACTCGCGGTGAACTGTACAGACACCGAGATGACGGTGACCGCGAATGGGATCCCGCACTACAGCTACGTGTCGACGACACCGAATCCACTCGAGGCGCAAAACCACTCGTGGACGGTACCACTGAGCCCAACCCTCAGCGATACAACCACCGAGATCCCGCTGCTCGGCACAGTCGCTTTCGCGATCAATGGGATTCCCGTATACGGACCCAATGAAGGCCCAATGCCGGATCCATTTGGCGATCCTGTAGCAAACGATGTGGCCGATGAATCGCAAGGACACACAGGTGGCAACGCCGATTATCACTACCACATGTTCGTGGAGCGAACGTTCAGCGATGACGATGGTGATGGTGTACCCGACTTATACGACGTTGAGCCTCTCGAAGAAGCCGGCGGCCCATCGCCCATTCTTGGGTTTGCGCTCGATGGCTTTCCCATCTACGGACCGCGCGGCTGTCTCGATGCAGCCTGCACAGATGTCGCTGTGTTTCAGAGCAGTTGGGAGACGATAAATTATGAAGCAGGCTCCGTGGGCTGCAGACTCGGCAGCGCCTGCGCGAGCGCAAATGAGTATGTTTGCGCGAACACGGTTGTCGACGGGGCTGTCACAACGGCCTGTGTCTTCAAGGACTACGCATGGGACAACCATGAGTACCGCGCCCAAGAAGGAGAAAACTGGCTGGATGAATGCAATGGGCGTATCGGTCCCGACGGCACCTATCGCTATCATGCGACCAACACATTCCCCTACATTCTCGGTTGCTACCGCGGCGTTATCGATGTCCAAAACACCATGCCTGGTGGCGGCGGTGGTCAAATGCCCGGAGAGGGCGGCGGCCAAATGGATGGTATGGGGCGCATGCCTCCGGCCGAAGCCATCGACGCATGCGTCGGTTTGAGTGAGAATGCGAACTGCACATTCGAGACCGCCAATGGCACCATCAACGGTACCTGCCGTACACCACCGGGTGCCGACGAGCTCGCTTGCGTCCCAGCGCGCTAGGCCTGATTCTGTGAAATCCGGACCGCAACGTATCGTTTGCCTGACCGAGGAGCCCACGGAGTTTCTGTGCGCCCTCGGAGAATCTGATCGCATCGTGGGTATCAGCGCTTACACGGTGCGACCAGCACATATTCGAGACGAAAAGCCTATCGTGTCGGCTTTTATCAACGGCAGCGTAAGTAAGATCGCGGCTCTGAAACCAGATTTAGTCATCGGTTTCTCTGACATTCAGGCTGACCTCGCTCAGAAACTCATCAAAGCGCACCTCCCTGTTCTCATCTTCAATCAACGCAGCGTAGACGAGATCATCGACATGCTCAGAACCCTTGGTCGAATCGTGGACGCGGCTGACAAAGCGGAGGCACTCATCGGGCAATATCGTGCAAACCTCGACCAAGCGAGGGCGCGTACAGCGACATTAAAGAGACGACCTCGAGTTTATTTTGAAGAGTGGGATGAGCCAATGATATCGGGTATTCATTGGGTCAGCGAGCTCATTGAAATCGCTGGTGGAGTCGACCCATTCGCAGCTCAGGCGCGGGGCAAGGGGGCCGTTGAGCGGCAACTCCAAAACGACGCCGTGATCGATGCGAGACCAGACATCATTCTCGCGTCTTGGTGCGGAAAACCAGTCGATATTTCAAGCATATCCGCTCGCATGGGATACGATGTCCTGCCAGCCGTGCAGCAGGAGCACATCTACGAGCTCGATCCCGCCATCATCCTGCAGCCAGGGCCAGCCGCATTGACCGCTGGTCTGACCGCGATCTGCGACATCATTCACAGGTGGGCCGACGAACAGGATGACCACGCGCAGACATAAACATGGGTTTATATACCGTTGTGTTTGATGAGGGGTTCATTCAGTCTCTGACGCCCGCCCGGATATGCGTGACAAGCGCATCCCAATTCGGCTACAAGAAAGACTATCTGCTACCGGTTTGCGACATTTGAGCCATGGACTTCCAAGCGCCCCACGGAATTGAACAAAACGACCTGGTCGTGCGCCCTTACCGCATAAGTGATGCAGTGCAACTGATGCGCGCGACCAACGATTCATTTGAACACTTGAATCGCTTTATGCCCTGGGCCACAACATCGCAATCTCTCCTCGAGACAGAAGCCTTGATCAAAGAATTTACCCAAAGTTACGCGGACGGCAGCGATTTCGTCTTTGGTCTCTTCGATGGCAGTACAGGTGCGCTTATCGGTGGCAGTGGTTTTCATCTCCGTGAAGGACCCATCGAGACACAGAGCGCCGAGATTGGTATGTGGGTGACGAGTGGGCGTGCTGGACAGGGTGTTGGACGCACCGCGTTGGCTGTGCTGATCGATTGGGGATTTACAGCGTGGCCGTGGTTGCGTCTCGCCTGGCGCTGTAACGAGGAGAATATTGCGAGCATCCGCTGCGCTGAGGCCAACGGGCTCGTGCATGAAGGCACGTTACGGGGCCAGTACAATCCTGTGGATGGCAGTCGACGTAATACGGTTTGCTTCTCAATCCTAAAGTCCGAATGGGCGGAGAGGCAACGAGTACAGGTGGGACGCACAAATCATCGCTGAACTTGTCACTGTATCGCGGAACACACGATGACTCGAGGTAGGCTACTCGATGGATGATCTCTACAAACGGCTTGGACTCGAGCGCACCGCGTCGGCTGATGAGATTCAGAGGGCCTACCGAAAACTGGTCGCGCAGTATCATCCGGACAAACACCAAGACAACGCGCTCCGAGCGCTCGCCGAAGAGAAGATTCGATCGATCAATGAGGCGTATGAGGTGCTCAATGATCCCACTGCGAGGGCCAGATACGACCGTGGCGAGCAGCCGAGCTTCGCGGGTGGGCGACAACCGACGACCATGTCGCCACAGACCAAGCAGTTTGAGCGTTTTCTCAAATGGGCGGTCATTGTCATCGGCACGCCTTTAGCCATTCGCTTTATCCGTAACCCAAAGGTGAGCGTTGCCATCCTCGTGGTGGCGGGCGTCTGGTTTTTGTCGGCGCGCCTGCGAAAACGGTCGTAGAGAACGTATAACGGGCGACTTGGCGACCGCTGCGATCGGGCTCGGGCCGACGGTGAGCGATTCGGCATTGTACTTCCGCGCCATTCGCAGTAGATGATCACACAACCGGTAGTATGGAGACGGCGATATGAGTGATTTTGACTGGGTCAAAAACATGCAAAACGGAGGCGGTAGACGCCCGCCCGACGATTTTCACATTAACATTGACCCTCAGCGCATGCTGAAGCTCTTTTGGCTCGTTGTTGGTTTGCTCGTCCTCATGTGGGGGGCGTCATCGTCTTACTACACAGTAGAAGCGAATGAAGAAGCGGTTGTACTCAGGCTCGGTGAGATTCACGATCTCTACGGACCTGGTTTCCACGGCAAGCTGCCATTCGGTATCGACCGGGTACACAAGCGGGCTGTCAAAACGGTCCACTCAGCTGAGTTCGGCTACAGAACCCTGAGCGCCGGTGTAAAGAGTCAGTTCGATTACACGAGCCCGGGCGTCGTCGCTGAGGCATCCATGCTCACGGGCGATTTAAACCTGGTAATGATCACCTGGGAAGTTCGCTACAAAATCAAGAATCTAAAAGACTACCTGTTCGAGGTTAGAGACCCCGAGCAGACCTTAAGAGACGTGTCGGAGGCTGTAATGCGCATCGAGATTGGTGACCGCTCCGTCGACGAAGCGCTCACACTCGATCGACCCGCCATCGAAAGCTCGGTCAAAGAGAAGATGCAAGAAGGCCTCGATACGCTCAAGTGTGGCATTCAAATCGTCAAAATCAACTTGGGGCGAGCGTCACCTCCTGACGCTGTTCGAGACGCTTTTAGTGGTGTAAACCGCGCCATGCAGGTCCGAGCGCGCATCGTCAATGAGGCGGAGGGTGAGCGCAACCGCAAGATTCCGGCGGCACGTGGCGCAGCGGAGCGTGTGGTCAAAGAAGCCGAAGGTTATAAGATCGGCCGTATCAATCGTGCAAAGGGTGAGACCGAGGCGTTTTTGGCCGTTTTGACGGAATACCGCAAAGCTGAGGATATCACCCGGCGGCGCTTGTACTTGGAGGCCATGGAGGCGGCCCTGCCGAAGGTGGGTGACATCACGTTGATCGATGAGAAGGACTCCGGTGTGCTCAAACTACTGGACCTTAAGAAAGGAGCATCCAAATGAACGTTAAGGCATGGATAGCGATCAGCGCGGCGCTGCTTGGCACCATCGCTGTGGGTGCAACGTCTTTGTATGTGGTCCCAGTCTACGAGTTCGCCATCGTGACGCAGTTCGGGCGTGTGGTCGAGGAAGTCAAAGAGCCAGGGCTCAAGTTCAAGATTCCATTCATACAGGAAGTCACCATGATCGACCGCCGTCTGCGCAACTGGGACGGCGAGCCATCGGACCTTTTGACTGTCGATAAGGAGAATATCGAGGTCAACACCTGGGCGCGCTGGAAGGTCACCGAGCCACGACGTTTTTACGAAGCGGTTCGCACGGAGAGCGCCGGCCAAAGCGTCCTCGATGGTGTGGTCGAGGCGTCAATCAAGAACGTGATCTCAGCGAACACCTTGTACGAAGCGCTGCGTAATTCGCAGCGCCGCCTGCAATACGAGTCCAAAGAGCTCGAAGAAGCTGAGGCAGCACGTAACGTCAAGATCTCGGTCGGTCGTGAAAAGGTCGCCGGCGAAATTTTGACCCGCGCTGGCACCGGCGCTGAAGAAGAGTATGGCTTTACCATTAACGGTCTTCAGATAAAGACGTTTAACTACGTTAAATCAGTTATCCCGAAGATCTATGAACGGATGCGTTCAGAGCGTATCCGAATCGCCAACCGGTACGAGTCAGAGGGTCGCGAACGCGAAGCGAAGATCTTGGGTAAAATGGCCAAGGACCTAGAAAAGATCGAGTCGGAAGGCTATGCGCAAGCGGCAACGATTCGAGGTGCAGCAGACGCTGAGGTCTTGAAAGTCTACGCTGAGGCCTACGGTAAAGATTCCGAGTTCTATTCGTTTAGCCGGAGCTTGAACCTGTTCCCAAAGACCTTCTCGAAGAAGATGCGACTCGTACTCTCTGCGGACGAGCATGACTTCCTCCGTTACCTAAAAGGTTTCGGACGCATCCCGCCGCGAGGCAAGGCAAAGCGTTCACCGGCGCCGTCTGCCGAATAGCGAGTCGCAGCGCCCATCCCTCATCAGTATCCACCAAACCGGTGAGCCATACCCAGGGCGCGAGCCAGTCCTGTGCAGCGCGCGGATAGTGCCACCAACCTCAGTGGGCTCACGGCTGCTGCAACAGCAGCCATCGCCTTTCATCTGATACGCTCCCCACCTTCCTTTCGTTTAATCGGCCGCTTGAAAGCGCGCCAGAGTGAGGGGGGTATCAGGCACATGCAGTCAATCCTTGGTCAGAGATGAGGCTTTACGCTCGAAATTGAGTTCACGGCATTGGTCAAAGCAGTGCCACGACACCCAGCAGCGTTCTCTAGCTGGCTCAAAAGACCGTTGCCTGAGGACAGGGCCTATATTAATCTGAATCGTTCGCTAAAGGAGGGCTGAATGGTTAGCGAAAAGCAACCACCGCTAGACTCACAGCTGCCAATCGAAGTGATTCCAAATACCTGGAGAAGAAACTTCGCCACAGGGCCTGATGGCGAACGTTTTTACCTGCGATTTCGCCTTCGCGACAAGGTCGGTCAACGTTTCGGTTACATCATCCAAGATCGAGAAACCGAGACGCAAGCAAAGCGATTGAGTCAAACGATCACTCGACTTCAGCTCTTAATCATTCTCGGGCTAGCCGTGCTGCGATATGTCTCTGGGCCAGGATCGCGCTGGTTCAGCTTGGTGATGCCACTTGCAGTGTTTTTTGTCGAATTGCACAAAAATCGACTCTTAGAGAAAATGTTGAACGACTGTCCTTGCGTGCCCGTCAAGACCGTTCGTCGTCGAAGGCCGACGCCTTAAACCACTCGACTCTGTCCCATCTTCTGACCGAGAGCGAGCCCGATGTCGCTCAAGCCACATGATGCCGAAAATTGACTGCGCACGACACCGAAAAAGCAGTTGTCCCCGCCCATGGCTTGACCACAGTGCGATGGTGTTCGAAGGCTGAGTATTTTTGCCTTCGAAACTCGCCGACGATATTTTTTTTTGTGTTAATCAGCGTATTTGTCTAGTCCCGCCAACGGTAAAAGGCAAAAAAATAAAACACCGCAACTGTCTGAATTTGCGAACAAAAACAAATAAAACCTCACCATAAAAACGCGGCTCTGCATTCTTACGGGTAACCACCTCAAATATTTGGCCATCACCGGTGTACAGGGATCATGCACGACATCAGTCCTGATGTTCGTGTGAAATTGGGGGCAGTTTTAATCGCAACGCAATGGCCGCTTCGCCAGGGCGTGACTCGTCAGAGGAAAGGGACTCGTATGTCTACAGCCGTCGTTCGGTTGCATGGAGAGGTGTATCCGCCCAGAGCGGTCTTCCTTGCCGATGTAGCCCGCCTTATGGCGAGATTTGCTTGTGCATCTGCGGACGAAGCGACGGCGAGGCACTTCGGCGAACACTTGAAGACCGGTGGGAAACGACTTCGAGCGCGACTCGTAGCCGCGGCGGGCGAGGCCCTTAATGCACCCCTTGACGGCATCACAGCGTGGGCCGCCGCCGTCGAGTTGATGCACAACGCCACCCTGATTCACGACGATATCCAAGACAATGACCGAATGAGGCGTGGACAGCCGACCACTTGGGCCAAATACGGTGTCGGCCAGGCGATCAACGTCGGCGATTTTGGGCTTATGTTGCCATTCATGCTGGCAGCCGAAATGAATGCGGCGCCGGCCACCCGGGCGAGCCTCACCGGGCTGCTCGCGCGCCACGGCGTGTGTGCGGCGCAAGGGCAGACCCTGGCGCTCTCCATGCTCGCAAACCGTCGATTCGATTACGCGACCTATGAGCGCTGCATTGACGGCACCACAGGCGCATTCTTTGCCCTGCCCATCGAGGGCACAGCACTGCTCGCCGGTCATTCGGAGGTAGGGGCGCGTGAGTTGGGTGGCTGTTTTCGGCGCCTGGGCATCTTGTACCAGATCCAGGATGACCTCGTAGACCTATACGGACAGAAAGGCCGAGAGCTGCCAGGCGGCGACCTGCGCGCAGGAAAGGTGAGCGCATTGGTCGTGGAACATCTTCAGGCGTGTACAGACGACGCACCATGGCTCATCGAGCTCCTTGAACGCCCCAGAGAGTTCACGACGGAGGCCGACGTTGCGTTCGCAGCTGCCCGCTTCCGAGGGGCGGGCACACTCGCAGCGTGCTTAGACCGCATTGATGCCTTGGCAGATGCCATCGCAAACGACGAGAATTTAGTTGGCTTTCCAGCCTTACAGGCAGTCGCGAACAGCTGTCTGCGCCTTGCATTGGCACCACTCAAGGGTTTGCGGGCCTGCTCATGATCGAACGCTTTCGACGAGAACCTGCACCTGCGTTGGTGGACACTGCGGCCGTCGCCACCCAGGCCGGCGCGATGGGCGTTTTCGAAAAGAACGCCCGGAGTTTCTGGCTCGCATCGCTGTTCTTACCAAAAGCCGTCGCCGAAGACGCAGCCGCGGTCTACTCATTTTGCAGATACGTCGACGACGTGGCCGACGATGCGGTGTGCCAGACGACCGCCCGGGCAGAACTCAGTCGATTAGAGAGCGCGATCAGAACCGGTGATCGGGCAACGCCAGCTGTACGTACCTTTCTAGACACGGCCGAGCGATGTGATTTCCCGTCAACGACCGGACTGGCGCTCATCGAGGGCGTCGCTTCGGACTTAAACACCGTTCGTGTGAAGGATGATGATGAGCTCTCTCGCTACGCGTACTGCGTTGCAGGCGTCGTGGGCGAAATGATGATGGGCGTGCTGAGAGTGGAGGACAAAACGGCGAGGCCTTATGCCGTCGCACTCGGCCTTGCCATGCAGCTGACAAACATTTGTCGGGATGTCCGCGAGGATGCGTTGCTCAACCGCGTATATCTGCCACAGACTCTTCTTCATAAATACGGTTTAGCCACCGACGACGTGCTCACGCTGACAGCAACTGATGAGTCCATTCGGTTGGTCATCGATGAGCTCTTGACGATGGCAGACACGCTATATGAGCGGGCCTTGCAGGGCATGTCGTTTATTCCGTTTCGCAGTCGCGTCGGTATTCTCATCGCGCGCCGGGTGTACCGAGCCATCGGCCGAAAATTACAGCGAGCGCATGGCTCCAACCCTTTCCATGGACGCACCGTGGTGGGCCCGTGGGGCAAAGCCGTGCAGGTGATCTTAGCTCTGCTGGATACCTGTCGCCCGATCACGTGGAGATGGCTCGGTTCGTCACCAACTCAACGGGGTGTTCTTCCGACACAGACACCTGTTTGGCGAGTGCATGATATCGACCACAACATCCGTACACAGCAGACAGCGGCCGAGGTGAAAATATGAGTATGCGACCAAATGCCATCGTCATCGGTTCTGGCTTCGGCGGACTGTCACTCGCGATCCGGCTGCAGGGGCTTGGGTACAACGTCACCGTTTTAGAAAAGCTGGACAAGGCTGGCGGCAGAGCATACCTGCGCGAAGTGGACGGCTTCAAGTTCGATATGGGACCTACAGTGATTACTGTACCGCACTTTATCGAAGAGCTGTTCTCGATCACTCGAGACAGAAATCATCTGGACGCCGCGGACTACCCCGATGACATCCTCTCACCAGCACGACGCATTCGCAGCGGCATTAGCGGTGGCCCGGAGACCTCAAAATACTGCGACATTGTGCCCGTTTTACCTTTCTATCGGATTTACTTCGACGACGGCACTTACTTTGATTACGACGGTGACCCAGAAAACACCCGGCGGCAGATCGCTGAGATCGAGCCCGATGACTTAGCAGGCTACGAGCGGTTTCACGATGATGCGGAGGCCATCTTCAAGAAGGGCTTTCTTGAGTTAGGCTTTACCTATTTCGGAGACATCAGCTCAATGCTGAGGGTGACGCCGGCGCTCTTCAAACTCGACGCCGTTCGCAATCTGTTTAGGTTTGCGAGCAAATATTTTAAGAGCGATAAGCTCAGACAAGTATTCAGCTTCGAGACGCTGCTCGTAGGTGGCAACCCACTGAGGGTGCCCGCGATCTACGCGATGATTCACTTCGTGGAGAAAACATGGGGGGTGCATTACGTGCGTGGTGGCACAGGTGCCCTTGTGGACGGCTTTGTCCGTAAGCTCGAAGAGCTGGGCGGCCGGATCGAGTATCGCGCCGAAGTGGCGCAGATTACGACGGAGTCGCAGGGCGTTCTTTTGCGGCCAAAGGCAACCGGCGTGGTGCTCGAAGATGGGCGGGTTCTCGAGGCCGATATTATTTGCTCAAATGCTGATTATGCACACACCTACAAAGACCTCATCGAGCGACAACATCGGCGGAAGCACAGTGACGCATCAATCCGCCGAAAGCGTTACTCAATGTCGCTCTTCGTCGTCTATTTTGGATTTAAGCAGGGCGAGCGACCTCTGGACCTGAAGCACCACAATATTATTCTCGGTCCCCGTTACGAGGCATTGCTCGGCGACATTTTCGATCGAAAGATTTTGGCGGAGGATTTCAGTCAATATCTACACCTGCCGACGCTGACCGACCCATCCATGGCACCGGATGGCCATCATGCAGCGTACACCCTCATACCCGTGCCCAATCTCAAGGGTGAAATAGACTGGGAGACCGAGGGGCCACGCCTCATGAACACGGTGCTGACCTACTTGGATGAGCGGGGCTTTATCCCCGGATTAATGAAGAACCTCGTGCATGCATCTTTTGTGGATCCACGCTATTTCAAGGATACCTTGAACTCGCACCTTGGTAACGGGTTTGGTGTCGAGCCCACATTGACCCAGACAGCATATTTTAGGCCTCATAATCGCAGTGAGGATATCGACAATCTATACCTGGTCGGGGCCAACACGCAGCCAGGAGCAGGCACACCTGCGGTGATGATGTCAGCCAAAATCACAGCGCGCACCGTATGGGAGGACCATCGAGAGCGTCTCAGCAGTTTTCACCACACGGGTCCTGGGCAACCCAACATCGGAAACACCGCGCCCGAGACCGGGTTCACCGAGCAATTAGATGTAGAAGTTGGACATTCATGAGCGCGTTCGACTATGTCATCCTCGGCGGTGGATGCGCCGGGCTATCCCTTGCATACGAATTGGAAATCCAAGGGCGTTTAAAGCGCAAATCCTTAGCGATAGTTGAGCCTCGGATGCTCTATTCGAGAGATAAAACGTGGTCTTTCTGGAAGGTCGAGCCGCATCACCATGAAGACTGCGTGATCGGCGAATGGTCTCGGTTTCGCGTGACTACAGGAACAGAAGACCGTGTTGTCGAATGCGGCGACACACCCTACCAAACCATCGACAGTGGTCTGTTCTACGACAAGGTCACAGAACGACTCAGCGAAAACCCGAGGGTCGAGTTCTTTAACTCTTCTGAGCATGTCAACATCGATGGTGCGGTTGTGTTCAACAGCGTTCCACCGATGCTTGCCAACGACACAAGGACCTTTCAGCACTTCAAAGGGCTTGAGATCGAGACTGAAGAAGACGCGTTTGACCCTGAATCGGTCATGCTCATGGACTTCGATTGCGATCAGCGTGGCCAGGTTCACTTTTTCTACGTACTCCCCTACTCAAAAAACAGAGCATTGATCGAGACAACCTGGCTAGGCCCCTTGTCGGTGGGGTCTGACGACTATGATGACCAAGTGGGGCGCTACCTGTCTGACCGATTTAACCTCAACACATATACGGTGACATTTGAGGAGCAAGGTGCGATTCCACTGTTCGCGCTCGATGCGCCCAATCGACCAAATTGGGTGAACATTGGTGGCGTCGGCGGCATGACTCGGCTCAGCACAGGCTATGCCTTTCTTAACATTCAGCGGCACAGCCAATTCCTCGCGAGCAATCTTTTTAAGCTGAGCGAGACCAGTCCTTTTGCCATACTCAAACGTTACCGAATGCTCGACCGTATCTTTTTGAGAGTGCTACACCGGCACCCCGGCTTAATGCCCTCGGTGTTTACGAGATTCTTCTCTGGGCAACCTGCCGACGCAATTTCGTTCCTCTCTGGACGCGGAACCGTCGGGGGCGACCTCGCGACCATTTGGCAGATGCCTAAACTGCCGTTTCTTCGCGCCGCTCTCGGGTTTTAGTCACATGCAGACACGGACCATCTACCATAGCATTAGTTTCTTCGCGCTCGCGTTGGTGACCGTCTCGTTGAAGTCCGTCGCCACCGATGGTTTTGTGGTGCTGAGTCTATGTTTAGTGATGACAGTGGGGCTGTCACACGGCGCGCTCGACTACCTCAAAGGGCACGCCGTCTTGAAGACATACGCGGAGCCACCACTGAGTTATTTTTATCTCGTCTATATCGCGTTTGGATGCGGTATTCTCCTGGCCTGGTACATGTCACCGGCGCTCCTCATCGCTACATTTCTTCTTGTCGCCGCCTACCATTTTGGCAAAGAGGACGCATCGTTCGCGTCGCGCAATTCAAAGGGTGTTCACAACCTGCTCTATGTACTCAAGGGTGGTGTCGTAATCGCGGCGCCAATGGCCTTTCGACCCCTACAGACCGAAGAGATATTTAGCGCCCTCAACGTCAGCGCGCTCAATACGATAGACCAAGAGGTATTCGTCTATCTCTTAGCATGCAGCTTTGTGGCGCATGTGTGTCTTGGCGCACGATGTCTGCGCACAAGCACAGTCCTCGTCGCTGACTTCATCGCCATTTGCGTTCTGAATTGGTCGCTTCATCCACTGGTCGCATTTAGTCTGTATTTCTGCTTTTTGCATTCGATTAGACATTCGCTCGATATCATCGGGGAGATGGAGGGCCGCACGACCGTTCGCGTGATGAGATTTGTCCGCCAAGCATTGCCGCTCACGTTGATTACGGGCGTGGTGTTTACGCTGGTTTTGTTCCTGCTCATGAGCCGGTTTAGTTTGGATGTCTCCGCCAACAAGGTCATTTTCTTGGGGTTGGCGGCGCTGACGTTTCCCCATGTAGCGCTAGAATATTTGTTTGAATCACGTGTTGTTGGTGGTCATGACCGCGCGCAGCTAAACGTAGAACCATCGATTTTACATCCACCACGCGCGGCAAAGGTTTCAGAATGAGTTGGTCTCAAGAACCAGCGGCTCAGCATCGATGTCGATCGCACGGTCTGTGTCATTACAAAACGCGCAGTGCTCGGATAGGTGGTGTTATCGGGCTAAAAAGCGGTCGAAAGCGGTCTTCAGGCGGCTTGGTTTTGAACGACCGAATCGCAGCGAGCGCTTACGCTGAGCCATTGGTTCAAAAAAAACATTTTTTTTCTCAAATAACGACATTGAGGTGGCACTTAATGGGGGTCTCGTGAATCAGTAGGATACCAGTGGTGGTTGCTGCAAACCGTTGCAACCATTGAGCTTTACTGTACGGCTACCGAAGGGGGAACACGCGGTAGACGTCTCAGTGCACGAGGGTAGATCGCTGGTTCAAAATTTGAATACGTTGCGTCGGTGGGCAATGGGTGAGCGCACGCTTTCAAGCGTGTGAACCAGATATGTGTGTCTGGTATCGGCGCGCCAAATAGGCGCCGTACAATCCCATTGAGACCGCTCGTCGCGGCTGTTGGTGACATTTTTTTTCGGAGCCTTGCATGTCCATCTCAATCCGGGTGGGTACCGGGGTTTCATGTTAACACATACGGTGGTCCGAACCGGACACCAAGGAGGATGCGATGAATTTACCAACCTTATCCATGGGCGAGTTTGATCTCGTCTACAACATGCTGAGCCTCGCCATCGCGGCAATGTTTGGCAGCTTTGTCTTTTTTATAGTCGCGAAGAACCAAGTTGCTCACAAATACCGGCCAGCTCTCATCATGTCGTCACTTGTGGTCGGCATCGCCGGTTATCACTACTGGCGTATTTTCAATAGCTGGGAAGCTGCATACACATTGGACGCAGCCGCCAAGATGTATAATCCCTCCGGCGTACCATTCAACGACGCGTATCGATATGTGGATTGGCTGTTGACCGTGCCCTTGCTCGTCGCCGAATTGGTCGCCGTACTGGCGCTCGCACGCAACGTTCGAACCCCGATGATGGCAAAGCTCATTATCGCGTCCGTCCTCATGATCGCCCTGGGCTACCCAGGAGAGATGAGCGCAGATAATACGACACGCGGCATCTGGGGTGCAGTCTCCACGATTCCATTCTGCTACATCCTGTACGTATTGTGGGTGCAATTGACCAAGGCAACAGAGACCGCGTCGCCACGAGTAAAGAAACTCTTGAGCGATACGCGCCTCGTTCTTCTCGGCACTTGGGGCTTCTATCCAATCGCCTACCTGATGCCACAGCTTGGCGTCGATGCTGGCTCTGCCACTGTGGCGCTGCAGGTTGGATACAGCGTTGCTGACATTCTCGCTAAATGTGCATACGGTTTCATGATCTATGCGATCGCGAAGGCGAAGATGGAAGACGAAGGCATCGTCGCTGAAACACCACCTGCACAGATGGCGGCGTAATGAAGAATGAGTCAGGCCAGGGAGACGATACAGCCAGTGGCCACTATCGTACGGCAGGCTTAGGCCTGATTATTCTCGGCGCAATTAACTGTGTTGTCGCAGCGACATCGCTCTACTTTGGGGCTGACAACATCTTTATCGGCTTTGACATGATGCTCTTATTTGGAGCGTCATTTCTGGGGGTCGGTATCTGGATGAGAAACCAAAACGTAGACGACTCGTCGACGTAACCAACACCGGAAGCGCCATATCGAGCCCACCCCTTGTGGGCTCGACCCTTTTCCTCACGCGCCACCCCTTCACAGCATGAGCGGCTTGAGACCGCAGGACGTGTACGCGATACACACCGGCTATTACCGAGTGGCGCTCCCTCAAAACGCTTACCCAACCAGGCTTGTATCGATGTTCGAGCGAAGCGCGACTCGGTCACACACAGGTGATCTAAATGGTCTAGTGACGGACCCACAGGTCTTTAGCGGCCTGCGCTTCAGTCTATCGGACCAGGCCTGATACCAAGATATGATGCGCTCGGTTTTGCCACCCGGCACCTTATTAAAGCCTTGTTAAATCTGCCCACAAGCTATGAATGGCCATGTTCGAGCCGACTCAGTCCACCACGGTGAGGCGGTCCAACATGGCGCGAATAAAACGCTCAGTGGGCATACCGCTGCCGCTCAATGGCAAAAAGTTTGGGTGATAAAGCGTATAGGCACACAAAGGCTGTGCTATCCCCCACCGAGTACGAACAACGCCCGTGCTGTCGAAGAAGAACCGAACCCGTGGGTCAGCATTTTCTTCCCGAGCCCCGCGGTACACAGTCTTGACCAACCATCGTATCAGGACGTTTGCCTGAGTCAGATCGAGTACGTTGACTAGATTAATGGGCAATAGCGCAGCACCTGCGTCTTCGATTGGCTCGACAAGGTTCATGACGCAACGCTTCGCGGAACGGGTCGCCGGCACGTACACAACAAGCAGGGGCTCGTCAAGGTCACCCGGTAGTTCAATGGACACTTGACGATCACGTACGCCATCGCCATCAAAAACAACCTCTGTGAGTGGAGTTGACGCAATGCCCTGACCAAGATGTGGTGAAGCCTGCCCGACACCGACGGCACAGAGACTCAGTAAAAAAATGAGATGGAGAGGTCTACCCCTATGTATCTGATATCGGGTCAAAAAGAGTCTACCTATCTAGAACGAAGCACCTGCCAGAAGCCGGCTCCTCAGGTGCGGGTTTCCACACTCAGTGGATGATTTCTGTGGTGGATACGTTACACGGATGGCGAACAACTGAGCTCGCCTGACAGGACGACGACAAGAGATATCTACATCGACCACAACGCGCTCGTATCGACTGGCCGCCCGCAAACAAAATCCGGACTGCAACTGCGATGGCCAGCTCACCAAGAGTTAGCCGTTGAACATTCTGTATGACTCAGTAACCATAGGCATGCCTCGATCAGGGTCTCCATAGACAGACCCTGTCATCGTGTACCTTAACCCATGAAATACGCTGCACTCGGTGAAGGAAGATAAGAAAAAGCCATGAACAAGATACATCCATACTGGCTCAACGCGCTGGTTGTCATGATTTGGGGTACGGCGGTTGCTCAGGACACCTTATCCTATCAAGGCACCATCACCAACGCCGCACAACAACCGTTGAATGCGAGCTACCCGATGGTGTTCACGCTTTACAATGCCGAAGAAGGCGGAGCGCCACTCTGGGTTGAGACCCATGAAAGCGTCGACATCGTCGCAGGCACCTTTAGTGTTGAGCTTGGGTCGCTCACCCCATTTCAGGCAGAGTTGGCGCGGAGCGAACGGCTTTACTTGGGTATCTCGGTGAACAACGGCCGGGAAATGACCCCTCGCGTCAAAGTCTCGAGTACCTTAAGGGCGCGCTGGGCAGCGCACGCAAAGGATGTACGCGGCGAAGATATCCATCCGAACTCAGTGAGCATTAACGACACAGAGGTCATTAACGCTGCGGGTCAATGGGTGGGAGATGCGACGGGTCTGCGCGGCCCGCAAGGTGCGTTAGGGCCAAGCGGCGTGGGTATCGCCAACGCAGAGATCGACGCACAGGGACATCTACAGTTGCTCTTGTCGAACGGTGAGACCATCGACGTTGGCCTCGTGAGACCCCCACAGGCCTGTGGCATATCGCCCGTTGTTGTGGATGGCGAGGTCGCCGCAGGGCTGATCAGCTTAGAGTGCAACGGCCATGAGCCCGTGTGGGTTCGGACGATTCGCTGCGGCGACGGCATCGTCGACCCAAACGAAGCGTGCGACGATGGTAACGGCATCGACGGCGACGCCTGTACGAACCAATGCCAAAATGCGGTGTGCGGTGATGGCATTGTCCATGAGGGCGTAGAGGCATGTGATGACGGCAACCAGGACGACCTCGACGGCTGCACCAGCACCTGTATCGAAGCGCAATGCGGTAACGGTGAGGTGGAGGCAGCCGAAGCTTGCGACGACGGTAACTTAAACAATTTCGATGGGTGTCGGAACGATTGTACACG
>JBMHDS010000041.1:0-4431 GCA_049889275.1 Bradymonadia bacterium | reverse complement strand
CGGCTTCGACGGCGGGGGACCCTGCGCGGCGTGCCCACCCTGCGACGATGGACTACAGAATGGTGATGAGCCCGGCGTAGACTGCGGTGGTGGCTGCGCTGCTTGCCCAACCTGCGACGACGGCATGCAGAATGGTAATGAGACCGGCGTAGACTGCGGTGGTGCCTGCGCTGCGTGTGTCGAGGTCGACGGCTTCAGAGCGTTTGTAACATCGACGACGTACCCTGCAGATATGGGTGGTCCTATAGGTGCCGATCGGCATTGCCAGGATCGTGCAGAGGCGGCTGGTCTCGACGGTGTGTACAAAGCATTTGTGACGGTGCGAAGTGGCGGCCCAGTGCGCTGGTTCGACCGCGGGATTGGCCCATTTGTGCGCACGGATGGAGAGTTGTTGGCGGATAACTGGGACGACCTGCGGCAGAGCTGGCTCATCTTGGATGACCGACCGGACGGCAGCCGGCCGGGTATTGATAGACCACTGAATATGGATGAATTTGGTGTTGAGGTTGCCGATAGACTCGAACAGGTTTGGTCTGGCGGACGTGGTACGACAATCGCGAATGAGGGTGTAGACGGTGGTGACCTTCATTGCAGTGACTGGACATCGAACATGGGTTCGGCGTATTTGGGTTATGTTGGCGGCGTGCCATTTGGCCAAGCGCCAAACCCGCGCGCACCGTTCTATCATTGGTTTGGTGGCAGCACGCAGGACGGTGCCACCTGCGGTGCGCAAGAGCGCCGGCTCTACTGTTTTGAACAAGCATGTGACCAGTTTCCATGTCCGGAGCCCACTCATGATGATGGCATTGAGAACAACTTCGAATCGGATGTGGATTGTGGTGGTCTGTTAGGCACCAGTCCGCGATGTGAGGCGGGCCGACGTTGTGACCGCGATGGAGATTGTGTGAGCGGTGCGTGCATGGACGGTGTTTGTGCAGGGGAGGTCGCAACCTGCGACGATGGTGTGCAGAATGGCGATGAGACGGATGTTGACTGTGGCGGTTCATGTGGTGACTGTGTAGTGGGTCGCAACTGTGCTGTACCAAACGATTGCCTGAGCGGGATATGCGGCGAGGACAATGTTTGCGCAGCGGTTGACTATGCGGGCTTTGGCAATTGGGCGATCTCAGCCGGGACCACCCAGGTGGGCAGTGCGCCCATGGATTGGGCGGACGGTCGGCTGCGCGTCGTCGGATTCGCTCGGGCTGCCCCAGGACCAACCCTCGTCTACTGCGCCCGTCCACCGTTTTGGTGGGGCGCTGACCACCCAGCTTTTCGTCCGCAGGTGGGCGTAGAGTACACACGCAATAATGATGGCCAGGGGGCGAGTTATGAGTATTTGGGCGCCTGCGACTCGAGGCCAGAACCTCGCCGTCATCGCCATCTCATGAGCGACTGCGAATCGCCAAACAATCCGCCTATCGCTGTTGATGTGACCGACCATTATCCGATTGAGCGTGAGGCGCAGGTGACCTACGAAGGTCGCTGTTATTACGCATTAACGGTAGAACAGGTCGATTACCAAGTGGCGGACCGCATCATCGAAGTTGAGGCAGAGGACATCTGCCTACCACGGCAAGCGTGTTTTGTGCCTTAGGGGTGGAGACGTACCGCAGCGTATCGTCTCCTTGGCGGAAAAAGGCCGAAGAGTCACGCGCTGGAGACATTTGCCCGTTTTAGCGCATAGAAGTCGATTGACTTGATTAAGGCGTCGCTCTCCGGCGCCGTTCCCAGAAACACTCGCTTGTAGCGGAAACAGCCATGGTATCTGTCCTTCAGACACCATGGCGACTCATGAGGCTCAAGCTGTGACGTCTAGGCTCACTCAGTGTCGGAGACGGGCTCGAGGCAGAAGTCGACGTCGAAGTCTTGTCTCGGGCTGGTCGCCCGGATTCGCAGGGGATTTCCATGACCACAGCCGCGTCGCCAGCCATCCCGGGGTGGTATCCAGTAATCTGCCGTGACGTCATCGTCTCTGCCAAGTGGGTCGCGCTCTCGTAGTTGTATATCGATGTGAATCACCGCGCCCACAGCATCTTCGGCGAGGCTCGCGACGCAGGGCAGGGTGCCGGAGCGGCCCGTATTACTCTCTGACCACCGTTCGCCGTCTCGCATTTGAACCCGCTCATCTAAACTCTTGCTGAAGAGTACATGGCGGCGCGCTTCATCCCCCGAGTCATTGAATGAACGCGTATAAATCGTGCCGTAGGTCATCGGATTGTTCTGACCGTTGACGGGGGTGATGCCGAGCAGTGTGACCTTGATGTTTTGACCCACGCGTTCACAGACTTGCTTCGTGTAATCGGTGGTGAGAGACAGTCGCGCGGTCGAATTGTCGCTTAAGTGATTGAGCTTATAGCCGATTGGCGCGCCCGGTGAGTCGGCTGAGAATGTGCCCCCGTCACGAATGAAGGCTTGGATACCCTCAATGCCTTGTACCGCTTGGACTGCATCATCTGGATTGCCACCCAAGATAAAGGCTCGAATGGTGCTGGACTCTAACACTTCCGCATGGGACATGCGTGCTTCCACCGAGACGTTGTTGGCCAAGCCGTCATAGGCAAAGTCTAATGCAGCCTTGAGCTCCTGTGCGTTTGCCGTGGACTCTGCCGTGAAGACGACCCTACGCCCGTAGGTGATTGAGGAAACATAGAGTGGGGCAGTGGCATCTGCGCCACCGAAAGCATTGGCGATATCCGAGATATCTGTACCGGGTTCAAAGAAAGCGTGCGCACCTGCCACGGCATCCATATCAACGGTGTAGTAGGCTTGCGTAAAATTCACCACCACACGGCTTCTGATGTCGTCGCGCGTAAAGTCGAAGCTCGCCATCACATCCACATTACCGGCATTCACATCCGCGCCCATAGAGAGCGCCATGTGTTCCTCGGAATGAATGGTCTCGGTGGAGTAGTTTACTTGCGCAGCTTGACTGCCCTGCAGGCCATTGCTCAAAATGCCACGCACAGCATCGCGATAAGCCGATAAACTGGGTGCCTCGAGTTCAGCGGATGCCTGACCTGTGAGGTTCTCCGCGCCCACGGAGATGCGCAGGGGCGCGCGCGGCAGCGCGACTTCGGTGAACATCCCATTAGACAGCGCTTGACCCTGAATGAGAGCACCGACCCATAGAGCATTCGAGTTCGCTTGTGTGGCTACGTATTCGGCATATTGCGCCGTCTCACTGATCTCTTGCTCAACGCAGAGAAAGTTGCCATCTCGCTCGGGTGCGCTTGCAGCACCGATCGTCGTCGTGCCGGGCTCTGTGCCAGGCTCTGGTAGTCGTCCCAATCGGTCCACCATCTCGTCGACGTCATCGGCCCAAGTGTCTTCTGGCTCGGGTGCCATCATATCCGTGGGTAAGCTGGCGGCATCCACACTTGCTGAGGCGTCTGGCCCCACACCAGCATCGGCAGCAATTTGCCCTACGTCGGGCGTGGGGCTGACCAAGGCGTCCGCCTCACCCCCGTTCGCCGTTTCGGTATCCGGTGCCCCATCGGCGCAGCCAAGCGCGAATGCACACGCGACAATACACATGTGTCGAAGGTTTAGTATTCTTTTCATTTCTTCGCTCCCCCAGGAACAATGCCAGTCAAGCGTGCTGCAGCATAGCGGTCATGGCTGTGCGGTTCAAACTTACTGCTTGTCGGGAAGGGGATAGTGCGCGTTTGTTGTCAGAAATGTCATCTGGCGCATGGAGGAAGGCGATGGTGTGTATATGATGGGGGTGTATTGTTGGCGTCTAAGTGGTAGACCGCTACATTGTGGTAATCGAATACACAGGGGAGAATTTTAATGAGCCGAATTATATGTTTTTTGATGGTTTGTATGTTGCCTGCGCTTGCGCAAGCAAAGGAAGATTGGCGCAAGAAGCCCACTGAAGGGTTTGATCCAAGCAATGATGAACCATTGACGTGTAAGACTGACCGAGACTGCCCGGTTTATGAGGGCTACCTGTGCGATAAGTCGATGGGACATTGTAATATCTCCGCCAAGAATTGTCGTAAGTCTTGGGGCTGTAAGGAACAGGGCAGCTGCAAGCTTGAGTTTTGGAACGGCGACGGGTTTGCCTATTGTGATGCGACGAAGAAAGGCTGTAGGAAGTCACTGAATTGCAAAGAGTTTGGAAGCTGCGGATTTGCTTCTTATGACCCGAATACAAACGGCTGTTTCCCGACGAAAGCAAAACATTGCCGGAAGGCTAAGGTCTGTAAAAAATTGGGCCAGTGTTCACTCAAAACAAACCAAAAAGAAGCTTCAGGGGCGGCCTCCAAATTTTGGGAGGCGACATGCGTTGCGCTCACCGCTAAAGACTGCGCTAAGGCCGAGGTCTGTACCAAGAACGGGCAGTGCCGGCCTCAAGGTGGCAAGTGCATGAAATGAAGGTCTAGAGGCAGACGCCGTCTTGGCATACGCTGCCTTCTGGACAAT
>JBMHDS010000040.1:0-10504 GCA_049889275.1 Bradymonadia bacterium | reverse complement strand
CCGCCCATCGATGAGGTTGCATTGAAAAAACTGAGTGAGTCGGTTGGGCTCGTCTCGAAGCCGGTCGGCGATAGCCCAAGCGAAGGTCTCTAATTGTTCTGTGAGCTGCGGCGAGATGGTGAGCTCCGCGTTGGCGACCCGAGCCGAGCCGTGCAGCGTTGTCTCTTGTTCGAAGGTTGTCAGCGGCACGAAACCAAACACGCTCTCAATGCTGGCCCGCCGCTCTTTGGTAGACAGACGATGTAAGGTCGCGGGGGCAGGTATGAATGGCCTCACGCCCTGTCTGCCTTCACCGCCCCGTCCGCCTGAATCGCCACCTGTACCACCAGCGCCACGAGAGCCGGAGCCGCCAGTCCCCCCAGTGGAGTCCTCATCGCCGGGTTGGCGCATGTCGTCAGACAGAGGCTCCATCGGTTTCTCGCTTGCAGCATTCGAGTCGTCTGAGCCGGCTGCGCAGCCGAGGATGAATCCAAATATGGCGAGTGCCACGAAGCGGGCCACGGAGTGACGTTTGGGGTTGGTATTTGGCGATATGATTTGGCGCATCGTCACCTGTCTTTCAAATCGGTCGTTGCAAATCACTCATGACCTTGGTCCGCCCAGCCACTCATCTGAAACCAATGAGGCATCGGCAAACGCACCCTAGGCAGTCTATCAAATTGAAGCGTATGCCCGAATAGGGTCTCCA
Source organism: Bradymonadia bacterium (assembly GCA_049889275.1). Classification (GTDB taxonomy): domain Bacteria; phylum Myxococcota_A; class Bradymonadia; order UBA7976; family UBA1532; genus UBA1532. Next base: position 9,816 of record JBMHDS010000040.1, on the reverse strand, counting down.
TCAAATCGTACGCGTGTAGGCCAAGTCGTAAGATTCTATGGTCGCGCTCTGCGACCCAGCGTTTTGTCGAACGGGACCACAGTCGAGCGGACGTGCTCCAAGCGTTATGACAAACGGTATCTTATAGCAGCAAAGGATATGCCAGTTTGCCCGTATTGATAGCCCTGGCCACACACGTGCACAAAGTGTGTCGTGTATAGCTCAATGACGATAAAACTGGGGCATCGAAGGTGGGGACAGGTGTCCTCCGGTAAGCGGCGTCTTTGGGCTGTTTTCCCTCGTTTGGTTTGTCGCTTAGACGGTCAGGACGCCCAGTGCCAGTTTGGCTTCCTGCCGTATGGCGTCTGGGTCGCGTTCTAGCCCCATATGGAGCAAGATGAGGGTAAACTGGGAATCGAGATAATCAGCGGCATCAGCTGCCGAAAGTGATGGATTGGCTTCACCGGCTGCCAAAGCTTTCTCATACCATTTGGCAAAAGCCGTCCGGCGCTCAGCTTCCATCGATTCGAGCGTGGCGAGGGTGTCGGTACCGAGATGCCGCCTAATCATTCGCATCTCTGTAAATAGACAGCCCGGTGGATAACCGCGATCGGCGGTCATGCCTTCGATCAGCCCGGCGAGTAAGTCGGAAAAGGGGATGGGTTGGTCGAGAAATGCAAGAACAGGCGTGACAACAGCGGCGCGGTAGTAGTCCAAGACCGCTTTTGCAAGACCATCCTCGCCACCAAACTCACGGTAGAACGCTGGCTTCGAGACGTCCACGCGGCGACATAGCTCATTCAACGAGACATTCTGGGGCCCTTCGCGCCAGTACAGCTCAACGGCACGTTCGACGACCTCTTCGCGCGGGCGGCTCTTTGGACGGCCTCGGCCTTTTTTTTGACTGCTGTCCATTCGCTGCTCGTTACTCCCGATTTAAGCAGTGCGCTGATATGTTGGTCGGTATATCACACAATATCAAGCACTCTTGGGGCTGACTTTTGTACATGGTGATGCGCTCTACTGAAAAATTGTCGACACAACAAGATTCATTTTGGAGTTGCTTACTGATTCCATTCGAGGCGCTGGTTTGAGTGACCGGCTAACGTAGGAATCGAACTCTGACGCTATAACCATATAATGGCGCCCGTGAGCAGATCGAGCTTGAACATCTGAGTTTAAATCTTTCAGGTGCTTATTCGGTTCTTTAAGCGATACACAGGGGGAAGTCGGTGGTCTCCTTGCCTTCAACCTTTATCCGTTGTCTCTAGCGATTTGCCGTACGCGCGCCGCGCTGCAATTGACCGGGCCTTTATGAATAGAGCAACACCGGTCATGAGCAGGGTGGCTGGGATTAGGGATGTCATTCCGGGGTCGCTGACTCGTACATCGCTCAATCCAAGCCGCACCAGTCCGTATAGCCCCAACCCGAGCATATACGAGGCGAGTAGGCGAGCCGTCAATGAATATCGTTTGTATCTGTAGAAGGCTGGTTCCGCATAGCCTGTCTTGAATTTCCGGCAAATACGCTCCGCTTGTTTTCGGTTTCGTTTATTGAGGAACAGACTGACACCGATGAGCCCAACATAGGCTAAAGCGTACAAGGCGTGAGTGGAGAAGGGCAGGCCTAACTCTGAGTCACGTACTGTGGTGGAGTAGTGAACCACCGCCAAATACGCGCTGAGGTAAAGCAATCTTGCACTCAACACTTTATAGACGATGGGATATTGGTTCGCCAAACGCTCAAAATCTACACGGTCATTGATGATGTAACCTGTGGGCAATTCGCCTAATGAGGCCTTCGAGTCAGGCATGAATATGGTCTCACCATTCTCATTGATGGACAGGTCATCCGCCAGCAGACGCTCTCTGTGTGATAACTGACTGCGTTCCGATTCGGTAAATGGTGCCATGCTTTCGCCCCCCCTATTTGACTGTCAGTGGAACACAGTGCAGGTGTTGTGCCAAGATATCCCTAGAAGTCTTCCAGACATTCAAATCGTGCACGCCCACCTAAGGGCTTTTTGACACACGAGTCACGAACGCACCACTGGCCTTGAAGATCAGGTGTTGGAATGGCTACACTCGGGATGCTTTGTCTCGCATCGTGAGCGAAGATTGGGGAACAATTCCAGGGGACTGAGTTGATGCGCCGATGCTTTATCTACGTCTGCATCCTGTGGGGGCTGTCTTGCGGTGAGAATGCCGATACCACACCGCCCACTTGGCATGACGATGCGATGCTCTCTGCATCGGTCGAAGAGACGCGCGTGTCAATCGTATGGCCCGCCGCAAGCGACAATGAAGGGGTCGTCGGATACCGCGTCTATCTCGATGGATCTTTGATGTTCGATTTGGGCACCGAAGTGTTCACCGCGATTGTAAACGACCTCGCGCCCGCTCGAGACTACACTCTTGCTGTGACAGCGCTCGATGCAGCGGGCAACGAGAGCATTAATCCCTTAGTGCGTAGTGTTAAGACATTGGATGTGACGGCGCCGACTTGGTCTGCCGGCGAGCTGATGGTCACCGAACTGACACCCACATCCATGCGGGTTACTTGGACTGAGAGCCGGGACAACGTGGCAACGGTCTCTTATGGTGTTTATGTCGACGACCGGCGCCGTGTAGACGTTGACGCGGACAGCTTGACCGCCGTCATCGATCGCTTACAACCGGCGAACGAGTATCAAGTTCGGATCGAAGCCCTCGACGCGGCTGGTAATCGCTCAGTTGACGGACCAAGCGTCACGGTCACGACCCCGGATGAAGCTGCGCCATCGTGGAGCGATGGTGCGCAGTTATCGGTGGCTTCCGTGGGCGATACATCCCTTGACCTCGTGTGGGAGCCTGCCATCGATGATGTGGCTGTAACGGCCTACGAGATATCCCGCGTTTCAGATGTGCTTGCAGTGCTTTCAGGCGATGCGTTTTCTTATCGGGTCGACGACCTCGCGGTCGATACCGAATACGCCTTTACAATTGTGGCTATCGACGACGCGGGCAACCGTAGTGCGCCGCTTCAGGTGGCCGCTCAAACGTCTGACAGCGTAGGGCCCACATGGCCGGGCGATGCCGCGTTGACAGCCACGTCAGTCACTGAGACATCCATTCAACTGACATGGAGCCCAGCTCAAGACGAGGGCTCGCTTGCTCAGTATGTGATCAGTCAGGATTTGACAGAAATCGCCCGTGTGGACGCATCGACGACGCAAGTTGAGGTCTCGAACTTAATGCCAGACCAAGAGTATATGTTTGACCTCGCTGCGACTGATCGGGTTGGTAACCGGTCGTTACAAGCTGTGCGGCTCGTGGTCCGAACATCCGATGCCGCGGCGCCAACATGGCCCGCGGGAAGTACAGTCGAGGTGGTACGTATCGGCGAGGAGAGCGCACAGGTTCAGTGGCCCAATGCCATGGACAATGCCGGTGTGTCCGCTTATCGCGTGGATTTAAACGGCGAGTCCGTTTTTGAAGGCGACGCGGTGATAAATTTTGCAGATTTAGCCGCATTGGAACCGAGCACAACCTATCGCGTAGATGTCTTTGCGCGGGACCGCGCAGGCTTGTGGAGTGAGCCGTTGAGTACAGCGTTTACGACGGTGGACGTAACTCGACCTCACTGGCCGGACAATGCGGTGTTAACGCTCGAGGCCATCTCTGAGACCGATGTTGATGTGAGATGGACCGCTGCAGAAGACAACGTCGAGGTTGACGTGTACGTCATCTCAATCGACGGTGCTGAGACCGCGCGGGTTGGGGGCGACCAGCTCACCCATAGAGTCACCGGGCTTGGTCCGTGGACCGAAGTGGACATCAGAGTCGATGCGCAGGATGCCAGCGGTCAGGTGACCGCTGGTGGATTGAATGGTCTGGTGCGCACACTGGATGAGACGGCGCCAAGCTTAAGTGATGCGCAACCGCTCGGACTTGAACAAGTCGCGCCAACGGAGCTCCGTCTCAGCTGGGGGCAGGCGACCGACAATGGACGCCTCTCGGGTTACAAACTTCGACAAGACGGTGCGCTCATCTTTGAAGGGGCCGCGCAAGACCGCAGCTTTAGAGTCGGTGGCCTGCAGCCAGGACAACAGTACGAGTTTACATTGGTCGCCCTGGACGAAGCTGCGCTTTCAAGCGCTGCGCAAACGCTCATTGTCTCAACCCCGGATGGGGCGGCGCCGGTTTGGCCTGAGACTGCGCGCGTCGACGCGGTCGAGAGACTTGGGCCAGATTCAGTTCGCTTGGAGTGGTCTGCGGCACTCGATGATGTGGGGGTGGCCACATACCTTGTCTACCACCAGAATCTGCTGATAGAGCGCATCTCTGCACCGGAGCGCAGCGTTGTTGTCTCAGCGCTCGATGCCGAGCGTGTTCACGTTTTCCGTATCGAGGCCGAGGACGCGTCGGGTGCGGTCAGTAGCAACGGCCCCGAACTCAATCTTGATTTATCCGATACCATTGCACCGGTCTTTGGCGTTGGCGCTGAGCTGAGCGTGACTGTGAACAGCGCGAGGCAGGCGACGCTCGATTGGCCTCCTGCAACAGATGATGTGGCCGTGGTCGCCTATCGAATCGAATTAGATGGCCAACTTTTGCGAAGGTTTGGCGCCGACGAACGGACAGCGCAAGTCGATGAATTAGAGCCTAACTCGAACTACCGTGTTGAGGTTGTCGCTGAAGATGCGGCCGGGCAAAGTTCTACGCCTCTGAGCGCTGACTTCAATACGCCGGACCTCGCGGCACCAGAGTGGCCAGCGGGTGCCGCCGTTGAGGTCTCGGCCCTCAAGCCCGACCGGGCAGTATTGAGCTGGGACAGCCCAGTTGGAGAGACCTCTTTGTATGAGGTTACGGTTGAACCATCGGTCTTGGAGGCCTTCGAGACTGAGTCGACAGAGTTGACTTTGACAGACCTTGCGCCCGAGACGGTCTATCAGGTTCAAGTGTTTGCCGTTGGACCCACCGGTGTTCGCTCAGCTACATCAATAAGCCGTATCTTCAACACACCTGTGGATGTGCCTCCGTCGTGGCCAGACGAGGCAGCGCTCACCGTGTCCGCAGTGAGCGAGACCGGCGCGACGGTGGCATGGCCGCCCATTGATGCGACGCAGGACATGAGCAGCTACGTGGTCATGCTCGACGGTGATGAGTACGCAGTGCTGTCTTTTGACGAGACGCAAATCCGCGTCGATGGTTTGAGCCTCGGTGAGTCTTACGAGGTGACCGTCGTAGGGGAGAATCTACGCGGGCTCAGGTCAACGGAGGGCCTGACGGTGCAAATTGAGACGCGAGATATAACACCACCGAGCTTTCCACCCGACGGCGAGCTGCGTTTTGAATCACCCACGGTCACAACCGTGGGCCTCTCGTGGCCTCAAGCTTTCGATAATGTTGCTGTGGCCGGCTACCGGATCTATCGCGATGAGGTTCTGCTCGTTGAGTTAAACGAAGAAATTCGCTCCTATCGAATGGTGGGGATGGAGCCTGGTTCAGCAGCCCTATTTCGTGTCGTCGCGGTCGATTCAGCAGGCGGGGAGAGCACGACCGGACTTACAGCCATGGGCGGGCCGCGCTCCGGTGAGGATATCCCCACCGATGAAGGTGTGCGTCTGGGCATGGTGCCTCATTGCGCCGGGTGCCATGACACCTGGTTTGAGTCGAGTGAGGCTTTTGCGGCGTCAATTATTGCAGGCCGGAGCGGCGATTTTGCTGTGGAGCGAGCAGTCCTTGAGCGAGATTTTGTTCTGCCGGGCGACCCCGAAGGCAGCCTCTTGGTCGAACTCTTAGAAGGACGGGGTCCAGATGCGTATGGTTTTCCGATGATGCCGCCTATCGGGTTTGGTGCAGCGGGGGCGGATTTTGCGACCTTATCGGAAGCAGGAGAGACAGAGGTGACACTTCTTCAAATCCGGGATTGGATTGAGGTGATGGGGCTAGAACGATGAGGTGTTTATGGCTAATTATCGGTCTGTCAATGGTCGCCTGTGGCGAGAGTGCACCGACCGGCCCTACAAAAGCCGTCTTTGACGGGCAGGTACCAACGACGAATGCGCCAGACTCGGGCATCGGTCAGGCCGATGAGGGCCTCATCGATGATGTCTACGTCCCGGGTGAGATAGAGATCGACGATGAACAACCGATTTGGCCCAGCGCTGCGGCGCTCACAATCGAACAGGATAATGCAAATCTAACCGTCGGGTGGCCTGAGGCCATAGACAACCAGGCTGTCACCGCTTACAGCGTTTATATCGACGGTCAGCTGGTCTCAAGGGTCGAAGGCGGGATACGCCAACATACCCTCAGCGATTTCAGCTCAGTGCGTCGTTATGCGGTGGTTGTCATCGCTACTGATGCAGCGATGAACCGGTCGGCACCTTTGTCTGGACTGTATGACCTAGTGGATACGATCGCGCCGACTTGGCGCGAACAAAGCCAGGCGATTGCCATTCAGATAGGCGCCACCGCAGCCACCATAAAGTGGACCCCGGCATCCGATAACTTGGCGGTTGTCGGCTACGACATCGTTGTGGACGGCGAGGTCGTCACCCGCGTCGCCGATGGCACTGAGCATCGCTTAGTCGATCTAAGCCCCCGCACGCCTTACGCAGTGTCGGTGAAGGCTGTCGATGCCGCAGGTCTGCAAAGCTTGGCCGCCTTGACAGTCAACTTTGAGACCACTGACGATACGGCACCAGGTTGGGCGCCCGAAGCCAGGCTAACAGCAGTTCAGTCCGGTGCCCATGAGGTGACTTTGACTTGGACTGAGGCGCTTGATGAAGGTGCGGCGACACAATATCGAATCGAAGAAAACGGTGTTGTCCTCGCGCAGGTGGCGGAGACCCGGTGGCAGAGAACACTGCTTGAGACACCCGCGGATTACAACTACGCAGTTTGGGCTGTGGACAGCTCGGGGTTGGTTTCAGAGGCGCCACTGCAGGCGAGCGTCGATGCGACCGATCAAACACCCCCAGAGTGGCCCAATGGCGCAGCGCTCCGAGTTACCCACAGCACCGGTGCGCAGGTCTCGCTCGAGTGGAGTGACGCCAGCGATAATGACCGGGTTTCGCGTTATCGGGTGCGTTGGGGTGGGGCGTCCCGTGACGTGGAGTCAACGCGGGTCACCATAGAGGGCCTGAGTGCCGCCACCCAATACCGGTTTGAGGTGGTCGCGATCGATGCGGCTCAAAACGAGAGTGTGGCCCCTTTGCATGTGGATGTGGTGACGACCGATGACGAGGCGCCCACTTGGCCTGCCGGCGCGGCGCTGACGCTCACATGGGCCGCAGATGGTGATCTCGCAGTCAGTTGGCCTGAGGCCTCAGATAACGTCGGGGTGACCGGCTATACCATCAGCCATAACACCGGCGCCGAACAACAGCTTGGCGCTGTAAACGCCTATCGCTTTGAAAACCTGGAAGCCGGTGTCGAGCATGTCATCCGTGTGTTCGCGTTCGATGCCGCGGGGCGCCGGACATTACGACCGCTTCTCGGCACAGCGAGACAGGCTGATGAATCAGCTCCGATGTGGCCTGTGAATGCAGCCATCTTGGTCTCAGACCTCACGGAAACGAGCGTGCGGCTCGCTTGGCCGAGCGCAACCGACGCCGGCGCGGAGCTGACCTACACGCTGTCTTGGGGTGAGCAAAGCCTGACCACGAGCGAGACCAGTCTCGCGCTCGATGACTTGTCGCCGTGGATGGCATACACCTTCACAGTGTCTGTGACCGACGGTGATGGACATAGGGCCGCCACGGACCTCACACTGCAGTTAAGAACACTCGATGTATCGGCGCCCACGTTTGCAGCAGGCGAAGTCCTCAGCGCGGTTGAGATAGGTGAGGACTTTGCAGTTTTACGCTGGCAGCCTGCCTCCGACAACGCTGGCGTGGCGGAGTACAGGTTGAGTGTCGATGGTGGAGAACCGCACATTTTAACAGCTGACCAGCGCGAGTTCCGGGTTGAGCACCTTGACCCTTGGCAAACCTACGTAATCGCTCTTGACGCGCTCGATTTAGCCGGTAACCAAACCGCTGAACCTGTGCGCTTGAGCTTTCGAACATTGGACCAAACCGCGCCGTGGTGGCCGGAACCAGCGGTCGCGAGTACGCGGGACCTTACGCCCACCAGCGTGACGCTCACTTGGCCCACAGCACAAGATAACGCCGCTGTGACGGGCTATGTTGTACAGGTTGATGACAACGAGCCGCAGCAGCTTGCGGCGGAGCGTGCGTCGTTGCTTATCTCTAACCTTCAGCCGTGGCGGGCATATCGACTGGCTGTTTGGGCGCAAGATGCGGCGGGACAGGTGAGTCCAGCTCTCGAAGTGGGTGTATTCACACCTGATACTGAGGTGCCCGTTTGGCCTGCAGGCGCAACGCTCATCCCGAGTCAGCTCGAATCCACGGCGCTTACAGTCAATTGGTCCATGGCATTGGATGACGTTGGGGTCGTTGGTTATCGAGTGTTTGCCGATGGCGTGCAAACAGGGGCAGTGGATGGTGCAGCGCAAAGCCTGCGCATCGAGGGATTGCAGCCAGCAAGAATGGTGTTGATCGAGGTCATCGCGGTTGACGCCGCGGACAACGAGAGCGCCCGCCTCGCGCTGTCGGTCACCACGCCAGATGGCGGCCCACCGGTTTGGCCCAATACGACGTTGACCTGGCAGACTGGCCTAAACGATGCATCTTTGAGTTGGCCTGTGGCCGAGGATGATGTGGGTGTGACGGGTTACCGGGTCGTTGTTGATGGCGACGTCAAGTTTGAGACCGTAGAGACCAGCGCACGTGTCGAAGGTCTGGAGGCGGCTCATCGTTATACGGTGCGTATCGATGCGCGAGATGCAGCCAATCAGTGGAGCGAGAATGGACCCACGGACGAAATCCGGACAGTTGAGCGGACCTATGATGGCTTTCGTCGCTTGTCTGAACTTGAGTATACCCGCGCCGTGGCGCATTTGTGGCAATGGGTGTTCGGAACCGATGACGATCCAAGGCTCTATTGTGATGTGTCACGTCCCGAAACCCGCGCCAACTACTGTGGCGGTGCGCCCCTTGGTTTTGACCCGTGGGTGAGGGTGCTCAGGGGGGAATCTGGACCCTGGGCGGGTCGAGGCTTATTGGCGGGCTACCCTGAGGAAGTCGCCGTCCGCGGCGAGCATGAACTGGGCGGCGGCTTTAGGCGCGTCGATCAGCGTCTTTTTGATGAGCATGTGGGTGTATGGACTGCGGTGTCCGGCGCGATGACGCAGTATTACGTGGACTCACAAGATGCGCGGATTACGGGTGTCATTCCATGGAGCTCCCCCAATGGAGGCGCACCGCTCGTGCAATGGCGTCGGTGCCTCGATGAGATGGGGCCAATCGATGATTATGCAGATGGTATCATCGCGTACACACGCGCATGTTTTGGCCGGTTTGTCGATCGGTTCGGGACACGGGCATTGCGTCGGCCCTTTACCGCCGACGAACGGGCAGAGTTCATGGGCTATTTCGATGCTGTTCCAGACATCATGCCAGACCGATTTGAAGTGCATCGGCAGCTCGATTGCTGGCTCGAAGTCAATCAGCCAAGATGGGCTAACCCAAAGCCCGTACCCTGGGTTTGGGTTGAAGGCGATGAGGATTGGTGCGCACAAGTGGATGAAGCCGATCTGCCCGACATGTATCCGATAGAGCTGCACTTGGAACAGGCGATGGTCGCTTTTATTCCAGTGGTGATGACGAGCCCTGAGTTTGTCTACCACATCGAGGTGGGGCAAGAGGATGGTCGCCTCACGAATCATGAGCTGGCGAACCGATTGTCCTTTCATTTCTGGAAGAGCCCGGCCGACCCAGAGTTGAG
>JBMHDS010000039.1:0-10775 GCA_049889275.1 Bradymonadia bacterium | reverse complement strand
TATCTACCCCGTTCCAAAAGGCGCTGGATCGTCGCGGCTGCAGGTTATCCTGGGCGGGGCACGCTGACTCAGGCGGGTCGTATCATGGGTCAGATCATCAAAGATCCAAACGCGTTCAGGCCTTAAACCCGTCCATAGTCTCAAACGGTTTTAAGGCTCGAAAATGGCTGAGCTGTCATGCGTTGATGGTAACTTGACAGGCCGTCATTCTGAGAGAAGATATAAAGTCCAAAATGCAAGCTTGAGGAGGCATGTATGATGACGTCTAGACTCGGATATATGTTTTGCCTGAGTGTGTTTCTACTCCCTCAGCTGGCGTCGAGTCAGCCATCCCCCTCCGCATCGCCGCAGCAACAACTCATCGATGACCTCCGCCAGGTTGAACAAGATCCCATCGATATTAAGCTGGTGAACAACATCCACTACGTGGCGTCAGACGAGAGTCACCATTTCCGGTTTAAGAAAGACTTAGACGCGCTTGGTGGCGTCTTTGTCGGTATTGGTACAAATCAAAACTACACCATGTTGCCCTGGGCTAAACCAGAACTGGCCATCATGATGGACTTTGACCAGATGGTCGTCGATGTTCACCGTCTGTATCGAGTGGCGTTTTTAAACACTGCCACGCCCAGAGAATTCCTGAAGCTCTGGACCCGGCGCTCCGCAAAACGCTTCAAGGCTTTTATCGAGACGAGCTATGGAGATGATCCGAAGATGCTGAAAAACGTCAAGCGTGCCTTCCGCTATGCACGCGGTCGAATCAGTCGCGCGCTCAGGCGAACCAAGAAGACCTTGAGAGAACATCGTCAGTCAAGCTTTCTCACCAGCCAAGATGAGTTCGATTTCATCGTTCGAATGTTTAAGGAAGACCGCATCGTGATGTTGAGAGGTGATCTCACAAAGGATGGCACAATGAGACGCTTCGGCGATGTGCTCCGCAAGCATCAGCAAATCGTCAGGGTCTATCACCCTTCCAACGCCGAGCAATATTTCCCCTACAAAGAAAACTATCGCCGCAATGTCCGAGCCCTTCCCCATGACGCTCAGTCAATCGTCGTCCGCACCCGGGCTTGGGCTCAATATATTGATCTCACTGAAGAAGAGCGCGATGTACTCGCTGCGGATATTGAGTCGGGAAAACGCACGTTCGAGGCAGACGCACCAGAGCTTCGACAGCCACCACAACGCAAAGTGATTCACTATGTGTATGCCGTTCAAAAACAGGAACACTTCCTTGAATGGCTCGCACGTCCGGCAACAACCAATGTCAGAGACATGTTGCCTGGACGGAGTTTTGTGAAGAATAAGCGCTTTGAGATCGGCCCGCCCAAGTGACTATCCCGCATGCCATGATGCCCCCCGGTCGCGTACAGCTCGCTCTCTTCTGTCTTTGTATCCTTACTCTACCTACTCGGCCCACACTCGCGGAGACCGGCTCACTCACGATCCCGCTCGGTCAGCCCATCGGCCAAACTCTCGATACGGTCAGAAAAACCGATACGAGCGCGACCATCAGCAAGCGTATCGGATGCCCGTGGCCGGCCATCGTGTCCTTCAATCGATGGCCAAGTCTCGAACGGCCTCCAACAGGCACCGCGATTCGTATTCCCAAGCCATGTAAATCCACGGCAAAACCAAACGTGAGCTCTCAGCAATCGAATAAACAGACAGCGTTCGTACCTTGCTCATGGACCAAGACAGATATCGACAGCAAAAAGCTCAAGCAAACGCTCGACCAACTCGGCTTTCAGCCGCCAGCGAAATTCCGCGCGCTCATCGTCGAGACAACGCTCGGTGACAAAACCGGTCGAGCGCCTGATCAGCGGGTGTTTGACTATGGTGGTTTGTCGTACAGCAACGAATGGAACCCCGCGTCTACGATCAAGATTTTTCCTGCAGCGGCTGCCGCAGAACGATTAGAAGCGCTGGGCTTTAATGCCAACACGAATGTCACCTTCCACTACGACCAAAAGGCGCAACAGACCAATGTGAAACGGCTCTTCCATGATGCGCTGCATCGAAGCGATAATATTGCCCACAATCAGCTTGTAGACCTCGCAGGTTTCCGACATCTCAATGGCCCGCGCGGGACCATTGCACGCCTTGGCCTTGAGCAAACCTTCATCATGCGTGCATACGCGCAGAAGACCTGGAAGCGCATGGGCCGACGACCATCGCTACGAACGAGCCCACAAATTACGCTGCAATCGAAAGACCGAGGTCAACACGTCTTGGCAGAGCAGACCGATGGCGCCGCTTACCCCTGCAAGAAAGCCGCCTGTTCGACGCCAAATGATCTTGCGCAGATGATGTGCCGTACAGTTCTGCATGAGCAGCTACCACCCAGCGCGCGTCTACGTTTACAGGCAAACTCTACGAATCAGCACTCGCTGCTCTCTCTCTTTAGGCGGTGCCTCTTTAGCGAATGCGGTGGGCGTTATCGCAAGCGACCGTCCATGATCAAACAACTCCGTGACAAGTTCTTTCATGAAGATGAGGACTATTTCATTTATCGAAAAGCCGGCTATTCACTCGGTTGGCGGAGCGAGAATCTGGTGATTGAAGACCTGCGCCTGAACCGTGTCTGGACGATCACATTGGCCGCTTACGGTGGTGAGAGCGCGCGCGCTGCACGAAAAGTTTTGGAGGACGCAATGGAGATGATCGCGCGTATCATTTACGAGGGTTATCTGTGAACTCCAATCCTCACCGTGAGCCGTAATTCATCTATGAAACGGGGGTTATCGACACCGTGTTTGAGGGTACTCTCGGGGTAAATGAAGGGTTAGTTTCTTGACCTCCTGACCAACGTCTACGTCGTGCTCAAGTGTCGCATCATCCAGTTTGACCCGAATGGTGTAACTGCCTTTCTTTGGGAGGTAGCGCCGGTAGAGGCCGTATGGACATCGCGTCTTCCAAACCTCACCATTGTCTGGCTGCATACGTATAATTTCGACGGGTAGCGCCACAGGTTTACCGGCGGCATCCACAACCCGTAGTTCGAGGGAGGGACCCTTCATATAACGCTCGATGAAGAAGGACCAACTCGACCTCATATACTCAATAATCTGCGAGCGTTGCTCGAGGTCTTTGGGTGCACCAAAGGCCCCTTCTACTAAGAGCGCAAGCGTGCCGTACCGATACCGGTGCCAATCTTGGTCGACCCCGTTGACCGGATAAAGGTTGCGGCGAACGCCGAACCGCACCTTCTGCGGATGTCGACCGAGACGACGAGCTAACGCCCGCGACACTCGCCAGGCTTCATCTTGTTCTGGATTCTTCAACTTTTCGATGGTGTAGGGGGACAAGATCGCGATGGTGCCCGAATGGTATGAAATTGAGCCAACGAATGGGATATCGCGGGCCAGCTTCATCATGCCTCTGGTCTCTGGCTCGGAACCTGCTGACGGACCGCGATAGTAGGCAGACGAATGATTCGAATGACTACCCCGCTCACCCGTAGCGCCCCATCGAATGGGATAGTTTCGATTGAGATCGACACCGCTTTTCTTATGCCCACCCTCGTGAGTACGTCGGCCATTTTTTCGACCAATGCCCGTTGACTCGTCCATGTGTCGAACATAACCATCGGCATTGAGCACAGGCACAATCCAGATTTGGCTATTTTGAGTCAAGAGCGCATATTTGCCCTGAGCCCCCTCCAGAAGTTCGCGAATCGCATCCACCAGAAACAATATGGACATGGGCTCGTTGCCGTGGTGACCCGAGTTCAGCAGGAATGCGGGCCGGCTGTCGCGTGCCTCGAGACCATCGCCGATTCCAATCGCTAAAATCTGTCGACCACCATGCGTCTTTGTGATCTCACGAAGTTGTGTCTTCTCTGGGTACTTTTTGTGCCATAAACGCAAGAGCTGATTAATCTGGACATGGGTCAGCATCTGGCCGACGGGCAACGCCGTGGGTAAAGCCTCGAACTGCTGAAGACGGGTTGCCCGGTACGTATCGTCGATATATTTCCATGGCGGTCGACTAATGAACTCAGTGACCGTGGTACCTTGGCAAAGGAGTTGCTCGAGTCCATGAGGATCCGTTCTCAGCACATAGGTGTAGCCCTCGGTACACGCGTCAGTCGTTGAGTCACATCGAGATATGGGCCCCTCGAGGATGTTCACGTCGTCAGGCCATCTCTCCGTCTGTGTTCCTGATACCTTTAGGTATATGGGGTGCCCGATGGCGTTTCGCGTGACGTTGCTACAGGTGGGTCGTACGGATACCTGCTGTATGTTCCAAGGCGATTTAATTCGAGAGCCGACCATCACCCCGAAATCCCCCGTTACGGGTTTCACGCCGGTGAGAGACAACTGGCCGTGCAGCGCCCCCGTACGTTCATTATAGACTTGCGCACTGACGGTCTCGCCGACCATCGTGAGGACGACCTCATATCGTGGCTGGCCATAAGTACGTTTGAGTCGTCCCCAGGAGGTTGCCCATCGAAATCTGCCTTTTTCGATGCGTTCAAACCAAATCTGGCGTCCCTTTATGGCGAAGGTATAGCCACTCTGCGGCAATCGGTTGCGCTTATCAAAATGGGTTCTAAAAAGAATTCGAAGCCCGTCTCGCCGTCCACTCTTGGAGAACCGAAGTCTGATCTGTCCATCTTTCAAGGGACCATAGACATAGTGGCCATTCTTAGGCGGCCTCAAGCCCCGCTTTGACGAACGCCAGCGTCCTCGCTTATGGCGATACCATTTCTTGTTGGTCGATTTGGCTGTCAAGACAGTCTCGACATCGGGCCGAAATAGCGGAGAGATACCGGTGGGCAATTCGCTGCCTGAAACCGCCCCATTGTCCTTTGACGCTGGCTGTTTCTGAACCGATGGCGACGGTTTCTGTTGCGGAGCTGCGTCGGGCGTCTCTGCCATAGCCCCACGAGTGAGGAGTCCGGATGCGAAAAAACACAGAAGGCTCAAGGCAGGCAGCTGAGAGAAGGGTTTAAGCAGGTACATGCCTCAATCGCCGCCAACTCAGGTGAATCAGAAATGCAAGGCCTAAGATGAACACGCCAATGATTGGGTAAAGAGAGCCTTGTTTTCCTTCAAACGCTTCCACCAGCTTAAAGGCGATGACGCCTACGTTGACGCACAAGTAAAATGCGGGCATGAGAGGGTAACAGAATGAGCGATATGGTCGAGGCGTATCGGGCTCATCACGCCTCAGCTTAATGAGTGCGACCACAGTCAAGCTGCCCGTGATCAACATCGCGAGCCCCGTCAGCTGAATCAACTGCTCAAAACTCCCGGTCAAAATGAGAGCCATTGCCCAGAAGGCTTGAGCCCAAAGGGCGTTCTTGGGCACACCGTCGGTTTCGCCCTCCGCCAACTTGGACCAGAGCGCACCGTCCTTGGCCATGGCATAGGCGATCCGCGCACCACCGCTGATGGTCGCGTTCAAAGACGCGAGTAGGGCCGAGGCCACAAGCACCGCGACGATATTTGCACCATAGGCATGGCCAAGTTTCTGTGCCACATGCGTACCAGCTTCCCCCGCCCCGCTCAGACCCGTTAGGCCTAAGACATGGACGAAGGAGCAGCAGATCAATGCGTACAAGACCGTCACCAGAAGCGTGCCACCCACAAGGGCTCTCGGAATGACGCGACCCGGCTTCTTGACCTCGCCGGCGATGTAAATGACGGCGTTCCAGCCGGAGTAGGCAAAGTAAACACCGAGATACGCTGCTGTGAGGTCACTCCATGGCACTGTGGCCTGAACAGGATCCGGCACCAAAACTGGGTCCGTAGCCGTCAGGATATAAATGGCGAGTGCCGTCAAGATCAATACGGGGATCGTGGTCAAAAAAACCTGAAAGGCAGACCAATTCCTCGCCCGAGTTGTGTTGATAAAGGTGATAAAGGCGACAAGAAACACCGCGCCAATTTGAGATGCGTTGAGCGTGAACCAGCCCAACTCGAACTGCAGTTTTGTGAGGTCTTGACCAAGCAGAGCGCTGATTTGAAAGTTCCACAACGGGACGGCGACAGCAGCGATCGAACCACCGAAGACGCCGATAAAAAGAACACATCCCGTCGCAAACGCAACAGAGGATCCAAAAGCCTGACGCTGAAAAGCAAAGTCACCACCAGCGCGTGGATAGGCTGATCCCAGTTCTGCGAAGCAATCAGCACCAGCCAGCGCCACGAGCCCGCCAAATGCCCAAACCCCGAAGAAAAACCCGAGATTGGGTGTCAACCCCGCCACCTCTGGAGGCACGATGAAGATCCCAATACCGAGCATTGAACCCACTACAAACGACACCGCACCAAAGAGCCCAACGCTTCTGATACGAGACCCATCCGCAGTGAGTACTAACCCATTGTCGCTGGACTTAGACACTCGCATACCTTGTCATCATGTGCCGCGCTGATCACCTGATCGCGCCACGGCTTTACCGTCATCTGTAAGCAAACCAAAACCACGGCCTACGTCGCTATTGTGCGGCCAGCCGGGAACGTTGGCTACTTTTTACGCTTTTTTGCTGCCCGCGCTTTTCTCGCACGCCGCCTTAACGCTGCCCGATATCGTTTGTTTCGCCCTCGACATGCCGCTGGAAAACGTTTGCCAAGGCCGATAAACTGACTGACATCTACCCGGACGTGCTTCTCATTTTCCATATCGATGTGTACATGGGGTGCTGAGACTTGAACCGCCGTAGAGCCCATAATACCGACCTCTTCACCAGCTTCGAGGATGTCGCCGCGCTTCAGATCGGGGCGCACCGCTGCGAGATGCATATAGCGCACCTTGAACCCTTCTATCTCAGGATGAAGCGCTTTGGTCACCAGAAACACCCCCGTCTTTGCAGAACCCGGTCTCGCTGTCATTGGGTAGACGGTTCCGTAGCCCGGAACATCTATTTCAACTGGAATGAGATATCCGCCGCGCTTTTGCGGCTTGCGGCTCCGCCGTAGCCGTCTACCGAAACGGCGTGGATCGGACTCCGGCGTACCAATAAAATAAACCCGTGATTTGACGATGGAGTAGACCTTTTCACCCACGCCACCAATCGGCGAATCGCCGCCGATGTCAACACCCTGATGTCCACATTTCTCGTCGTCAAATCCACGCATAGGTCGCATATTATCCAGCGGATAGGCAAAGCCCGGTGCGGGTGGCTGGAGCCCAAGCATCGATGCATGCGCCTTCGTCTGCGCCTCGTCGCCTTTAGGCTGTTCTGGACGCTCACCAAATGTCGTGGGGGTCGCACTGCCCAGCCCGTACTTGCTGAGGGCCTTGATGTCGATGGACAACATGTTGGGATGGTCTTTGGCCGACGGCGAAGGCGTCTTCGCAAAGGCCGCGCTAGAGGAAGCCAATCCAACACACAAGAGCATCCATAATTGTACAAATCTCATACGCGAACCGTCTCGATCGCCCTTGAACGGCTGCGGATCTTGCCAGAGTCATGACAAACTGTCAAGCATCTCACCATACGGCGACCACATAAGTACAGACGGCACAATCATTTTAGCCCTGACTGCCCCCCCCTTCCCAGCTCTAATCCCATCAGGTCTCAGTTCGCCTTGCCAGTATCCTCGATCTGAGAACCTTCGTTACGCTGAATGAGGCGCCTCGCCTCCGATAAACTTGCCGCACATCTAAAGCCAAAGTGGTGATAGGGCTTGTTATTTGGAAAGTGGGGTCGCCGGGTCCAACTCGTGGCACAGTTAGAAGGCCAATACCAAGAACCGCCACGTACCGCCTTTTTCGTGTGGCCCTTACAGGCCTTCTCAGGCGATTGGTCAGGACACGGTCCTCGGGGGTCATGCACCGAACAGTCGGTTCCACACACCTCATAATCGCGGGTGTACCAGTCGGCGGTCCACTCTTCCGCATTGCCGATCATGTCAAAAAGCCCAAATCGGCCAGCCGGACGACTCGCAACCTCCAGTGTGCGCCCTTTCGATGGACTTGGAGGTCTCTTCTTCACCCCGCAACTTCGACCCGACCTGTCTTTGATCACAGCCTTGTCACAATCGACAGGCTCATTACCCCAAGGATACAACTCACCTGCGGGCCCGCGTGCAGCCTTCTCCCATTCGGCTTCAGTGGGCAGGTGTTTACCGACAGCTTTGCAATACTGATTCGCTTCGTACCAGGTCACGCCCACCATCGGTTGTTGAGCGCGATTGTAATCATTGTAGGCTGGTCGGCGCCTCCGACATTGCCCCGCCTTGACGCAACGCTGATAGGCCGCGTAGGTCACCTCCGTTTTGTCCATGTAAAACGTGGACACATGAACTTCGGTGACCGGTTTATGATTTGGCTTTGCTGCTGGTATACGACGTACCTCTCCTTGCTTACAGGTACGTGGTGCCTCTGAGCCCCTTGTGAAAGGCCCGCCCGGAATACAGGACATCCCATCGATCATTTCGGTCGGACAAGGTGCGACTTTAGTACTGGCAGAAGGCGCTGCAAACGCCACTGATTGTATGTAGAGGAGCGCAGCAGTCATTGAGAATTTGAGACTGGACATCTTACTCTCCTCGTCTATCGGCAGCGTTCTCACGCTTCGGTTCATTCTGAGCATCATTCATTTGATGGACTTTCAAATCGGCTAGCGTTCGACGTTGTGTACACGATGAAAACCAAGTTGACGTTGAAAAGGTAACATCGATTCAACCGTCGACCGAGTGCCCTTTTGCTCGCTTCGACCCTCACGTTTGCGACGTCTCATCACCTTACGGACACGATGTTTGAGAGAAAAGCCCCATTCGCTCCTCAACATATCTTGCAGAGGAAAGTGATTGACAACATTTTGACACGTCGGCGCATGTCTCGTTGCGTATAGACCACCGAGAAAGGTCTCGAGATAATCAAGTGATTCACCGTACTCGTGTAGCAACAGGATATAGCTCCGACAACGCTTTCTGAGGTGACGCGCCAGTGCATTCCTTTGACGTTTCGAACGCGTCCAATGCTGTAGCGTATGCTGGTGCCAAAGTACGGGAGGCCCAAGACCAGCCTTGGCAAAGCTGAGCTGCAAATCGGCTATGCCTGTCCCATCGCCCCCTGGCAGGCGCCCATAGCGGATGTTGACCGGATGGCCAGCGAGCCATTCCATCATCCATTTAAAGGTGTTGATGTCATCGACGACCTGATCAGACTCCCAATTGATCAAATGTGATTTCAATCGAGTCCCGTGGGACATGGTATGATAAGCAATTTCATGGCCGCCATCGATCACTCTTCGGACAATCCGTTTGACGCCTTCGAGATCATTCAGCGCTGACATCGCCGCGCTACCACCACACCAAAAAAACGTACCTTTCACGCCGTAGGCGTCCAGTAAGTTCAAAAACCGACGGGCAGAGCTCGTGTAAATCCCATCATCGATAGTCACTTCGACCGATGGCGGAAACCAGTCCGGTTGTTTGAGATTTGGCGCAAACTTAAATGCCGTGTGGGGGAGTTTTCCTTGTTTGAGAGGCTGATATTTGTAGCCGGTCTGAGCAGGTGTAAAGCCACGTCGAAAATGTACCCAGAAGGGGTCAAAATGGGCAATACACGAACCCTGGCTACCCCGTCGGCAATCATGGTCGGGCAAATTGAGGTAATGTCGATTCGTCTGGTTACGACGCGCGCGGACCAGCTGGTTTGAGATCCTCGTCGGCATACTCAGCCGACTGGCGTTCACACACTTCTTCGAGAGCACCCCCACGAGCGTTGAGACCCGTTTTGCAACCACCGTGTCGTCTATCCCTAACGAACGCCAAAGACGAGTACAGCGCCGACCATAGTGCCGTTGAAGGGCTTTCAAGGCCACTTGAGCTGCTCTAGTTTGATAAACCGTCGGGCTCGTCAGGTATCCGAATTCGAGTATCTGCAGCCTCAAGTTGAATCGTTCATCAGCGGTGAGAGAGAGCCACTCCTTTTTAACCAACGCTGCTTTGATCGCTGCGCGAAACATGGGGTCCGTATGGATATGCAGCGCAAAACGACGCATGTTGTGGCTATGCCTATGCAGCCGCCTGAGCGATTTAGACGCCCATGCAAGTGCAGCCACGCCTCGTGCTCCACCGCGCCCCGACCAGAGGGATTGAATGAGCAGGCTATGAGAGTATTTATCACGCCAATTAACCAGCGCCACTGCCGCAGCCTCAACGACCGCGGGGTCACCTAACTCTCGCAAAATTTGTCGCACATCCCGAACCAAGTGATTCGCTCCACGCCGGATCGCTTCGGCAATACACCCTGCGAGCGGAGGTTGGCGACCCTGAATACATCGCTCAATTTGGTCATCGGTCGCCTCGATTAAGTGAGCGTGCGTGGATGATTCCGCATGCACCGCAGGGCTCGCCCCAATCGATGCGAATGTAAGCACAACCCAGAGCGCTGTCTTGGCTATATCGCGCTCAACATGGTTGTCAGTGGACCTCGACAAACTCACCCAATGTGCTCCCGGAAACAATGATTTCGGCGACTGCGCAATGGAAAGTATAGAACGAGTTCTTCAATGCACCAAAAAACTGGATCGCGCTCATCAGACCATGGGGTCTGACGTCCTATGGAAACTCAGTCGGCCAGGAAATCTCTTTTGCCTCGAGGCGCTTTCGTACGAGTGTTTTGATCGACGCAGGCCAAGTCGATGGGAGCGGCGCGGAAATGAGCGTTTGGTATGATTCATCTTCTTGGTGAAATCGGAGCTTGAAGGCATGCAGAAATAAGACGTCGCCGGCCGTGCCGTAGAGATCATCGCCTCGAATTGGATTATCGAGACCGTCGGTCGCAGCTGCATGCACTCGCAGTTGATGCGTTCG
>JBMHDS010000038.1:0-4344 GCA_049889275.1 Bradymonadia bacterium | reverse complement strand
GCGAACACGCGCAGTATTTGGTGCGTACGCTCAAAGATATTCTGGCGAACGTTTGAAAGCACCTTCGCTCTGTGACGCGCAGAAAGTATCTACTTGTGGGGCAACGCCAACTCAGGCCGGTGGCTGCGTATGCCGGCGGCGCGCCATTGTCGATAGCTTAGCGGGCGAACTCATACTCAACCCGCGCTGCGCGGTATTCAGTCTTCACCATACCGCCTTCGGCGGTATGGCCTACTTCAGGGCGGTAACGTGTTTGTAGCTTAAGGTGTGCAATGATGCGAGAACCGCCGTTGATACCCACGAGGTCAGTTCGTGTAAATACAAACTGATTGCCCGCTGTAATCGCCTTCGAGATGGTGCGTCGGCGGTTGTTGCCCGCGGGGTCGAGTATCTCTAGGACCATCTTCGCAATGATGTGTCCATCGAGTTCAATTCCATCAAAGCGGAGCACGATGTTGTCTCGACCTACAACATCACCTTCGGCCGGGCTTGTGATCCAAGCCGGGCCAGGGATTCGGAGGTCGTTGGTCACACGCTCCCCATCGCTCCTATCCCAATCTACGGTATGAACGGGTAAGAACTCGGCGAGGCTTCGTTTGAGGTAGTAGTATGTACCCTGCAGATTCAAAGCTTGGGTCTCACCATATTGTTCACTCATGGCATGCCCATCAACGGCCAATTCACCCTCCAGCAGACGTACTGTTGTCCCGGTCTTGCCGCCAACCCTTAACTGTACTCGCACATCGAGATCACCTGAGTTTGAGTCAAAGCCGGCGTAGTAATGTCCAAACAGTTTGTCTTGGTTGACATCAACATCGTCGATGGTGTCGTTCGACATACAGCCTGTGGCCGCCAGCAACACGGTAAATATCGTCAGTAAACGCAGTCTCATGGTCTGTCCTCCTGTAGTGTACACACGAGGGTATTGCGAAGACTGTGCCAGCGTTTTTAAGGGGCGAATGGCTGATTGGGCGGCTTTTTCGGAGTAAAGAGACTCCTGTGAAGGACATTTATGTCGGACAAAAACGCTGAAGATTGGCGATTCTTGTCTGTGCGCATGACCAAACGGTCATCAGGTGGGGTGTCGTAGCCCGAAGGGCAAAGGCAATGATGAACCAACTGATGCGATTATTGAAAATTAACTGGATAATCTGCCGCTTGTATACTCAGGTCATGGGTTGCATCGCCATCGGTCAGGGTACAATCAGCGTCGAGATCGACCATAGCGCCATCTTGTCCGTGTGGAAGGGTTGTTCTCCCTAAGGTTGTATTCAAACGAATTCGACACTCTCCTGATTGAAACTCATAATCTAGAATACGCCGCCCTCGCTCATTTGAAATCATGGCGCTCACAACGTGTTGCCCTCGTGTCTCAAGGTATGACCCCGATTCGAGTTCGAGTTGAATCAGGGAAGAAACGACGTTGTTTGAGTTGAGATTTCGACCTAAGCCGAACCCGAATCGGGTCCCATCCGTCGAATTTGAGACCCCAAACCACTTGGCGCATTCTAAGTTGGCGACGCCATTTAAGCTCGCTTGGCAACGTAGCTCTTCTGCAATCGGCTCTCCCGGAACATCAGATTGACCTGCGTCCGTTCGGTTACCAGTGTCATCGGTACCCATATCGGCAACGGTCACAGTGATCAGACCCACGCCCTGGTCGCGCTGATCCATTGAGTCCGTGCCACCATCTGGGCCGGTCTGATCTTGGTTACCAGCCGCTCCCAGGCAGGGCTTGAAGGTGGCTGAGGCAAGCGAGGTCTCAATCAACTCGATGTCGTCGATGGCGAAGAGATCGCTGATCCAATCCCATCGGCTCTCCGGCGTAAGTAAGACCGACGCGGTTAAGTCTAGACCGACGTTCGCACAGGGGTCCTGCGTATCGGTCTCCACCGTCGCCTCGACGGTGAGTGGTACTTTGAGCCTTGCACCGCTCGACTCATAGAATTGAACGTTTACCTGTGGCACCAGCGCCACGGACGCTGCGACCGAGTTTTTGATTCGAGACCCTTGTACATCGACGTCGGCATTAAAGGTCGGTGGGGAGACTTCATAAATACTCTTCCAGCGGTCTTCAGTGGTCTGGTACACGACTTTAGCGGAGGCGGTGCTGCCGGCGCTCATGCGCGCTGTAAAAAGACTCGCATTGGTACCGATGCGTCCGCCGAAGGTCAGACCAAGCTCCGGTGTGAGCGTGACCACAAAGGGGAGAAAACCAACAGCGCCGACCAAGACGATGGGGCGTAGAGACAAGAGCGAGATATCGCGCGATGCCTCAAGTTCGAGTGTACTCTCCGCCCTGAGCGTGAGGGCGCCTTGCACTTCACCCCTCAACTCCGATTCAGAGGACACGATCTCACCGTCTCTAATCTTGAGCGTGAAATCAAAATCCAAGGCCGTAGACACGAAACCTGTCAGCCAAAGTCCATCGCCCACCTCACCGAGCAGCGGATAGTTAAGCTCTCTGTTCAATTCCTTGAAGAACTGTGCTTTTTCGTCCAGTAGATTGAATTGACGTGCCTCGATTTGTTGTCCAGTGGCTTTGAGCGGAGACTGGTTTTCATCCAGGTCGAGCTCGATCTCGTTGGCGCTACCGTCGTCTTCACCATTGACGTTGTTGTCATCGTTCGCCGCGTTGCCGGCATTCGGAGCGTTTGTGCTTTCAGCGTCTTCCAAAAGTACACCGGGGCCAAAGCGAATGGATATGTCCGCTGATTGAAGGGCATCGAGGAGCGTGGCGCGCTCGGTGGTCACGTCCACGGTGTTACCGTTGCGCGAGACGTCTACAGCGCGGCGGATAAAGCCATTCTCCTCGGCGCCAACCAGCACGTCCCCCACATTGATCTCAGCGTTTGCGTCCGCCGTGAATTCGTAGAGTAATCGTTCGGGTTCAACGATGACCGACAATAACCCATTTGCGGGTTCAAACGACTTGACGCCATCTTTAATCTCCACGTTGCTCGCCTCGAATATGGGTGAGCCAAGATAAGTCTCGGTCTTGAGCGGTGTTCGATCACTGCCGCTCTCACAGCTGATTAAGCAGAGACACAGCGGCACAATGAGGTAACAGACGAGACTCTTCATACAGGCACTCCGAACGATCTAATGCGGATGACATTTCTAATGTTGATGGAGGGGGGGGTCAAGTCAGTTTGCAGGTGTCGGTTGAGTCTTTGCACCTTGGCTTTCAATGTTCGCACGCGTATCGTATCGTCGGCCGGCTAAGTGCATCGAGTCTTATAAGTGACGCACATCTGTGCTGCGCGGCGATTGCTTGAGGCGCTTGAGCGCTCAATGGCTCTGGGTGCACTCAGTACGGTAGACTCGATGTCACAGAGATGGTTTAGAGTGCACCCGTACATCGCTCTCCTCATCGAGCGTTGCAAAACTCTCGAGGGCGTCGCTTCGGTCATTGAGGTAGCCTAAGAAAAATGCGGCCAGGATGTTCTGGGTCAGACGAATGCCCCGTCTCACAGGCATGTAATCAAATGGTTCACCCGCCCGGTCGACGGAGTGTCGAGTGCCTTTGCCGCATCCTGCGCTGAAGCCCTCGTTGAGGCCGCAGAGGTCAGATACTGACCAATGGCCAGCGTCCGCGAGGTCGACTTGCCAGACAGGTGGATTGGCGGACTCAAAGTTTTGTCTAATAAAGTCGTTGCCGATCTCGAGAATACTATTGTTCTCCTCGGCGAGAACGAACAGAACGGGTGCATTGATCTCCGACATGGTGACGCCCGGCAGGAGAATATTTTCCATCGGTGCGGCCAAGCCAGCCACAGCGCGCACGCGCGGGTCATTTTGGGCGACGAGGCCAACGGTCACCGAGCCGAAACTGTGGCCGAAGAGTCCGACGCGATTTACGTCAATGGTTAGCGCGCGCGTCGCCTCAGAGCGCGCGAAGAGCGAACCGTTGAGAGCGACTTCCAACAGGGTTTGAATGTCTGTTGCGCGTCGTTGAAGCTGCGCCACATTCAACGGCTCGCCTGCGGCTTCAGCCGTGAATGGTTGTGGCCCAGCGTGGTCCATGGACAGCACAACCATACCATGGCTTGCCAATCGTTCAGCCAACGAGAATGACGAGTAACGGCCGCA
Source organism: Bradymonadia bacterium (assembly GCA_049889275.1). Classification (GTDB taxonomy): domain Bacteria; phylum Myxococcota_A; class Bradymonadia; order UBA7976; family UBA1532; genus UBA1532. Next base: position 252 of record JBMHDS010000038.1, on the reverse strand, counting down.
GTTATGGCAGTGACTAAAGATAACGAGTGGTAATGCACTTAAGTCAGCTGCAGCGACGCCATCGCGCAGGCTCTGTGTAGGTGTCGTGACACAATCCGCCGGTGCTGCTTGTATCAGTTCATCGAGCGCATTACGGCCGCTCTCTGAATCTTCAAAATTAAGGATGCTTTGAGGGTCGTCTGCGGGCTCGTCTGCTGGGTACCAGGCCTCGATGATGAGCGTGCGGTCTGACGCCTCGACGGTCAGCGTGGT
>JBMHDS010000037.1:0-39299 GCA_049889275.1 Bradymonadia bacterium | reverse complement strand
GTCGGCGGTACAGGAACGAAGGGTGCTGTGATCGATACCTTGACTGGTGCTGTGGTCGAGCCAAAACATCGGTTATTGACACCAAAACCGGCGACGCCGCAGCGGCTCGCTGACACGATAGCAGAACTCCGAGACCACTTTGACTGGCGGGGGCCCATCGGGATCGGACTGCCGTCGGTGATTCAAGCCGGCGTGGTGAGGACGGCGGCGCACATCAGCGATGACTGGATTGGTGTTGACGCGCAGACCTTTCTTGGAGAGCGACTCGCGTGTCCGATTACATTATTGAATGATGCCGACGCAGCCGGTCTGGCAGAGGTCCGCTTTGGTGCGGGCCAAAAGCAAAACGGCGTGGTGCTCATGCTGACGCTGGGCACCGGCATTGGCAGCGCCCTTTTCATCAACAAACGGCTCGTACCGAATACGGAGCTGGGACACCTCGTGCTCGCAGAGAGTTCGATTGGGCGCTGTGAGGCGGAAGAGTATGCAGCTGACTCTATTAGGAAGCGTGAGTCCCTAGATTGGCATGCCTGGGCGGAGCGGCTCAATCAGGTCATCGCCGCCTACGAATCCTTACTCTGGCCTGACCTCATCATTCTCGGTGGTGGTGGCTCCAAGAAGTTCGACCGGATTCGCAGCCACTTAAGGACAAGGGCCGCTATCGTACCCGCGGAACAGCGCAACCTAGCTGGTATCATCGGTGCCGCTTGTGCCGCCTCGACTGACGACAACTGATGAGAATAGGTCAGCATTTCATGCCATAAAAAAACGCTCCCCTCGGGGAGCGTTCTTCCTTGGAGCCAGATGTCTGTCTAACGTCGTCGACGTCTCATGACGAGGCCGAGTCCAAAGACACCCGCCAACAGAGCGATCGCACCGCCGCCCGTCGACGCGCTTGCTGCACAGCCGCCGGCGCTGCCATCAGACGCTCGAGGCTCTCCCTCAGCCTTGAGGCGCATGCTGTACTGAGCGACAGTATTTACTTCGTTGGTGTTACCGTCTTCAAAAGCTGTCTCCACCTCGACGACGATGGTGTACTCACCTGGCATATCAGGCACGATTGTTGGTCGGTCGGCTAGGTACCGATATTCGAATGGGGTCGACTGCTCAACAGAACCTTGAGGTGCCGCAATCTGTGCCTTCGAGCCCTCTGGGCTAGCGGATACCGACCACCGATAACGAAACTCGCGATTGGTGCGGTTGATGAAGAGTCGCAAAGGCACTTCGTCGCCAGTGTTTGCAAGCAAGCTTGGTGAGTAAACCGCGAGGGTCGCCTCAGGGTCTAGACAGTTCTCGGTGTCACCGTACACGGCGAAGCAGAAACGGTCGTCACAGTCATCGCCCTTACCATCTCGATCGATGTCGATCTGGTCAGCGTTCGCCACGAGCTTGCAGTTGTCGTACTTGTTGGGAATCCCGTCGCCGTCTTGGTCACCGTCGCACTTGTCGCCAATACCATCCTCGTCGGTGTCGAGCTGCGCCTCGTTGGCGATGGTTGGACAGTTGTCCTTGCTGAGAGGGTCGACCTCACTGACGCCGTCACCATCAATGTCTGGGAAACAGACGGCGCGCTCTTCTTCGGATGGCGCGTCGAGAGTTGCGTTGTAGGGGCAGGGATCCTCGATGTTGGTCTTCAGGTCGCCGTCGATGTCGTCGTCACAGGCGTCACCGATACCGTCGTTATCCAGGTCAGGCTGGCCATCTTCGCCTGCCTGATTTGGCACAAACTTACAGTTATCAAGTTCGTTTTCCACGTTATCGTTGTCGATATCTGCGTCGCAGGCATCGCCCTTGGCGTCTTCGTCAAGGTTCAACTGGTCGGCGTTACGGGTATTGGCGCAGTTGTCACAAGCATCACCCACTTCATCGCCGTCGCGGTCAAACTGTTCCGGATTGCGGACGCGAGGGCAATTATCCGAGTTGTCTTCAATACCATCATCATCGAAGTCGTCGGCTCGCTGATATGTATCGCCCAGGTCGGTGTTATTAATCAGGATGGCACCACCGCCACCGCCGCCGCCGCCACCGCTCATGTTCGGTGTACCGCAGTCGCCAAAGTTGTTGTCACATTCGAACGGCGCGTCCTGCGCGTGCGATGCGAGCGGTAAAGTAACCGCCGCTAGCAATGTTACAATCAAGCGAATAGGTGCATTCATGGTCATGTCTCCCCTTTATCCAGCAGCACGCGTTTTTATCGCGGCACCACGTGCCACTCTACCAGTAAAGCACAGGCTGTCGGCGTAATTGCCTCTCCCTGTCTAACCACATCCGACCCTGTGCTGTCGGCGTTATCTTGACGGTTTAGTGGCGAAAAATCAAGTTCATTATGGCTGTAAAGTTAAACTTAAAGTGTTCCGACGCCGGCTCGTTCAACCGGCCGTACTAGGGACGCCGTACAGCTAGAAAGCTCACGAAATTTTTCCAAAATAGACTCGGATCTCAATCCAAGTCATCGAGAACAAGAATTTCGTCAGCCGGGATGGATAAACGAAGCATGGTCCGATAGCCTGATGTCTTACGTTCGAACAAATCCTTGACGTCCATGACACCAGCCTTTCGCAACTGACTCCTGAGTTTACCGCGTTCAAATCCCAAACGTTCGATACCAGAGGCCGGATTACCGCCGAGATCAAGCCATCGCTGATGACTCTCTGGAGCCGTGAGCCAACCGCCATCCGTGTAGCTCTCGTCACGACGGACAACGGCGTAGGCGGCGAGAACACGAACGCATTCTCCAGTGACACGAACCATGACCTGGTCAGACTCGAAACTCGCCCATAGTTCACCTACGTTGATACGTAAGCTACAATCGTCTAAGCCGAGATGTAATTGGGCAACGAGGGTGTGGGTGTCATGACTGGGCAGGTTTAACCGATAGATTCCAGCGTCTGAGCGGATGATATCTCCGTCCTGAAGCCGATGTGAATCGTCGAGTCCGTGTTCCCAGCCAAATCGATAATGCCGGTCATCGATCGATTCACAGAGCTCATCGAGACGTTCACCGCCCATGACGTCACGGGTGGTTAACTCCACGGCGAAGGGTGCAGGCGCCAACACATCGGTAAACTCGATCGCCACGTCTGCACCAATGGTCACCCGCGTATTTCGTCGCGCGGTCTTGCTGATGAAGCGCCAGCCTTGAGAATCGATGGCGCCTGCCCCGCGTGTTTCATTTACACGGTTGAGAGGTCTCCAAGCCCAAGTGTTGTCAATCCATCGAATTTCAAACCAGAACTGAGGGACAGCAGTTGATGTCAACCGAACATGGCATGACCAATGTCTTCCCACGATACACATCTCTGGTAACGGTACATCACGCACCGATTCACCCTCAATAATGCGAACAAGCCCCACGAACTATGCCCCTAACCCGAACGGCGCCACCAAAGTCTGGCCCCGTATCATCAAACCACAGAACCCTGTGTAAATTGCCTATCCCTGTTCAGCCAAAGCTCGCGCGCTGGAGTATGGTCAAACGCCACTCGTCGGTCTGGCTTCAAACGCGGAATGATAGGAATGTGCTAACTCTACGGAGGATTCTACCTGTTTTGCAAGCCTCTAGCGAAAAAGGATATTTGCGAGTGATCTGGAGATGACCTCATCAACAGGGCTCATCTCAACGGATAATCGCGTGTGTTGGGGCGTGCGGACAGATTAATTCAGTCCAGCGGAAGACGCTCAAATCGATAACACCAGCACTCGAAAAGGTGATCCCTTCGTCGCAGAGCCGCCGGTACTGCTCTTCCGGACGCTGTGTGTCGCCTCGATGGCTGATTCGGCCACGCGCGTTGATCACCCGATGCCATGGCACGTCTGTTTCCTGCCCAACCAAGGCCGCGAGAGCCCACCCCACATGCCGGGCCACTCGAGGACTGCCCAAAACAGTAGCGATTTGTCCGTAGGTACAGACGGTGCCTGGGGGAATGGAGCGCACGATGTCGTAGACTTTGTGATTGAATCCGGGGCCTACAATACGTGTCGTTGCCGAATCATGGGCAGCCATAGCATACCTGCCCTCGGTGTGTCCTGATTAGAGCGAGGCGCATCGGCTCAATCAATTCGCTGTGCAGAAGTCCGGTAGCCCGTACAGGGAGGACTCGAATGGGCTCTCGCTCAGAGAGCGTGAGTGCGCAAATAGGAAGTCGAGGTACCAAGGCGAAAAGAGCGGCTTCCACTCATGTCCTGAGTCATGATTACAAGCGACTACAAAGTGACCATTTTCCCTAAACTGCGGGATGATGCTATTTGCGAAGGTGTTGAAGTTCTGCCCCCTCGCTAAATCGCACTCGCCGCCCCATCCATAGATAATCGGCATTTTGTTTGTAGCGCTATTGGGCAGCTCAAATACAATCCCGCCGGAGTTAATTGCCGCGGCAGCGATCTGGTCGGCAAATTGACTCACAAGAAAAGTCGTGAACATGCCTCCACCGCTGTCGCCGGCGGCGTAGAGTCTCTCCGAATCTGCGCTCAGTTGCTGCTGTGCACAGGTGAGCAGATCGTCAAAAAATGCGACGTCCGGATTGTCTCCAGCCTTGCCTTGATCCCATTCGATAGCCAAACGCCGTGAGTATGGTTCGATCAAGACGAAATTGTACGGATCGACGAGCTTATTGAGGGCTGTATCTTCCTCGATGTCATCGACTTGCTCACCTGTGAGGCCATGGAACAGAACGACGGTCTTGTAAGGACCGTTCTCTGGCGAGTGGTCGCTCGGCAGGCGAATGCGCACGCGTCGCTCGATACCACAGGACGTAAACGTATTCTCACCTGCGACGAGGTTGGGACACTCGTTTGGCTGAATTCGGCTACACTCGCTGGCCTCGCCGGACGCGGAGCAGCTGGTGGGCACATCCTCGCCCTTCTCCGCCCAAGGCACTGCGTAAAATGTGCTCTCAGCCAGCGGTAGATCGAGCGTTGTGAGCTCGCCTTGGATAAAGCCACACATGGATTGTGCATCTAAGTTGACACCGATTAATTCGAGCGAAAACACCACATCACTACCAGTCGGACTAAAGGCACCAGGCATCACAGCTTCATTGAGATTAATTTTGAACGTGTTCTCATCACTGACCGGTATATCAGAGTCTTCGGCGATCACATCGCTCACCATGTCATCCTTCAAAGCCCGCAATTTTACCGACGCGAATGCGCTCGCCCCCTCCACCTGAGCAACCTCAACCTCGAGTTGCATATCGAGAACAACGCCGACCTCAACCAACTCGATCCGCGTGAAGTAGAGACCTGAGACAAGCGGCTCATCGCCGCCTTCAGGCAATTGGGCTGCAAGATTTTGTTCCGGCTCGTTCATCTCTGGTTCGGCTGATTCGTTCATCATGCTCTGATTCTGCGGTTCTTCCACAGGATCGTCAGCTTGCTCCATACAGCTTCTGTAGTCGTGATAGGTACCACCCAATCCATAGGGGTCAGTATCAGCCGGTGATGCATTATCGTCTGAACCGCAGCCGCTGAAAATGAGACCGTTGATGAGGACGAAACAAAGGAGGTGAGGGATTCGATGCATGATGACCTTCTTTCTCAGTGCCAGCTGAAGTGAAATGAACCGCTGCACGTTAGCGGTGTTACGTCTTGAAACGCAAGACGGTCTTCTTAGATATGCGGTCGTGTATCTGCTAACGCCTGCGGAATTGTGACTTCTTGTTTGCGATGACCTCATCAAGGCGCGCCCAATTTTCGCTCACATCAAGGCCGTCTCCACCTTCATTGGCCTCGGCGTGCTCCGCCGCCCTCTGAGCCTCCAATACCCGCTCAACATCACCTTTGAGGAACTTGGCCCCCCTCAAATTAGCGCCTCGCAAGTCAGCGCCTTCCAGGTTGGCTCGACGCAAATTTGTCTTCGTCAAGTTCGCGCATTCAAGCTGGCTACCACTCATGTCAACGCCATCTAATTCAAGATTACGGAGACCTGACTCTCTGATCACGTCCGCCCGTTCGCCGGGCGCCGTTGGCCACGGTGCGATGGTATCAACCATCACGTTTGCGTCACGCAGGCGTGCCGCCATGATTCGAGCCAAGTTTTGGTAGAGCTTAAGGGTGAGTGACTGAGGTGCGTCCATCAGGAACTGCTCCCCGAATTCAAAAAGCAAGACCTCGGACTCTGCGACGACGCGGGCTGAACGTGGTGCGCGGTCAACCATAGACATCTCGCCCACGGTGGCACCGGGTCCTAACTCGAGTAGAGGCTCTCCTGAAGCTTTGGCTTTCGTATAGACGGCAAGATGACCAGACATAACCACGTAGAACGCTTCAAACGGCGTACCCGCAGCGATTAACACCTGTCCTCTTGACAGGCGCTTGACCTCCGCATGCCTCAACACGTACGACATTTCTGTACGCCGTAGACTCGCAAATAGGTCTACCTGCTCAATGAGGTGTTGAATTTTGTCTTCTGATTGCAATTGAACCGATTCCTGAGCTGACCGTGTATCGATGGTGGCGAGTATAGCCGTCATTGAGTCCTCGAAAAAGTCGAAACATACACCCTGGTAATCTCACCGGAGGATAGACATCCGCCCATGCATAGGGCTCGCAAACCCTGACTTAAATCTGGGAATCATAGGGCTCTGAACGCTTAACACAAAGACTGAAAACGGTCAGTTTTGCCAATCGATTGGCGACTCTGTGTTGGGAAATCAATTTTGTCATTTCATGCAACCACAGGTCGCGTCAGCGTGTCCTAGGACAAACTGAAATGTACGCATCGCAGCGACACGAGTAAATTATTGGAAGAGAACGCACCGGAGTTCACATTCTGGGTCGAGTGCTGTACATGCATGCAGGTAGCCGCCTGGGAGCGGTCAACGGCGTCTTCGGTAGGGAAGAATAATGAGAAAACGAACGGGCATTCTACTGACACAACTGGGCACGCCAAAGGCGGCGACGGTCGGGGCCGTTCGGCCCTACTTACGGCAATTTCTAAACGACGAACGAGTCATCGATATCCCCGCCGCCGTTCGATATGTTTTGGTCAACTGTGTCATCGTCCCATTCAGGGCCCCCAAATCCACAAAGATATATAAAGAGCTCTGGGAACACGGCAACGGCTCATCCCCGTTGTTGTCGATTACGAAAGAGCTGACGGAGAAACTGAACGAGCAGCTCAATGGTGACGACATCTTCGTGCACATGGCGATGAGGTACCAGGAGCCCTCGATGGACACGGTTCTCGCCGAGATGCAAAAGCAGAACTACGACAAGATCGTTGTGCTGCCCATGTACCCACACTACGCGTCATCGAGTACAGGGTCATCGATTCAGCGCGCGATGGAGATCATTTCAAAGTGGTGGGTCATTCCCGAACTCGAGATCGTCAACCAGTTCTACGACGCTGATTTCTACATCGATACAATGGTTGCTCAAGGTCAGAAACACGACATCTCGAGCTACGACCACATCATCATGAGCTACCATGGACTACCCGAACGCCACGTCGATAAGGTCTATTACAATGCGGGTGATCTGTGTGCCGACCACTCTTGTGAGACCGTTCTCGATGAGACCAACAAGTTCTGTTACAAAGCCACCGCCTTTGAGACCTCACGACTCATCGCGGAGAAGCTAGGCCTCGATGAAGACGACTACACGGTGGCGTTTCAATCTCGCCTCGACAACAAGTGGCTGACGCCATTTAGCGACGAGGTCATCGAAGAGATGGCAAAGGCGGGCAAGAAGAGACTGCTGGTTTTTTCTCCCGCCTTCGTTGCTGACTGCTTGGAGACCATCATCGAGATTGGCTCGGAATACCAAGAGATCTTCGAAGAGCACGGCGGAGAGACTGTGCAGTTAGTGGAGAGCTGCAACACAGAGCCCACTTGGGTCAGTGGCCTCGTGGAATTCATCAAAGCGCGAAGCGTCTGACGCAGAAGCGGCTTTCCGAGATGGCTCTTATCCAACCCCGAAAGACCTGCGCCGAACGGTGAGTTTTATACAAATCACCTCATGAGGCGCTGACCCGACCTCCAGTCGTTCAAGCGAGCATCGCAAGGACATGGGGCGAGCCCGGCACAATAGCACACCCAAGCCGTCGCGGCTGGGCGCTTTCTCCACCTCAGACGTGGTGCCTTCACGGGCCAATCAAGCGTGCCATATGAGGCTTAGCGTGGGGGCCGAACTTGAAAAACATAGTTCGTATCGTAGGTACGGATATGCAGTTGTCCGTAATGGTCGAGGTACATGTCCTTGGGGCCCGAACGAAGCTTTTGCTTGGCTAAGACTCGACCATTATGACGGTTGATTTGGTAAAGGTAGTCAGGCTCATCTGTGAAGCCGTACCCTGCGAAAATCACATCATCGACCACTAAGAATCGATCTGCGTTCGCGACCAGTGGCTGGCTCTGCCAAATCACCTCGCCCGTTGCCACCCGAATGGCCACCAAGGTTGCGTTCCAACCCTCTGTGCTCGATGCATAAGTCGCATGCGCGATGGCCGCATAAATGACGCCCTCGTGGTAGATGGCGTGCTGTATGTAGGTTCTCACGAAGTCGGCCTCGCCCTCTTTTATATTGGCGGGCTTCAGTAACGGATCGAGGTCAAAGGTGTGGAGGCGTTGCCCGCTCGCGCCATGCAATACAACGAATCGACCAGGCACCCACTTGTACTCGGGTGGCTGAGTACCGTAAACGCCCAACACCGGCGCACCGACTCGCGCAACGGTTGTGTAGCTCAGGCGAAACAGCCCATAGCTTGTTGGTACGTGCGGCACGATGGCGCGGGACTGCTCCACATCAAAGGCACCGGGCACGTAGCCAATCGCGTCCCGCCATGCATTTATGTCGGTCACTTTATTGTTTTTCTGTGCGACTTTCTTGATGCGCAGCGGCTTCAGCTTAGACGCGCATTTTGGGCCATTGCAAAACCGCTTCTTCGGCGTCGCTGCAACCACCTTTGCATTTTTCTCAAGAATCCGAGCTTCCGCGGGCTGCACAACCAGGAAGCCCACAGCCAAAGCGATGACAAATGAAAATCGAGTCTCCATACGACCTCCAGTTTTCGAGCAACCTAACGCTGCGGGTTAGAGAAGTAAATCAACAAGGCCAGGTGTCGAGTAGACCAACCGTGAATGTGGTGGTTTGAGAACAATCAACCACGCGTAACCATTCCAGGACCGTCTGAGCGCATATCTATTGAGCGGATACGCGTCCGCTGATAGGGTGCGGCGACCAGACGGCCCCAGTGCCGTCTCCCAATCGCAACCAAGGGGGGAATTATGGATCAGGCAATGAGCTTTGTGGGGATACTCGCGCTTCTCGGCATCGCCTGGCTGATGTCAAACAACCGACGACTGATGAATGTCCAGACCATCGTCGTGGGTATATTGCTCCAGGTGATTCTCGGCGCAATTCTGCTCAAGTGGGAACCGGGTATTGCCGCTATTTCAGCATTTAGCGACGGTGTAAAGAGCTTCCTTAAGTTGTCTGAGCAAGGCTCCGGGATGGTCTTCCAGGACCTCGGTTTGTCGGCAAAATCAGGATTCCAATTCGCCTTTCAGATCTTGCCAACCATCATTTTCTTTTCTGCGGTTATGGCCGTTCTATACTACCTCGGCATCATGCAAATCGTGATCAAGTTCATGGCCAAATTCGTCAAGCGCGCGATGGGGACGAGCGGGTCCGAGACCTTGTCTGTATCGGCAAACATCTTCGTTGGCCAGACTGAGGCGCCCCTGATGATTCGGCCGTTTCTACCCAATATGACACGCTCTGAACTCTTCACCGTGATGGTGGGCGGGTTTGCGACGGTCGCTGGTGGTGTGTTGGCCGCTTACATCGGTATGGGTGTAGACGCCGGCCATCTCGTCGTCGCATCGGTGATGTCTGCTCCGGCTGCACTCGTTATCGCAAAAATTATGTATCCTGAAACGGAGGTCTCAGAGACCGCCGGCGATGTGGCGCTGCCGGAGATCGATTCAGGTGATAATGTTATCGACGCCGCGGCTCGCGGCGCAACGGACGGTCTTAAATTGGCGTTGAACGTGGCTGCGATGTTGATTGCATTTCTCGGCCTCGTGGCGGTCGCGGACTGGATCCTTGGCGGCCTCGATGCATGGATCGATGGCTCTTTGCTCGGTGGCGAACAAATGGCCAACAAGGAGTTCTCCGGCTTCTTTCCTGGCAGTCTCACAACGATCTTCGGCACCCTGCTCGCGCCGATCGCCTTCGTCATGGGCGTGCCATGGGCCGATGCGGCCGCGGTGGGTAACCTACTCGGCCAAAAGCTCGCGGTGAACGAATTCGTGGGCTACCAAACCTTGAGTGACCTGATTAAGAACGGCATCATCTCGGAGCGGTCAGCCATTATCGCGACCTATGCCCTCTGCGGTTTTGCGAACTTCGGCTCCATCGGTATTCAGATTGGCGGTATCGCAGCCCTCGCGCCCGAGAGGCGTAAAGATCTCGCTCGGATGGGCTTCAAAGCCATGCTCGGTGGCGCTTTTGCAACCTGGCTGACGGCTTGCGTCGCAGGACTCATGATCGGAGCACCGAGTACGCCGGTCAAACCGACGGCTCAGCTGACTGAACCAGTTCAATCCGTTCAGATAGAGGCTCGTGCGGTGATCGCACCGAACGTGAATGACACCGCGACCAAGCTGATTAAGGCCTCAGAACTACATCTCGCGCGCGCTTCCGTAGGCGCCACCGCAGCACAGGAAAATAAGGCGCCCGTCGCACGCTAAACGGCGTTTTTTTTCGAGTTCGAGAAAGCAACTCAAACGCAACAAGTCAGTAACAGATCTATAAACTTTGCATCCAAAGGATGACTTGGCCCGCGTATATTTGCCATACTCGGGGTGTCGGCTGTGCATTCGTCGCCAAACGGCACGAGCAATGTTCTCAGCCAAACCGCACATTCACCCGGATGCCGAGGTGGTATTCGAGGTGAATGTTGCTACTCCTCTAGTCATCCACATCAAGCCAGCTCAACGTTTTCTCAAAAGCAACCTCCTCGCTGCTTGAGTCGATAAAGCGGATGGTCACGCCATCGGTGATTGGATCAAAGTAAAGGGTTGTTGCGGCCCAATCGCCCGATGCATAAATGGTCTGCTCAGGTTCAAAGAAGCTCTCAAAAGCGCTCTCGTTTGCTGAGGCGATTTCAAAACGGCGGCTTGGTGCGCTGCCACCCGGACCGCAGACGATCTCCCAAATCTGCCGGCGCGCGCCCATCGTTTCGATCCGCCAGACGGCACCGAGGTGAAAATCGCCGGACAGGAACCAGACGTTTCGAATTGACTGCTCTGTGATCCAATCGAGCAGTTCGTCTCGCTGGTCTGGGTAGCCCTGCCAGCGGTCCGTTTCTAAAAGCCAAATGGGCGGCAACTGAGCGATGGGCACGGAGTTGAGCAGCACTTTGAAATGACAAGGGCTCGCAGCGAGCGAGTCCTTTAGCCAGCTCAGTTGCGCCTCGGAGATGTACCGCTGGCGATCAGGCTCGCGCTCGAATCGACAATCCAGAATAAAAAATTCAACGCTCTTTCCCCATTTGAAGCTGCGCCAAAGCTCGCCGTTGTCGCCACGACGGCTCGGTGTTGACTCAAAGAAAGCATCAATCCCCGCGGCGATTGCCTCCGGCGGGAGTGAGCTCAGTTCGTCGTCATTTGCCACTTCATGGTCATCCCAAGTCTGATAGGTGCCCACTGAACTCAACAGTTGGCGATACTCGCGATTGGCCAACGTGCGCGCCCAGGCCTCTCGAAAATCTGCCTGGGTTGATGACCCGTCGTTGTAACTCATGTCGCCCAAGTGACAGAAAACATCGAGAGATGCCTTCGATAACCAGGCAATGGATGGAAACGGTGCGCGACCGATGGAGGTACAAGCGGTCGCACCCACGAGTAATGGCTTGAGTGTGTCGGCCTCAAAAGCCGTTTGAAATTCACCTACATCTGACCAAGTTAAGTCACCAGAGACCCAGCCGTAACGGTACCGCGTCTCCGGATTGAGGGCTGTCAGCAAGACCTTCAGGTATCCATCCTCTACATCAACCACGGTGTCGATGATCGATTCGCGAGGACCGTCACCTTTACGCCAAACCAGCAAACGCACAGACGCATCGAGGGGTGCGTATGACCAGACCACCGCGGTGGTTTGCTCCATCCCACCAGCCTGTACACCGAGCGGAAATCTGGCGGTCCTCCGCGTCTCGTCGCTGGTGAACGGTGGCACGTTGTCCAACCGAGTCAGACCGTCTTCATCCCCCTCGCATGCTGTGGCAACGACTAAACTTGCGGATGCAAGCGATTTTAGAAAGCCACGTCGACTGAACATGCTGAAATGAACTCCGGACATTATTCGGGGTCAACAGACCGATGCAGTGCTTATGGCATGGCTTAACCTGTGCGTCATCTCAAAGTCGACAGCCTGAGTTCCTCCCACATGCAGGATTTTCCACTTCCGCTGACGATTGAGTTTTATTTGCATCTCGAGTGACCAGCGTCCAGACTCATCGCTGAGTTCGAGTGATACCAGCTTGGGCGGGATGTGACACACTGAACTGCAAAACAAGACGAAAGGTCCCAGCCGTGAGACTCATCCTTTGGAACCTGGCTCTATTCTGTATCGCGTGCTCGCCTGGTCGTACTCAGCCCAATACAAGCGATGCACCGAGGACAACGCTCAAAGCAGATGGGTCATCACCAACTCAACTTACAAGCCCAGCCAAACTCGAGGGGCAAGCGCCGCTTTCAACAGCGAAGCGCCTGCCTTCTTGTCCAGCTCAAGTCGCGGGCATGAAATGCATCACTGCTTCCGACAGGCAGAGGCAAGGCAGCGAGAGGCCAAAGATCTTTTTCGACGATAAAGACGATGCTGCAACGGATCGAGAGTCGGTCTTTTTCGTGGATGCCGAGCCGGTCACGGAGGGCGATTATGAACGTTGCCGTCGAGCAGATATTTGCCCGGAGAAGGAGGACGGCGCGAGAGCTCCAGATATGGTGCCTGAACAACCCGCGCTTGGATTGAGTCGAGTGGGAGCTCAGGCCTATTGCCGTGGATTGAACAAGCGCCTACCTCGTCCAGATGAAGCCTTCATCGTGGAACCGAGACGTAAACTGGAGACTGGAGACCTTGAACTTTACTGCGTCGTGAATGCTGACATGCGAGCGCGGATTGACCAGAGCGGACGCTTACCATACAGCGCCCAATTGAGTCGGGTCATCGGTCGTTCTCAGGCTTTGAATAACGCAAAAGGGAAGCGACGAAAAAAGGGACGTAAGAGTCGTCGGCGAGCTCAATGTCGCCGGGCATGTCGCCGGGGCGAGCCATGGATTTCATGTGACCCGGTATTCGCCGAGAATTTTGGTCGGCCTCCGAAAAAAAATAAATCTGGGTTTGTGATCGATGATACCTACAAGGATAACAAGCGCGTTGAGTTAATTCTCCGAGGTCTTGCCACATCTCACCCTGACATAACCGAGCTGATGGAGATCGGCCGTAGCCATCAGGGTCGCAGCATTTGGGGCTTACGAGTCTACGATAAGAGCACAACAAAATCTCGACCGGCGGTCCTCCTCAATGGAGGACACCACGGCGACGAGTTATTGGCGGTGGACTATGCCATAGATGCGCTTCAAGACCTCCTCGTACATCGCCGACAGACGCCACAAAAGCGCTGGATTAGTGAACTCGATATCGTGTTTGTGCCCTTGGTGAATCCGGATGGCAATCACCACACGCTCTTTCGTTCTTGCAAGAATAATATTGGGAGAAAGAATGGGCGTGACCTCAACTTAGATGGTCGTTTCAGCAGCGGTGAAGGGGTTGATCTAAACCGCAACTACCCATTTCGATGGGGCTATCTCGGTGAAGTGGGCAGCAAATCACAGCCCGAACATCACCACTATAGAGGCGCTCGACCTGCATCTGAGCCAGAGACAAAAGCGATGATGGAGTTATCTGATCGATTCAAATTTGTGGCGGCCTTCTCATGGCATACGAATGGGCGATTGATACTGACTCCGTATACGATTCGAAAGGTCCGTAATCTTCGTCCCGATCTTCCTAAAAAGGCAGCCAACTATCTTCGCCGGTCCTTGTCGGGGCCAAACCACCAGGGGTTCAAAGTGAAAAAAGATATGTACCCCGTTGATGGAGTCGACCAGGATTGGCACCTGCACCAAAACGGCACCTTGGCCTACATCATCGAGGGTTCGCACCACAATCCACAGGACCTCGCTGTGCGCCGCGAGTCGGTCAGAACGATTCGGCCTCTGTACGGCGCCCTGCTCGACTACGTTCTCGATACGCCTCGCATCACCGGTTTTGTGACCAGCTCAGATAACCAGCCTCTCACCGCAACCGTCATGGTGCGTGAGGTGAAAACGTTCGAAGGTGAGGCGTGGAAAAGCCGGCGCTCCGATGGACGGTTCGACCGCTTCGTCCCGCAAAGAAAGCGCTATCACCTCGACGTGTCTCATCCTGGCTACGCAGCGCAGACGGTCGTCGTGAAAGTCGACGCTCTGCACAAGCCGTTACGTGTCGTGCTACACCCTGCGGCGAAGCGGTGAATTTGCCTAAGGTTGTGCGGTGTCTGGCAACTCAATCCGGCAAGTCCCATCCGGTGCACAAGCCCCACCCCGTGATTTGAAGCGCCACTGCGCAAAGAAGACATAGCAGCGGTCGAGCAGTGCGCGAAGACCCGGAATCCTAGAGAGGGGCACAAGGGGTCGGAAGAGGGTCCGTGCGTACAGTTGCCGAAACACTTCGACCCCCTCGATGAGCTGGCCACTTGCATACCGTCCATGGATGCGCACCATGAGCTCAACGTAGGACAGGCCCGTCTCATCGACAGCGCTGAACTTGGGATCGCCGATATCAGTGAAAATAATACGTTGTCGGCGGTCGAGGCGTCTGAGCAAATTAATCTCGGTGACGCAGAGGCGACAGCCTCCATCGTAAAAGACTTCGAACGGCTCGTCATAATCAGATGTTTTCAACACAGATGCCTTGACTCCGATAAACCACCACGCAGAGTACAGATGACGTTACAAAGTTACGTTTTGGGCACGGGAACAGTGTCTGCCCGCCCGTACGAGAGACGCCTGAGACGCTAAATAACCATACCTCGAAAACGATTTTTTCGAGGCTCTAAGCTAAAAATATTGATCCCGTACGGCCACTTTGTGCTACTTTGTTCAGGCTATGGACAAAGTTACTCATGACACCAATCGGCCGGGCCGCTGGATAACCTCTAGCGTCGCCGCTCTCACCACCCTCATGACGCTTAATATAGGGTGTGAAACGCCTTTGGGTAAAGCGGGTCGTGAGTGTACTGAAATGGAAGTTCGAGCGGGCGCTCGCTGCATCACCACCGGCATGCGCCCCAGCCGACCAGACAGCACGATCCCGGACACGGATGGAGGGACCATCGCGGAGGACGCTGGCCTGCCGATGGCGGCGCTGCCTCTCACCGTCGACGACTGGTTTTACCCAAGTGGCTACATGGGTGATGGCGAAGCAGGAGGGATTGCACAGCAACCTTGTGTGAGTCGCGCCGAGTCGGCGGTCGGTTCATGCCACGGGTTTGTGTGGACGCCCGGAGAACAAGGCTGGGCCGGTGTTTTTTGGCAACACCCAGATGGCAACTGGGGGGATATACCTGGTTTTGAGATCCCACCTGGCGCACGCAGCGTGCGCTTCCACGCATGGGGTCAGGCGGGCGGTGAGACCGTAAACTTCGGGGTCGGTATCGCCGATGTCGATGGGTTTGAAAGCAGCCTTGAAGGTATTGAGCTCACCACAGAACCTGTGGCGTATGCGATCGATCTGCGAGACGTCAGTTATGGCGCGGTCGTCGGCGCGTTTAGTTGGACCATGTCCGGTCGCGACACACCCCAGGCCATTTTTGTCGATAATATCCATTGGTCCACCGAGCCGGTCATGGATGTAACACCACCAACGCCGATGGAACCTGAGCTACCGCTGCAGGTTGATGCGTGGTTTGCGCCGAGCGGCTACATGGGCGACGGCAGCGCTGGCGGTATCAGCGCCGGTGCCTGCTCGCTTGCCATGACCGATGGGTCGAGCGCTTGCCATGAGTTTGTATGGACGCCACTCGAGCAAGGTTGGGCTGGTGTTTTTTGGCAGTATCCGGACGGTAACTGGGGTGAGCAACCAGGCCTACAAATCCCGCCAGGCGCGCAAAGTATACGCTTTGAAGCTTGGGGAGAGGCTGGCGGTGAGACCATTACGTTTGGCGCGGGAATGGAGGCCTACGATGGCTTTTCAGTGGAACGCACGATCGTTTTATCCGAAGAACCAACTGCACACTCGCTCGATCTGTCACAGGTCGCCTACGATGCCGTGGCCGGCGGTTTCGTGTGGACAGCCGCGAATGCGAGTTCTCCCGTGACCTTCTACATCCGGGGTATTGAATGGTCTGTGGAGCCGGCCGAGATGGTCGAGGAAGAACCACAACTCAAGCCCCTTCCGATGACCGTAAGCGAGCATTTTATTCCTGCGGGGTATATTGGCGCCGCCGCTGATATCGCACCAGTCGAATGTCCAGCTGATGCGATGATGGATGATTGCGCAGGGTTTGCATGGGATCCCAGCGAGGGTGGGGCCGGCTGGGGCGGTGTGATCTGGCAGCATCCAAATGGCAACTGGGGACGCGAGCCAGGCCTCTTGCTCGCACCTGGCGCCAACCGACTACGCTTCTTTGCATGGGCAGACGGGCCGACGGAGAGCGTTTCTTTCGGTGCAGGCTATGGTGTTAACTCAACCGATGGTTTTGACGTCGAGTTGCCGACACCACAATTGACGACCACACCCACACTATTTGAAATCGACCTGACCACAACTCAATACACAACAGTCGCCAGTGGGTTTCGTTGGACCACCGATTCGATTGAGCCGCTTACGTTGTATATAAGCGACGTGGTTTGGAGCGAGTGATGCAGTCGTTTGGGGACGTGGGCAGTGTGCGTGCTCACAATTGCAGTTTGGTCTTGAACGAGCTCCGAAGCAGTGCACTCTCACGCGCAGAGTTGGCACGTCGGACAGGTTTAAGCCGGTCGACGGTGTCAACGCTCATCGACTATCTCATCAAGCTCGGGCTCGTCGAGGTCAATGGCGGCCTTCACCGTGGTGCCGGTCGACCCGGTACTTTGCTTCAACTGGCCGGTGATTATTTCTTTTCGATCGGGATCGAACTCGGTCGTTCAAAAACGTATCTTGTCGGCGTTGATTGTCATGGCCGCATTCTCGCCCGTCACGGACTCAGCGGTATCAACTCGACGAGCCCTCAGGCGCTTCTGGAGACCATCGGCGAGACCATAAGAACGGTACAAGAAAGTGAACGACAGCGTCGTCTCATTGGGATTGGGGTTGGGGTTGCGAGTCCAATCGATCCAGCTCAGCCTGGCTACCTATCGCCAACGATCTTACCCGATTGGTCCGGTATCGATCTCTGTGATGTAATCGGGAACGCCCATCAGCTACCGGTATTTGTCGACAACGACGCCAACACGGGTGCCATGTCAGAGTATTGGTGGTCGCGGCGGGAGCACGAACTGATCTTCGTCAAGCTCGGCGCTGGTGTGGGTGCGGGTATCATCTCAGGCGGTGAACTACACCACGGACAAGCGGGTACAGCTGGTGAAATCGGCCACCTATCAATCGATATCAACGGACCCAAATGCGAATGTGGCCAACGCGGGTGTCTGGTCAAGTATATCGGTAAATCAGCGTTGGCGGAAATGGGCAAACAACTTTCGTTAGGCACTGATGATGGCATCTTGAGCCGCATCTCCATCGAGGCGAGCCGAGGGCAAGAGCAAGCTCAAGCCTTTCGCACTCAAATTATTGAACGATTTGCGACCGGGCTGATCAGCGTCATCAATATGTTCGCGCCCAATGCGGTTTATGTATCGGGGAGCACAGACGCACTCGACGCGACCTTCTTTGACCAGCTTGAATCCGTCATTGCTTCGAAAACAAGACTCACCGGACAGGGACTCATCTGTGTTCGTCCGGCGCAGTTTGGACGCGACGCGGTGGCGATCGGAGCGGGGGCCATGGTGTTCAAGCGCTCGTTCGCAGATGTCCGAATCGTGGAGCACGCGTACAAGAAATCACACGCTGCAAATATGAATTGAGGAGCTTTGTGACCGCTTTAGGAGCACACAAACACAGCAAAGCGAGCGCGCACCGAAGGTTCGTAGCGGTCTTCCTACTGCTGGGCCTCGGATTGAGTTTGTCGAGCTGTCGCCAGGCGCATAGAACACATAGCGAGGGTGTACTCGTCGCGTCGGCCACGCTGACGAGTGCATGGGTGCGCAACTTCAACCCTTTCTCTCCAAATGCCTTATGGCCAACCCGCGCGGGTATCTACGAGCCCATGATGATCTTCAACACATTGAGCGGCCAGTATGTCCCGTGGCTTGCGACCAGTTATCGATGGATCACCGAGGGTCAAGAGGTTGAGTTCTCAATCAGAAAAGATGTGCGCTGGAACGATGGCGCGCCACTCTCAGCTGAGGACGTCGCATTTACGTTCAAGCTCCTCAAACAGCATCCAGCACTCGACACCAATGGCGTATGGAGCCGCTTAGAATCATGCCGTACAACTGGACCGGGTGTCGTTCGCTTTAAACTCAAGAACCTCGACTACACAGCACTGAGCGTGCTGGCTCATCAAATGGTGGTACCAAAACATGTGTGGGCGCATGTGGAAGAGCCCGACCAGTTTATAAACCCGACCCCTGTGGCATCTGGACCTTATACCGAGGTAAAGACTTTTCGAACACAGCTCTTCGAATTGGGCCTGAATCCGCATTACTGGCAAGACACCAAGACCATGCCGAAGACGCTGCGTATGCCTGCATATGCAGGTAATGACACCGTGAGTCTTGCCTTGATCAGTGGGGATATTGATTGGGCCGGCCATGCCATTCCCAGGATCGAGAAGACCTACGTCAATCGAGATCCTAAACACTTTCAATACTGGTTCCCACCGCTGGGTGGCATGGTATTTCTGTACGCCAACACGACCACAGCGCCACTCGGGAAGGTGGCCGTGCGCCGCGCTCTCAGCCACGCGATTGATCGAGAACGAATCGTTCGTATTGGTATGAGTGGCTATACAAAAGGTGCCGACGCCAGTGGGCTCAGCCCCACTTACCAACATTGGAAGTGTTGTGATGAAAGTGCACAGGCCGGTGTTCGATTCGACCGTGCAAGAGCTGCAGAGCTTCTGAGCGCTGCCGGCTGTACACAAGACCAGAAAGGACAATGGTCTTGCGATGAGCAACCCTTAGAATTCCAGCTCGACGTCGTGAATGGATGGACGGACTGGATCAGAACTGCCCAACTCATCAAGCAAGATTTGAAAGCCCTCGGCGTTCGCGTCAAAGTCAAAACCCTTGATTATGGTGCTTGGTTTGGACGACTGCAGAGGGGCGAATTTGAGTTGGCCATCGGGTGGTCTACTGAGGATGTGAGTCCACACGCCTTCTACCGGCAATTGGCATCAAGCGAAACGGTCAAACCGCGCGGTGAGGTCAGCCCAACGAATTGGCATCGCTACGGGGATGACGACTTCGACGCGCTTTTGAAGGCTTTTCCAGCCGAGCAAAAGGAAACGCGGCGCCGCGATATCGTCAATCGATTACAAACCTTGTTTATAGAGCGAATGCCTGCCATTCCGCTGTTTCCGAACCCATCGTGGGGAACCTATTCAACCCGGTATGTAGACGGATTTCCCAACGCTAAAAAACCCTACGCAAAACTCAGCCCACACGCCGACCCTGAGCGCTTACTCCTGATGACAAATCTACGGGTGAGGGAGGCGCTGCAGTGAGGTTTCTAGCACGCAAATGTGGTCTTTATCTCTTGGCAGGTTGGATCGTCATCACGCTGAACTTTTTAGTGCCGCGATTGATGCCTGGCGACCCAATCGCAGCGCTGTTTGCGAGATTTCGAGGGAAACTAAAACCTGAAGCGATGGAGGCCCTCAAGCAGTCCCTTGGTCTCTCTGACGCGCCACTTTGGGAGCAGTATGCGCAGTATCTCGGGCAGCTCGCGCGGGGTGAATTCGGTGTATCCATCGCCTTTCATCCGACGCCCGTTGTCGACGTGATGAGCACAGGGTTTGTCTGGACACTCGGCCTAGCAGGTGTCTCAGTGATCTTTAGCTTCTTCATCGGAACCACGCTGGGCGCATTCTCTGCTTGGAGACAGGGTGGTCGCTTTGACGCACTCATTCCCCCAGCGATCGCATTCTTAGGGGCTTTTCCGTATTTCTGGATGGCCATGGCATTGCTGTTCTTGCTCGGACTTCAACTAGAATGGTTTCCGCTGGGCATGGCCTATGGGCCTTACGCGACGCCTGGTTGGAATCTCAACTTCGCCTATGAGTTGCTCAGCCACGGATTCTTGCCCTGCCTCACCGTTATCTTCGCCTCTCTCGGCAGCTGGCTCTTTGTCATGCGAAACACAATGATCACCGTGATGGGCTCCGAGTATGTTTGCCTCGCCCACGCGAAGGGTCTTCCTCGCTCACAGATATTTGTACGCTACGCAATGCGCAACGCCCTGCTGCCAAGCCTCACAAGCTTTGGCATGGCCCTCGGTTTTATTGTCAGTGGCTCCCTGTTGACGGAGGTCGTTTTTTCCTATCCTGGACAGGGGTATTTACTCGTGAAGGCCGTCTTGAGCCAAGACTTCCCACTCATGCAGGGCCTATTTCTCGTGATCACACTCTCAGTGCTACTCGCGAACTTGCTCGTCGACCTGCTGTATTGGGTTCTAGACCCGCGTATCCGGGGAGGTGGCTGAATTGAACGCGCTTTGGGCAAATCGAAAGGCTCGCGTTGGTCTCCTGATCACGCTCTCCATGTGTGCTTTGGCGACCTTAGGTGGCGTCTTCTATGACGAAGCCGATGCAAGCCAGCCCTTGGGCGACATGCTGTTGCCGCCTAACGCCGACCATTGGTTTGGCACCACCATTCAAGGTCAAGACGTATGGGCACAGACCATCGCTGGTGCCGGACCAACTGTGGGCCTCGCCCTCCTCATCGGACTCGGTGTCACACTATTGAGTGTGCTGATAGGCGTCAGTGCCGGATTTTTTGGGGGTAAAGTCGACCAAACCTTAAGCCTGCTCATCAACGTATTCTTGCTGATTCCCGGCCTGCCATTAATGATCGTCCTTGCAGCCCTCTTACCATCTGGTCCCGGCAGTATCGCGCTGGTTCTGGTGATCACCGGCTGGCCGTGGGGTGCGCGGGTGTTGCGAAGCGAGGCGATGTCCTTGCGTAACCGACCTTATATCGAAGCAGCGCGACTGACGGGTGACGACGGCATCTCGATTATCTTCATTCATCTGGTACCGAACATGGCATCGCTCATCGGCATCACCTTTATTGGCGCGACAACCTATGCAGTGGGCGCGCAGGTCGGCTTAGAGTTTCTTGGCTTTGGGGACCCGAGCGCTGTGACTTGGGGCACAAACCTGTATTGGGCAACGAACGATCAGTCACTGCTGACAGGCGCCTGGTGGACTTTTGTGCCCACCGGGGTGGGACTCGCAATTTTCGGCTTTGGATTGGTGATGCTGAGCTTTGCACTGGATGAGATTACCAACCCCTCCCTGGCTGCGCGTCGGCACTTCCGTGAGCAGACAGGGTTGCGTCCAGACCTCGACACCATCGTCTCGGAGGTCAAACCATGAGCCTGTTGTCGATTCGCGATCTCAAGGTTGGTTATGCAACTCAGTCAGGGATTCACGAGGCCGTTCGCGGCGTCAGCTTCGATATCGAAGCAGGGATGATTCTGGGACTCGCGGGCGAGAGCGGGTCAGGTAAGTCAACGATTGCCAAAGCGGTGATGCGCACTTTACAGCCCCCCGGATTCATCGCCGGCGGAGAGATGATCTTTGAGGGTCAGTCCATCACAAAAATGACCGCGAATGAGCTGCGCGCCATGCGATGGTCGAAGCTTTCCATGGTGTTCCAAAGCGCACTCAACAGTCTCAATCCGGTCTTGCGTATCCGCGCCCAGTTCCAAGACTGCGCGGTCGCGAACCTCGGGCGTCCTTTTGACCAGGCACGCCTTCACGCACTCATGGATATGGTAGAGCTGCCACACAACGCCCTGGATATGTACCCCCATCAGCTGTCGGGTGGCATGAGACAACGGGTCGGTATCGCACTCGCTCTCTCTCTTGAGCCAAGATTACTCATCTTGGATGAACCGACCACAGCGCTCGATGTGATCGTGCAGGCGCAGATTGTGGCCCGACTGCAAGCACTTCAACGAGAGAAAAAATTCGCGATTCTATTCATCACGCACGATCTGCCATTGCTGCTCGCAGTCAGCGACCATCTCATCATCATGCGAGACGGCGTCGTGGTCGAGGGCGGTGCACCTAAGAGCATCAGACAGGCGGCCCAGCATCCCTACACGCAAGCACTGCTCGACGCTGTCGACCTAGGCTTTGATACAACGGAGCAGACGGGATGACCTCTGTACTCCACTTTGAGAATATCTCCATGCGATTTGGCCGTGGTTCCGAGGCCTACATCGCGGTTGACGGCTTCAATGGGCATGTCGCTCAGGGCGAAATCGTCGCACTCGTCGGCGCCTCAGGCTCCGGGAAGAGCACGATCGCGAGAATTGGGGTGGGACTGGAGACGCCAACGACCGGCCAGGTGTTCTTACGCGAAGCAAATGGCCAACGGAAACCAACGCTCAAGGATGTTCAAATGGTGTTTCAAGACCCATTTGCGTCCCTCAACCCCGTGCACCGAATCAGAACCCACCTCAAGCGACCACTGGTCAAACTAACAGGTCGGAAGCACGATAGCCGAGCATTGAAACACACGTTGGAGGGACTGCTCGAACAAGTGGGCCTCACGCCCGCATCAAACTACCTGGATCGATTCCCTGCATCTCTGAGTGGTGGCCAACGACAACGGGTCGCGATCGCGCGGGCGCTCGCCCCCGCCCCCACTTTTATGATCGCAGATGAACCGACGGCCATGCTCGATGTGTCTATTCGAAATGGCGTATTGAAGCTGTTTACAGAGTTAAGCGCCAAGGGTGTTGGCGTCTTATTGATCACCCATGATATCGGCAGCGTCAGGTCCATTGCCAATCGAGTCTACGTACTCCAGGACGGCCGGGTGGTGGAATCAGGCGAAACACTTTCAGTTCTACAAAAACCAAGATCACTTTACGCGAGAGCACTCTTCGGCTCGGTCCCGGACCCTGACGGGCGTTTCTTGGAAAAACACCAGCCAGCGGTGACCAGCGATCAGCCAACGAGAGGTGCGGAGTAAAACGACCATGCATCAAAATAACCAAGGGAGACGAACAAGGTTATGATTAAGTTTCCGAAAGATTTTATCTGGGGCGTTGCGACATCGTCATTTCAAATCGAAGGGGCGACGCAGGTCGACGGACGCGCGCCCAGTATTTGGGATACACTTTGCGACCGACCGGGAGCGATCGCCGATGGGACCAATGGACACATCGCATGTGATCATTACAATCGGTGGCCCGAAGATGTCGCCATCATGAAATCTATGGGCGTGGACGCATACCGATTTTCTATCGCGTGGCCCCGAGTCATTCCTCAGGGGCGAGGCGCCACAAACAAAAAGGGCATCGACTTCTACGACCGTCTGGTCGATGGACTACTCGCCGCTGGTATCGATCCCTGCGTCACTTTATACCACTGGGACCTACCACAAGCGCTCGAGGACCATGGTGGTTGGACAAATCGTGACACCGCCTTTGCATTCGCCGAGTATACCGATGTAGTGACCCAGGCGCTCGGCGACCGGGTCAAGTCATGGATCACGATGAACGAGCCCTGGTGCATCAGCGTCCTGGGCTACGTGAATGGTGAGCATGCACCCGGTATAAAGAATGACTGGCCTAAGGCACTCGCTGCCACGCACCATGTCTTACTGGGACATGGTCTCGCGATGCCGATTATCAAGCGCAACGTACCTGACTGCGAAGCCGGTATTACGGTCAATCTAGTGCCAAACGAACCCGCCTCCACGAGCCAGCAAGACCGCGACGCTTGTCGAGCATTCGATGGTTTTTTTAATCGGTGGTACCTGGACCCACTGTATGGACGCGGTTACCCGGCAGACCGGGTCGCTGACATGGTCAAGCAGGGCGACATACCCAGCGGGACACTGCCATTCTTAGAAGAGGGTGATCTCGATATCATCGCCACCGAGACCGATTTCTTGGGCATTAACTATTACTCACGCGCAGTGATTCGCGATGACAAGTCCGAGGACAACCTGCCACAGGAGGTCTTTCAGACCGAAAACGTCACCGATATGGGTTGGGAAGTATGGCCACTTGGACTTGAAAATATTCTGGTGCGCCTGAAGGAAGATTACGCCCCGCCAGCGATACAAGTGACCGAGAACGGCGCCGCATACCCAACGGGTCCGAACGCAGATGGCGTCGTCGATGATGCAGAGCGGATCGCGTACCTGGATGGCCATGTTCGGGCCTCGCATAATGCGATCAAACGCGGTGTACCGCTTACGGCTTACTACGCTTGGTCGCTCCTCGATAACTTCGAGTGGGCATTCGGATACGAGAAGCGGTTTGGACTCGTGCACGTCGACTATGACACGTTAGTGAGAACACCCAAAGCAAGCGCCTGGTGGTATCGCGACGTCATCAAGGGCAACGGCTTATGAACAAAGTGCTCTTACTCGTCAGCGTTGTGTTTCTGAACACCGCACTGGCGCAGGTAGAGCCCGTCGCCGTCGTGTCAGACGAGGCAGGCTATAGACTGCAGGTGTCAGGGGAGAACTTTCTCATCAAAGGCATGAACTGGGGCTACATCCCTGTGGGCTACAATTACAGTTACGACCTATGGTCCAAGCCGCCCGAGTTCATCGAGGAAGTGCTTCATCGAGAGATGAGCCTGCTGCAAGCAATGGGTGTAAACGCCATAAGATTGTTCAATACGATTCCGCCCAAATGGGTGACTTGGATTAGAGATGAGTATGGCATCTATACCGCGATCAATCACCTGATGGGCAGATATGGGTTTGAGATCGACGGCGCGTTCGTGCCGAATATTGACTATAACAACCCCCGTCATCGCAGCGCCATCCTGACCGACTTGAAGGCAACAGTAGAGCGTTACAAAGACGTACGCGGTGTGCTTCTTTACCTACTGGGAAATGAAAACAACTATGGTTTGCACTGGACCTCCTTCGAAATTGAGGCTGTGCCAGGCGAAGAAAATAACGCACGCGCCGAGCACCTCTACACACTTTTAGGTGAGGCTGCGACACTGGTTAAATCAATCGATAAACAAAGGCCAGTGTCTCTGACAAATGGCGACCTACAGTACATCGACTTAATCGCCAAGCACTGTAAAGACGTCGACATCATGGGCTCAAATGTCTATCGCGGGCCATCGATGCGCGACCTCTACGATCGAGTCAAGAAGACACTCAAACGACCGGTCCTGTTCAGTGAGTTTGGCGCGGACGCGTATAACGCTAAAGATGACCGTGAAGACCATCGTATGCAGGCCGATATGCTGCTTCAGCAGTGGCAAGAAATTTACGAGCACACGGCGGGTCGCGGACGGAGTGGTACTGCCATCGGCGGCTTTGTCTTCCAGTGGTCAGACGGTTGGTGGAAGCATAAACAGCACACGAATCTCGATGTCCACGATACCACAGCAAGCTGGCCCAACGGCGGCTACCCCGATTTTCAAAGTGGCCAAAACAACATGAACGAGGAATGGTTTGGGATCACGGCCAAGTCACGGCCAGATGCCGATGGGTTCCAGACACTTGAGCCGCGAGCAGCCTACTATGCACTCAAGTATGCCTGGCGTCTCGACCCCTATTCGAGCACCACCAACTCGGCAACCATCGGCCGCCATTTTGGCGCGGCAGATATTAAAGCGCTTGGGCTGACCTACGATGTTCAGTCAGGTGCCCAGCGAGTCAAAGAGCTCGAGCGCGTGCGCATCTCTGACCTTCGCATGGTCTTCGATACGAACTTATCTACGGGCCAAGGTGCGACAAAGTTTGCGGGGCCCGCCACTTTCGACCATACAGAGTCATTCTTTCCGGAAATCAGCCTCAAACCCAACTCACAGGTGACAGGTCGCGTCGCGCTTAACATCGTCGGCAACGTCGCACAAAACCGCCTGAATCCTATCTTTTACGAGAATCGACGAGATCGCGTTCAGCTCATCGATGCTGAGAGTGAATCCTTCGAACTACAAACGGGCGACCGTGTCCGGATTTATGCAGCCGAATTCCAAGTACGCTCGCAACTGGCAGACCTAGAGGGCTTCTATCGGGTCGGGCACTACCATTGGGGCGATGAGGGTGATCTATTTGGATTGTATCGGGAAGCCTACTACGGCCCGAATTTAGATATCTACGATGGCGTCGCGCCGGTTGGTTTTTTGCTGACAGGAAAGGGGCCGTTGTCCGGTCTGAAGATCGCTTTTGGCCCCGAGCTTTATTGGGGGGCAAACCCCACGGTGATCAGTAAATATCGTCGTCAGCTCGGTGCAACGACCATGACCCTGGTGCACCAAGAAGACCTCACCCGACAGGGGGCGATCCAATCAAGCCTGGCGGTACCTGAACCGAGAACCCGAAAAACGACACTTAACCTAGAGTTCCCCTTCTTTGGCGGTACGGCGAAGGTCGGCGGTATTTTTGCTGGCTCAGAGCGGGTTGGCCGCCGGTTTGTGCGGCAAAGACCTGTGGAAGGTCGAGGCTACCTGGACTCGGGTCTCGCCGTGATTGAAGACCAAGTTAATTGGGCAGACACGCTGGGTGCGAAAGTCCGCCTAAACTGGTCCATTGGCCCAGCGCTGCTACATGTCCAAGGGGGCTACTATGGTGTGGTTGCCGATGGCGGACCAAACAATTTTCCTACGGGCTGGCGGATATACGAGAGCGGTCGAGGAAATCATTACGGTGGCGAACTCGGCATTGATTATGGCGTCACGCAATCATTCAGGATTGAGCCTAAGGTCGTGTACCAGAAACCCCTTGTTGGACCCAACGTACCGCTCGATGACCATTTGAGCGCGGAGACGGGTATCTATTATCCCGGTGTGCGACCGCGCAACGTCCTCGACGATCCATTCGTCGTACGTGACAACAGAGAAATGTTGGCCGGGGAACTCCTCTTGGTATTCGATCCGACCCCTGGAGATTGGTTCTTCAATTGGAATCGTCCAGAGACGGAGACGGCTAAGTTGGCGTTGGCGTTGAGCCTGGTCTACCAACACTTCCCAACGACCCAAGATGCGCATGTCGCCGTCTTCGACACAGGCCTCGGGGCTTTTGGGCGTGCTGTACCCGCTCGTGACAGTTGGGATACCACCCTCACATGGGTCGCCAACCCTGGCGCGGGCGCACGCCTCTACGGCGACATTTACGTCGGCCGAGCCGATGCATTCGGCGACAGCTTGAGGCAGATCCAACGCTACGGTACGAACCTATCCGTGTGGTGGCAACGGTGGGCACTCCGAGGATTCGTCAAAATAAATGACTGGGGTCCGTACGACTATCATCGTGACTTTAACTTAACTTATCCGCTCCAACTCATGGGTGACGTGTCTTGGGGTATCCGAGCACCTCGCTTAGAGAAAATGGGTACTCGAATCGGACTACGAGGCCAGTTCAGACGCCTGGACGAACACTCGGACGGATTCCTCGTCGAGGCTGATTTTAACGACGGCGTCGAGATGGAGGTCGGTACATATATGGAGATCGCACTATGAACCATCGAAGTCGCATCACGTCTATATTGGCAGGCCTCTTGATCTGGGCATGTGGTGACGCAGGTGAGTACGTCTACGGCGACACGCTTGAACAGGTCGAGTTGACAACAAATGACCAGAGCATCGGCGTTTATCCGAGCACCACCGTCATGGATGATCCCAACAACCCCTTCCGACTCAATCGTCCCGGAACCGAGACAAAATGGGATATTGAGAGCGCGCGCAATCCCATCGCGGGCTTTTATAGCTGGGCGACGTGGCTCGCCACAGAGCCAGTTGGTGAATACCAATTCTACGTCGGACTCAACTTAAAGAGTATTCACGACAGACAATTGGTCGATCCTGGCCAACTCGAGTTCGTTCGTACTTGGGCGATAGAAGCCTTTAGAGCCGTTCTCGATTATTTTCCTGATGCTGTGACATACGACATCACGGGGACGGTGGCCTATCCGTTAGCGATCCAGGCGTATGGGTATCTTGTGGACTTGGGCGGTGACCCATCGCCGTGGCGTGTCGTTATCTCTGAGATGGGCGAGGAGGTGTTAATCCGATGAGACACTCTCTCTTAGGCATCGTGCTATTGTCCGCACTGGCCTGCAGACCCGACCCAGGCATATCTTACTATGATGATCAGGAGATGTTCCGCCTAGACGCAGGTTCACAGTCAAACGATCCCGAGGCACCAACGCTGCCCATGCGGGTTGACGAGTGGTTCGGTCCGAGTGGCTATATGGGCGATGGAGAAAGTGGATTGATCAGCAGTGCGGAGTGTGACAACCCGAGCACTTTCGCCGGTGGCCGATGTCATACGTTCACTTGGGTCCCCGGGGACAAAGGCTGGGCAGGCGTATTCTGGCAGTACCCAGATGGCAATTGGGGGACAGCAGATGGGCTGTCGATTCCGCCCGGCGCCACCGCCGTCGTGTTTACTGCATGGGGTGAGCAAGGCAACGAAATCGTCACCTTCGGTGCGGGGATGGGCGATGTTGATGGCTTCTCTCAAGAACTCTCTAATGTCGCGCTCGATAGCACACCACAAGAGTATGTCATCGACTTGACCGATATCAGCTACGAACTGGTCGTTGGCGGTTTCGTCTGGACAGCGGCACAAAGTGACGGCCCGATGACCTTCCATATCGAAAATATTCGCTGGATTGAGACCCCCTGAAACAATCAGCTGCGCATGCCCTGCGTAGTTAAGAGATGGTCACTCGCACCATAGTGTCACCCACCATCATCAGTAAGCGGACACAGCGCTAACCATCCTACTTGACAGCGCCATGACGTTGGCACTAGCTTAACCTTCCATCCGGAAGGTTTTGTCGATGCGATATCTTTTTGCTTGTGGCTTATTGGTTCTCGTTTATGCCTGTGAATCGTCGCCAAAGAGTACCTCCAATCAAGCGCTCGACCGCGGCCTAACCCCCATGAATCAGCAGGTCGATCTCAACTTTATCGATGCGGGTGTCGCTACAGATTCTACCATTGCCGATGCGGCCGATAGCGTTGTCGGCGAAGATGTTTGCGCAGCCGGCGGTATCTTCTGCGTTGATGAGGTCACATCGGCCGTATGCAGCGAGGACGGCCAAAGGATTGAGTCGAGGACACCATGTGGGCCTATGGAGCGCTGCTCGGAACAATTTGGTGTCTGCAGACCGATTATTTGTGAACCCATGAGCAGCCGCTGTGACGATGAGCATACCGCGGCCTATTGCGTCCGCGATGGGTCTGCTTGGCGTGTGCAGCCATGTGGTGAGACCCGTCGCTGTATCGACGGCCAATGCCTGGAACTCGATTGCCTACCCCAAGCATTTTTTATGCTCGATGGCTCAAGCAGCATGGTGGGTGATTGGCCTCGGGTCGAAGCCTCTGTGAGGGCAGTTGTCGAAAACAACCCTCAAGTCGCATTCGGCTTACTCACCTTTCCCGTCAGCCTCGGTTGCTCCACTGCCAATGGCTGGCCTAATGTGCCGATGGTTGCCAACGCCTCGGCCCGTATGAATGAGTGGTTAAACACCAACGGGCCCGCCGGTGGCGCAACCCCTCTCATATCCTCCATGGAATGGGTCGCCGACAACATCGATGTCGTCTTTCCATCACCGAACTCGCGCTCATTGATCGTGATGACCGAAGGGCTTGACCGCTGCAGTTGCGATCCCGATGACGATCGACGCGGCGCCCGTG
This sequence comes from Bradymonadia bacterium, assembly GCA_049889275.1. Taxonomy (GTDB): domain Bacteria; phylum Myxococcota_A; class Bradymonadia; order UBA7976; family UBA1532; genus UBA1532. Next base: position 9,355 of record JBMHDS010000037.1, on the reverse strand, counting down.
GCTCGTACGAGGACTGCCTGATCGAAGACCTCGGTGAGGTTACAGACCGACTCGTCGCCCAGGCCGTCGATGTCTACGTGATCGGTTATCGCTTTTCAGAGAGTCAGGATGTCCTGAACACGATCGCAGCTCGTGGCAACACTCGATTTGACCGGTATATCCCCGCGGGCAGCGAAGAGGGTCTCACCAACGCATTCGAGTCCATCGTGATGGACCTAAAGGCCTGCCAGTAGGACGCTAAATCGAGACCATCAACGCTTTATCGCGAATGGGCACTGCGCGCACTGGTGGGTATCGATGATCGCGAGGTCGAGAATATCGATGAGCTGTATCCAATATGCCTTAAGCGTGTTCTTCACATCGTTTAGGCCAACACCCTCTTTTGCGGCCGCTTCGGTCGCAATGGTCAATAGATTTTTTTTACCGTCGATGCCACTCAACAGATGAAGCGCGATCTTGTGAAAACGCCGGCGGTGCCGATTGTCTCTATATACCCAGACATGGTCTTGTCCATCGGGTTCATAGGCCGCATAGATCTCTTGGCAATCACCACCGATGGTCAACTGACCTGAGATGGGCCAAATCCCCGAACGAATCGGATTGGGTACACGCGCCCAGAACAGCGCATCATCGGTTTCACAAGGACGACGCTCATCTGCTCGCTCAATTGGCTTAGCGACAACCCACATAAGCGGGCCCTGTAGCATGTCGACCGTGTCCATCTTCTCGAGCAGACTTAACTGATGGTATTGCGGCATAACACTCGCAGGTAGACTGCCCACCGGCTCCCAATGCGCTGGCTGCACGGGCCCGATCAAGCTCATGCCATGTCGACCCAAGTAGTCGCTGAACTCATACACCGAATAACTTCGCTCATTCGGGTTGAGATACGCATCGGCAAATGCTTGTGGGCTTTGAGCGTAGTCACTGAGTCCGTTCTTGAACACATGCTGCATACGGGAGTTTCGTTGGGCGCCAAAGCGGCATAATTCTAGGCCGATCGCTTCTCGGGTCTCCAATGGGCTCCCTTTCGGCGATAGTCGAGCAATGAGTGTTTGCGCTTGCTGCAGTTTCTGCCGGTTGCTGTGGTTGTAGACCATCAACGCCATAATGCCCGACGGCTTAAGTACAGCCTTCAGCGCAGCGAGACCCACCTCCGGGTCGGGCAGGTGATGCAGCACGCCGTAACTGCTGATCAGATCAAAGTAGCCGTTATATTTACTCATCGATTCGATTGAACGATGTACAGTGGTCAGATTGTCGATTTTGAACTGCTCTGCCAAAACCTGGGTTCTCTCTAAAGAACGCTCACTGATATCGATCGCCACGATCTCATGCTCTGGTGCGCTCAAAGCCCACATAACAGCCTCACGAGTGCCTGCACCAGCAATGAGGATCCTGAGTGGTCGGCCACCATCTTGCCGTACCAGACACGAATGGGCGAGATAGCACAACCGGGAGATGAGTCCGCGATCGTACTCGACCCGGTCGATGAATGGATAGGGATACTCTTCGTAAAATGCTTGGACGCGAGCACGTGTCTCGTCATCCACCTGACTGCCCTTTTGCGTCATGGATCCTCCGATGAATACGACCACAATCATCAATAAATCGGCATGATATGCAAAGAAATGAGAAAAACTGAAGGACACCTAAGCTCCGCCCGCGTATCTCATCGTCTTGTCAGCGGGCCTTCAAAGTCAGCGACCACCGTTATCGAACCCGCCAAAAAGATAAAATTAATCAATAATATCGAGCACTTAAAATTTATATCAAAAAAAATCTACCGAACGGGTGGTTTTATTGTAAAACACATGCTAGGTTAAGGGCACATCCGATGCAGCGGCGCTGTATCGAAAACTGCTTCTCCGTTGCTCCCCCAACCCCATTCCCCTTATACGGAGAAGCAGAAAACCGCTCCCTGCCCCGGGAGCGGTTTTTTTTTGTGTATTGCTTCAGCCTCCATGTGAGCCACCATGGTAGGCTACAAACGAGAGACGCTTATAGGGGAGATAACATGATCGCAGCAGGAGACCTTTTACCTGAAGGTAAGCTTAAGACCCTGGTTGACGACGGCGTGATCGATCTCCACACCAAGACACTCTTTACCGGTAAACGGATTGTTTTGTTTGCTGTACCCGGCGCATTTACACCTGGCTGCAGCCAAAATCATCTCCCGGGCTATGTCGCCGCGGCAGAGCAAATTAGGGGACGTGGCTTTGACGAGATCGCATGTCTCGCGGTTAATGACGCATGGGTGATGAAGGCGTGGGCAAAGACCTCGGGTGCAGACGGTAAAATCCTTATGCTCTCCGATGGCAGCGCCGAATATGTTTCAAAGCTCGGATTACAATGGGATCTCACAGCAGCGGGGATGGGCATACGTTCTCGACGTTTCTCAATGATCGTAGTGGATGGGGTCATTGAGAAATTGTTCGTTGACAAGGCTTACATTGACCAGACGAGCGCACAGTACACCTGTGGCCTATAGTCAGTCGAAAACACCACTCTGACCGTCTTTGTTTCATGGCCGGTTGCTCTCACATCGGGCGCTAAATCATCCAAGGCGCTAAGACGCGTGTAGCGAGTCGGACTCGTCTCACTGCCCGCGGCGCCCATGGACAAAGTGTGTACACGTCCTCCCGTAGAGTGCTGCAGCAGAACGCGCTCGCAGCGCGTCTGGAACGCACACCCATCAATAACAAAAATGAATCATTTTAATACATATCAATAACTTTAAATATTTAAACAAATCGCTAGTCTGAGTCTCGAGTGCAAAAACTGATTAAGGAGAGAATTGTGCTTGAACATCGTGACAACATCGACACGCAGGCTTGGATATTTCAATGCTGGGCATCTTTCAGCATAGCGCTACTTTGTACGATCGGTGGCGTATTCTACTTGCCGACAGACAATTGGGTGAAGGGCTTTCTCGGCATGGGTATTATGTTTCTAGTGGGATCAACCTTCAGTCTCGCGAAGACGCTCCGAGACAATCATGAAGCTCGCAAGACCATAAACAGAATGAGAAGTGCAAAAGCAGAGAAGCTGATTCGTGAGTTTGAAGAGCCAGCCAAGGTACCGGTGAGCGACTGACCAGCTTACAAATCTTTTCGACCCGGCGCAGTGAACAGCCAGAGCAGACCGGCCCGAAGACGTTACGATGGGCCGTCGCTCTCTACACTGTCCGAAACAGAAGAATGTGTCAGTTCGAATAGTGACAGCCGGCCGCCTCCGAACTGGTCGATACTCACGCGATGACAATAACGACTGCTAGAGAGAAAGGGCATTGAGGTCAACAAGGGCTGCCATGGCTTTCCCCTAAAACCACCATCGCCCCTGTAAATCGTGTGAGCCAAACGGAGCTGCAGGCCGGTCTCCTCCGTGAGGGCGCCCCTAAAAATATTACCAACCTCACGCAAGGTCTCTCGTTGCTTTGGGTTAAATCTGCGTTGTTTCGGACTCGATGTATCCACTGATTGAGGGTTCATGACTTTAAGCGCAGCGAGGGCTAAGGCATGCTCGAGCGCAACGACGAATCGAACCAAACCTGCCGGGTCGCAAAAAGCAGCAGCGAAGCCAATTGAGCCATCGAGAGATATAACTTCGGCATCTTCAATCGAGGTCGTCTGGCCGATCATCCGCCCGAAGGCTTTAATGCAGCGGCCACCCAAGGTAAAAAAGCGTGGCGGCTGAATCTGAATTTTTTCCGGAAGAGCAGGTATGTCGAGTGCTCGACGAATCGCCTGTTTAAGTTCATCGGGCTGAAAGGGCTTTGCAATGACGAAGGCCGCCCCAGCCGCGAGTGCTTGATGCCTTTCATCGACACTTGAGTTGCCGGTGACCATGCCGACCGGCGTCTTAAGACCGCGCTGCTTCAAAAACGTCAACAACTCGAGACCAGACACTTCTGGCATTGACCAATCTGTGATCACGAGGTGCGGACGACTGTCACGAATCTTATCTAGCGCCTCACGAGCCCCCCCTGCCTCCACGACCATCACTTTCCATCCAAATGACTTCAGAGCGCGCAGCAGGACGCCCCTCATCGCCTCACTGTCATCTACGATTACAATCCGAAGTGATTCAGCCACGCCCTATCGTCCATTCACAGCCAACAGAGGTAGTCTGACGGGTAATAGGGATTCACGCAACAAAGGTTCATTCAATGATGACCCGGTGGCTTTCTTGGCTCGAGAGACTGATAAGCCGTCGGCCCACTCTCCACCTGCTGCGCATGACGATGCTGCGCGAAGTGGTCGATCTGCGCTTGAATCATCGCCAAGTGTTGACCACCTGTGCCATCTACGCCGAGCGCTTGGCTCAGTACGTCGAGCGCGCTCAAAACCTCCGCTCCATGAGTGAATCGATGGTCGGGTTCAGACGCGAGCAGCTTGTCAAAAAATTGATTGAGTTCCAAAGAGTCAAATGGTGCTGGCAGAACCGATCCAGGTTGTGACAAGTATCGTGCGCCCAACGCAATCATTGATTTCTCCTGAATTGGCTGTTCGCCCAGAAGACACTCAACAAACATAAGGCCCCAGCAGAACAGGTCAGACCGATGCTCATACTCGCCTGTATCAAAGACTTCAGGCGCGATGTACGGCACCGTGCCAACGATCGCTGGGGGACGATCACTCACAGTTTCATCAGACGATTTGGTACGGCTACGGGAGATACCAAAATCAAGCATTTTTGCGTGCGGCAGAGCACCACTCGCTGTCACCATCACATTTCCTGGCTTTACATCGCTGTGGATAATGCCTCGTTCATGCGCTGCGACGAGACCATCGAGCACTTGCCTCATGAGCACGAAGACAAGGCCACGTGGCATAGGCCCGACAGCGCGTATGAGGACATCAAGTGGCACGCCGTCTAGAAATTCCAAAACAATATAACGATCACCGCCACTCAATCGGCCTGAATCGATCAAGTTAACGATGTGTGGATGCGAAAGTTGCGCCAGAATATTGAGCTCGACATCAAACAATTCAATGTCAAATTGCGATTGAGTCAGAAAAAAACGCTCCTCACTCAAACACTTGATCGCGACGATTTGTCGCGTCGACAATTGCTCTGCGCGGAAAACCCGACCAAAACCACCGACTCCGATGACTTCTTTGAGCAGATATCGCTCGGCGATGATGGAACCAGGCCGTAACTCATCCATCGTCTTCGCGGCGTCACGCCTTAAGCGAGCCTTCGGCTGAGACGTCTCACTCAAACGGAGCTGGGCGATCACGCGGGCGGTCAGTACCCCCGCATGAAATGGTTTCGTCACATAATCATTCGCCCCCTGAGCCAACGCGTCCACCATATCAGCGGGTTCGGTGCGGCCAGTGACCAAAATGACAGGCAGCTCAAGTGGACTCCAGTTTTCCCGTATCACACGTAACACATCGAGTCCGCTCAAGCCGGGCATATCGTAATCAAGCAGGACACAATCGATGGGTTCGCGATGGATGATCTCGAGTCCTCGTTGACCATTTTCGGCGGTCAAAATCGTATCAGCATGCCGAGCGAGTACGGCCCTCATGGTTTTTACGATAATGGGGTCGTCATCAACGACCAGAATGATCCGCCCACGACTCAATGGGTATTCCTCGCCCGCTCGGTCACACACGGAGGATACGAATAGTCTCTTCGGAGACGCAAGGCTCTTCGAGACATATCACCACCGTTACACCCGAAAACATCGCCTACGAATGGCGTACATGGACGTAACAAAGCCCTGGACAAGCTCGGTCAGCTTGGGCAAATAATCAGTGGTTAGAGAACGTTTTACCGCCGTTCGAACACAACGAGATGGGAGCTTTAGTGAGCATCGAATCGGATTATTATAACCAGTACGTGGGCATGACACCGGAAGCGTATATCCGTCAGACTCAGATGGAAAATCCGCGCCAAATGGAACGCGCTAAACGTATCGCTGCAACACTCCCGGCAAACACACGCTCAGTTTTGGACATCGGCTGCGGTGGTGGTATCGCGCTCAACGAAGTGCGACAGCGATTTAATGACCACGAGATCGAGTGCGTGGGTCTTGAGCGCAGTGAGCTGACGGCGGCAGCCGCGCGCAATCTATTCGGGCTCAAAGTTGTGGAAGGCTCAGCCGATGCCCTTCCCTTTGAAGACAAATCTTTTGATTTTGTCATGGCAAACGAACTTCTCGAGCACCTGACTTGGGCAACCTATCAAGCAGCCCTCAAGGAGATTGCTCGGGTGGCCCGACATGGTATTCTAATCACGACTCCGTTTAACGAGCGACGGCAGTTTGTAACCTGTCCTAAGTGCAACTGTGCTTTCAGCCCTTTCTACCATGTGAGAAGTTTCGATGATTCGACCCTTGCTGGTCTTTTCGAGGGTTTTTCGCGTATTCAGCAAGAGTTGATATGGGTCAAGGGTCGAACCCCATTACTCTATGAAGCCCGCCGTCTAAAGGCCGCGCTCGGATACGTGCCGCTCTTGCCCAAACACACCATCTGTCCGCAGTGTGGCTATCGAAATCCCAAGGCGTCGGCGCCCGCCGATTCAGCCAAAAAAAAGGTGACGAGTGCGGACGGCACGCCAGGTACATTAAATCGTCTTGTGACAGGTATGTGGGGTCGGCTACCGCGTCGCAAAAGGCCGAAATGGGCTATCGTCGTCTACTCGAGACTCACAGAAGCTGCCGGAGCCTAGCATCTAAACTGGCCTCCTTCGTAAGCTCAATTCTCTGAGACCAGCAGCCGCTCTACGCTCTTCGGGTTCTCATATAAGGCACTTTCAACAGACGCCTTAAGATCGGGAAACCGACTCGACAACTGCCCGATGAGCGCCTTTGTATCCCGCCGCTTAGATGCGGGAAATTCATCGCACACCGGACACGCCACAGCGCGCAAGCCTGCATCACTCAACCATCCCTTAATTCGCGTTTCATCAACGAGTATCATCGGACGAATCGTTGTTGGGCCTCGAGCTGCAGTGGTGGGGGTGAACGGCTTCAAAGGTTCCAAGCGTCGACCGAAGAAGAGATTTAGGAAGAATGTCTCCACAGCGTCATCTAAGTGGTGTCCCATCGCCAATTTATTGAAGCCACGTTCTGCACACCATTCATTAAGAATTCCGCGGCGTAGACGGCTGCAAATTGAACAGGGAATTTGGCCTGGGCGTAGGCGCTCTTCAACAACCGACCAGGTATCGCGAGAAATAACCTCGCACTCAACGCCAAGACGCTCCAGAGTTCGGTGAAACTGATCATGGTCGAACCCTGGTTGCTGCTGGTCAAGATGGATAACTCTAAACTCAAAATCAAAATCAGCCCGCCTGAAGAGCTCACGAAACACTGCAATCATCAACAGTGAGTCTTTTCCGCCGGAACAACCCACAGCGATGCGGTCACCGGGTTCAATCAGCTTGAAGCGATGAACGGCACTGAGCACTTTCTTCATAATTGCGCGAGACGGTCGGGTTGCGCCGACATACACTTCATCTAATGCGATGGGCTCTTCGATCGAAACCAGTCTATCCATACCATTCGTGCCTGACAAAATTCGCAGTCAGTCCTTTTTGCATAACCGGACGGATTTGACGAGGGCCACAGCAATCCGAATGCCCAAATCCACCTTCAAAGCAACAATCTCCGCAGGTCCCATATCTAAGTTGATTCGGACCACGGTACTGAACGAGCCGCCTCGATGTGCTTTGGATCCAAACGGCCACGGTACGCCGCATCATAGGCATTTGCGAACTCTGCGGCATTCGAAAAGCGGTCTTTTGCTTCAGGCGCCATGGCAATACTGAGCACAGCTTCGAGCTGCGGGTCGAGGTCTGGTGCCACGAGCCGAGGCCTGAGTGGACGTCGATAAGCAGCTGCAGCAATGGCGTTGAAACCCATATTCTGAAATGGTGGCGCACCCGTTAGACAACGATAGAGTACAGCCCCTGCAGCATAGATATCGGAGCGTCGATCAAGCTCCTTTCCCAAAGCCTGTTCTGGTGCCATATAGCGTGGCGTACCCACCACACAGCCAGCCGATGTCAAAGTCTCCGATGCCATCCATTTCGACACACCAAAATCGAGAATTTTCCACACCGTTTTCGTCTCGCTGCGTCGATGGAAGTAAATATTGTGCGGTTTCACATCGCGGTGGACGATGCCCCGGTCATGTGCGGCCGCTAAACCCTGACAGATATGCTGCAAGAGCCTGTGGCAAACGCGACCAGACAATCTGCCCCTCCGTCTCAGGATGGCGGCTAAATCTTCGCCATCCAAACGCTCCATCGCGATATACCGCATGCCTGTCGTGTCTTGGCCAAAACCATAGACTTGAGCGACATAAGGCGAGCGAATTTGACTCGCAATACGCGCCTCTCGCTTAAAGCGTGCGATCACGATCGCTTCCTCCGCGTATTGACTCGTCAAGAGCTTGAGCGCAGCCCGACGGCCGTTCGATTGGTCAACCGCATCATAAACTTCACCAGACGCACCTCGACCGAGCAATGGACCAAGGCGATACTCTTCGATTTGAGCGCCGGTGTGCCGCCCGTTGAGTCCATCGTTACCAAAAATTCGGTCGATCTCAGCTTGGGCCTCTTCGAGCTGTACCTTCTTGAGGTTGATATCCATCAATGCGCTGACAGCCGACCCCATCGCTGACTCCATGACCTGTCGCGACCACCTCGCCTGGAGAAATGTGACAAAGAGCACGAGCGGCACCATCAACGCCATAAAGAGCATCCCGGCGAGTTCAGCCTCATCACCTTTAAACACCCCGACGTCCTCGACGACTCCTGTGAGCACACAGATAAAAAGGAGAGCCGTCAAAGAGATCGCAGTGAGGCAGATAAGCCATGCCCCCCACCGGTCTCGACCTTGTCCAAAAAATCCAATACCGAGCGTGACAACCAGAGTTGTGGGGGAAAAAGGGCCCAAGAAGATCAACGCGGCAAACGCTGTCACGACGCCAGTCATACCAAACGTTCGAAACAATAATGGCGTATACTTCTCAACGTCTACCGCGACCTTCCAGACGTAGAGCCCCATCGCTGCAAACACCATCAGTGTGGCACCAAAGAAAAAACCACTCGACGACAAACCATCCCCTAGGAATGGAAGCCACGCCAGTGAAACCGCGCAGATGACAACGAAGATGATACCGATGGCTCGGGCGCGCGCAGCTTCAGCTGCATTCAGTCCTGTCGAAATATGATGTACTGTAACCGCTGAGCCATCCATCTCGAAACTCTGCGCTGACGGTGGGCCACTGTCGGACACGCGCACAGGAAGAGAAGCGCTCACTCGGACCGTCGGATCGTCTTGATCGCTCAAATCTCGATGGACTCCAAATCCTTTCCGCCTGGGCGGTTTGCTGTT
>JBMHDS010000036.1:0-204642 GCA_049889275.1 Bradymonadia bacterium | reverse complement strand
GGGCATCGATGCGCAACCGGTCGATGGGGGACCAAACCTCATGGTCGATGCGGGGATTCAAGCCGACGCGGGCCATCGGGATGGTGGCGGATTACCGAGCTTTAATCCGTATCAGCCACGTCGCCCTAATCGAAGTTGTCGATTGCCAGAGCCCCCGCCCATCGGCGGCTATGCATTTGAGCGTGCTTTCCCTCAGCTCGACTTTAATCGACCACTGTGGGTCGGGGTTGCACCACAAGATAATGAAACGATGTTCGTGGTGGAGCAAGGCGGTCGGATCCTCGCATTTGACAATGACTCGAATACCAGTGAAACGAGTATTTTTCTGGACCTCAACGTGAATCGTTCGGGGAATGAAGAGGGTCTCCTCGGTCTCGCATTTCACCCCGATTATCACCAAAATGGTCGATTTTATGTGCACTATTCAGCGAGCGGGCGTCGGTGTGATGGCAGTCAGCGATGTTCTGTGATCAGTGAGTTTCGGGCGTCGTCGCCTCGACAGGCGCGCGCTGACTCAGAACGGCGCCTGCTTGTCGTTCCGCAGCCATATTCCAATCACAATGGTGGCGCCCTCGAATTCGGTCCTGATGGATTTCTCTATATCAGCCTTGGCGATGGCGGTGCGGCGGGGGATCCCCTCGGCCATGGACAGAACCGAAACTCCTTGCTTGGCGCCATCTTGCGGATTGATGTGGTCCCCGCAGCTGGACAGCCTTACCGCATTCCGCAGTCGAACCCATTTATTGCCGGTGGTGGTCGACCCGAGATATGGGCGTGGGGTTTAAGAAATGTTTGGCGGATGAGCTTTGACCGTCGCACAGGCGCTCTGTGGGCAGCGGACGTGGGTCAGAATCGATTCGAAGAGATCCATCGCATTGACGAGCCTGGAAATATGGGTTGGAAAATTCGAGAAGGCTTCGATTGTTACCGGGCTGACCGGTGTCAATCAGATGACTTAGTAGAACCTGTGCACGCCTACCCGCACAGCGAAGGGCAGAGCATTACCGGTGGCCTCGTTTATCGCGGTCAGCGCTTTCCGGAGTTATGGGGACATTATTTATTCGGCGATTATGAATCGGGTCGGGTGTGGTCTCTTGTGCCCAGTCATTCGGCACCGATCGCCTCGACCCTATTGGGACAGCAAAACCGCATTACTCATTTTGGCGAAGACTTAGATGGAGCGCTGTATATCGCAAGTTTCACAAGCGGCATCGTGCGTATGGTCAGACGCGACGCTGACATGGGTGACCCATTTCCTCAGCGTTTGAGCGAGACGGGATGTTTTAGTGACGTTGCAGCACACACGGTGGCCGCAGGCGTGGTTCCATACCGCGTGAATGTCCCGTTTTGGTCTGATGGGCTCACGAAGGACCGGTATCTTGCCATCCCAGACGGTACAAAAGTCGTTTATCGGGGCGAGGACGCCTTCGAGATGCCTGTCGGAACAGTATTGATAAAGACATTCAACCAACCTGGGCACGAGGGACGAGCAGAGAAACGCATAGAAACGAGGCTTTGGGCTCGTTTTCAGCAGGGTTGGCGGGGCTTTACGTACCGTTGGCAAGAGGATCAAAATGACGCGGTCTTAATCACGCGAGCTCAAGATGTCACCATCGAAATTGATGGCGAGCCGAGTGCATGGCCACTCCTGTCACCCATGGATTGTGAGAGATGTCACACGGAAGCGGCCGGCTATACCCTCGGCTGGTCGGCACGTCAGCTCACGGGTGTCTTCACGTATCCTGGTGGCGATGCCTCACAGCTTGATGCGCTGGTTCAAGCAGACTATTTGGACATGCCGCGGGATGCAGACCCGATCGGGCATCCCCGTCCAGGCGATGAGCGGCCGACCATCGAGTCTCACGCTCGGGCACGCCTCCACGTGGATTGCGCCAGCTGTCACCGCCCTGGCGGATTCGCCAACGCACAACTTGATCTGCGTGTCACAACGCCGCTGGCCGCCACTGGCCTATGTGGGATCGCGCAGAGTGAACACCTCGGCACAACAGTGGGTTCACTGGTCTCAGCTGGCAATGCCGACGACAGCGTTGTCTATCAGCGAATCTCGCGGCGTGATGAAGACGGCATGCCGCCGATCGGGAGTAATCGAGTCAATGAGCTTGGGAATCGCGCGATCAGGACATGGATCGAAGGCCTCTCCGATTGTCCGAGACCCGCTTTGGATTAGGTATGAGTCGTAAGAGCGAACCATTCAGGCGCATTATAAGACTCGCTAGACCGGAATTGTGGCCATTGCTCGGTGCGACGGTCGCCCTCCTTGGAACGGCCGCGCTCACCCTCACTTATCCACAATTGGTTCGTTTAATCGTCGATGGTGTCGTTGGCGGTGGCGGCGCGGAGGTGGTCGACCGCTATGCCGTCCAATTGCTCGGTCTATTTGCTTTGACGTCCGTTTTAACCGCGGTGCGTATGTATTTGTTTACCGTCGCCGGTGAACGGATCGTGACTCGTTTAAGACAGCGTCTGTACAATTCGCTGATTCGCCAAGATATTGGTTTTTTCGACGCGCGACGCACCGGTGAACTCACCAATCGACTGTCGGCAGATACCACGGTTGTTCAGAATACCGCGACCGTTAACGTATCGATGTTTCTGCGTTATGCGCTGACGACCCTTGGTGCGATTGCGATCTTGGCGTGGACATCATGGCGACTTACCTTGGTGATGCTCGCGCTGGTCCCCGTCGCGGTGATCGGAGCGCTTTTTTATGGACGTTGGGTCCGACGCTTATCGCGGAAAGTACAGGATGCATTGGCCGCAGCGACAGATGTTGCAGAGGAGACGTTCTCGGGTGTCCGCACAGTGCGCGCATTCGCGCGGGAGGAGCAAGAATCAACCCGTTATCGAGAACGTATAGAAGCTTCGTTTGAACTCGCGAGACGGCGGGCGCGCGTCAACGCCACCTTTGGGGCTGTTGCTGCTTTTGCGGGGTACGGTGCTATCAGCGGTGTCCTGTGGTATGGCGGTCATCTATTGGCCGAGGGTGGATTGAGCATGGGGCAGCTCACTTCGTTTCTGCTCTATACCTTCACGGTTGCCTTTTCCATCGCTGCCTTGGGCGGTGTTTGGCAAGATTTTATGCGCGCGGTCGGTGCGAGTGAGCGCGTATTTGAGCTTTTGGAGTCGGCGCCCTCGTTGCCCGCTGGCACTGAGCGCCTCGACAAGGTCGAAGGTCACCTTAATTTCGAAAATGTCGATTTTGCCTACCCGACCCGAAGCGATATACCCGTTTTAAAAGGGCTTAACATCCAGATTCATGCGGGTGAATGTGTCGCCCTCGTTGGGCCATCGGGCGGTGGGAAGTCAACTGTTGCAGCGTTGGTGAGTCGATTCTATGATCCTGTGCGGGGCCAAGTCTCGCTCGATGGACATTCGATTACTGAACTCGATCAAGACTGGTACCGCAGACAAGTGGGGGTTGTCTCCCAAGAACCGATCTTGTTCGCCACGTCCATTTTCGAGAACATTCGCTATGGCCGACCCGACGCGTCATTGGATGCTGTTCGCGGTGTAGCGAAGGCCGCCAATGCGCTTGAGTTTATCGAAGCACTGCCGGATGCGTTTCATACGGAGGTGGGCGAGCGTGGTGTGCGTTTGTCCGGTGGACAACGACAGCGAATTGCCATCGCGAGGGCATTGCTTGAGGATGCACCGCTCCTCATACTCGATGAGGCCACGAGTGCGCTCGATGCGGAATCAGAGCACCTTGTGCAAGAAGCGTTAAAGCGCCTGATGGCGGGGAGAACGACAATGGTTATCGCCCACCGATTGAGCACAGTTCAGTCCGCGGACCGTATCATCGTGCTGGACAATGGTTGCGTCGTTCAGATGGGGACGCATCGCGATCTCATGAATCTGGGCGGCATGTATGCGCAGCTTGTGGAGCGTCAACTGACTCGATAATGATGTGCAGGCGGCTTACGACCAACGCTGAGTGCTCGCATCCGACAAATGGCTTGCGTTCATGATGGACGCTGAGCACTATCGGTGTTGATGTCAAATCTACTCGATTTTCACCAGCGGCTCGTTCGCCTACGACTCAGAGCCCAAGGTTTTCGTACACGATACGCTGGTGAAGCCGGTGAGCGAATGCATCGGTATGAGTATCATCGTGGCGGCGGTTCAAGGCAGTATTTGGTGCTCCATGGCTTGGGTACCCATGCCTCAGCGTACGCACCCTTGCTCACCCGTTTGAAACGTCGCGCCGACCGAGTCATTGCCCCGGAGCTCTTAGGCCACGGTTTTAGTGAAAAGCCGACTCCGCGTCTGCCGCCGTCTGAGGTTTTCGCCCGTATGGCGAGGACACTCGATCAGATCATCGATGAGCCGTTGACCGTCGTCGGCACGTCACTCGGTGGCGCTATCGCGCTCAAGTACGCTTTATCGTCACCTCACAAGGTAGCCCGTTTGATCCTCGTGTCACCAGCCGGAGCACCGCTCACCCCTGAGGGTTTCGAAAAAATTAGGTCCCATTTCACCCTGAATAACGCAGCCGATGGGCGAGCCTTCATCGACCGCTTGTTTCACCATCCGCCTTGGTATCGGCCCCTGATCGGTGGCTCGGTGCAGCGGATGTTGGGGCGGTCGGCGGTGAAAGATTTTCTCTCTCCTGCGACAAAAAGAGAGATGTTTACACCTGAAACCGTCGCACCTTTGGTGCCGCCGACACTTCTCATATGGGGGCGCTCCGAGAAACTCTTACCGAGAGAGTGTCTCGAATGGTTTCGTGCCCATATGCCGGACCATGTTCGCTTCGAACACCCAGAGCGATTTGGTCACTCACCTCATCTCGAATGGCCGAATGAACTGGCGACAATGATCACTGACTTTGCGGAGACGGAATAGATGGTTCAAGACGCGTTCGACAGCCTGCTGATCCGGGAAGCGCGTTTGATCGATCTCGATCACGTTGTGCAACTCTGGACCGTGCTGATGGGACACCATCGAGCGCTGGGTGACCGGCTGTATGAAGTTGAGCCCCATGCGCCAGCCACTTGGAGGGCATGGGCGCGCCGCAAGATGGACGATGCCGATGGTATTCTTCTGGTGGCGGAGCTAGACGGTCGTATCGTCGGATACACTTTGGGTGCGGTTGGTCAGCGAGCGCCGGTCTACGTGGTGCGTACGGTCGGTATGGTCTTTGACCTATCCGTCGACCCTGCTTATCGCCGCCACGGAATTGGCCAAGCGTTGATCAGAGCGTTAATCGCTCACTTTGGTGATAGAGGCATCAAAGATCTTCAGGTCAATTTCGACGCCCGTAATCCAGAGGCAACTGGCTTTTGGGAGGAGATGGGCTTCATCCCACTTCTTAACGAGGCCTACTTAAAGATTGATTGAGCCCGTTTTTCTTGCTCTCTGGCTAGAAGAGTTGTTACCAACAGGCAGTCGATTGGGGTTGTAGTACGTATGGCAAATCAAGACGAGCATCCACGGTTTCTGATCCCGGCGCTGTGCCGACAATTTTACCACTTGGGCTGGTGCACCGGAACCGGTGGTGGCATTGCGTTACGACTCGATGGCACGATTTACATGGCGCCGAGTGGCGTCCAAAAAGAGCGCATCAAGCCCGAAGATATCTATGAGCTCGATTTAGACGGTCAGGTCTTAAAGGCACCCGACAATCCAAACCTAAAACTCACCGAGTGTGCACCCCTCTTTTTCAATGCGTTTAGGCAACGGGGCGCTGGTGCGGTATTGCATAGTCATAGCCTCGACGCATTGATGGCCACCGTGCACAATGAAGACTATTTCAGGGTGAGTCATGTGGAGATGATCAAAGGATTGCGAGGCTACGGTTACTACGACACCGTGGAGATTCCAATCATCGATAACACAGCGCGTGAATGTGAGTTGACAGAGAGTCTGTCAGCGGCCATCGATGCCAACCCACAGGCCGATGCGGTGTTAGTGCGTCGGCACGGTATCTACGTATGGGGTCAGACCTGGCAGCAGGCCAAAACTCAAGCTGAATGTTTTGATTATTTGTTTCGGTTTGCAGACCGGATGGCCTTGCATGGTCGTCCGGTGGTCGGCGCACCATCCTTTGAGCATGTGTAGCAATGGCTGTACTCCCGATTCGTCAGATCGGAGATCCGGTGCTCCGAAAAGTGTGTCGACAGGTCTCGATAGATGAGCTCGCGGGCGATGAAATGCAGCGGTTCATCGATGATCTGATCGAGACGATGACCCATGCAAACGGCGCAGGCCTCGCGGCACCTCAGGTGGGGTATCCCTTGGCGATCGCCGCCGTTCAGATCAAAGATAACCCACGCTATCCATATAAACCGAACTTTCCGCTCACGGTGTTCGTCAATCCAACCATTACGCACTTGAGCGATACCTTTGAGAGCTTGAACGAGGGGTGTCTGTCAGTCCCGAATCTCCGCGGGATGGTCGACCGATGTATGCATATTCGGGTACAAGCGATGAATCGTGAGGGAGAGCCCATCGATTTTGAGGTCAGAGGTCTCACGGCGGGTACTTTTCAGCATGAATTTGACCATTTGCTAGGAAACCTCTTCGTCGACCGTGTGTCCGATCCAAGGACTTTGTGTACCTGGGAGAATTTTGAGGCGCACCACCGGGAGACTTTTGTGGCCAAGGCACGAGAGCTCGTGGCTCGCTATGGGCAATGAGTGGTGTTGTTTGTGATGAGACTGACCGCGATTCGCGACAAACGTGTTTCATCACGAGCCCAGGAGATCTTAACGGAATGTGCCTTAGGTTCGTATGAACGACCGCCTGGCGCGTGCTGGGTTGACCGCTTATGAGCCAGTCGTCTGCCGCCGTTTTTGTCCTCATACCCATCAGCTGTTATCTGTTCTTCGCGGGCATATTCATTCAGCAGGCGATCTCGAACTTTCTTCTGCGTTCATACGATCAGATCCGCAGCGTGGCGAGTCTCAGGAGGTTTGCATTATCGTCCGGGGCGCTCTGTCTAGCGCTCCTGGGTACGCTTCTCGCGCCTTATTTTGATGCAGAGGCTTCTGCAGCTCGGATGTGGTTTCATATCTGCTGGGTCGTTGCGCCCATAAACGGCTACTATTATTGCGAAACACTTGAGGTACATTTGCGCTCGAACGCCTCCAAAGTCGCGCGCTTCAAGAGAGTTTATCTCGCGCTCTTTGTGGTTGCCGCGGTGACGTTCGTCTACTCCATGTTCACAGGTGAGCACATCATTTTTGGTGATGAGCCGCCTCAGTTTATGAACATTGTAGGCCAACATCTTGGCGGTGCGTTTGGCCCCAATGAAGTGACGCTCGCACTCACTGTGGTCAGCACCGGCGCGGTCCTGTATGGGACCTACTTCTTTCTCGGCGAAGTCGTGCGACAAAAACCGGTCGACAGAAGCCTTTTTACCGGCGTTTTGCTCACCGCGATCGCGTTAATCGTCGAGCTCTTTGGTTTTGTGTTTCAATGGCAGTATGCGTTTTCGCTCTTGCCGCTCGCGAATACCATCGAGGTGGTGCGTCTCACCCACCTATCGATGATCGAGGCGGGACGACAAGTTGAGCAGTCTCAGGTTCAGTTGCGGCGAGACAAGGTTCAGCTAAAGAGCCATTTAGCCTCTCTCGCGCACGATGTAAGAACGCCACTCGCATCACTCAAAATTGGCCTTGGTCAATTGGAGAATGACACGATCAATCCGACCCGTTCAGCGCTTTTGATGAGCGAGGTGGAGTATTTGCATGTGGTGTTCTCAAGTCTCGTTACGCTATTCGATCTCGAACTCAGCAATATTAAACCCAAAGCCGAGTGCGTGTCCGTCAACGATTTAGTCACTCGCCTCATGTATCGGTTCACCAACCTAACGAACGAGCGCGATGTGGCGCTCGAGTTTGGTGTGGACCACGCTGACATGCGAGTCGCAATCGATGAAAACGTCGTCGAACAGACGCTCGGTAATCTTGTATACAATGCCATCATTCATGCTGAGAAACATGTCTCGGTCGCTGTCTTCATTGAAGGTGACGAGCTCATTTTTCGCATCATGGACGATGGGGAACCACCGGAGAACCTTCGAATGCCAGCCCTCTCCGACCGCCGCTATCGCATGCGTCTCGAGCGTGACGTTGATGGTCCGGGTTGGGGCTTGAGCCTCGCGGTCGCCCATGCGCTCGCGAATTTGCAGCGCAGTCTTCTCGTGAAGAAAGACAGCGCCCAAGAAATGACGGTGTTTGAATACCGAATCAGGCTTGAAGGCGGTCAAAATTTCGAGTCGCTAGACCAACCTAACGACTGATCAAACCCTGTGAGACGGCTCAGTAGCCAGCCTTGGTGAGCCATCGATCGAGCGCGTTGGCGAATGCTGTGACATCTTTGCCGGCCATTGGACGCGGCCCACCGGTTTCGATGCCCGCCGACCGCAATTGTTCACTGAAATCTCTAAAGCTCAATGACTCAGCGATGGATTCTTCATCGAGATAGCGGCCCCTTGGTTGCAAAACCAAGGCTTGCTTTTCGATTGCCCTCGCAGCGAGGGGAATATCCGCGGTCACGACGAGGTCACCCGGGCCGCATCGCTCAGCAATTAGGTCATCGGCTGCATCATCGCTGACGGGGACCGTGTATGTTGTGACCATGCGGCTCGACAAACCATGGGGAATTCGGTTCGCGGCAAAGTGAATTTGGACACCGCGTCGCTCCGATGCGCGCACGAGGATGGCTCTGACCTCTCGAGGCAGCGCGTCACCGTCGACCCAAATCTGCGCTTTGGCTGTTTGAGGAAGGACCATCGTTAAAACAAACCGATTTGCTCAACCTCGCCGAGGGTACGCTTGAGTATACCTCTGGCCTTGTCGGTCAAGTCGGGTCGGCCGGCCAACCATTTCAGGTAGCCTTCATCGGCTTCATCTATAGGCACGCCGCAGTGCTTACCCATGCCTAAACGATAAATGCCGGTCTCACGGTCGGGGAAAATCGCCCGGCCATACTCAGCGTATTCTGCCGCGAGCTTCTCTCTCAGTGCCAATTGCTCAGCGAACGCCCACTCCACGTCATCTGGTATGATGCCTTCTATAATCATCGACGTCAGTAAGAGCCCCGTTGCGAAGGCGTCGGCGTCTGCTGTGTGGGCTCGATCTTCGGGTAAGGAGACCCCGTACCGCTCACATGTGATGCCCAACTTCTTGACGGTAACCCCACGGTCGTACCACATCACCCAAACGAATGGATCAAGGCTTCGCGGCATACGCCAATCGATGTCGCAGCGCTGATTTTCATTGTCTATGATCGGCGCATCAAAACCCAGAATATTGTAGCCTACGATGACGGGGTCGGCGTCGAGGTGTTTCTTGAGTCGCTCGGCGACCACAGGCCACTTCGGTGCATCCTCAACATCCTCATTTCTGATACCGTGGACTTGTGTGGCCCCCGCCGGAATGTAGCGTTCCGGGTCAACCAGTGCGCGAAGCATTGGACCGACCTGTTGACCTGCTTGTAGATACCCGCCACCAATTTCAACGATCCGGTCATGTTTCGGATCAGGACCGGTTGTTTCTGTGTCCAGACTGAGGATTAAGGCTTCAGTTAATTTCATTTGCAACGACCCTGAGGATTTCCCTACGTCCCATGAAATAGGAGGGTCGAGCCCGTGCGTCAAGCGCTTAGGACATGGGCTGGCAGCTTGAGCGCATCTATCTGCTACAATTCAGAGAAGGAAGTGTCTACGAACGCAATTTAACAGCCTTGTAACATTTGGCTCACGAGCGTCCTCTGCGGGAGTCTCAGCTTGCTAAACTGAGACCGACGTAGTACGTACGCGAATTCAAGAAGATGGTTCAGAAGAGGATAGTGATGTCGGCGACCTATGACGTTGTTGTGATTGGCAGCGGCCCAGGTGGGTATGTTGCAGCGATTCGAGCGGGTCAGCTCGGTTTGAAGACTGCCATTGTGGAAAAAGATGACCGGTTTGGTGGTACTTGCCTGCTGCGGGGCTGTATTCCGACAAAGAGCATGCTTGAGTCGGCCTCTTTAGCCGACCATGCGCGCCATGCCGATGATTTCGGTATTAATGTCGGTGAGGTGAGTATCGACATCGCGAAGGTCCTCAAGCGCAAAGATCGCGTGATCAAGGCCAACGCTGGCGGTGTCGCATTCTTGCTCAAGAAAAATAAAGTGACGACCTACAACGGGTTTGGTGCCTTGGCTGGGCCCGGTCGGGTCAGTGTGACCAATGACGAGGGTGTGACTGAGCTTGGCGCGAAGCACATCATTCTCGCCACCGGTTCGGCTGTGAGACACTTCCCAGGATTCGATGTAGATGGTGAACGGATCCTAACGAGTGACGAGCTGCTGGAGTTGAGTGAGATCCCGAAGCATCTCCTCGTCCTTGGCGCCGGCGCTGTGGGTGTTGAGTTCGCGAGCGTCTATCGGAGCTTTGGCGCCGAAGTCACCATCGTTGAGTTGCAAGACCGACTCGTACCGCTCGAAGATGAGGACGTGTCGGCGGAATTCGCCAAAGCCTTCAAGCGTCGAGGCATTAAGGTGAAGACCGGTACAAAATGCCTCGGTCTCGAAATGGATGGCGACAAGGTGAAGGCCTCGTTTGAGGAGCCGGGCGGTAAACAGACAACAGTGCGTGTCAGCCACTGCTTGGTGGCCATCGGCCGACGGCCCGTCACTGAGAATATTGGACTTGAGAAGACGCGCATTCAGACCGAACGCGGATTTTTACACACCGACGGCTTCGGTCAGACCGGCGAACCGGGTGTTTACGCGATCGGCGATATCGTCGCTGGCACGCCTCAACTCGCTCATGCAGCAAGTCATGAAGCGATCTTGACCGTTGAGCACATCGCAGGCCTCGATGTTGAGCCCATCAACTACCTGCATTGTCCGAATTGTACCTATTCCAATCCTGAAGTGGGCTCTGTCGGGCTGACGGAAGCGCAGGCAAAGGACAAGGGGTACGCGATCAAGGTCGGGAAGTTCCCGTTCACCGCGGTGGGCAAGGCGAAGGTCATCAACGATACAACCGGGTTCGTAAAGATCGTGGCCGAAGAACAGTACGGTGAGATTTTGGGGGTCCACATTATTGGGCCGCACGCAACCGAACTCATCGCAGAGGCTGTTCCATTGCTTCGATTGGAATGTACGGCTGAGGAATTGGCGCGCACGATTCACGCACATCCGACTCTCGCGGAGTCGATCGGTGAGGCGGCTCATGCAACCCTCGGCCATGCGATTCATATGTAATTAGGATTCATTCATGGCCACTGGCTCCACCTACATTGAAGCAGTACGGGAGGCCCTCGAAGAAGAGCTCATTGCCGATGAGCGCGTTTTTCTTATGGGTGAAGACATCAGTGTTTATGGTGGTGCATTCAAAGTAACGGAGGGATTCCGGGCGCGCTTCGGCGCTGAGCGTATCATCGACACCCCCATCGCTGAGGCCGGCATTATCGGCGCCGCGATTGGGGCAGCATTGATGGGGTTACGGCCGGTCGTAGAAATTCAATTCTTAGATTTCCTATCCTGTGGATTTGATCAGTTAACGAATTTCGCAGCGAAGTGTCATTACCGGTGGGGCGCTCAAGTGCCTTTGGTGGTCCGTGGGCCCGGCGGTGGCGGTGTTGGTGGCGGCCCCTTCCACAGTCAAAGCATCGAGATGTACTTCTTAAAGACGCCTGGAATTAAGATCATCGCGCCAAGCACCGCAGCTGATGCGAAGGTTTTGCTCAAGGCGGCGATTCGTGATCCGAACCCAGTGCTCTTTATCGAGCACAAGGCATTGTATCGTCAGCCAAGCTTACGAGAAGAGCTGCCGAATGCTGATGTCGTCGGTCAAATTGGCGTTGGCGCGGTTCGGCGAGACGGTGACGAGCTGGCAATACTCTCGTACGGGGCGATGGTTCATAAGTGCCTTGAGGCGGCTGAAATCATTGCCGCCGAAGGGATATCGGCTCGGGTCATCGATCTGCGTAGTTTACAACCGTTGGACGATGCGCTTATTTTCAGCGCTGTGAAAGATTGTGGCAAGGTACTCATCGCCCATGAAGATACCCGGACGGGTGGCATCGCGGGCGAGATCACCAGTCGCATAAACGAAAATGTATTTGAATGGCTTGATGCACCGGTGCTGCGGGTAACCGCTGAAGATACCCCGGTGCCTTATAACAAAGAACTAGAGAAAGCGTTTCTTCCACAGGTGGAAGATATCGTGGAAACAGCCCGAAAGCTGAATGCCTATTAGGCTGCTTTCGGAGTCAGCAGTGAGGATGACATGGCCCATAATGTAATCATGCCCCAAATGGGTGAATCTGTCGCGGAAGGTACGATTGTCCGCTGGCTCAAGGCAGTTGGCGAGAGTGTTGATCGCGACGAACCGATCTTCGAGATCACGACCGACAAAGTTGACGCCGAGATTCCCGCCCCTGAATCGGGTGTTTTACTCGAAATCAAAGTCGAGGCGGGAGAGACCGTCGAGGTCGGTACGCTCGTGGCAGTCATCGGTGAAGCTGGTGAGTCAACGGGAGCTGCACCCGCAGCATCGACGAATGAGGCACCGGAGGCAGACGCCAGTGCGCCTGTTGCTGCCAGTGCACCGGTTGCAGCGCCGACGCCGGCTGCTGGTTCCGCCGATCAGTCGGCAGCAGATCTCCGCCGCACAAAGAGCACACCTGTTGTGCGAAGAATTGCGAAGGAGCATGGCATCGACATTGCCCAGGTCAGTGGCAGTGGGCTCGATGGTCGCGTCACGAAGAAAGATATTTTAGCGTTTATCGAATCGGGTGGGGCTGCTGCAGCGGCTGCACCAGCGGCGCCAGCACAGCCTGCGGCGGCATCTACAGCGGGTGTACAGGTGGGCATACCGATGAATCCGGTCTCCCTATACGCGAATGACCGTACCGAGCCGATGAGCAAGATGCGCCGCGTGATCAGCGATCGGATGATCGAGTCGAAAGCCTACAGTGCGCACGTCCACACCTGCTTCGAGATCGATTATACCCGCGTCGACAGCTTGCGTCGGAAGTACAAGGCTCGTTACGCGGAGCGTGGTGGCAAGCTGACCTTCACGACCTTCCTGGCTAAGGCTGTTATCAACGCCCTCGGGCGACATCCCATCGTCAACGCGGCCCATGACGGACAGAATGTGATCTACCGGGGTGACATTAATCTCGGTATTGCTGTCGCCCTCGATTGGGGCCTCATCGTGCCTGTTCTAAAGTCTGCTGATGACCTGTCCATGCTCGCATTGAGTAAACAAATCGCCGATAAGGGTGAGCGCGCACGCACGAAGAAGTTGTCCCCAGATGAGGTGACTGGACTGACCTTCTCGATCACGAATCCAGGTGTCTTCGGCAGTCAGTGGGGCACGCCGATTATACCACAGCCTTCGGTGGCGATTCTGGGCGTAGGCACGATTGAAAAGCGTGCAAAGGTGGTGACCTTAGCCGATGGCACCGACACCATCGCGATTAAGACCTGTGGTTACGTCACTCTCGGTTTTGACCATCGTGTTATCGATGGCGCCGTCGCTGACCAGTTTGTTGGCGACATCAAGAAGACACTCGAGAACTTCGACGAATCGGCTATGTAGCCAAGTGAGACGTTGTCTCATCGTCCGCAATCTTGGGCGGATGCAATACAATGAAGCGCTGGTGCTGCAGAAGGACATTGCCGAGCGCCGCAAACGGGGTGATATCGAGGACACATTGCTACTCCTTGAGCATGCGCCCGTCATCACGCTTGGTCGGAACACGGGTGATGCCAATGTGTTGGCCACGCGCGCGGCTCTGGACAGTTTGGGCGTTGAACTCGTTGAAAGTGACCGTGGTGGCGATGCGACCTTTCATGGTCCGGGTCAAATCGTGGCCTATCCAGTCATCGACTTGCAGCCCGATAGAAAAGATATTCGTAAGTACGTGAGAAGTTTGGAAGCCGTCATGACCCGCACACTCGAGCAATTTGGTATTCGCTCCCATGGGCGGGTTGATTTACCAGGTGTTTGGCTGGATAAACCCGATCGAAAGATCGGTGCTATCGGCGCTCGGGTGAGTCGTTGGGTGACACATCACGGCTTTGCGCTGAACGTGAATACAGACTTGTCATACTTTGACCTGATCGTCCCCTGTGGGATTCGGGAGAAGGGCGTGACAAGCATGGCGAGAGAGTTGGGCCATGTCGTTGATATGGACAAGGTCTTCAAGACAATAGCCGCTCAGTTCTCCGCAGTTTTTGACCGTCGGTTAGTGATTGCGAGTCCAGACGATGAGTAAACTGATACAGATCACAGATCGGGCTGACGCAGCGAAACCCGTAGGACCACGCCTCTCCGTGGAGAAACGAACGCGTAAACGTGAACCCGGACCTCGACCCGATTGGCTCAAAGTGCGTTATCGGCGTAATGACACTTTTTCTGCCGTCAAAAATCTCAAATCGGAACTCAACTTAGTGACCGTTTGCGAGGAAGCCCGGTGTCCGAATATCGATGAATGCTGGTCGGCTGGCACGGCGACATTTATGCTCATGGGCGACATCTGCACCCGCCATTGCGGGTTTTGTGCGGTCAGCAAGGGTAAACCACGAGCGCTCGATCCAGATGAGCCGCTTAACACAGCGAGGGCGATTAAAATGCTCGGTGTTAAACACGCGGTGATCACGAGCGTGAATCGCGATGAGTTACCAGACGGTGGCGCTGACCATTTCGCAAAGACGGTGACGGCGATTAAGTCCGAATCGCCGGAGACTCGGGTCGAGTTGCTCGTACCTGATTTCTTGGGTGATCGACATGCGATGGACGTCGTTCTTCAGTCCGAGCCTGACATCGTTGCTCACAATATTGAGACCGTTCCCCGTTTGTACCGCCGAGTACGGCCAGATGCGACGTATCAACGCAGCTTGGATGTGCTGCAGCACATCAGCGAGAGCGCGAGCATCAGTAAGACGGGCCTTATGATGGGCCTTGGTGAGACCGACGAAGAGGTTGAGTCGGTGATGTGCGACCTCCGAGACGTCGGTTGCCAAATCTTGAGCCTCGGGCAATATCTCTCACCAACCACTCGACATCTTGCAGTGGATCGTTGGGTCGAACCGGACACCTTCGATAGGCTCGCTTCGGTTGGTATGGCGATGGGTTTCATGCATGTCGAATCCGGACCGATGGTCCGGTCTAGCTATATGGCGCATAGAGCGTTTGATTCGAAATCGGGAGGCTAAAAGATGACCCCAAACGACTATTTTGCTGGACAAAGCGAGGCGGGTGAGCTCGGGGCGGCGACCTTTAGCGATGTTGCACTTAACATGGCCTCGAGCCGTATTTTGGTCATCGCTTACGCCGTGCGTGCTCAGATTGAGGCCGGCGCGACAGTTGCAAATTTTACCGTCGGTGATTTCAAGCCTTCCCAGTTTCAGATTCCAAGCGAGATGAAACAGTACATTCAAGATGCGCTAGCAGCTGACCAGACAAATTATCCACCGGCTCATGGCACGCCCGAGCTCCGCTCTGCATTGAGGACCCACTATAATGAGGCCCTCGGTTTCGATTATCCTGAGGATGCGTTCATCGTGGGGTCGGGCGCGCGGCCAATCTTGTATGCGGCCTATCGTTGTCTGCTCAACGAAGGCGAGACCGTGCTCACACCGGCGCCGAGTTGGAACAATAAGAATTTCTGTCAGCTTGTCGGCGCAAAGCACATCAACGTACCGACCCGCGCTGAAGATGGCTTTATGCCCACTGCGGATGCCTTACGGCCATTCATTGGAGATGCCCGACTGCTGGTGCTGTGTTCACCCATGAATCCGGCAGGAACAATGATGACACCCGAGGCGATGGCTGAAATCTCAACGATGATTTTAGAAGAGAATCAGCGGCGCAAAGCTGAAGGTAAGCGCCTACTCTATCTCATCTACGACCAGGTTTACCGGATGCTGACCTTTGGCGACAATCGTCACGTAACACCGGTCGGCGTCGCACCTGAGATGGCTTGTTATACCCTGTTCACAGATGCTGTATCCAAAGGGTTTGCCGGCACAGGTCTACGGGTAGGATGGCTTGCGGGTCCCCCGTTTATCGCGGCTCGTATCAAGGCTCTAATGACGCACATGGGGGCATGGGCACCCCGTCCAGAGCAGATCGGGACGGCTCGATTTCTTCTACAAAGTGATAAGATCGACGCTTATCTAGCCGCATTTAAGGATGGTATCCGTGCGCGTTTAAATCGACTCTACGACGCGCTTCAGCGCTGGAAAGCGGAGGGCCTCCCGGTAGACGTAATCCCGCCACAAGGTGCCATTTATTTAAGCGTTCGTTTTGATCTTGAGGGCCGCGCAGGACTTAAGAGTGAAGATGACGTTTTGCGCTATTTGCTCGAAGAAGCAGGCTGCGCGGTTGTGCCATTCAGTGCCTTCGGAGATACGACGAACAAGGGCTGGGTGCGCTTTAGCGTAGGCGCTGTCAGCCTCGATGAGATCGACGCATGCCTCCCACGCCTCCACGATGCATTGAAACGCGCCCTACAGGCAGACTAACGGTACTCCGATGACAGAAGAAGCTAGCAGTACAATGAATACCAGTGCGGACACAAATAGTGGTGATGGCGCGCGACGACTGGGTACTTTTGGCGGTGTCTTTACGCCAAGTATTCTGACGATTCTCGGTGTCGTTATGTACCTGCTACTGCCGTGGACCGTCGGGAACCTAGGTCTCGGTGGCGCACTTCTCGTCATCACCCTCGCACACATCATTTCGTTGTCCACAGGCCTCGCGGTCTCGAGTATCGCCACAAACCGTACGGTGGGTGCAGGTGGCGCCTACTACATGATCAGCCGGTCGCTCGGTGCCCCGGCGGGTGCTGCGGTCGGGATCCCCCTGTTCTTCGCTCAGGCATTGAGCGTGGCCTTCTATGCGGTCGGGTTTGCCGAATCGATCATAGAGATCTTACCTCAATCGGCCCTCGAGTCCGATTTTGCTTATCTTATCGATCCACGCATTGGCGCTGTCGCAGTCAGCTTCTTGCTCTGTTTGGTCGCTATGCGAAGCGCTGAGGCAGCCATCAAGGTGCAGTATGTGGTTATGGCCGCCATCGCCGTCTCTCTGGTGGCCATCGTGTTTGCACGCGGTAGCGCGCAGCCTGATGAGATTGAATGGTTTCTTACAGAGGAGCGCCGAAAGGCCATTGGCGCACGGAGCTTCTCTGAAGTTTTTGCGGTTTTCTTTCCTGCGGTCACGGGCATTATGGCCGGCGTAAGCATGTCCGGAGACTTGAAAGATGCGCGACGCGCGTTGCCGAAAGGGACCTTGCTCGCCATCGGTGCCGGCTACATTGTCTACATGGGCATTGCCGTGATCTTGGGGATGCGTTTCAGCCCCGAGATGTTGGCTCAAGACACATCACCGGCGCCCGGTATCCAAAACTATGTTTTGTTCGACGCAGCACTCTGGAAGCCACTCGTTTTCATCGGTCTCTGGGGGGCGACGCTGTCGAGCGCCGTGGGCTCTATCTTGGCAGCGCCGCGAACCTTGCAAGCGCTGGCTGTAGATGGCGTCGCGCCGAAGTTTCTTGGCCGCGGGCGTGGGCCCGCGAACGAGCCGGTGGTTGGCCTTTGGTTTTGCTTTGGTCTGGCGGTCATCGGGATGACCCTGGGCACGTTGGACGCCATCGCTCAGGTGTTGACGATTTTCTTCCTCGCAACCTACGGCATTACAAACCTTGCCTGTGGTCTTGAGATCTGGGCGTCAAATCCGAGTTTTAGACCCACCTTTAAGATCTCGGCATGGATCCCGTTACTCGGCGCCGGTGCATGTTTTTATGTGATGAGCATCATCAGCTTCGGCTCTATGTTGGCAGCGGCAGCCATCTGCCTTTTGATCTATACGTTTGTGCGCCGGCGAGCGCTCAATGTCACCTTTGGGGATGCCCGCCACGGGTTGTGGTCGGCATTGGTCCGTACGGCATTACAAAATTTGCATCGGACGAGCTATCACGACCAGAACTGGCGCCCTAATCTGCTCATTTTTGGCGGCAGCACCGAGCGTAGAGCGCATCTCCTGGAATTGGGCGCGTCTGTGGTGCAAGAGCAGGGCATCACCTCGTACATCGAGATGTTACACGGCGATGTGCGGGCTCTGGCCGATGAGCGTCATGAAAAGCAGAAAGCGTTCCACCAAGCTCAGGGTGACTATCCAAACGTCTTTTTTCGAGTGGATATTGTACCCGATGTCTATCGAGGCGCCGTGACCATCGCGCAGTCCTATGGCATCGGGAGCTTTGAGGCCAACTCCGTCATGCTCGGTTGGTCGAGCAAGGAAGAGCGGGCGACAGACTACTTTCGCATGTTGAGTGAACTCGTCGCCCTTCGAAACACCTTAATGCTGGTTAATTATGACCACGACCGCGCCTATGGCGAGCGGAAAGAGATTCACATTTGGTGGCGTGGACTTCAGGCAAATGGCGGTATGATGTTGCTGTTGACATATCTCATCACCGCTGACCGGCGGTGGCGTGATGCCTGGGTTAAAGTGATTACCGTCGTCAACTCCGAAGAAGAGCAGACCCAAGCGAAGATGCGACTCAAGCAGCACCTGAAGAGCGCTCGACTCGGCGCTGAAGCGGTTGTTTTGCTCTCAGATTCCATGCCGATCAATGATCTGATGGCTCAATATAGCCAAGATGCCGACCTCGCCATCGTCGGAATGCGCCTGCCCGGTGAAGAAGATGATGCGAAACAAATCGTTCGCGACTATAATCGCCTCTTGGCGAGTTTGCCGACAACCATAATGATACACAGCGGTGGGGCCTTTAAGGCAGCTCCCGTACTATTCGATAATGACTAGCTCTTGGCTCATTTCGGATTGAGAGAAGGATACGAATCATGACAGGCCTGTTGCGCCAACCTGATCGTTCAATTGTTTCTAAGGACCGAGCACTCGCGGTTTTGCGCCGGCTTGGATTGGATTGGGCCTGTGAGCCTGGGGTACTCCCGTGGCCATTACCACCGGTTGTTCCCCTGAGTCGTAAATCAAACCGTGACTGGTGGGTCGGTGACGACATGATGGTCACCTATCAGGGAGACGATGAGGGTTTTCCGCTCGAAGGTACGTGGACGAGTGATCGAAATGCACGCCAAAGTGGACAATCCTCTGAGGTCGCCGTGGCAATTCTCGTTCACTGCTGGAACCTGCCCGCATACCGTCCGATGTTTGAGTTGCCAGAATGGGAGCTTGAGCTTCACGATGTTGTCGCGGGGCGCCAAGCAGAGCGCGAAGCCTTTCCTCTTGGTCAGATTAGATATCGGCTCACCGATGGCAAAGCGAGTCGACTCGATGCGCTGCCGCTAGAGCGCGAGCTCATACGCTGGTCTCGCAGCGATGGCCGGGCGATGAGACCGCGGCTGCTGACCGACGATGGGGCACCGATTCGTCTTGACCGGGCATGCATAAATCCGGAGGACGCCGCGATTCATGACCTCGTGTCTCTGCTCAGACAATGGAATCGGTCGACGGTACAATCCGCAGGGCCAAAGGTCGCTGACTTCAGACAGCGGGTGATTAGCCGAGTTTTCGACCATCTCCTAGATGTGGATGAACTCTATTACGGTGAAATGCGCTTAAAGCCGGTTCGTACCCCATTTCTACCGACGCTGCAGGCGATTGAAGAGGGCGATGAGGTTGCGCTTTCTTGGGACCCATTGATTCTGAAGCTCTATCCGTTTGGGAATGGCTTCGCTGTTTGTGCCGATGGCACCATTAGACCGCTTGCGGATGCTCGACTCATTGAGGTCTCTCATCGTTTACTCGAGGGTTTGCCACGCCTCACAATCGATGATGTGGATACCTTCGTGGAACGTGTCGTACTCGCGAGCGCTCTGCCGTGTTTGATGGATGGTCCTCGGCTACCTGAGATCTTGGACGCGGATCGCGTCAATGGCCAGATTAGACTTTATGAAGACGGCTCGTTTCTCTGCCTTGACCTCGCTTACTCGTATCATGTCGCCGACGTACAAATCGATGTGCCGGCTGAGACATTGCAAAGCCAGCTGCGTGCGGGGCGTCGAATCTTCAGGCGTAACCCAACGAAGGAAGAGCAGCTAAAAGCCGAAGCACGTTCGATTTTGGGCGTCGCGCTACCGGCTCGGATCGAGGGTGATGCAGCCTACCGAATCCTGCTCGACGGTCTACCGCGACTGCCCGAGGGCTGGCAGGTTGATGCAGACCGTGATCTGCTCAAGTTCAAGGTGAGCGGACGGCTAAGTACCAAGGTATCAGTCCCATCGGAGACCGACTGGCTGGACTTGAAGGTGGAGTTTTATCATGGCGACCAGGCTGTCAACGGCCTTGACGTAATCAAGAGCTGGCGAAAGGGTGAGCGCTTTCATCGACTCGACGATGGCACGTTGGTTCATCTGCCGATGGAATGGCTACAACGCCATGGTGTTGTTCATGAAGAGTTGGAGGCGATTCGGGCCAGTAATGAGGGGAAAATCCCTCACTATGCGGCACCAATGCTTGCCGACCTCATCGGAGAAGCCGAAGGCGATGTCTCGATTTGGGAGTCGCGAATGGCCGAGCTTGAAGAGGCCACAGCCGTGCCTGATCGCGCCACACCGTCGGGGCTCGTTGCCGACTTACGCGAATACCAACAGGCGGGCTTCCGTTGGCTTGCTTGGTTGCGCGACCGTTCCTTCGGAGGCGTACTCGCCGATGACATGGGTTTGGGTAAGACGGTTCAAGCATTAACACTTCTACTCGATGAGCATCAACACGCGGGGCGTGGCCAATCGCTGGTGGTGGCGCCCACTTCGGTTATTTACGCATGGGAAGAAGAAGCGTCACGTTTCACACCCCAACTCAAAGCGGTCGTGTATCATGGTCCGAATCGGCCGGCAGAACCGCCCGAAGATGCGGACATTGTGATTACATCCTATGGACTGCTGCGTTACGCTGCGGACTCATTTAAGCGCCCTTGGCGATGCCTGGTTCTCGATGAGGCACAGCGAATCAAGAATCCAGAGAGTCATGTGGCGAAGGTCGCGCGGAGCCTGACCGCGCACTTTAGGCTCGCGCTCACGGGTACACCCCTCGAGAACCGATTGCTCGAGCTTTGGAGTATTCTTGAGTGTCTCATGCCCGGTTTCTTTGGTCCACGAGCCGCATTTAGGCGACGTTATTCGATTCCGATCGAGCGTAATCGTGATGAAGAGGCGCTTGGACGGCTACAACGGCGCATTCGACCATTCATCTTACGTCGTCTCAAGAGCGAGGTTGCGCAGGAGCTCCCACCACGGCAAGAACAGGTCTTGTACTGTGAGCTTGGTCCAGCGCAACGCAGACTTTATGAGCGGGTTCGAAACACGTATCGGCAGAGCGTTCTGAAGAAAGTCAACGAGTCAGGTGTGGGCCGCTCGACCCTGCCCGTCTTGGAAGCGCTCATGCGTCTCCGGCAGGCGTGCTGTGACCCAGGCTTATTGCCGTTCCCGGAGGCTGAAGAGGTGCAAGAGTCGGCGAAGCTGGACCTCCTGGTTGACACGCTCGACAAGACCATTCCTGCCGGGCATCGCACGTTGGTTTTTTCTCAATGGACCTCATTACTCCAGCGGGTGATCCCTCGACTGAATGATCGGGACTGGAATTACCTGTATCTCGACGGGCGTACCACAAAACGGCATGAACTTGTCAAACAGTGGAATGAACCCGATGGGCCGCCCGTCTTTCTCATCAGTCTGCGAGCCGGTGGGGCAGGTTTGAATTTGACCGGGGCGGACCATGTCATTCATCTTGATCCATGGTGGAACCCCGCAGTTGAAGACCAAGCGACAGATCGTGCGCATCGTATAGGACAAACGAAGCCAGTGGTCGCCTATCGATTTGTCGCTCGCGACACCGTTGAAGAGAAGGTGATCGCGCTGCAAGATCGCAAGCGAGCCTTGTTCGACATGACCGTTGAGCAAGGTAGATTCCCCGTCGACCAGCTGACCCAAGAAGATATTGAATCGTTCTTCCATGGGGATACGGATGATGGAGAGGCGGAGACTTCTCGTCTCGGTGTGGCGCAGGCGGAGGTGTCATCACTACAACAGGTTGAGTCAGTTTTACTCGATCAGAGCGCACCGCTGACGCCATCCATCGTTGTCGAGCTCACGGGCTGGCCGCAAGCTGAGGCGGATGCCTGGTTAGACGCCCAAGTCGCGCGGGGGGCCCTCGAAGCCATCAGTGGTGATGATGGGCCACAATTTATTCGGGCTGACTGAAGGCTCGGATGGTTTGAGGCACGGTGAGCGCTGTGCGTCAGCGCTCACCCGCACGTGGCATTTCAGCCGTCTTCCGGCGTGGCCGCATCCAGCATCGGTTGCAGCTCATTGTTGATATACATCTCGCTCACGATGTCGCAACCGCCGACAAACTCTCCGCCGATATACAACTGTGGAATGGTCGGCCAGTTGGCGTAGACCTTGATGCCCTCACGAATCGTTGGGTCCGACAGAACATCGAAACTGGCGAAGGGTTTGCCGTGATCCTTCAGGATCATCGCAACCCGCGACGAGAAGCCACACTGGGGCTGGTCCGGTGTGCCTTTCATAAAGAGCATCACGGGATATTTATTTACGTACTCTTCTATTCGGTTTTGAGTCTCATCAGACATAGCTTTATTCTGTCTCCTTTGCATGCTGTTCAGGCGTAAGCGTTTGGAAGGTGAGTGCATGAATTGGACCGTGCATGAGCTCACCGAGCGCCGCATATACGCTCCGTTGTCTTTGTAGACGGCTCATGCCCTCGAAGGCCGTCGAAATGATCGTCGCCTGCCAATGGTCGCCACCGCCAGTCATGTCGGTGAGCACAACCTGGGCATCGGCAAACGATGACTTAATGCGTTCACTAATCTCGTTCTGAATATCCACAGATATATTCCTCGCTGTCTTCGACTCCGTGAGGGTGCCTAAATTCCTCGTCAACCGCAACCGATTGGCTTGATTAAGCCGACAACTTTCAGGTTACGGGTGTTGACGTTGGTGTTTTTGCGATTAACATTTGGAAGCCGCAATCAAATGTAGGGACGTAGCGTGTCCGATTTGGACGAGACGAATATCGAGGTCATCGAGAAGGAAGAGCGCCCACCAGCGCGTCTCGACGTCAGCTCTACCGACCTGCTGGCGGCCGATGAGTTGACGCGTTACCTCGCTGAAATTCGGCGCTATCCTTTGCTGACTCGAGACGATGAACTCAAGTATGCGACGGATTATTTTGAATCCGGTAGCAAGTCATCTGCACGTAAGTTAGTCACCGGCAATCTGCGCTTGGTGGTTAAAATCGCGATGGAGTATCGGCGGGCGTGGGTGAACGTATTGGATCTCATTCAGGAAGGGAATATCGGACTCGCAGAAGCGGTCAAACGTTTCGATCCATACAGGGGCGTCAGATTTAGTAGCTTTGCTCGCTACTGGATCCGTGCGCTCATTTTGCAGTTCATTCTTAAAAATTTCAGGATGATCAGCTTCGCGAATACGCGCGCTGGACGGAAGCTATTCTTCAAACTCGAGAAAGAGCGCGCCCGGCTGATCAATGAATTTGGCGAGGCCACCCCCAAAATGCTCGCCGATAATCTCGATGTCTCTGAAGATGATATCGTCGCGGCGACCCTCTTGCGAAAGCCGACGTTGTCGCTCACTGCCCCGCGTGGTTCGGGCGATGATGACAAGCGCACGCTAGGCGATGTGATCGCTGATGATGAAACCGATGTTGAATTTCAGGTGGTGCAGTCGGAATTAATGCAGACTGTGGATGTGCACATGAAGGCTTTCGCTCAGACGCTGACAGATGAGCGGGAGCAAGCACTCTGGCAAGAGCGCTTAATCGCCGAGGACCCAATTTCATTGGCCGCACTCGGAGAGCGGTTTGAGGTGTCCCGCGAACGCATTCGACAGGTTGAAGCGAGACTCAAGAAACGACTCAAGAATTATCTCACCGAACAACTCGGTGACAGCCTGCATTTAGATTTTAACGCGCAAGAATAGCGTGGTGAAGCAACACAGCTGACAAAAGGAGAGAACAATGGCGATTCAAGATGAGATGGGCACACGAATGAAAGACGCGATGCGGGCCAAGGATAAGCAAATGCTCGGTCTCGTTCGCATGCTGAAATCCAAGATGGGTGAACGCGTGACACAGAAGGGGTTCTCTGGCGAGATTAACGACGAGCTTTGGCTTGAGGTCATGGCCAGCTATTCAAAGAGTCAAAAGAAAGCGCTCGCACAGTTCGTGGGCATTGATCGTCCAGAAGCTCAGGAGCATGTCGACCAAATCACTTGGGAGTTGGCGACGCTCGAGGGCTGGCTACCTGCAAAAGCCGATGAGGATACGGTCCGGGCTTGGGTTGCTGAGGCTGTAGCGGGCTTAGGCGGGCCGGGTGCACACTTCGGGGCGGCCATGGGGGCAGTCATGAAGGCCCATAAGGACGAGGTGGATCCAGCGATGGTCCGGCGGCTCGTTGAGGAAGCTTTAGCGGGCTGACACATACGGCACCTTCCCAATGGCATTCGCACCGTGCTAGCCTGTGCGACAAGGAGGTCAATCGACATGGCATTTGACTGGATGGAAGCAAATTCACGCGGCCGTACTCGTGGGCCTAAAGCGCAATTGACGGAAGCCGTGCTAGAACAGGCCGGCCTACTTCGTAGGCTTGGTTACGACGCCAAACATGCCACGACACGCTGCCTCGCCAACGTCGCTTGGCAGTATGATGGCCTTGACGCGCCGCTGTCGCAGAGCGAAATCAAAAAGCTCGTTGGCTCCGTATACAGGTAATCTTCAATCTATTTGTGTAAAGCGCCGTAAAAGCGCTCATGGGGGCGTTGCTTGATGAGAGCGCGCTCTTGGAGTCAACCCGCGGGGCGATTTGTATCCATCGGTGGTGTGACTCGCCATGGGATGAGGCCAGCCTGCATGTCATCTAGACAAGTCGCCAGTCTTTGCCAGTCGGCGTCGGCATGTCGAAATTGATTGCTTGGTACTCGAGTCGACCTCGGTATGTGCACGACGGTGCCCTTTTGCGAGCCCACCGCGCTCGCACTCAGCATAATCTTGTGTCTCTTCTGCATGAGAACATATCCCCCGAACATGTTGCAAAATGCGCCGCCAATCGAGCGCTTGGCGTGTCGCCTGCGAAGCGTGTATCGCAGGTGATCGTCACATTCAAGCGATAATCAAAGAATTCAGTACTTATGCGGCGACCTTTAGGCTCATTTAAGGCGATTACGGTTGATTCGTCGACGCGAAGTCACGACACTGAGCTGCAAGGGCAGGGGACGCTCTCAAAAAATGTTGCGCCGCCTTGAGTTAGCGCGCAGCGGCTTCATAGGAGATGGAAGGGGACCTGAGATGTCCGATCGCATTGAGAGACTGATTGAGACAATTCGTGATGCCATTATCGGCTGTGATGAAGCGATTGAAGGTCCGTATGGTATTCGCAGAGTCGTGTACGCAGATCATACCGCGTCTGGACAGTCGGTCAGCTTTCTTGAAGATTATATCCGTCGGGAAGTCATGCCGTTGTACGCAAACACTCATACTCAAATGTCTGGGACAGGGCGGCAGACCACGCGTTTCCGAGAGGACGCACGAGAGATTATCGCTGATGCCGTTGGGGCCGACGAACGGGATGTCGTGATTTTCTGTGGCTCTGGTGCCACTGCTGCCATCAACAAAATGATCGCCGTTCTCAACCTGGCTGTTCCCGCCGATTTGGACGCAAGATATCAACTGTCAGATTCCATCCCAGAGCATGAGCGGCCTGTGGTCTTTATTGGCCCGTATGAGCATCACTCAAATGAGTTACCGTGGCGTGAGTCGATCGCTGATGTCGTGGTCATCGACGAAGACGCGAATGGACGTATCGACCAGCAACAACTTGAGTCTGCTCTCGAGACTTATGCCGACCGACCTCTTAAGATCGGCTCTTTCTCGGCGGCCTCTAACGTGACCGGCGTTGGGTCTAATACACGGGATATAGCAGCCCTCCTACACCGCCACGGCGCCTTATCATTTTGGGATTTTGCCGCGGCGGGTCCTTATGTCGAGATCGAAATGAACATGGCTGATGACCAGGCTGACGGTCACCTCGTCTATAAGGACGCGATCTTTATTTCACCCCACAAGTTTATCGGTGGGCCGGGTACGCCAGGCATTTTGATCGCCAAGAAACATCTGTTCAATAATCGCGTCCCATCGAATCCAGGGGGCGGCACCGTGGATTACGTCAGCCAAGACCACCATGTTTTCTCGTCAAACATCGTTGAGCGAGAAGAAGCCGGTACGCCCAACATTCTTGGTTCCGTTCGTGCAGGGCTCACCTTTCAGCTCAAAGAGGCCGTTGGTGTGGAGATGATTCAGGCGCGCGAGCATAATTACATCAGGCGGGCAATCGCAGCCTGGAAAGCGCACCCGAACATTCGCATTCTTGGCGACCATGACCGTTGGCGCCTGTCGATTGTTTCTTTCATGGTCAAGTATGATGCCGACCGTTACTTGCATCATCACTTCGTCGTCGCCCTACTCAATGACCTGTTTGGTATTCAATCACGTGGTGGTTGGCAATGCGCAGGGCCCTATGGCCATCGCCTACTCAACATTGATGATCGACGAGCCGAGGCCATTCAGCGTGAGGTTTTGCGAGGCTGTCGGGGCGTCAAGCCTGGCTGGGCACGGATGAACTTCAACTATTTCATCTCAGAGACAGTCTTTGATTATCTGGTTCAGGCGGTCTTACTCATTGCGGAACACGGCTGGCGATTATTACCCGACTATGACTTTTGCCCAGAGACCGGTCGATGGCGGCATCATCGGGCGGATGTCGGCTCGAATATGAGCCTACGCGCGATTTCATACGCCGGTGGACGAATGGAATATCGTTCCCGTCACGCCACGGAGCCTGAGGCAGCGTTGTCAGCACATTTAGAAGAAGCACGAGAGATCATGACCGCTGCGACGGTGGGCCCGGTGCGTGCGCTCGACAGGTTAGAACTGAATGCCGACTATGAGTCCTTGAGGTGGTTTCCACTGCCTTCTGAGATTGCGACCCGCTTGAGCGCGCAAACCCGTTCGGCCTGACCATGGCTCATAATGAACTCGAACCGTCGCTGAGCTAGTCCTCTAGACCCAGCACGGTGACATTTGCTGTGCCAGGCGCGCGGATAAAGATGGTCTTTTGGCTCTCGTCATAAAACCAGCCGTCCTCGCTTGTTGATAAGGCTTCCAAGCTCTCGCTTTGGGTTAAAGCCGCATCGTCGTATCGAACATCGGTTGGCTCGGTTGCGACACCGAACACTTCGTACTGCCGACTCTCAGGGAAAACTGTGCCGGCGGTTGAGCTCAATGTGAGGGCACCATTGATGTTGTCGTGAGCCAGTTCAGTGCCATCGTGTAAGGTGAATTGATGAGGCGGCCCAGGCACGACGCGGACGTATAGGCGGCCGGGATCATCCGCATAGGATTCAATGCCATCAACGGTGGTCGGCGATAAGGTGTCGATGTTGGGTCGGAGCATTGGGATAATTGCGCCTGCGCGGACATAGAGTGGTAGCTTCGAGAGAGGTGCATCCACGAGTTGGGTCTCACCGCCTTCAAACAGCGCCCCTGTCCACCAATCTACCCATTGTCCTTCTGGAAAAGGTACTTCCTTGGTCACAGTGTCTGCAGTCAAAACTGGGGCGACGAGCAGATCATCTCCGAAAAAGTAAACGTCGGATGGATGGATACCGCCTTCGGGATATTGCCAGCCATACGGTCGCAAAATGGGCCGACCCGTTTCAGCGATATCGGTCGCGTATGCCCAAGCATACGGGAATAATCGCATATGGAGTCGCGTATAGATCCGATACCAATCGAGCATCTCTTGGTCGAACCCGGTCTCGTCGCTGAACTCCCATGCCACCTCATTTGTGTTTGTACCGACCTGCATTACGCTCGACAGCGCGGTCTGCTGAAACCATCGAGTGAAGACCTCTTTGGTCGGCGGGGAACGCCGATAGCCACCGGTGTCGGAACCGTAGAATGGAAAACCCGATGGTCCGAGGCTTAATCCGGCGATGACCGATGCTCCGAGGCCGCCTACAGCCACGTATTGTCGGTCTCCATCTGTGACGAGTTCACGGTGAGCCGCAAAGTTTGCGTTCAGATCACCGGGCCAAATGATGATGCCGTTGGTCTGCCCACCCCAAGTCGCGGCACGGCAGAGTAGAAAACCACCGGTCTCAGGCAATGTCTCAGCATAGACTTGATGAAACAGCGTCTGATAACGGGCGTGCATGGTCTGGTCGTTTGACCCATCAAAGAATTCCCACTGAGAGCGTAGTCGGAAGTATCCAGGAACGATGTCTTCACCGTAATCGAGCTTATATCCCTCGACACCCATATCGGAGTAGCGCCGAATCAGCGCTTGCCACCATGCATATGCCTCAGGGTTTGTTAAATCCACCAAACGGCCCCACTTACTCGTCAAAGCACCGGTCGATGGTGGATAATAGCCTTCGGCTTCGGCGGTTTCTCGGAGCGGTAAGGTGGCCTCGGTGAGTTCATCGCCCACATCATCTACACCGATATAAGGCGCATGCCACAATGCAAAACGAAAACCCATACTGTGTATGAAATCGATCATACCTTGGGGGTCGTCAAACATACGCGGATCCCAATCGAAGGAGTTAACTGCGCTCGCATACGGGCGATCGACCCAGTAGCCACTTGTGGCGAGATCGAGGTCCCGTATGATTTGGATATCGGACCGAATTTGTGCCTCATCTTCATTCTCGTCGCGCCAAATCCAAGGCCCATAGGCCCATTGAGCCGGTAGCTTTGGATATCCGGTCAGTTCATAGTAATGGCGAGTCAGATCCAATGGATGCGATTCAGTAAAGATGTGGAATTGGAGACCCTCGGCAGTCGCCGTTCCTGTGCCAAAAACAGCATCGATAGACTCATCGTCGCTTTGAGCCACGTCGAAAATCGCAGGGCGTAAACTCTCGACGAAGAGACCCCACCCGGTATGTCCGTAGAGCACAGGAATCGGCACGTGCGCTTCGTTGTTGGCGCTCTCGATCGTTCCATCGAATTCGAGCTGCATCGCTCTGAGCTTACCGCGGTGATTGACATCATCGAACACCTCGCCCAGCCCGTAGAACGCCTCAGTGTCACTGACGCCTGCCCTGATACGCACGAAAGCGATTGGTCCCTCTGGCGCGCTGATACGCGCCGTGAGGCGCTGTGCATCAGATTGGGTAAGGCGCAGCTCGCCCGCGGGTAGCGATTCGAACTCCAGTGCCACCACTGCAGAGCCCTCCTCGACGCTGACAGATGCACCAACCACCGGATGCCACACGAGGCCTTCGGGTGTCGTAGACACGTTATCATCGTAGATATGGTAGGGATCGTAATTGGTGTCGACACCCACCTCATCGACTGTACCCATCATCAATCCACTCAGTGGTAGGTCGAAGCGATGATGTTCATCGTGGAAAACACGTAAGGTGTTGAGCGCTTCGACATACTGAAGGTCCAATGCGCCCGCTCGAAGTACAGACTCTCCTTGAGGTTGCATCTCCATATCGGGGCGCATATCCAGGATGCCAAGATCGGTTACATCGAGATCGACGACAAGCTCACCGTCCTGCATCGTCTGCGGTGTGATCGTTGGTCCATCTGTACATGCGCTCAGAGCGAGCGTGATCAGGAGCGCATAGCTGCTCAGTCTAATGTTCTTGGTTACCATGTTCCGTTGTTCTCCATC
Source organism: Bradymonadia bacterium (assembly GCA_049889275.1). Lineage (GTDB taxonomy): Bacteria > Myxococcota_A > Bradymonadia > UBA7976 > UBA1532 > UBA1532. The sequence continues at coordinate 174,907 of JBMHDS010000036.1, read as the reverse complement.
GTCAGCCACGGCTCTCGAGGCTCGAGGGCCGCACCTTTTTGCAGCAGTTCCACTGAGATGCCATCGGGGCTACGCACAAAAGCCATGCGTCCATCCCGAGGTGGTCGGGCGATGACAACCCCGCGTGTGCGGAGCGAGTCGCAAAGTGCATAGATGTCGTCTACCTCAAAAGCGAGATGCCCGAAGTTGCGTCCACCACCATAAGGACTCTGCTCATCCCAATTGTATGTCAGCTCAATCTGAGCGTTATCGTCCCCATGGCCAGTCTCCAAGAACACCAAGGTGAAGCGACCGCGCTCAGAGTCTCGGCGTCTTACCTCTGTCAATCCGAGTCCACCACAGAAGAAGTCGATGGCGGCGTCGAGGTCAAAAACACGTATCATTGAATGCAAAAATCGCATGAGAGTCCCGTATCGGTATTGTCGACGGGCGAACTATACTGGGACAGCACATTAAATCGAGCCGAAAATTAAAAAAATCAGTACACTGGGCAGAACTCGTGACTATGGACTCATTCATTCGCAAGGACGGAGTATGCGCGGACTCATAACAGCTGGTGGAACCACGCTGATCGGTATGGTGCATCTACGCCCGCTGCCGGGCAGCGCCGGTTGGAATGGTGATGTCGACGCTCTTGTGCAGGCGGCCCTGACCGATGCGACGGCTTTGGTCGCAGGCGGGTGTGATGCCCTGATCGTCGAAAATATGGGTGATACGCCTTATCTCAAGGGACATGTATTTCCAGAGACCGTCGCAGCGATGACTGTTGCAACTCGAGATGTTGTTGGGCTCGGCGTGCCTACAGGCGTGCAAGTGCTGGCCGGCGCTAATCGCGAGGCGCTCGGTGTTGCGCTTGCTTCAGGCGCACACTTCATCCGCGTTGAGGGCTTCGCCTATGCTCACGTTGCTGACGAGGGGTGGATCGACGCATGTGCCGCTGAATTGGTCAGGGCACGATCAATGCTCGGTACCCAGATCGAGATTTGGGCCGACATCCAAAAGAAACATGCGGCCCACGCTGTTACCCAAGACCTCAGCTTGGCGGATTGGGTTCATGGGGCTGATTTTTGTGGTGCCGATGGCGTGATTGTCACGGGCGGGCGTACGGGCTTGCCACCCGATCCCGCCGCTCTTGAAGCGCTTCAGGGTCAAAGGTTGCCGGTGGCTGTGGGCTCCGGCGTCACGGCTGACAATATCGGCGAGTATGTGGGGCGAGCGGCCGCTGTCATCGTTGGTAGTGCGCTCAAGTACGATGGTCATTGGCGCAATGCGGTCGACGAGGGACGCGTCAAACGCGTCAGGGATGCACTCGACAGAGCGCTGGGCTAGTTACCCAGACGCTCAAAGCACTGAGCGTTATACTCGATTCGAAGCGCCGCACCTCGGGCTGGGTGATGGTCCGGTTCGATCACGATGCGATTATTTTCTGCGTCATACTCGAAGCAATTGGCCGCGCACTCCATCAGTGGGACTACGCGATTATAAGCTTCGTCATCCACAAAGACCTGCACGCTCTCAGCTACGGCTGCGAGCCTGAGCGACCACACGGCATCACGTTCTGGATTGAGTCGACCCACCTCATGCTGATCTTGTCTTGCGTCGGTTTCAACGCCCGTTCCAGTGATACGGAGGCTGGTGACGGCTTGATTCTGAGCGTCCGTCGTCACGTCGATATTACACGATTGCCGTCCGAGCGCGCTCGGTTCAAATTGTACGAGAAAACTCGCCGCTTCGCCTCGTTCGAGGGAGAGACAGTCGCCAAAGTCAGGGGTCTCGAGCAGTTGGAATTGATCGCATTCGTCGCCAGACAGCGCGTAGCTCAACGCGCAGATGGGAACGAAACCGACGTTTTCGGCTCCGATCCGAAGTTGCCGGGATGCGCAACGCTCATTGGTGGTCTCGTCAAAGTCGATGACCTCCGGCACGGAGCCTGCTAGAGCGCGCGAACCGGTACCTCGAAGCAGCACTTCGGCAGCTCGATTCATGTTCGCGAACTCATCAAAGTACGAGACCGTGAGCACACCGCGCTCGCCCACAGGGTTCTGCAGGGTCGGTCGATAGGTGACACCCAGTGTTCGTGAGGTCATGGCGGGCATTGTATTGAGCTCTGTGTTCTGCGTGAGCACGAATGGGTTAGCTTCATCACCTGCCGTCTGCCTCAAGGTGATCTCGCGCAGCTCGCAGGGGCCCGTTCCAAAGTTCGTGACGGTCACGTTCAAGGTTCGCTCTTCATCGATTCTGACGATCTCGAAGTCGAGATTGTCGAGGTCCGCACGTACCAGGCAGCGTTGGCCGCTCCCGCCGCGTACACGAATCGGTACGGAGATCGCTTCGCTGTCCGCCTCTCTAAATGCGATGATGAGTCTCGCCGTCTCGACCTCGTCAGGGATTAAGTTTTGATTGACATAGGTCACGCTAATGGCGAGAGAGTCGCCACGCTCCAAGGCCAAACCACTGACATCATTGCCTGACCGAGTTGACCAAGAAAAATCTTCGCTCCCATCGAGCTGGACCGCTGATACTGTTCTGGTTGTGTCACCACAGTTGATAATCCTAAATTCGAATTGGCCGCTGCGCACACCTGCGTCCACGGAGCCCAGGTCAACGGCGCTTGGCATCGTCCTGATGCAACTTTCACCGACTCGTCCCGTGATGCCCACGGTGTATTCTGGTGCCCGAGGGTTATTTGAGACGATCACCAAGGTCGCTTCTCTGGTGTTTACGTCCGGGGCTGTGTAGGTCAGTTCAAGCTGCAGGTCGGCGCCCGGTTCAATGACGATGGGAAAGGTGTCTGCGCCGGCCACCGAAAAATGCATCGCAACATCCTCCGGTTCCAAGCGGACAGCTTCGATATTTAATGGTGCATCACCTTCATTGGTGAGCGTCAAGACGCCGGGATCACTCGCTGCGCCCGCCGCGCCAATCAATGTGAGCGCGCGCTTGTCAACGCTCAGGCTTGGCGCCGGCATCGGCTCGGCGTCGATGGCGCTATCCGCGCCTGAATCCATCTCTGACATGGCGTCTTGCACATCGCTGTCGGTGCTGGATGTCTCTCCGCCATCGCTGCCGGAACAAGCGACGAGGCCGCTCAGACCCATGCAGACGATGGCTGTGAATATGATGATTCGGCCGGTCATGACTTCCCCGAGGTGATGTGAATCAAGCCGACAGTACACTGTGTTCTCGAGCGGGGCAAACAAGCGGCTTGAGTCGCCCTAACAAAAGGTCTCAAGGGCGGATAAAAGACCGGTGAGCACGTCCAGAAAGCGGTGATGGTCCATCAGCAGATCCTGGCGAACCTCGAACTCGATGTATGGAATCTGATGTGCGTTGCCATGCCGGTGGGCGGCATACATGAGTTCCCCAGTCAATCCTGAATAGGGTTCGTTGAGTGCGACGTCGAGCCCATGGTGAGTCAACACCTCCGCCATGCGGTTGGCGACATCAGGATCGCGGTCAAAGAGGATACCAACTTCCATCTCGCGCTGCACGCCTTGCCAAATCGGCGTAAAGCTATGAATCGATACCAGCCTGGTGTCGGGACGAATCTCAAGTCGTCGACTCAAGACATTGTCTACCGCTTGATGATAGCCATCGAAGATCGACTGGCGCCAAATACGGTCCTCAGCTGTGATGTTCTGATTGAAAGAGACCGGTAGACCATCGCACTCAGACACGATCAAAGTCTTGGAAGTGGGGTCGCGATTGACATCGATGACCAGCCTGCTCTCGGTGCTCAGTACACCGGTGGAACCGGTGCGTTGGCACAGTGATTCGACGAGCGCTGCAGCCCCGATATCAAGTCCCCAGTGTTCATTGAGTAGGTTACGGTCTGGCTCGGTCACTTGGTGCCGAGTGACGCGATTGCTCGCGTGCTCACAGGTGAAGACGAATCGACCGCGATGATCGCTGTGTTCCTCATAGAGTCGATATCCACTCACGTCAGCCCCCCTCATGGGGCAGATGGAGGTGCTGTAACTGGATTTGAAACCCCATATTCCTGTGCATCCTGCTCGAGCACATCAATGACGTACGCGCGCAGTTCAGACGGTTTTATGATGTCATCGATTGAACCGACCTCCTTCGCTCGTTGAACTGAATGAATCGAGTCAAAACGGGCTGCGAGCTCACTGGTTGCTTGATTTTTGGCGTCCTCGTCGCCTCCGAGTTCGAGCGCTCGTTTTCTTACATCTCCGGCGAAGACAACGGCAGCGGCGGGCGCGCCACCGATGACCGATGCAAAGCTGCCTTCGATCGCAACGGACTTGAGCTTTGGATTCAGCGCCTTGGAGAAAACGACGTAGGCGCCGCCGTGATAGCGCGACAAAATGACAAAGACGATGGGGCCGTCGAAGTTTGTGATCGCCCGTCCAATCTCAGCGCCGTATTCGAGCTGCCAATGTCTGAGCGATTCGGGGGAGCCGTCAAAGCCTGATAGATTCGCTAAAACCACCAATGGTCGATGACCACTCGCCGCATTCACCGCGCGGGCGATTTTGCGTGAGGCTTGTGGATAGAGTGTTCCGCCAGCGAGGGTGTCAGGTCCGCCGGCGACCCTTTGGCCCAGTCGGCCGAATGGTTGGTTCTCAATACCGAGAACCATCGCTGAATAACCGCCGATGCGTGCCTCCCAGACCACACAGGTCTCAGCGCCATGCATTGCAGACCAGCGTTCTACAGGCTGCGCATCCTGGTCCGTCAAAGCTGCCATGACAGGGCGCACAGCAAAGGGGCGTTTTCGGTCTGGGTTATGTTCGCGTGAAAAGATCTGGCCAATGCTGTCGAATCCATGACCGAGATCGGTGGGATACGCAATCTGAGAAAAGTCTCTCTCCTTGGTATCCTTCGTCTTGATTCTTGGTGGGCGGTTCTGTCCTGGCGGGACATAGGTCTGCTGATAGTAACGATAGAGCAAATCGTATGCGTCTCCGAGGTCTACCGCATGGGCCTGAGCTTGTCCGTTCGGTCCCATGATCGCGGTGTACCCGCCGAGCGCCAGATCATCTTCTGCAGACACGCAACCCGAGAAGTCGAGTGCCCGTTTGCCGGTCAAAACCATTGTACCTTGGTCTGTCATGATGAGCAGTCCACGGGTGTGCATCATCATGGTGGCTTCCGCGTTCCAGTATGCCTGTGCACCCACACAGATACCTGGCACTAAAACATTGATTTCACCTCCGGACTGCGTGAATCGGATGATCTGTGCGAGTACTTTGGCAGTCCAATCCAAGTTCTCAGTACCACTATCCCAATCGATTCGTGCACCAGCACTCACAGCCACCCACTCCACCGGTACGTCGAGACGCTCGGCGAGCTCGATGGCGGCTACGATCCTGCGGCATTCTGGTTCCGCTAAGGCGCCCATACGGCGTGTTGGATCAGAAAGCAGAAGGACCCGCGTAAGCGCCGTGTTGAGAACGTGGGAACGGCTGCGCATGACTCCAAAAACGACGCCGCTCTCATTACCGCCTCGAGGACGATCCGCAACCCGTCTGAGTCCACCGACTTCATCGAGGTCGTATTCTTCAAACTTACCACTGGGGAAAGACGGGCCGGACTCTAGGAGTTCGATCACTTCATAAGGATGTGTCAGTCCACGTCTTCTCGCGGCCACGATGCGGCTCTCATATTCGGTCAGCGGCATGAGCGGTCGGTGCGATGCAGGTGTAATCCTAAAGTCTATCTTTTCGCCACCTGGCCGACGGCTGATGGAGAGGTCCATCAGCGGCGTGATGCCACCGTCGTGACTTGGGTCGCTAAACCGCGCTCTCACCACGACCTTCTCAAGGCCAATCGCTAATGCAGCCGGTATCAGCCGTTCGATATATTCACGCAGAACGTCGAGCGCGAGGGGAACTATGGGAACGAGGCTGAGCGTAATGCGGTTCCATTGATTACGTCGACGCGGGTCATGCAGGTCACGGGCGGCCTCGATGGACCTGACCGCTGCATGGAAGACCCGTTCGACATGGGGCAGATGCAATGGGTTGCCGGGTGCACGTTCGAGCGATCTCACCTCTCCGTAAGCAAGAAATCTGACGTCACGTGGGTTTTCCCAGGCCTTTGCCAAAAACAGCACCACGTCTTCGTCACTGGGCATGCGTTGAAAGTCGAACCGAGATAAACGATCGAGATCAAGCCGTCGCGCAGTACTCGGGGTCACATCGCGTCGATCGGTCCGCTCACTACCGTCTGCATAGAAGCGCCGCACAGCCGTGCGCGTGCCACTGACCACCACCAGGCAAAGCTCATTCCAGCTCGCGGCATTATTCGATAACCGCTGCATGTCTGCGATGAGCTCATCGAGAATCAAATGTGGATCTTGATCTTCTTCAGGTGTCAGGACCACATCGAGTCGGTCCATCGCAGATAGACCTCGAGCGGCTTGCAGAAGGGCAGGTGTCTCGTGCGGCCGAGCCGTCACGCAGACGACGACTTTCTCTGCTTTTAACAGCCTGAATGCTGGACGGCTCGCCAACTCGATGGTGGTGATCTCCGTCGAAGGTCCTTCCCATTCAAGCCGTCTCGCGACGGCTTCAGCCGCGATGACACAACCGGCTGCCGCTTCCGGGGCAAAACCGGGTACCAAAGACTCGGCGGCCTCCAGCACTTCGTTCCAATCTGCTTCGCCTTCGCGAAGCCAACTGAGCAGGGCCCGGGCCCGATGTTCAGCACGGGCCAATAGACGGACGTGGGCGAGACGCTCGAACAGAATATAGCGGGCCCGGTCTGCGGCCTCGATGACCGGCCCAAATCGGGACGGATCCAAATTGGTCAATCGATCGAGGAGTTGGATTGGGGCCTCTTCGAGCAAGCGAAGCGCCATCACTGCCGCCGGAATGGTATCGGGTAAACTCTCACCCGCCCGTTTAAGCCTCATCATCGCGTCGTCTCGTGCCGTCGATGAGTCTAGACCCTCCACGCCGAAACGGGCTAAGCTGGCTTCCAGTATGGATTTACGAGCATCTGACAAACCGCTCGGACCGCGTTGCTCGAGTGTTGCCATCCATATGTCGGGTGAGACTGCATCAGTCGCACCGCTCCCGCCATCTTTCTGTCTTGTCGGTCGACGTTCGAAAAGTTCGGCGATATCAGCGAACGCGGCAAGAATATTGGGGGCTGCGTCGGCGGAAAGCAGTTCGATATCTGCTTTAAGTTCCTTTGGTTCATAATCCCAGCCAAGCACAGCCGCTTCAACGCGTTTACCCGATTCGGCGATCCGAGCGTCTGGCCCTTCCCATGGTAAGCTCGCGGCGGTGGTGTCCGCCGACTTCTCATCGCCATCTTCTGCCTCGATGATCAGAAGCGCTTGGCCGCTCTTCACTTGCCCACCGCTTTGCACCAAGATCTCACTCACCGTGCCTGATATCGGGGCATCTACGCGCACTTCCATCTTCATCGACTCGAGCAGGATCACGCAGTCGCCTGCCGTGATGGAATCACCCACGGACACTGGGACTTTGAGCACGAGCGCCGCAGATGGGGCTGAGACAAGGCCACCAGACGATTCAGCGACTCGGTGCGGAACGCCATCGACGGAGTAGTTGATGTCACCGGGAGCCCGTTCGATCCGATGGCGACGCCCATCTACTTCCACCCAGGATTGATAGGGTCCATCCGCAGTGTAGCGCACGTTGACCCGACCGTTTGCGCCATGCAGTCGAAAGGTGCTCTGTCCTGTCCTGTAAACATGGAAGCTCTCGCCCGCTTCTACGCGGTGGCGCTCAGTGCCGTTCACATTGTCGCCGTGCGCCAAGAATCGGTCGATGGCAGCTGCCATCATCGCGACGCCAGCGCCAACGGGGGGATCCACATGGAGCCGATCGACTAACCCGATATCTACATCACCAGCTCTGAAGTCTTCCCGAGACAGTAAGGCGCGTAGAAACGACAAGTTACTCGTGCCACCTTCGACCACAATTCGTGTCTGCTCAAGCGCCCGTGCTAAGCGCGCAATGGCGACCTTTCGATTTGGGCCCCAAGCGATGACCTTGGCGATCAATGGGTCGAAATCGGATGAAATGACGTCGCCTTCGTTAAAACCTGTATCCACACGGAGGCCTGGCCCAGATGGCAAAACAAAACGCACCAGACGGCCGGGCGCGGGCATGAAATTATTGTACGCATCTTCGGCGCATACCCGGGCTTCCATCGCCCAACCACGCTGGTTTGTTTGTATGTCATCGAGTGCGCCACCGCGCGCCAATTCGATCTGAGCACGAACCAAATCGACGCCGAAGACTTCTTCTGTGACAGGATGCTCGACCTGAAGTCGAGTGTTGACCTCTAAGAAGTAAGGTTCGTCTGCGTCGAGGTCGTAGAGGAATTCTACCGTGCCGGCGCTCCGATAGTGGACCGCAGAGCAAAGGCGTTCGGCCGCTTCTGTACACGCGTCATAGACAGCGTCAGGGAGGTTGGGTGCAGGGCATTCTTCGATGACCTTTTGGCGTTTTCGCTGCAACGAACAGTCGCGCACGCCTAGGATCTTCACGGCACCTTCGCCGTCCCCGAGCACTTGAACCTCGATATGCCGGGCGCGGCCGACAAATTTCTCCATGAAGACGCCATCGGATTTGAATGAGCGCATGGCTTCGTCTCTTGCGGACACGAATTGTCCCGCGAGCTCGCCTTCTTCGTTGACGAGTCGAATGCCGCGTCCGCCACCCCCACCTGCGGCCTTGAGTAGAAGGGGGAAACCGATTCTACGCGCCTCGTCGGTGGCCAACGCTGGGTCCGTGACAATCGCCCATGGCGCCACCGGTACCTGATGACGCTCAGCTAACTGCTTTGCTCTAATCTTGTCACCGAGGTCTGTCATGACTTCTGGCCGTGGTGCCAAGAGCGTAATCCCCGCCTCTTCCAGGATTTTGCAGAACTCGCCATCCTCCGAGGCAAATCCCCAGCCGAGCCAGGCGGCATCGCAATTCGTTGATTTGAGCCCCGCGAGGACTGCGTCCGCGTCGAGATAGGCCGTTCTACCTTCACCGATACGAACCGCATGATCCGCTGAGCGAACATACACCGACTCAAGATCCGCATCCGTATACAGTGCGACCGAATCAGGTGCATTCTCTTCTTCCCGTTTGAGTGCATCCAATGCGTTCAAAAAGCGTATTGCTGGCTCACCCCGATTGACGATTCCGATCCGTTTCATAGCTCACTTCCTGGTCTATCACTCTCCCCGCGAACCTGTGTACATCGCTTGGAGCGAATTTGCCACGCTTGTCGTGCGAACTTGGGCGTTCTTCGAGTCTGTTGGGTTCACGCTCAGCTTTAGAGACGCGTGTGGTGCTGTCGTGTTTAGGGCGACAGTGTACTGTCGGTTAAATGGACCGGAAACTGGTATATCTGCGACAAATTGGGATAAGCTGAAGGTGGTCATGCGGTGAAGCGGTTTTGTCGCCCATCCATCTCGAAGAAAGGACGCCCGATGAAGCATTTGGCATCGCTTCGAAATTTTGGTTGCCTCATCCTATTCACTCACGGATGTGCAGGTGCAGAAATCGATGGAGAGCAAACACTGCAGCCACCCGTGTCACGAGACGCTGGTGCACAATTGTTCCTAGACGCGGGCCTCGATATGCCGCTAGACGCAGCGGCCATTGAGCAAGACAGCTCCGCCTTGGCCGACGTCAGCGTCGTAGACGCAGCGGTGGAAATGGGAGACCCAGCATGCATCGAGCTTTCGAATTGTCTGGCCGAATGCCAGGACCCAGAGTGCTCACTCGGTTGTCGTAATGCGGCCACTGAAGATGCCACCGATCTCTATGATGCGATCTTCGTATGCGCTTCCGCAAATGATTGCTCACGGCCCGGAGGGAGCTATGATCGGGACTGCATGGAGACGCATTGCGACGCTGTGCAGCGTGCCTGCTTGGGCCCACCGCCACCAGGGCCTCCACCACCGATGGGAAATGGCACATGCGCAGAGCTCAATGCGTGCCTAGACCGGTGCACGCCGGGTGACCTCAGCTGTCGAGACGGCTGCGTCGCAGCCACCAGCCAACTGGGTTACGATCAACTGACGACGGTGCAGACATGTTTGGAGACAGCCGGTTGCATGCCGGGCGATTACGCCTGCCTCAGAAGGATCTGTGAGGTGCCGCTGACCGCTTGCTACGGCAACGTTGTGCGTCCGATGGGTACCGGAGATTGCGCCGAGCTCAATCGCTGCCTTGGCGATTGTCCGGATGGCGATGATGGATGCACCGATGGTTGTTATCGGGCCAGCGGAGATGATGGATTCAATCAATTTACGGCTTTGGCGATTTGCGTCGGCGATTCACAATGTCCCGCAGGTGATGGAGATTGTCAGCGGGACGCCTGCGCCGATGAGTTCAATACGTGTTTTGGTCCGCCACCTCCACCGCCCATGGGGAATATGAGCTGCGAGGAGTTGAACGAATGTATTACCAATTGTGCTGAGGGCGACGAACTCTGCATAAACAACTGTATTGGGCGGTCCACCCAAGTCGCTTACGATGCTTTGGTGGCGGCAGTTGATTGCTTAAATCAAGCCGAATGTGAGCCCGATGATGCGGCTTGCCGACAGGCTGCTTGCCAAGCGGAGATTGAGACGTGCCTAGGGCCGCCGCCGATGCCCATGGGCAATGGCTCATGCCTACAACTCAATGAATGCCTCAATCAATGCGGTCCCAATGATGACGATTGCCCCGACGACTGTGTCAGGGCGTCAAGCCCAATCGGCTATCAACGATTCCAAAGCGCCATCGAGTGCATTCAGGACGCGGGTTGCGTGGCCAATGATGTGGCCTGTCAGCAAGCGAACTGTGCCGCTGAGATTCAACTCTGCCTTGAGCAATAATGGATTAGAAACGTCCTAGATGACGTTTTGCCGGCATCGCCCTTAACCACGGAGCCATCAGATCAATACTCGCTAACTTCGGCTGCATCGCTTTGATCCGCTCGCGAACGATGCGTCCGCTCGGGAGCTGCCCCGCGGTGCCGAAAAGGGTTCTGTTTGTCTTTCTCACGCCTGGCACAATCACCGTATGACGAAAAGCCCGCTGGTGAGACGCGAAGGCCTTCGACACGCCGCGTCGGTTGGGCAGGAGATTGGCGATGAGTAGACCGTCGACATCAACACGCTGATACAGTGACTCGAAGAACGCGTCTGTGGAACATTCGGCTGGAATGCCGGATTCGTCATAACAATCGATAAACACCAGGTCGTAGGTCGCCCGTGGTGTCGTCGCGAGGTAACGTGCGGCGCAGTCGATGATGACTTCCAAGTCTGTCACCGAATCCAGCCCGAAGAACCGATGGGCAGCGAGAGTGACGGTGTCGTTGAGCTCGACCACCGTAATCGCGATATCTGGGTAGAGCTGGCGCAGTAGCTGTGGGGTCGCACCGACCCCAAGGCCAAGACACAAGGCCCGCTTTGGAGTATCCACCATCGCCGTCGCTGCGAGATGTGCTGCAAGATATTCTGAGCGAAAGTCAAAGTGGTTGGTGTGATGCCGGTACCCTTGAACAAGTTCGTCGTTGCTCGCCATCCTGAGGCATCGGTACTGACCTCGGTCAAAGACGATAACCGATTCGCCATCGCCATGGATTTGTTCCACCACTTCAGTCAACGCCACGTCTCAATTCTCCGATGGGTCTCGTGGGGGGATATCACAGTGGGCGGCGCTGTTCATATTGCTTTGTTCTCAAGACTTTGTTTATCTTCCGGGCCTGTCGCCTTGGAATATAAGGGGGAAGGCACATGAGACCATCGACTCTACTGCGTCTATTCATACTGCTACCGCTCGTCGCCTGTTCGTCCAATGACGACGATGGTGGCGTGATTATGACGGGCGTTGAGCGCGATATGCAAGTTGTCGACCGCGGCGTCATTTTGGCTGACGTATCCGTCATGACCCAGGACAGCGCAGTTGTAGCGGACCAAGGCGCAACCGAGCCCGACGACGCTGGCGTCGAGATGGATGTATCCATCGATGAAGGTGTTGTTGTGGACATGCTCGTCAGGCCGGTTGACGGTTCCGTCACGCCCGAAGATGCAGGGGGTGAGCCGGAGCCGCCGATGTGTGGCAACGCAGGGCCAGCCTGCGAGGAGGCATGTCGATGGCTCGCAGACTGTGCGCTCGCTGGCGCATGTGAACTCGACGACACCGACCGTCCGCTTCTGCTCGAGATGTGCCAGCGCACGTGCGAAAATACACCTGCGTATGGCGAGCTGATTTGCGGGCATAACAGCTGTGAACAAACCCTTATGCTGGCACGTAATGACTCGGCGTTCGCGTCCATTTGTCGCGGTGAAGCACCACCTGAAATGCTCGACCCCGTCGTCGAGCAATGCACTGAATTCAATCGGTGTCTTGGAATGTGTCAAGGTGATCAGGCATGCGTGAATCAATGCCGCGCCGTTACACCGCAACCTGCACAACAAAGGTTCGATGCCATTATCGCCTGCGTGCAAGCAAACAACTGCATCACCCCGTTGGGTATGATCGATCAGCCCTGCCTTGATGCGAATTGTAGCGACCAAATGGAGAGGTGTTTCGGACCCCAAGTACGCCCCGAGGGCATGGGGACCTGTAATGAGTTACTCAGCTGCCTACCTCTGTGCGACGACGGCGACAACGCTTGCGTTCGCCGCTGCGTTGAGTCAACCAGCCCAGAGTCGTACGAGCTATACGAGGCGGCACTCGGTTGCGTGCAGGAAAATTGTATGGGTGGCGACAATGATTGTCAGCGAGAGCAGTGTGCCGTTGAGATCGACGCCTGCGTAGACGATGGCCGGCCCGTTGGTGAAAACCGCTGCGGGCAAATACGCACGTGTTTCTGGGCATGCGCCGGTGATGCTGCCATGATCGATGCGTGTCGGCGGGATTGCATCGACACCGGTACGCTTGAGTCGCAGCGGACCTTCAACGCCTTCCTTCAGTGCGCCGGTGCTGCGATGTGTATCGATCAGCCTCAATGTGAGCTCGCCTGCCCGATGGAAAACGACGCCTGTACTCAGGACCAGCCTTAGAGGTTCTCGAGGAATTCTAGAAGCGGCGCCCGCTCGGCTTCCGTGAGCGCCTCATAGCGGTCAACGGTATTTTGTGCTTCTCCGCCATGCGCAATAATCGCTGCATGAACAGTTGGAGCTGACCCGTCATGCATGTATGGAGCGGTTGATGACAAGCCCCATAGGGGTGGCGTACGATATTCGCGTGCGCGCGCTTCGCCATCGGGTACGGCGAATTGGTCATCAGGTAAGATCTCGTGAAGCAGCAGATCTGTGTACGCTGCGACATCGCCCTCCATGCCTGTGAGCCTCGGTGTATGACAATCTGCGCAGCCGATAAACTCAAAAAGCCGACGACCGTTCTCCACCTCAGCTTTAGGACGCGGTGGGGCAAGCTGGGAGATATAGAATGTTAATGTATCCAAAGTGACGGCGCTGATTTCTGGGTCGGCGACATCATCGTCATCGGATGAACGCCCGAATGTATACTCGGGTGTGATATCTCGGCCCCCGTCATCGAGTAGCACAAGCATCGGTACGGTCACCCCAAATTCTACGCTGACGGCATCGCGTACGAATTCCACGAGCGAAGGGATCTGTGCCTTCCAGCCAAAGCGGCCGACCCGACCGTCGACAAACACATGCGCCCGACCACTAATGCCATCGCCATCAGTATCCATCGGATCTGCGTTGGCCAGGATCGCTTCAGGTGAGATTCGGTCTAGAATGCCGACGCCGAAAACAGGGGGTGTTTGCCGTGATTCCGTCAGCATGCCAACGGCGGGCTCCGGTCGGCGGTGACCGCTCAATGCGAGCTTAGCGAGCACCGTCCCTCCTTCAGGTTCCACAAACGTATCTCCGTCATAGCGCCCGTAGCGCGTCCCGTTGACACCGAGCGGGCCAGCGCCGCCTGGTATCGGGTCAAAGTGACAAGCGCGACAGCTGTCGCCACTAAATTGCGGTCCCAGGCCATCTTCGAGAAATAAGTCGCGGTCGAACAGAGCACGTCCTGCGTTGAACAATTCGGCATCGTCATTTGGCAGTGGATATAGTGGACCCCCCAACTCGCCCACCGCGGGCACTTCGCTATCTGGCAAAATCAATCCTGCCGTCTTTTGGCTTGAACCACCCAGACTGTTGAGAAAGGCAATAAGCTCTGCTTGTGCGCTCGCATCGAGGGCGATGTATCGGTCACGGCTCTTTTTCGCTTCTCCACCATGCATCACGATGGCTTGGTGCAAGGTGTCTGCGCGCCCATCATGGAGATACGGACCCACTGCCGTAATGCCCCAAAGCGGGGCAGTTCGAAACTCATTACCTGTCGCGAGACCCATCGATACACCGTCCGCGAGGTCGTCCCCCATATCGTGTAGTAAGAGGTCGCTATAGGCGGGAATCATACCTCTTGGCCCTTCGAGCGCTGGCACGTGGCAGCCTGTGCAACCGAGGTCGTCAAAGTGTTGATATCCTTTGGCTGTCTCCGCCGTCGGCTCATCTGGCTGGGGCGCAGCGAGCAGCATCGCCCAACTCACGAGAGAGAACAGGGTCTCTTCATCCATTTCGGGGTCGGCAATGTCATCATCGTCGGTGAGTGGTTCTGAAGGCGCGGCGGCCTGATGAAAACGCCGAGTCGAGAGATTGCCTTGGCTGGTCTCCAGGCGCGGATCTTCACCATCCACTGTGGACGGGACAGGCAGGCGAGCTTTCGCGTCATTGCTCAGCGGGTCTGTTGTGATACCGAGATGATTGAACAATGGGCCGCGAATAAAGCCCTCGACACTGACGGTCTGTGCCTTGGTGCCGAAGCGACCAACGAAGCCTCGATCGTAATTTGGGCGCCCGCTGATTCCATCGCCATCAGCATCTTCGGGATCTGCATAGCGCATGATGGACTCTTCCGGCACTTCGGCGAGCAGCCCGATGCCAAAAAATGGGATTGGGTTGCGAACCGAAAAGGTGTTTGCCGTCTCATCGGGAATGGGTCGGACCTCATCTATCGGCCAACGGTACGCACTCAGAATCCCGCTGCGGTCTCCCGACGCGATGAATCCCCCATCGGTTGTCTGTCCGTGTAGAAAGAAATCGCGGTACCGACCTGCGGCACCGCCAAAAACGGGTTTTTCATGACAAGCGCCGCAGAAGGTGACGTTAAAGAGAGGCCCGAGACCTTCATTTGGGCTGAAACGCCGCTTAGCAATCGCTTCTCCCTTTTCGAATTGGGCCTTTTCGTCCGCGGTGGCATTGGGTCGAACGGTGCCTAGGGGCCCAAAAATACCCTCAGCTAACGGCACAGCGGGTTCTCGGCTTGCATCTCCACAGCCACCGACAAACGCCAAAATAGATAGCCATAGGATGCCATTATGCTGCACCGCAGCCTCCTCTCACTCACACAGACTAAAGCGAATCACTCAGCGCAAGTCTACACAAGACTGCGTTTTCTACAGGACGGGATAGTACGTCTTTCTTACGGTCTCGCGATGCGTTCAACGGCGACGCCTTCCCAGGGTGGATTCCGATCTAACGAGCCTCCCACCGCGATGCGATAACCTGCGTCAGTCCCCCATACGCCGTGGAGCAAGGTTGTTGTTATCGAATCGTCGCGAGTGTAGTCCATCGACTCTGTGTCCACGATGAGTGTACGACCGCGTTCACCGACCACGATGGCCTCGCCCCGTGAATTTATCCAAACGCCATTCATACCCGGTTCAGTCTCGAGTATCGTCTCCCGCCATTCGACTCCATCAAAGGCCAGTAGCATCCCATTAGACCGACCGCCCACCGCTAAAATGTTATCCGGTCCAGTACCCCATAAGCTGACGATGTCGCGTACGGTATTCGAGACCTCTTGTGTCCAATGTACCCCGTTGTAATGTAGGACCACGCCCCGTGCACCCACTGCATAAACGTTGTCCCTCGCGGTGCCCCAGACCTTGAACAGAGCTCGAAAAACGCGGTCTGTTTCAGGGATGGGCACTTTTGTCCATTCACCATTTTGTCGCATGAGAATGATCGGATCTGGAGGCCCCATGTCCACCGGGTGGCCGCCGACGGCAAAGGCGACATCGCCATCGGGTGTCCACACGCCCCAAAGAGGCGCATCGACTCCGCTCGATTCGGAGCGCCATGGTGCGTTTTGGGTTGGACGGTGTAGGATTCGACCTTCATTACCGACGATCCACTGCGCGTCGCCATGACCATGGGTCCAATTCAGCAGCGCGCCTGAAGGTACATTAACCTCTCTAAAAGCGTCGTTTTGGCGATGCCACACGACCCCGCGCTCGGGCTGCCCGCCGACGACCCAGACGCCGTTTGTCTCTTGACCCCATGCGCAGAGGTAAGCGCCGGCCTCAGGTGCGTAGAAAGCGGTTTTCCACTGTTCCTGTATCGAATTCGACCGGTCGTCGTTACAGCTAAATAAGCAAGCACCGATGCAGAGCAGTAGGCTCGTTCTGGAGACGAAGCCCTTCGGTGCAATGGAAGGGGAGTGGTATGTTGACAGGTAGACTGACACCTGGCGTACCCAGGTGTTCTATTCGAGCGGCCGTACGGAGAAGATGCCCGCGCCACCGAGGACTTCGCCCGTTTCCGTGACGCCGCCAACGCGTTCAAAAGTCGAATACGATGCGTTGCAGTTCAGATTGCCCATGGCCCTAGCGGTGAACGCTGAGTTCTGGCCCACGCCCGCTGAGATGAATGCGTACCAGTAGTAGTGAGGGTCATCGACCGCGAAGTTCAGTCCCTGCCACACGGGGTGCTTCCAAGCCTCAGGGTCGGGTGCACACTTATCCCCATCCTGTCCACAGCAAGGATTGTTGCCGGGCGCGGGGCCATAGTTTAAGCCCACGCCTGGAAACTGAGGTACGATCACGCCACCTTGGCGATCCGAATGTTCACGCTCGTAGTAGACGACGCTGCCATCGAAAATTTTTCGGAGATTCATGACGGCTTCGGTGGTCTTAGACCGCCGGACATACTTCTGAAAAGCGGGAATAGCAATCGCCGCTAAGAGACCCAGAATGGTCACTACGATCATCATCTCAATCAATGTAAAGCCACGCGACTTTCCAATTTTCATAAATCGCTCCCCTCCAGATGAAGCAGATAACTTAATCGGCCGATATATGAGCCTGGGTATGATAGACAGCACCCTTTGCTAACTATCAGAAATCATGCCAACTCGTTTGACCCGTCAATTAACTCGTTAAATCGGTTTGATTTCAAGGTCTTATTGTGCGTTTTCCGGTTTTCGGTGATGCCCTCAGTGCTTCGTTGACTGCCCTATTTTGTCACTCGGTGCCAATTTTTGTAATACTAAAAAAGTTCAGCCATATTGTAAACATGCCCGGTCACACTCGTGCCCACAATTACATGTATGTTTCTGTAAGACAACCAGTTCGGTTCAAACTCCGCACTTTTCCTACCACCAGTACGTCAGTCCAAGCTGACCCACAGGACTGCTTTGTCGAAAAGCGACGATGGCGAGACCACCTGGCAGTAGCGCGCTGCCGCTATCTTCTGCATTGATCAGGAGACCTTCCTCGGCGCCCATGTAAAATGACAGCCCAAATTCACTATGGATTGAAATATGACGTGTCGGAAACCAATAAACACGCAGTGGTATATCGAAACCAACCTGCGTGACCTCAGATGCTTGCGCGCTTGGATTAGCGCTGGTGCTTCCGCCGGCGGCCGCCCCTGTGGCCAGGTTGAACCGACTGCCGATTGTCAAAGCGCCCTTCTGTGATGAGAGCAAATGGAAATGGGCAGCTAGACCCGCAGCAAAGATGTTTCGCGGTTCGATGAGCTCATCGGCGTAACTAAAGCGGCTCATACCAACAATGGCCTCGAGGCCAAGATTACCCAAACCGTAGTTGAGCGCGAGGCCGGCGGGTCCGCCTATACTCTGCGCATACCCAAGTCCACTTCTGCGGTCGATATCGGTTGCGAAGGCCTGCGTCGACATCAGGGCGAGCAGACTCACTAAAATGTAGAGTTGTTTTCTCAAGCTAAATCTTCCTTCACACCACGTGGCAATAGCGCAATTTCATGACTTCCACCAGGCCGATACGAAAAGAGTTGTCTCGCGTCTTCGTTGACAGAATCGCTACCTTCACCTAATCAGGGCAGTATGAGCACGTTTCGTCACTACCAAAAGATTGAAAAACTCGGAGCGACGGTCGCTGCCATCGGTAACTTTGATGGTGTCCACCGAGGACACCAAGGACTACTGAATCTGGCCCGCGAACGTTCCGAGCATCACGGTTGCGTGATGGCGGCTTTAACCTTTTACCCGCACCCCTCCGAGGTGGTTGGTCGCCGGGCGCCTGTGCCGGCATTGTATACCCTGAGCGACCGACTCGCCCTACTGCAGCATTATGGCGTACAGGCGATCTTGGCCCAAGAATTCGACCTTGAGTTTGCTGGTCTCTCGCCAAATGCGTTCGTGCGTGACGTTCTCGTTGACGCGCTGCAGGTGCGGGCTGTCGTTGTCGGTTACAACTTTGGGTTTGGAGCCAAACGGGAGGGGCGGGTTGAGCGGCTGAGCCGGCTTGGCGACGAACTCGGTTTCGAAGTCCATGTTGTCAAACCGATTCGAGATGAACTCGAAGGCGATATCTCGAGTACTCGGATTCGGGATGCTGTGGTGGATGGGCGCTTGGATGAAGCGGCGGCGTGTCTTGGCCGCAATCACTCTGTGACAGGCCGCGTCGAGCGCGGTGAACAACGTGGGCGCTTAATCGGGTTTCCAACGCTTAATCTGGCGCCCGATGTGCCGACTTTACCGCCTAACGGCGTTTATGCTGGCTGGCTTGACTCAGGTGAACATCTCATGCCCGCGGTTGCGAACCTCGGCTACACCCCGACCTTTGGTAGCGAGCGTCCACGCCGTCTGGAAGTCCATGTGCTCAACGCTGTACTACCAACAATTTACGGGCATTCGGTCCGCTTTTACTTTCATCGAAAACTGCGCGCTGAGCAAAAGTTTAGCGGACCTGACGCACTCAAGGAACAGATTGCGCTCGACTGTCAAGCCGCTCGAGACAGCCTCGCTGAACAGTCGGCGCCGCCTCGTTTCAGTTTGGGGATCTAACCGTGGTCTATCGTCTTGGGCTGGTCGGTCGTGACATCGGTCACAGCTTATCGCCCACGCTTCACAAGGCCGCAGCCGCAAGCGCTGGCCTCGAGGTGTCCTATGAGTTGCTTGATGTGGACGGATCAGAGTTACCGAGCATAGCCCATGCCCTTAGGGTCGGAGATTTTCACGGCCTAAACGTCACCGCGCCCTATAAGAAATGGGCTTATGAAATATGCCAGCAGCTCGATCGCAGAGCGCTGCGTACACAGGCGGTCAATACCCTGCGAGTAGACGAGCGTGGGCAGATCTGTGGTTCGAACACGGATTGGGCTGGGATTAATGCGTTGTTGAGGGATGTGTCCCTGCGCAGATGTCTGGTGCTTGGTTCGGGTCGGACCGCCGAAACTGCCTTGCACGTTCTCGAGCGGTCGTACAAGGCTGATGTTTTTGTTGCGCACCGCAATGCGGTTCGATTCAAAGAGCTGCGCGACCGGGTCGGGCTCACTCTGTCGGAAATTGAATACGCAGCGTTGAACGATGCAGAGCTTCCCTTTGACACCGTGATCAATTGTCTTCCCAACCATTGTTATGGCCTGCTCGCGACGCTGCCCTGGCATACCCTGCCCGCTCAAAGTTGGTGGCTAGACCTCAATTATGGTGCTCGAACGGACGCCTTTCTCGACCATCTCAACCACGGCGACCTGAAACGGCGCGATGGTGTGACCGCACTGGTAGCGCAAGGAACAGCCTCGTTCGCGCTTTGGACGGGTGAACAGCCTGACGAACACTTCGTGCTGCGCGAAGTAGAAAAGGCGACCTCACGGGCACGGCAACGTTGACAGTCATGGCCGTCGCGCTCACAATCGGGATCGGGGTAGGTGTTTGACTCACCGATTCGGTGAGTCAAACTGTTTCAGACGAATCTATAGAGTACGGAGCGAGAGCAATGTCGGAGCGCATTGGCGAGCTGCTGGTCAGAGACAATCTGATCAGCTTGGCGGATTTAAAGAAAGCGCAAGAGACGCAGCGTGCGAGTGGAGAGAACCTCACGTACACACTCACTAAATTGGGCATGGTTGGTGAGAAAGACCTGACCAAGTTCATGAGTCAGCACTACGGCGTCCCAGCGATTAATCTGGATGAGTTTGAGATCGACGAAAATGTAATCAAACTCATTCCGCGACAGCTCGCGCAAAAACATCAAATTCTACCCATCAATCGTGCGGGCTCCGTCTTGATTGTGGCCATGAGCGATCCATCGAATCTCACGGCCATCGACGACGTTAAGTTTAACACTGGCTACAACGTAGAGACTGTGGTCGCCTCTGACGAGGCGCTGAGGGAAGCGATCGAGCGATACTATGACCAATCGGTCAAATATGAGCAGATTCTCGACGACATCATCGATGAAGATGTGGACGTGGTCGAGGGCGATCTCGATGAAGACATCGTGGACCTCGAGAAGTCGAGTGAAGAGGCGCCTGTCGTCCGTTTGGTTAACCTCATACTCGTCGACGCGATCAAAAAGAATGCCTCCGATATTCACATCGAACCCTACGAGAAGTCATTCCGAGTTCGATATCGGGTCGATGGTGTTCTCTACGAAATCATGAACCCGCCCCTCAAGCTGAGGAACGCGATCACGAGTCGTATCAAGATCATGGCTCAGCTCGATATCGCTGAACGCCGATTGCCTCAAGATGGCCGTATCAAGATCAAGATGGGTGGCGGGCGTGAAATGGATTTTCGTGTCAGCGTTCTGCCAACTCTGTTTGGTGAGAAGGTGGTTATGCGCCTCCTCGACAAGTCGAATCTCGAACTCGACATGACCAAATTGGGTTTTGAGACATCTCAAATCGATGTCTTCAAGGATGCGATCTACAAGCCGTATGGCATGGTCTTGGTGACCGGTCCGACGGGGTCCGGGAAAACCACTACGTTGTACTCGGCGTTGTCGGATTTGAATAAGACGGGAGACAACATCTCGACGGCGGAAGATCCCGTTGAGTTTAACTTGGGTGGGATCAATCAATGCCAAATGAACGACGGCATTGGGCTGAACTTTGCCGCAGCTTTGCGTTCTTTCTTGCGTCAGGATCCCGATATCATCATGGTCGGTGAGATTCGTGACTTCGAGACCGCAGAGATCGCTGTCAAGGCTGCTCTGACAGGTCACTTGGTGTTGTCTACACTGCACACAAATGATGCACCGTCCACCGTCCACCGACTTCTCAATATGGGTGTTGAACCTTTCCTCGTGACCGCGTCGGTCAATGCAATTCTCGCCCAGCGGCTCGCGCGTCGCATATGTCGCGAGTGTGCTGAGCCTGTAAAAGTGGATCTACAATCTCTCATCGACCTCGGGATGACGAAGGAGGAGGCGCAGTCGACGACCGTCATGCAAGGTAAGGGATGTCGAGCCTGTAACGAAACCGGTTTCAAGGGACGCGTGGCGCTCTACGAAATTATGCCGATGAGCGATGAGTTGAAGGATTTGGTTTTACAGGGCGTCTCGTCCGTTGAGCTCAAGCGTGAGGCGATTGCCCTGGGCATGAAGACGCTTCGCCAATCGGCACTCACTAAGCTGCGCGAAGGTGTCACAACCATCAGCGAGGTCGTGCGGGCGTCGGCTGCTGACTAATGCTTGATCTTCATCAGCTCCTGCAGATGATGGTGCGCGAGGGCGCGTCGGATCTTCATATCACGTGTGGCACACCGCCGAATCTGCGGATAGATGGACACCTCGTGCGCCTTAAAGTGCCACCGCTGACGCCTGAACAAACGGCCAAAATCTGTTTCTCGGTTCTCAACGAAAAACAACGTGCCGCGTTCCAGCGTGACCAAGAGCTAGATTTCAGCTTTGGCGTCAAAAATTTATGTCGTTTTCGTGCTAACTTTTTTATGCAACGGGGGACGGTCGCCGCCGCTTTTAGAGCGATTCCGTCCAATCTCCCCGATTTTGAAAGCCTTGGATTGCCGCCGGTGATCGGCCGGCTCACCAACATGACACGCGGGCTGATCCTTGTTACGGGGCCTACGGGTTCGGGTAAATCGACGACGCTCGCAGCCATGCTCGACAAGATCAATCGCGAGCGACATCACCACATCATCACCATCGAAGATCCCATCGAGCATCTTCACGGGCACAAGAACTGCATCGTAAATCAGCGTGAAATCGGTCAAGACACAGAAGGCTTTCAGGGCGCATTGCGTTACGTTCTGCGCCAAGACCCTGATGTGGTCTTGATTGGCGAAATGCGCGACCTAGAGACGGTGAAAGCCGCTTTAACCATTTCGGAGACCGGTCATTTGGTGCTCGCCACGCTGCACACGAACTCGGCGCTGCAATCGATCAATCGAATGATCGACCTCTTTCCCCCACATCAACAGTCGCAGGTTCGGGCACAGCTATCGTTTACGCTTGCCGCCGTGATCAGCCAACAGCTGTTGATGAAAAAGTCAGGCATTGGGCGCTTGTTGGCTGCTGAAATCATGTTGACAACGCCGGCAATACGAAACTTGATCCGCGAGGATAAAGCGCATCAGATTTATAGCCAGATGCAGGTGGGGCAAGCAAAGTATGGGATGCAGACGATGAACCAAGCGTTGTTTGACCTCGTGGCGCGAGGAGACCTCCGTCAGGAAGACGCGATCAACCATTCGAACGACGTCGAGGAACTCAACAGTATGCTGCAAGAGTTGGCCCGCTCCCAATCGTAGACTGTCGGATTTGGTGGCTGAAATTTAATGGTTTGTTTATGCTCGCAGAGCATTTGCCGATAGTATCTATGGGAGCGGTGACTAAAGCCGCTTCGGATTGGTGGGTACGGGTGATTTGGTGGACGTGAAGAGGGGATAAGATGACAGAGTGGGTCTGGGAGGGCCGCACGCGCTCGGGCGAGTTACGCAAGGGCGTGATCGAGGCCGACACCGAACGGGATGTTCAAGCGCGTTTACGCCAGCAGAACATTATGGTCGAGAACGTCCGCCAGAAGCGGAAGTCCATCTCGTTTTCTCTCGGCGGTGGTGTGTCTGCGGCGCAGCTGGTCGTTTTTGTACGACAATTTGCGACGATGATCGACGCGGGCCTACCACTGGTTCAATGCTTAGAAATCCTCTCCAACCAAGAACCCAACAAATACTTCAAATCCGTTTTGGTGGATGTGAAAGCGAATGTTGAAGGTGGGGCGACCTTCGCGGATTCATTGCGGCGTCACCCCAAGGTCTTTGACAGCCTCTTCGTCAATCTTGTCGCTGCGGGCGAAATCGGCGGTATCCTCGACACGATTTTGAATCGATTGGCGACCTATATCGAGAAGAACGTCAAGCTTGTTCGTCAAGTCAAGGGTGCGCTGATGTACCCAACAGTGATCGTCATCATCGCGTTTGGCGTGGTGTTTGCGCTCTTGAAATGGGTGATTCCAACCTTTGCAAAAATGTTTCAAGACATGGGCGATGCTCAAATGCCTGATTTAACCGTGGCTGTCATCAACGCGTCGGAGTGGTTTCAGGCTAACTTTATGTGGGTCTTGGCAGGCCTTGGGATATTTATTGCAGTCTTTCTGCGCTCAATTCAGACGGAGAAAGGGCGCTATCTCTTCGACGCCACGCTATTGAAATTGCCCGTGATCGGTACGCTTCTGCGCAAGGTTGCGGTCGCGAAGTTTACGCGGACATTAGGTACGATGATCGCCTCAGGCGTACCCATTCTTGACGCCCTCGATATCGTCGCTAAGGCGGCGAACAACAAGATCATCGAGAACGCCATTTACTTCACCAAGAATAAAGTGGCTGAGGGCAGCAATATGGCCGACCCGCTCCTACAGACCAATGTGTTTCCATCGATGGTGGTGCAAATGATCTCGGTGGGTGAGAGTACCGGCGCGATGGACACGATGCTACAAAAGATCGCCGACTTCTATGAGGATGAGGTGGAGGTGGCTGTAGAGGGTTTGACTAAACTCCTTGAGCCAATCGCCATGGTCTTCATCGGTGGCATCGTCGGTACGATCATGATCGCCATGTATCTTCCAATCTTCTCGATTGCGGGTAACGTCAAGTCGTAGGCTGGAAATAGACCCGGGTCGTTGTGAATGAAGTGCCACAGCTCACGCCCGACCAGACCTTGAAAGTGATGGACGATGTCCACCGATACGACGCTCGACGCAAAAGTTGATGTTGTAACAAAACATACGCCTGAGATCGTAGCGCGGCTCGAATGGCTCATGTTTTTCCGGGTCTTACTCGTCACTCTCTTACTGGGTTCGACGCTCATCTTTCGCTTAACGGCCCAAGACGCTCTGAGCGAATCAAAACGCCTTGGCTTACTCGGTCTGATCGTCGGTACCTATGCGTTGACCATCGTCTACGCTGTTCTCCTGCGCAGTTTGCAAGAGCATTACGGACGATTCGCATACGTTCAAATCACAGGAGACTTGTGCATCAGCGCGATGCTGGTGGTGTTGACGGGTGGGACCGACTCTTTGTTTTTGGTTCTGTTTCCGCTCGCCGTTCTGGCTGGGTCCATCATCCTCGGTCGACGTGGTGCGTTGTACGCAATGTTATTTGCCACCGTTCTCATCGTTCTACTGGTACTTCGAGAGGCTCTGGGCTGGGGGATGCCATCCGGTCCTGTTGGCGATCAGAAGCTCTTGTCGGTTTTTCTCAGTGGACTCACCAACGTCACCGCCGTTTTCCTGGTCGCCCTCTTGGCGGGTTATTTGTCAGAGCAGGCTCGAGCTGCGGGTCAACGGTTGATCGATGCAAGTCGTGATATTGAGGCTTTGAAAGTACTCAATGGTCACATCATCACAAGCATTCAGAGTGGGCTTGTCAGCTTCACACTCGATTATCAAATCATATTCTTCAATCCCGCCGCGGGTCAGATCACGGGTTATGAGCCTGAGTCTGTGTTGCTCGGGCGCGCTCACGAACTTTTTCCGGGTCTACAACAGCGGTGTGAGGCAGAAACCCGTGAACCATGGGAGGGCGAGTTTCGACGTGTTGACGGTCGTAGCTGTGCACTCAGCTTTAATTTGTCACCGCTCCGCGATGGTAAAGATCGACATCAAGGCTGGATTCTCGTCATCCAGGACCTCACCCGTTTGCGCGAAATGGAAGAAAGCGTCAGACGCAGTGAGCGCTTCGCTGCAATCGGTAAAATGGCTGCGGGTATCGCGCACGAAATCCGCAATCCGCTCGCGAGCATGAGCGGCAGTATCCAGATCTTGTCAAAGGCGGGTAATCTCGCTGGCACCAACCACAAGCTCATGCAAATCGTCTTGCGTGAGACCGACCGTCTGAATGCCTTGATCACGGAGTTTCTACAGTTCGCACGGCCAACGCCGCCTTCCATTGAAAAAGTCAATATCAAGGTCATCCTTGACGAGCTGCTGCTTGTGTTTGGTTATTTGCAACCAAACGAGAGTCGATCGGACAGTCAAGTCGACATCAAATTGACAGCCGGAGAGCAGCACAATATCGACGCGGACCCGCGTCAACTTCGGCAGGTCTTTTGGAATCTGCTCAACAACGCGATGCAAGCCATGCCCGACGGTGGCGATATCGACGTTTCGGTCTCAGAGCGTCATCGCGAGGTCGAGGTGGTCATCCAAGACCAAGGGGTCGGTATCGGGGTTGATTTACTCGACCGCGTATTTGATCCATTCTATTCAACCAAGAAGCAGGGTATCGGCTTGGGCCTGGCACTTGTCCATCGAATCGTCGAAGAACATAGCGGTCGAGTTCATGTCGTGAGTACACCTGGCGAGGGCACTCGATTCTCGGTGATCTTGCCCAAGTCGAGGCCGAACAGCCCGAGCCTGATCGAGGAGTAGGTGATTTGAGTCGAATTCTAGTTGTCGATGACGAACTCTCCATGCGCGAGTTTCTCGAGATCTTCTTTTTGCAAAATGGACATGAGGTGGTTCTGGCTGAAGATGGAACAGAGGCTGTTCAACTGTTGCACGAGCATGAGTTTGACCTCGTTATCACTGATTTACGTATGCCTGGCACCCATGGAATGGTTGTTCTACGTCGTTGTCGCGAACTCTATCCTGAGACACCGGTCATCGTGATGACCGCCTACGCGTCGACCAATACGGCCATCGAAGCGATCCGTATCGGCGCCTATGACTATTTCTCAAAGCCGTTCAAGCTCGATGAAATTGAGCTTGTTATCGACAAGGCTCTTGAGAAACGGCGTCTCGTTGTTGAAAACCGGGAGCTTAAGGCACGCCTTGAGAAGGGCGATGCGAAGGGTGGGCTCATCGGCCGTTCGCGACAGATGAAGGAAGTCTTTTCATTGATCAGGCGTGTGGCGACGACCCGGACCAACGTGTTGATTCTTGGTGCGAGTGGGACAGGTAAGGAGCTCGTCGCACGTGCTGTCCACGAGGAGAGCCCACGTGCTCAAAGGCCATTTTTGGTGATCAATTGTGCTGCGATACCCGAAAACCTCCTGGAGTCGGAACTCTTCGGCCACGCGAAAGGTGCGTTTACTGGCGCGATGACGGACCGTGATGGCTTATTTCAGGCTGCAGACGGCGGCACGCTGCTCCTCGATGAGATCGGTGACATGCCCATGGGCATGCAGGTCAAATTGTTGCGCGTCTTGCAAGAGCGTAAGGTGAAACGTGTGGGCGATCACCGTGAAGTGCCGGTGGATGTGCGCGTCATCGCTGCAACAAATCGCGAGCTGGCCGATGAAGTCCAGGCCGGTCGATTTCGCGAAGACCTGTATTATCGTCTCGACGTCATTTGTATTGAGCTGCCTCCACTTCGGGACCGACCTGCGGATATTGCGCTTCTCGCGCAGCATTTCTTGCGGAAGTACGCAGATGAGTTTGGCAAAGACATCAAGTCCATCGAGCCTGATGTGCTTCAACGTCTGCATCGACATCCCTTCAACGGTAACGTGCGAGAGCTGGAGAATTTGATTGAGCGTGCGACCGCGCTCGCCGAAGGTGACAGCATCTCGCTTGAACACCTCCCACCAGGTTTTGGCCAGCAGCCTTTGGGCACAGGTACGGTTAATGCGAAGATCGAATTGCCCGTCGACGGCTTAAATCTTGATGCCTTGATCAACGAAATTGAGGGCCACCTGATCGAACAGGCGCTGCAAAAGACCGGCGGGCGCAAGAAGGATGCAGCCAGCTTATTGGGCATCACCTTTCGGTCATTGAGATATCGTCTCGATAAGCTCGACATTACCTAAATAAATGTAGGTGAGGGGTTTTCGCGCTCGCTCATCTCAAATATCTCTATGCTCAATACGACGTAGACGGCGGTTGGAGCAACTGTCTGTGCTGGATTTAGCAGGCCTGGTTGCGGGGTAATGTATGGATGGTTGTTCATCGGCACTTTAAGTGACAAATTTTGTCACTGGTGACAAAGATCGGCCCTTTTCTTTCTGCGGCCCCACTGCCTTCGAATTATTTGGGTAACACTCTTGACTACATGTAGGACAAGTAATACTGTCCGCTACAGGTGCTGGAATTGAGCAGTAAGAGTGTAATTCTAGGCCGGAATATGGCGAGGCCCGTCGACTGAGAAGCGGTGCTTCTAGGGCAGCGGGCTGGTGATGTGATTTTCTTGGCATACTATATGCTAGGAAGATTGATACGGAATGGGGAGATTCAGGTCACTTGAAGGCGAAAGCGAGCCATGGCTTCACGTTGGTTGAGCTGATGATTGTTGTCGTCATCATAGGCGTATTGTCTGTCTTGGCGATAACAGGCTATCGCAAGTATACCTACGCGGCGCGCAACGCAGAAGCGGTCCAGTTTCTGGGCTCTGTGCGTGCGGCGCAGCTTGCGTATTATCAAGCCAACGGGGTTTTTTGTGGTTCGACCACCCCGTCATTTTGGCCACGTGACATCCCGTCTATGGACACGGGGAAAATTCGCTGGTCCGACCCGGCCGACCCGATTCCTCAAGCAAACGCTTGGCATGACCTTGCGGTTGAGTCGCCAGGTTCGGTTTGGTTTCGCTACCAGGTGGCGGCAGGGCGACCGGGTCAGGCGGGTGGCGAAGCGATTAGAAATTCGAATCGACCCTGGTTTTGGGCGCAGGCCAATGGAGACTTTGACGGCAACGGGACGTTGTCGACTTTTGAGGTAACATCTGAGAAACCTGAGGTTTTTCGACACAACGAGAACGAGTGAGCGGCTGTGAGGTAAGGGGCTGTCGCAAACTTTTCGTAAGGAATTTGAAATTTTCTTGGAGATTTTCCAGCCGGATAATAAATTAAGCCTTGTGGGTATGATTTAAAGTAGTTTTCGGTTCGGAAATCGCTGGTTGGTTTGAAGCCTTCGGGCGCAATGAGTTTGTTTTAATTGGGCATATTCGCCCATGGGATAGGATGGGACTCGGGGGAGGGCCATCAGTTCCTGTAACGTATGACCCCTCCCTCCCCGGGAAGAAAAGGTACGCACAATGCGAAATCTTAAAAAGGGAGCTAAAGGCTTCACCCTCATCGAGCTGATGATCGTTGTGGCGATCATCGGAATCTTGGCTGCAGTGGCGATTCCAGCGTTCATGAAGTATATTCAGCGCTCGAAGACCTCGGAAGCCACAATGAATATCCGTAAGCTGTTCGACAGCTCGGTCTCTTACTACAATGAAGAGCAGGCCGACCGAACAGGTAAAATCCTCCCACGCCAGTTCCCGCTCGAGGCTGAATCGCCCGCGGACGGAGTTTGGCGCGGTGGTGTTTGTAAGGACGGCGACAGCCAGAAGTTCGCTCCAGATCTCAAGACTTGGGACGCACCGACATGGCAGGCACTCAACTTTGCAGTAGAAGACCCCTTCTACTTCAAGTACACCTACGCGTCCACTGAGGTTGGCGCCGGCGCTCACTTCACAGCACGCGCCAATGGTGACTTGAACTGCGACGGTACACTCTCGACTTTCGAGCGTATCGGTACAGTTGACGAGCAGAACAACATCAGCGGTGGTGCTGGTCTGTTTACGAACCAAGAGCTCGAGTAGGCAATACTCCAGCGCTCGGTTGAGCAAGAAAGGCGTGCTTCGGCACGCCTTTTTTTTTGCGTCACAGACAAGAACCCGACGCCAAGAGGCCGATGGCGCTAAACCCGGTTGTGCCGCTACTAAATGATTTTGAACTATACGCTCCAACCCGCTGATGGGGCTCCAAAATCGCGCTTTGTTCTTGCCCCATGACCTTGGTGGGAACGGCCGAAGTAGAGGGGGGCCTTGCGTCCGACCGATCAGCCGGTTAGCTTCTGACTTTGCAGCAACGTCGACGAGGTTCGAGCTGATGCATCAGCCGCCCAAATCCCACCCCTTCAGTCGCTTAGGCCGCTGGTCTACGAGGGTCGCCGTCAGTGGTGCGATTTTGACAGCGATTCTGGTCAATCAATCGAGTCTGCTGGCGGTTCGTCAAATGAGAGACAATTCGGCATTTGCGGCTCAAGGTGAGGTCATCTATGTCCCTCAGATCAGGCAAATGAAGCTCATGACGCTCGGTTATGACCAGGCCGCCGCAGATCTTGTGTGGATTCGAACCCTTGAATATTTCGCGCGGCACTTTAAAGGTGACCGCAAGTATCCTTGGCTCGAGTATTTCTTAAATCAGATTGTTGAACTCGACCCAGATTTTACCAAGGTCTACCACTGGGCCGGCGCAAACGTTCTCTATGGGCGGCGTTTCACGAATGAAAACGTACATCGGTCAAATCGCTATTACGAACTGGCATTGAAGCGGAATCCAGACGATTTCGAGGCTGCTTATCGACTCGGACTTAATCATTACGTCGAGTTGAAAAGCGATGATGCTGAAGAGGCCCAGAAAAACCGCGAGATGGGTCTCGCTTATTTGGAGCGTGCGGCGAGTACGCCCGGTGCCCCAGAGCGCGTCAGGAGCTTGGTGGCATCTATCTCAAGCCGTCTCGGTAAACACGAGCTTTCTTTGCAGTATCTTGTCGACCTTTACTTGCAGACGGAGGATGTAGAGCAGAGGCAGTCACTTCTGAATCGCATTAACGCACTGAAGAAGAGTTTGGCGAACTCCAATCTCGCGGATGAGGCCTTCCGCTTCCAGGCGGCGTGGCAAGAAAGTTTTCCCTATCTTTCAGCTACTTTGTACGCCATTCTCGGCGAACCGAGCCGCGCCCGGGTGACCGAGCGGAGCTGGCGGTCCCTGACATCGGAACTGGAAAGCACTAACGAAGCTCAATAGCGAGACAGAGAACATGGTACGAGATGCACATATTGTCATAACTGGCGGCGCGGGCTTTATCGGCAGTGCCCTTGCGGAGCGCCTGTGCGAGGCCAATCAGGTTACGCTCTTCGATAACCTTCATCGCAACGCCCTCAAGGGAACTGAGATTCTTGAGCATAAGAATGTACGCCTGATTCAAGGTGACGTTCTTGACGCAGCATCTCTCGACCCAGTGATGAGAGATGCGGACATCGTCGTTCATATGGCCTCTATAGCCGGTGTTGACACGGTCATGAAGAATCCGACGCTGACGATGCGTGTCTCTCTACTGGGTACCATCAACGCCCTGCAATCGGCCCATGGTGGTGGCCGATGTCAACGGTTCGTGGACTTTTCTACAAGCGAAGTCTTTGGCAAATACGCCTATAAGGTCGCCGAGGGAGACGCCACAAGCCTGGGCGCTGTAGGCGAGGCGCGTTGGACCTACGCTGTCTCAAAGTTGGCCACTGAGCATTTGGCGTTGAGCTACTATAAGCAATTTGGTTTGCCCACCGTCAGTATACGTCCGTTTAACATCTTTGGCCCTCGGCAGGTGGGCGAGGGTGCGGTGCATCATTTTATCAACCGCGCTATCCGCAATGAGACACTCACCATTCACGGTGATGGCTCGCAGATACGTTCATGGTGCTACATCGATGATATCGTTGACGGTGTTTTGGCGACACTGACCAATGAGGCTGCGATAGGGCACGCGTTCAATATCGGTAATCCCAGAAGCACATTGACGATCTATCATCTCGCGAAGTTGATCGTGCAGCTCGCTGAATCCAGCAGTCGGGTCGAGTTCCAAGAGATGAATCGCGAAGATGTGGAGCTGCGAATTCCCAATATCGACAAGGCGCGTGAGCTACTCGGGTATGTGCCCCGTATCAATCTGGACGAGGCCCTGAAACGAACCATCACTTGGTACCGTAGTCAGATGTGATCACTTCGCTCGACAGCGTCGCCTTGCCAGGGGCCATCGATGTCAAACGCTTGTCTGCCGATCATGAGCTGAAGCAATCCACCGCATCCACCTAAGACCCAATTGGAGGCAGCGAAACCCACCGAGAGGAGCAATGCTTGCTCTTCCGTGCCTAAATTCAAGAGTGGAATTAAGGCGACGAGCGCAACCTCCCGTGGACCTACACCGGCGATCGCAAGTGGAACAACCGATGCGACAAGCGCCACAGGGACGATCACAGTGAGGTCGAGAAGCGTGACATCTAGGTTCATCGAACGCGTGAGAATCCAGAATCCAATGATCGTGACCGAATGCGTGAAGAGACTCAATACGGTGGCGTAGAGTACATACATCGGCTGTGTCAGCGTTGGCGCAGAGCGCCACCATCGTGTGAGTCGACGCCCGAGCAGACCTACGGCCAGAACGCAAATGACGAGGCTTGATAGGCCAACGACCCACAAACCGGCAGCTTCAACCATGATTGAGCCCTGTCCGAAGATGAGACCTACGGCGAAGAATATGCCAAGTGCGCCGAGGCCCAGCATCCGTTCGGCAACAACGACAAAGTAGCTCTCAGACTTCGAGCCGAAGCAAATTCCTGCGATGTGCGCGCGCGCCAGATCGCCACCGACGGCACCCGGTACAAAAATATTGTAGAAGTGACCGACGAGGTTAAGCCGAAATAGCATAGATGATGGGGGCAGCGCGTTCGCATTGAAGCCCGTCATTAAGAATCGCCAACGCACGGCTGCGATTCCAAGGTTCATGCCACCGAGTACAGCGACAATCAGCACGCTGACGCCGTGCTCAAACAAATCTTTTGGTAGCGCTTTGAGATCGAATTGCTGACTCATCCAGATGCCAAGTAGGAGCACGATGAGTAGTCTGATCAGATGCGAAAGGAGGCCGCTCCGAGGTACGATGTCAGAATTCTTGGGCTCACTCATAACGGCATCCTCAACACCACGGGCCACCGAATCAAGTACTAAGTGAGCGCGAGGTTCTCAGGTCTATGGATGTACCTCCCTTGTGTATGGCGTGCCGAAGGCGTTGAAAGCGTCGTCCTGTTTTGTCACAGTGCCTGCAGCTAAACGGTCAACCCGGTGGAGTGGCGTGAGTAAAGCGGTTGAGATAAATGGGCTGACGAAGACCTTTCATTTAGGGTTCTTGGGTGCATTGAGACCATTTCGTCGTGTTGCTGATGCGCTTCAGATGAAGGGGATTGCCTATCGGGTTGATGCCGTCCGAGGCATCTCGTTGTCCGTCGAACGTGGTGAAGTTTTTGGCTTCTTGGGGCCCAACGGGGCGGGTAAAACAACCACAATCAAGATGTTGATGGGGTTGATTCATCCATCTTCGGGTTCGGCTCGGTTACTCGGTGGCGATATCGATTCGCGTCACACCCGTGAGCGTGTTGGTTTCTTGCCGGAGCATCCCTACTTCTACGAACACCTTAAGCCACTCGAATTTCTCGACTATTATGCACGCCTGTTCCCCATGACCGCGAGGGAGCGTAAGCGGAGAGCTGAGGCTTTGCTCGACCGCGTGGGTCTGACCTACGCGGCTGGCCGCCCATTGCGCAAATATTCCAAAGGTATGATACAGCGGGTGGGGCTGGCTCAGGCACTGATCAACGACCCTGAGCTGATCGTGCTCGATGAGCCGATGTCTGGTTTGGACCCGATGGGACGCAAAGACGTGCGAGATATTATTCTCGACCTCCGTGACCAGGGAAAGACCATCTTCTTCAGCAGTCATATTCTCCAGGATGTCGAGATGCTTTGCAGCCGAGTGTCCATCTTGGTCAATGGACAGATTCGCGAAGAAGGCGAACTGTCGCGCTTGTTACAACAAGGTCGAGGCGGCATTGAGGTGACGCTTGCGGGTGTGGTGGATTCGCATCACGAAAAAATGACAGCTCTCGCCAGCGCTGTACAACAGGTGGGTGACCAACACGTCTTTACCGTTGCCGATGAAGCGGCGGCAAATCAGTTGATTCAAGCCGCCATCGATTTAAACGCGACTGTGATTCGTGTGGTGCCGGTGGCGAGTAGCCTTGAATCGGTGTTCGTAGAACGTGCATTCGACGAGGGCTCAAGATGAGAAAGATATTCGCCGTCGCGCGCAACACATTTCGAGAAGCGGTCAGAAACCGGATCTTCGCAAGCTTAATCTTCTTCACCTTAGCGCTACTCGGATTTGCGTTGGCGATGAGCTCGGCCTCGTTAAATGAAGAGGTACGCTTAATGACCGATGTGGGTTTGTTCTTGACGTCGACCGCGGCCGTGTTCATCGCGATCTTCACGGGGGTTAACCTCGTCTATAAAGAGCTCGAGCGAAAGACCATCTATACCCTGATGGCCAAACCCATATCGCGACCACAATTTCTCCTCGGCAAGTATCTCGGTCTGCTACAGACCATGTTTGTGCTCGTCAGCATTATGGGCCTGATGTTGTGCCTCATTTTAGCTGCGGTGGGTGGACAAGTCGGGGTGCCGATCATCCAGGCGATATGGCTTCTGTTCGTCGAAGTTGCTGTCGTTGTGGCGGTCGCCATGGTCTTTTCCAGTTTCTCAACACCATTTCTGTCCGGGTTGATGACACTCGGTGTATTCGTGGTGGGTCGCTTTGTGGATTCGCTCACGCATCTCAAGCTCGGTGATGTCGACAACCCCGACGCGGCGACTGAGCGGGTCAGTTTGTTTATCCGCTGGGTGATTAGAATCGCTCCGGACCTTTCCATATACAATGTGACGCCTCAGGTCGTCTATCAGCGGCCCATGTCCGCGGCATTTGTCGCAGAGGCGTCGCTGGTTGGTTTGACGTACATCTTTGTTTGTCTCACGTTGTCAGCCTTCCTGTTCTCACGCCGAGATTTCGTTTAAATGAAACTCTGGCTCTGTTTGGCTGCAGTCATTTGTGTCGCGAGCCTTGGTGGACGGGTGTGGTGGTCTGCTCGGGTCGAGCTTGAGATGGCTCAGGCACTTGAAGGTGAGAACCAACTTAAGCAAGCGATCGAGCACTATCAATACGCGGCACGCTGGTGGCTCCCATGGACACAAGCACCTGCTGAGGCGCGTGCTGCATTGTTCCGAATCGGTACGGAATGTGAGGACAGTCGCAGGCCCGAGTTAGCGTTGCGTGCGTACCGACGCCTTCGTGGCGCAATCTTGTCGACACGCTGGTTGTTTAGCGTTGCTGATTCGAGACGGCCGGTGGTCGAACAGCGCATCGCAACTTTGATGGCAACAGCGCAGCTCGCGCGCGGTGGGCCGGAAAGTCGCGATGAGAGTCTCGGCTCGCTGACAGAGCATCATCTCGAGCTACTTCGGCATGACCCTGTGCCTACAGCCGGTATCTCCTTTGCAGTGCTTATCAGCTTTATCGGTTGGATAGCATCGATTGTCTGGACAATTCGCCGTGGATTGACGCGGGATTTATCGGTCCGCCGACAGCCTTTTATCCTCGGTTTGAGTCTAGCCGGCGTGTTCTTCGCGATCTGGTGTCTATCTCTGATGAGAGCATGAAGGTTAGATCCTGAGAGCCGTGGTCGCCGTATGAATATAAAACCGCGACAAACCCGATTCGCACTTGACCATTTGGGCGCGCTTGCCGTAAAGCTCTTTAGCTACGCCTCTTTGTTTCGAGGCGTACGGATTTACTGACGAACCGGACTTTCCATGCGAGCTGCGGCCTTCTATGACGTTGACGGGACGCTTGTCGGCGCCAATGTGATTCACGCCTATGCGTACTACGCCCTCAATGACAGTACATTCTCCGGCAAGATTGGTCGAACAGCCAAGCTTGTGGCTTCGTTGCCGATGTATGCAGTGGCTGACCGACTCGGGCGTAAGTTTTTCAATGACATTTTTTATCGCAACTATGCGGGCTTGCATGAGGATCGGCTGTGGGTGCTCGGAGAAGAGCTTTTTGAGAAGGTCATCCAAAAGCGGCTCTATCGAGAAATGCTCGACTTAATTAAGCGTTCCCGTCAAGAGGGTTATCAGCAGGTCTTGGTGACGGGTGCTATCGAGCAAATGGTCAGACCGCTTGCCCGGTATCTTGAGGTCGACGCTTGGTTTGCCAATCAACTCGAGATTGAGAATGAGAAGGCTACGGGCAGACTCTGTCCGCCCGTGCTGGCGGGTCCAGAGAAGGCTGCTTTTATTCGGCGTTATGCTCTCGATAATGACCTTGACTTAAATGCGTGTCGAGCATACGCAGACAGCGCCAGCGATATCCCAATGCTCAGCACTGTCGGTCGTCCTATCGCTGTCAATCCAGATTCGAGACTTAAAGCGACCGCAGACGCGCATGATTGGCCCGTGATTTGGGCTGAATAACCTAGGTACGTTTGGAGACGTTATGGCTAGACCAACACCCAAAATCTCTCGCGATTCGAACATCGAATTCATCGATGATCGTTCGGGCGCGAGAATGGTGCACTACGGAACACGATTCCGTGAGGTCGTTCTACCGCGGGGGAGTCGGGTCATATACCCCAATGCGCCCCTTGAGCCCCTGGGCAATCCAAAGGCAGCGATTCGCTACGCTCTCAATCATCCCGAGGGTTCAGATCCGTTCTTCGCGCAATTGCGACCAGGCATGAAATTGACCATCGCTATCGATGATATTTCTTTGCCGTTGCCGCCAATGAAAAGCCCCGATCTACGCGAACTCATACTCACGGAATTGCTCAAACAATGCGCGGAATACGGCGTAGATGATATCCACATCATCATCGCGGTCTGTCTCCATCGCCACATGACTGGCCCAGAGATCAAGAAGGTCGTCGGCTCAAAAATCTATAACGAATATTATCCTGACCGCTTGTACAATCACGACGCCGAAGACCTCGACAATATCGTGGAGATCGGAGAGACGGACCATGGCGAGCGCGTGAGACTCAATCGCCGTGCCGTTGAGAGCGACCTCCTGGTCTATGTGAACATTAATCTTGTTCCGATGGACGGCGGTCACAAGAGCGTGACGGTGGGTTTGTGCGACTACATCTCTGTGAGCGCTCATCACAACACGCACACGATGCATCGCTGCCACAGTTATATGGATCCGCGACCGGACAAATCACGTCTTGCGAAGATTTGTAATCGCATGGGTGAGATTGTCGATAAGGAACTTAAAGTCTTTCATATTGAGACGGCGCTCAATAATCGCATGTATGGGGGGCAGCTGTCTTATCTTGGTCGACCCGAGGCGACTTGGTCGGAATTTGATCGTGCTAAATTTCAGGCCAGCTGCGCGCTGCTGGAAAAGCTGCCGGAGAGTGCACGGCGGGGGTTCTTTGAGAAGGTCCCATCGCATTATGAACTCACTGCGATTCATGCAGGCGCGACTGTACCTACCCACGAGAAAATTCTGGACGCTTGCTTCAAACAATACGCTGTCCCCGTCAAGGGCCAGTGCGACGTTTTGGTCAGTGGGATTCCGTTTATCTCGCCTTATAATGTGAACAGTATTCTCAACCCGTTGCTCATTCAGGTCATGGCCTTGGGCTATCTGTTCAACATGTATCGTGGGGCGCCGCTGATCAAAAAGGGTGGCGTGATGATCTTGTTCCACCCTTGTCACGAGGCTTTCAACCGAACGCATCACCCATCTTACGTTGAGTTTTATCATCGCATTCTGTCCATGGGCACCAACAGCTATGATATCCATCAATACGAGCGGGAGTTTGCCGAAAACCCAGATTATATACACATGTATCGCCATGGGCACGCCTATCATGGCGTCCATCCCTTCTATATGTGGTACTGGGGCGATGCAGGACGCGCTTGGGTTGGGCAGGTCATCGTGGTGGAGCCTGAGAATACCCGAGTCCCCAAGCAGTTGGGTTGGCAATCGGCACCAGACTTCAACACCGCCCTAGACATGGCGCGCTCTTTTCTCGGTAATCCTCATCCAGAGGTGACGATGTCGCATGCACCACCGATCATGATCGCGGACGTGGAGGCCTAGGTGGCGGACCAAGAATCGAGAATAGCGGACATGGGTCAGCTATCTGTGCCCGAGAGCTTCAGGGGCAAGCATGTCTTCATCACGGGCGTGACTGGATTTGTAGGAAAGGTCTTACTTGCGATGCTTGCTGCGCGAGTCACGACAGTCCGTCGGGTCTCCGTCTTGGTTCGAACCAATCGCGATTATGATAACGCGCGCAAGCGATTTGATGCGGTTGTTGCACGCTCCGAGCCCTTCCAGGCTGTTGCCAAAATGGT
This sequence comes from Bradymonadia bacterium, assembly GCA_049889275.1. Lineage (GTDB taxonomy): Bacteria > Myxococcota_A > Bradymonadia > UBA7976 > UBA1532 > UBA1532. The sequence goes on along the minus strand of JBMHDS010000036.1, from coordinate 137,434 downwards.
CGGTGAAAAAGAATTGAAGAGCTGGTGTGACGATGTGGTCAATGTCGTTCGTGGTGATATCAGCAAAGAACGTCTTGGACTCAGCGAGGCTGCATACCATGAACTCACAGAGAACGATCCAGTTGACCTGATCTTACATTGTGCCGGCAACGTAAACTTCAATCCGCCACTCGACCAGGCGTTGATGGTGAACTCCATGGGGGTGGCCCACAAAGTTGAATTTGCGAAAGATGCTGGCTGCCCACTCGTCCACATGAGTACATGCTTCGTGGTCGGCTCTCAATCGGGTCCGATTTCCGAGGGGCGCACCATCGTTGGCTATGCACCAAACGGTCGCACCTTCGATCCTGAGCGAGAGCTTGCGGACGCGGTGCATCTCGCCGATGAAGTGCGGAGACGCGCCGATGCGCAGGCGCTTGAGTGTCGGTTCTTGGAGGAGGCGAAAGACCGACTGACATCGAAGGGGCTTGATTACGAGGATCCGCAACGGCTTGACGCAGCTTTCGAAGCCCAGAAAAAACGTTGGGTTAATGATGAACTCACCAAAGAGGGGATGGAACGGGCGCAGCAGTGGGGCTGGACAAACACCTATACTTACACAAAGAGCCTAGGTGAGCAGCTGACCTTGAAGCGCGCTGAAGAGATGGGCGTCGCGGTGTCTATTGTACGACCCGCGATCGTGGAAAGCTCGCTTGAGTTTCCATTTGAGGGTTGGAACGAAGGTGTGAATACCTGCGCGCCGTTCGTTTACATCATGTACAAAGGTCATCGCTTCATCCCGTGCAATCCAGACAATATACTCGACCTTGTCCCCGTGGACTATGTCTGTCGTGGGACCTTGCTCGCGGGTGCTAAGCTGCTCGCGGGCGGTGCGTCGGATGTCTTCCATCTCGCCAGTGGCGACGTCAACCCGTTGCGCATGCGACGGGCCGTTGAGATGACAAACTTGGCCTGGCGACGTCATTACGACCGAAACGAAAAAAACCTGGTTAAACGCCATGTGATGCGGAACTTGGACTCTATTCCCGTTGACCGCGCAACCTACAATCGCATCAGCGCGCCACAGGTCAATCGTGTCACCAAGTCCACGCGAGCAGCCTTAAGTTTGTTACCCAAAGCGCTACTGGGTCCGATGAGACCAGTGGTCAAACAACTCGACGGCGCCCTCGCGGGGCTTGAGAAAGCCAGCTCTGTTTGTAACGCCATCCTTGATATCTTTGCGCCCTTTGTCGAAGAGAATAACCCCTGTTTCAGCACTCAGAATATCCGCCGTTTGTCGGACTCACTGACCGATGAGGACCGAGAGAGCTTTTGTTTTGATCTGACCGCACTCGACTGGCGGAATTATTGGATTGATATCCACATGCAGGGCTTACAAAAGTGGGTCTTTGGTGAGTTGGATGAGCGAATGCGGCCGGTACGCAAGGTCGCTCGTGCGCGAGATTTGGTGGAGGTCCTCCGCACGGCGTGTCGAGCCCATGCTGAGCGCAAAGCGTTAAGCTTTTACACAGCCGATGATGGCGTTGATACGACCTATACCTATGGAGAACTCTGGGACGCTGCGCGTAAAGTCGCGCACTTCTTAAGCAAGCAGCGCATCGGTCGTGGTGACCCAGTGATTTTGATGAGCAAGAATGAGCCCGCATGGCCGATGCTCTATTTCGGTATTTTGCTCGCCGACGCCGTCGCTGTGCCGGTGGACTGGGAGCTGCCTGAAAATGAACTTGCGCGGATCGTTGAAAAATCCGAAGCCAAGTTGTTGATCCACCACGAAGCGATCCAGCCAGATCTGTCGATACCGACAGTCTCCGTCGGCAATGCCTTCGATGAGTTCCCTCTACCTGAGGTAGAGTGCCGGGACCGCAGCGATGAAGTTGCGAGTCTGTTGTTCACGAGCGGTACCACCGGTGATCCAAAAGGTGTGATGCTCAGCCACGGCAACTTTACCGCACTGCTCGCCTCACTGCAGGGTACCTTCCGCGTGGACCATCGCGATCGTTTTTTGAGCGTACTGCCGCTCTTTCATACATTTGAATTTAGCTGTGGTTTGCTGATGCCACTCAGCGTCGGCGCTCATATCATGTATATGGAGGAGCTAGAAGGCGGCCTGCTGAGAGCTGCACTCAAAGAGTTCCGCCCAACGGGGCTCATCGGGGTCCCCGCGCTCTGGGATGTACTTCACCGTCGCATTGAATCAGAGGTTAAAGACAAGGGAGAGGCCGCTCACCTGGCGTTCACGGCGATGCTGCGTCTATCGCGGTTTCTCAAGCGGCAGTATGGGGTCAATCTCGGTCCGATGACGTTCAGTGAGGTGCATCGAATGCTCGGCGGGCGTATCCGTCACTTAATCAGCGGAGGAGCCGCCCTCAGCGAGCCTGTGCTCAATGCCTTTGAGGGGCTCGGATTCGAATTGTTGGAGGGCTATGGTCTGACCGAGGCTGCGCCCGTATTAAGTGTGAGACGGCCAGGTGACCGTAGAGGGAGCGGCAGCGTGGGTACTCAATTGCCCGGTGTCCGCCTTGAGGTACTCGACCCCGACGCCGACGGCGTCGGTGAAGTCATCGCGCGCGGTGACAACGTCATGTCAGGTTACCTCAATGACCCAGAAGCGACTCGGGAGACGGTGCGCGAGGGATGGCTGCATACAGGTGACTTAGGACGTCTGGACACAGATGGCCGGTTGACTTTAGTGGGTCGACGCAAAGAACTGATCGTCACCAGCAGCGGCAAGAATGTGTATCCGGATGAACTTGAGTCCGTTTATGGTGATCACGAACTCATCGATGAGTTGTGTATTGTTGGCTTGCCGGACCCCCAAGGTGACCAGCGTGTCGCTGCATTAGTGGTACCTATTGACGAGCCGCCCAACGATTTTCAATCTCAAATTAAGAATCATTTCACGAAAACCGGGATGGGTCTTGGTGACCATCAACGCATTCGAACCGTTCGATTCTGGACCGAAAAACTACCGCGAACACCGACGCGCAAGATAAAGCGTAAAGAAGTGCGCGAGCAGTTGATTCGTCTCGTTGACGTGGGTAAGAGCTCCCGTCGAGAAGGCATGGCTGTTCCCGTTGGTCGCGAGCCCGCATGGCTATATGGCGCGGTTGCAGCCCTGGTAGGTGTCGAATCCGTCGATATCGTACCCAGTACAGACCTGGTCCAAGATCTGGGGCTGAGCAGTCTACAATATGTTGAGTTACGGTTGCTCATAGAAGAGAAAACGAAGGGGCGTATCGATCCCGAGAGATTGGCGGCCTGTCAGACGGTTGCCGATCTCGTGCGGGTTGTCGACGACCGGGATCTTGAACCCAGCCCAACGCCCTCAGAAATACCAAAAACAGTGCGTTTACCGGGGGCGGTGTCCGGTGTTGGTAAACAACTCCTAGGCGAGGCGCAGCGAGCGCTATACGACCAGGTTTTTCACGTGCATGTTGAAGGGCAGGAGAATATTCCACTCAATGAGCAAGTGATGGTCATTAGCAATCATTCAAGCCATTTGGATATGGGGCTTGTGAAGTATGCTTTGGGCGATTATGCACCCAACTTGTCGACTCTCGCTGCGAGCGATTACTTTTTCGATAAGCAATACAAGAGAGACTTTTTTGAGCCGTTTACAAATCTCATTCCGGTTGAGCGCAGCGGTTCGTTAGAGCGGAGCCTGCGGCATGCGGAGTCGGCCATTCAAGGCGGCCGGGTCGTGCTCGTCTTTCCTGAGGGTACCCGTTCAATGGATGGTCAACTACGTCCATTCAAGCACGGCGTCGGTTATCTCCAAAATAAGACGCGGCTCTCGGTTCTCCCACTCTTTTTGAGGGGCACCTATAGGGCGCTGCCGAAAGGTGCGGCCGTGCCGACCAGACGACGCTTGACCGCCGTGATAGGCCCAGTCATCCGTCACCAATTTATCGCCGAGCAAGTTGAAGGATTGAATCGCGTTGAAGCTTACGCGAAAACCGCAGAGATCTTGCATCTGGCGGTTGAAGCGCTACGCGACGGATCGCAGTATCCCTGGGACATCACGGCGAGCAGGCCGGCGGAAGACACAGGCCTGAAGCGGATTTTCGCAGAGTTGCCAGGTAAATTCGTTCCAGACGCCTTAGAGAAACCCACGACTTGGTACTTCAGTTTGGGCGACAAGTCAGATGGGAAATGGACATTGACTGCAGCTGAAGACGGTGCGAAGGCGACCCCAGGGCGGCCGTCGGGCAGTGCAGATTGCGTACTGAAGACCGACATTGAGACTTTTACTCGAATCGTTCGTGAGGGATATGTGCCGAGCTTTTCAGAGTTTACCGATGGGCGCGTCAAGACCAATGACCCGAATCTGCTCATGCAGTTCAAATCCACATTTGGATTGTAGACATGGCACGGAAGAGAAAACAGAAAACGATATTGGTGACAGGAGCAAGCGGGTTTCTTGGCTATCATCTCGTGCAAGAGCTGCTGTGCCGAGACCAAGCGGTCAAGACTTTAACTCGGTCACCAAACGCAAGGCTCGCGTCACTTGGTGTTGAGCAGGTTCATGGCAGTATCGTCGATCCAGATGTGTGTCTCGCAGCCGTCGATGGCGTCTCCGCGGTGTATCATGTCGCTGGCACCGTTGCGCGAACGCCTGACGATGCGGGCTTCTTGTACGATGTGCACGTCAATGGCACCCGTAACGTACTCGATGCATGCCTTCAGCATAGCGTAGAGGATGTCGTCTATGTCTCGACATCAGGTACCGTTGGCGTTGGTGAGAATGATGATTTCATGGCAACTGAGAGCACGCCGGTGCCTTGGGATATCATCGGTCAGTGGCCCTACTATGAATCAAAGGCGCTTGCTGAACGTGAAGTTCAGCATTTCTTGGGGCGGGGCTTACCCGTTCGGATCGCCCGGCCAACTTTATTGCTCGGACCGGGTGATTATGCAGGGAGCAGTACGGGTGATGTGGCGCGCTTTCTGGGCGGTGAGATCAAGGCGGCTCTTCCTGGCGGGATGAGTCTCGTTGACGTCAGAGATGTTGCAGCCGTACTGCCAACCCTCATGGCCGAGGGAACGCCGGGCGTCGGTTATCTTTTGGGCGCAGCGAACACAAAAGTGCGTGATTTTCTTGTGGCACTCGAGCAAGCCAGTGGTGTCCGTGCACCCGCCTTCACATTGCCGACAGCTGCGGTTACTCGTGCGGGTCGGTTGCTGAAGTCACTCTCATCGCTCAAGGCTTTTGGCGGACTAGACCGAGTGACTTTTGAGATGGGCTGTCACTATTGGTATATCGACTCGACACGCGCTCAGACGGAGCTTGGCTTTGTGGCCCGTGATTGGGCTCAAACCCTGTCCGATACGGTCGCGGATATTCGCGCCATCGGTCGCTGAAAGCATCGTCTGAACAGCACACTCATCAGCGACGCTCTATGAGGCGGGATGAGATGGAGGTGGACCTTGATGAATCGAAGCGCGCCTGCTTAATCTCCACGCCTTCTTCTTTCTCTTGCTGCCCACTAAATACGTGTGTGACGTACCAGCCGAAAGGCCCCCTCTCAAGCCCAACACCAATCTCTGAGTAGTGAGGTGATAAGATATTCATGCGATGCCCTAGGCTCTCGAGTAACCCGATATGGGCATCAGCTAAGCTCTGATTTAAAGCGACATTTTCTCCAGCGACGTAACGTGGGACTCTGGCCTGATTGAGTCGGTCTGTCAGCATGCCCGAGCGTGGCGAATAATGACCCACAAAATTATGGTCGCGCATGTCCGTACTGTGATGCTGTGCCACCCTGTCTAATCGACCACTTCGACGCAGTGGACTCAAGCCGAATCGAGCGCGGTCTCGGTTGATAAGTTGAGTCATGTAAGCAGCTGGGTCACCGCCATAATCGCCCTCGTTTGGCCACCTATGTCTGCCCTCGGTCTCTGTTCTTTGTTCGACGTAGAGTTCGATTTGTGCGAGTGGAATGGGACCGGCCTGGCCCGAGGCGATTATCTCCACAACCCAGATGCCTGGCTCGCCACTGAAGCTAAATTCAAAACGGTCATCGTCAATCCGCGGTTCAATTCGGTGAATATGCCCAGAAGGTCCCATCGCAAGCACCCTCGGCTCGCGATATTCTGCCGTGAGATCGCCTTCGATCTGGTACGTCTCGCTCGCGTTCAGACGCCGAGGCACTGGTTTTAGCGTGAAGGTCTCTTTCGCTGCGAGCATACAGATGATTCGTAGCGAGGATTGATTGTCCACAAGCAGCTCAGCGAGGCCAAAATGATGAGTAGATGACTGGTTTGATTTCGCTTCTTCGATTAACTCTTGAAGCGGCTCATCGCCGGTCACAGTGGTCACAAGGATTGTCTGATGAACGCCCCAGTAAGGTGCCCCGGCGGCATTGAGAAAGTCCGAGAGCACAGGGCTCGGTGCCAGGCGTCTTGACTCAGCGTAGAAGTGAGCGACTTGTCGTGCTGCGGTGTCGAGTGCAGATGACCGCAAAAAACGATGCCCATATGCCTCAGTCGGGGTTGCGATGGTTTCATACCGGGTTTGTTGTTCATCGTCGATGGCATATGCCGTGGTACTACCGGGTGTAGCTCGGAGGCTGATGTAAGCTTCGACTGGGCTCTCTCGAGGTGACTCAGACGATGTAGCTGCCGCCAATATCGTGTAGCTGAGCCACATCGTGGACAGCATGATTGCGAGCGCGATTCCCCCCCAAGTCACGCGCTCACCAATTTTCTGTGTGCGCTTCCGACTCATATAAGCCTCTCGAAGGTGCATGTCGTCTATACACCTGTTCTTTGGAGCCCTCGATGCGTGCAGAGGTTTCAGATTCCGCGAGTTCAGGTCCTCAAATGGCTGTGCTCACCAGTCGAGCTGAGCACTTTGCCACATTCGTCGCGCAGCTTTATAAAAGCGCTAACTGTTGGCCATCGGACTCGCTCAGTAATGAGAACGCTGTCACGCCGACGAGTCGGAATGGACCTGTGCTCGGGACCTGATCGAGTAGCCTCAAGACAACATCAAATAGTAATTGCGCGTCCTGTTCAGGCTGGTTGAGCATGGCCTGCCGTGTGAATATTTGAAAGTCGCTTGTTTTGAGCTTGAGGCGAATGCCAAGGGTGCGAAGACCACGCTTCTTCAAACGTTCGGTCATTCCATCGGTTGCGATTCGACATTCACGTCGGAGTGCGTCTCCCAAAGGTAGGTCTTCTTCTAAAGTGCGTTCCCATCCGACACTTTTCGATCGTCTTCGTTGCCTCACGGGCCTGAGATCGATACCCCGAGCCAGGCGCCGATATGATTGTCCGGTGGGGCCGAGTTGTCCGAGCACGGCATCGGAGGCATTGGCGATATCACCGATGGTCTTGAGCTCGAGCATGTGCAAGCGTTTCACTGCTTTTGGTCCCACACCCCAAAGATGAGAGACTGGCAGTGGGCGCAAAAAGTCGACAACCTGCTCCGGAAACACCACCGTAAGCCCGTTCGGCTTTTGAAAGTCGCTTGCGATCTTAGCCACCAGTTTTGTGGTTGCGACCCCAACAGAGACGGTGAGGCCCCCCGTCGCGTCAAAAACGGCTCGCTGGATCGCATGACCCATGTGCTCGGGCGTTGGAAAGGCGCTGACAGCGGTTGTCATGTCCAGAAATGCTTCGTCCAAACTCAATGGTTCGACCAGACCTGTAAACGTCTTAAACACCTCCATCACGATGCGTGAGATCTCTTTGTACCTCTCCATTCTCGGACGAACGATTGTCAGTTGTGGACAGCGTCTCAGTGCAGTCGCCATGGGGGTCGCGCTGCGCACACCGAATTGACGAGCGTGGTAGTTCGATGTTGCGACGACGCCGCGCTGCGTGGAGCCGCCAACGGCCAATGGTTTATTTCGTAAAGCTGGGTTATCGAGTTCCTCGACCGAAGCGTAGAATGCATCCATATCTGCGTGAACAATGACCCGTTCCCAAGTCCGGTGCTGCATCACGGCGCGGGCTCTCCACAGGATTCTAGGGATTTGATCCATCGGCTGACCAAAGAGGTTCCGTTCACATCGACACGCCCAGACCCGAGGGGGGGCATGGCGCCCTTTTCTCGAATCTGCATGCGCCTTAAGAGTACGCTGTAACCTGAATTGCCTGGAATCAACAGTCGGCCGTCTTGAACATCAATCTCGCCCCGTTTTGGCAATTGGTTGCAAATCCCCATGTCAGCGAATGGCGTCGATGCGCGTAGGTCTATGTCGGCGTCGGCGGGTCCATCCGGCTGATGGCACATGGCGCAGTTGGCATGTAGCATGGCGCGCGTACGCGCGGTGAGTTCAGCCGTCTCGTCATCGGGTGCAGGGAAGGCGATGATGTTTGCTGACTCATCTGTGCCGTCGATGAGTCCCGCCGCATACCAGGTACTCAGTTGCGGGGCGACGGTGCCGTCGTAGTCATGTGCTCGTTTCAGCTGGCGGACATCGAGCCCCAGTGAGTAGCCCAAACGCTCGATATGACACTGGTCACATTCCGCACGAGATGGAACTCGCCATGCGATTTGGTCCCCATCGACGTCCACATTGAGCACCCTGCCAGCGGTTGCCAGGTCGGCGTTCTGCTGGTCGTCACGCCAAATATATGTATAGCCGTTCCAACGATTCGGGCCGCGACGATTGATGCGCGTCTCGATGCGCTTCTTCTGGCCATCGACGACCGAATAAAAGGTCTTCAAGACTACCGAGCCTACGGGGAGCTCTACGAGGCCGCTCGGTTCGACTTTGGCCGTGGTGCCTACGGGTAACGCAACATGGCGCTCCTTTAACAGACCGTCGCTCCAAAGAGGGGAATTGACGGAATACGGTATGACAGACGGATGAAGTTGATAGGTGGCCACGTTGGCGAAGCAGCCTGTCTCTGTGAGCGTTGGTGGAAGTGGCGGTGAGGTGATCGGCGTACTGGGGGCGTCAAAAGTCAGAACACCGCTGTCGAATGTCACCACGAAGATTTCCCCCTCGCTGTTCTCACCAAAGCTGGTGATTCTCTCACCCGAATCGACGAGTAATGTTGGCTCAGGAGCGACTGCTTCAGGATCGATAGACCAGATCTTGCCGCTTTCAAAATCGCCGAATACATACTGACCCCATAGACTCGGCCAGCGATTGCCTCGGTAAACGAAGCCGCCGGTTATCGACCGTCCAGCTTGTCGCGAATAAGTCAGCAGCGGCTCTTCAAACAGGCTCGTGTCGCAAGGTTCGGTGAAGCAGACGTGACCTTCCGTTCGATTCCAGCCGTAGTTGCCACCCAGCCTGACCCGATTGACCTCCTCAAACATATCTTGACCTACATCGGCTGCATACAGTGCGCCGCTGCTACGATCGAAGCTCATTCGCCAAACATTCCGAAAGCCCCAGGCAAAGGTCTCGGGCGCCCCGCCGTTGTCCTGACCTGGCATACATCGCTCAGGCGCAAAGGGATTGTCGTTAGGAATACCGTAGGGGGTGTTGCAGGCTTCGTCCGGTCGATCGACATCAATACGCAGAATCGCGCCTAATCGACTCTCACGATTTTGCCCATGGTCGATCGGATCGCCCGCCGAGCCACCATCACCGGTCGCGATATAGAGAAAACCGTCTGGACCAAAGCGTAAGTCACCCCCATTGTGGTTGCCAAAGGGCTGTTCGATTTCCATCAGAACCCGTTCACTCGTGGGGTCTAATTCGAGCTTGCCGCTTGTGCTGCGTTTGTATTCTGCGATGACTGACCGCCTTGGATTGGATGCGGAGTAATGAACAAACGCCCGACCATTTTGCTCGAAATCAGGATGAAAGGCCACACCGAGGAGTCCCTCCTCATTGTTGTTGCGTAAAACGTTGAGCTCCAAAACTGAGCCGATTACCGCGAGGGAGCTCGCATCGAAGGCGACAATCGAGCCCGTCTGTTGAGCGACGAGATAAAGGTCAGATTGGCCGGGCGCGACGCCGAACCAAAGTGGTCGTTCGAGTTCAGTGGAAGGAATGACGGTTCTTAAGGTCATCGCGCCTAAAATCGGTGCGGGCGGGATTGAGCACGGCTGTGTCATGGCACGAACGACTGGTACGGGTACCCCTGTTTCGACCTCGCTGCTCGGTTGAGATGTGTCTACCGAACCCGTTGCGCAGCCATAGGCGAAGGCGATGAGCACCACTGCTTGGCGGCGCTTGAAATGGATGGGGGGCAACGCTTAACCTTCGCCTGTCAGGGCCGCGACTTCGAGTGGCGTGGCAACGCCGGCCGGCGGCAGGTTCAGCTGGGGTCGTGCATCTCCCCGCACCATTGCGCCCGGCTGATTGTAACCAATGCCGAGAAGCCGTGAGAACGCAGTTCGGGTACGCCATGAGAGGTAGGCACTCATATACGGAATCGCCTGCTTCGGATCGAGATACGGGTTTTTCAGGCCACCTAGGTAGATGAGGATGAGGGCCTGCTCTGCGACACTCACCGGACAACCGGCGATGCGGATATAATCCTGCGTCTTCAGCTTTGCCATCTTGCGTCTGACTGACCACATCTTCATGAAGATATCGTCGGCCTGAGCATCGAGTGGACTTTTCTCACTGCGATCGACGTAGGCACTCTCAAGTTGGACCAATTCATCGCCGAGTTGCCCTCGATATTCCGCGCAATCGCCAATGAAGATGATTTTCTCACCCGGACCCGGCTGAATCGGCTTGTCGTAACGCCCAAATACAACGTGCATCGGTGGCAGCTTATTGTCTGTTTGCACGTCGTAAAGCCGCAGTATCTCAATGGCTTCCTCGAGCGCGCCCGGGCAGCCTCCCCAGCAATATTCGTGTCCGCCGTCGGACGGTGGGCGGCCCCCGTAGGCTTTGATTTTGGTCCCCTCAAAGTAATCTTCTACTCGAATCAGGCCGACCTTAAACCCTTGTCCACGTTCTTTCGCCTCGTCGAGGCTGAGATCACCGATGATACGTATTTCGTCGAGGTCTACTGGGCCAAATCCGCGTTCATGCGCCATCCGAATATGGTCCACGGACATCGGATCCACACCGATGATATGACAACAGACGGCATCAAACGCGACTTGGTTATTACCCATGGCCACAAGGCCGAGGTCGAATGGGTTTGGTGTAAGCATCCGGCCCTCGCCGGCGATAATCCCGTCCGTGACGATCAGCTGCGGCTGAACGATGTATTGGAGGTCAGTGACCTTTTCATTCAGTCGGTGGTCATGATCAAGAAGCCGGTGACGGTCATCTTGTATGCCGATATAGTTCTTGAGTGAAAATGTCACCGTGGTCCACGGATGGGCTTTGAACTTGGGACAATTGACAAAGAAATCTGCGCGGGCAACGGGCTCAGGTGTGAAGAAAGAGTCTCGTAATCGTTCATGATGGTAGAGTGGTATTTCGACTTGTCGACTCTCCTCAAAGTGGTGAATCTTGAGTCCTTTGATCCGTTTTTGGAGGCCGTAGTACTTCGCTCCGTTGTACGCAAATCGAGTCGGGACGGTGATGCCGCAGCGTTCGCCTATCGCTAACTCATCGAGGGGCCCCTCGGCTCTGCGTTGCAAGGCTTTGAGCACGCCCTCCATGAACTCGACTCGTGTGTGTGCATGGGGAAAGTAAGGACCGGACGCGACACAGTTTGGCTTGACCAGCGTGCGGCCATGAGGTCTGAGGTCGAGAGCCTCAAGACCGCGGTACACAATCTCTTCAATCCGTTCAGCGTCGTAGTCTTCACAACGGTTGAGAATTACCGTGGGTTTCATGTTTTAACTCCTGGCCAACGATTACAATAGGGGATTGAGTGGCCGCACTCAACTCAAGTTCAGTTTTTGGTACTAAACCTCCAGTGGCACATAGCCTTTTGCATCAGCCGGGAGGGCTCATAGATCGTGTATTGAGGTTTTTCGAGTTCCGGTATTTCGCATCATAAGTTGCGATCCGGATCCAGTTTGGGTATAAAAATAAAGTCACACTGTTCTCGCGGGGGTGCCGCCAATGCGGCCGAATGGACGCGAGAGGTGACCGCAACCAACATTTGGTCGCGTTTTGATGGGACTCGCCCATCGATGTGGAGCTGTGGCGCCCCCATAGCTCCGCGCCGGCGAAAGTCGGTCGTCGGTTAGGGTTTGCCCGACCTTGGCTGGCGTTTGGTCTAGACGTTTTTTGTCTAGACGGGCTTCGGAAGGTTTGCCCGGCCAACTGGAGCAGGTTGAGGGGGGACGCTATTAAATCCCTGAAGCCTTTTTGCCCCGGCGAGCTTGCTCGCCGGGGCTTTTTTTTGATGCCCGTGGGCCCGATGGCTGAGAAGCGTCAAAGTGGCATCTGAGGGCGATTAGTCTGGCGCTAATCTAAAATGTCACGGCAGCACCTAAAGCCAATACTTCGGTGATGAAAGTTTCGATCTTTCCAGTCGCCGTCTTGCTGACAGGTCAATCCACCCTCGAGCACTGTCGCATAGCTGCCCCCACGGACGGACCTCAGATTGCCGAGCCGATCCGAGACCCACTCTTTGAGATTACCGGAGAGGTCGTATGCACCATCACGTTCGCAGCGCGGCATCGCGCCGCTCGGCAAAGACGCGGACTGGTTACCTGGCTGTGCGGGATCGATGTCGTTGGATTGGCCGTTGCAAAGGAGTGAGCGAAAGCCGTTCCCGTAAGGAAATCTGTCGCCTTGTGGCCCACTGCATGCCCGGGCAAACTCTTCTCCCGTGCAGAGACGCGCGTTTGAGCGTGAGCAGGCATCTGAAGCTTCGTTCCATGTCACGTCGTCCCAGGGCAGCACGTCACGCTTGGAACATGCCCGGGCTTCGACATATGAGATCACGTCGCCACCAGCATTCTCATTAATGCCTACTTCCAAGGCGGTCGCCCCTGGTCTGCTTGCTTCGAAAGCGAAAATTTCTGAATCGCCGATGTTGACCGTGATATCGACATAATCTTCATCGATTTCTCCGTCGCAATCTTCATCACGGCCGTTACATGTGTCGTCAATAGCGGCTTCGGGTTCACCAGCCAGTGCACTACACTCGGTCCGTTCGCCTGAAGGAGAGCAGAGAATCACACCGGTACGTCGACAGACGCCTAAGCCTGTGGAACAAGGGCGTGGCGTTCGGCGATCAGCGAGGAAGAGCGCGTCGACAAAATCCTCATCGGTCCGCCCATCGCAGTCGTTATCGATGCCATCGCATCGTCCCCCTTCGTTACCACGCTGATAGTCCGGTGAATAAACACAACGAAAACCTCGGCTCCCATCGCATACAGGTTCGTCGACTCGCTCGACACAGCGTCGAGTGGTCTCAAAACCACCGGGTATAGGCGCCGTTGTCTCAATGCAGGCAAGTCCGCGGTGAATCACCTGACAGTCATCATCCGTGTCGCAGGAGGCATTAACTGGAGATTCCGGAACGCAGATTCGGTTGTCGCTGCAGCGCTCATCATCCTCACAGCCACGGTCGGAGACACAGTCGAATCGGCAAGCGCCTTCGATGCCACATTCGACCGGTGCTTGTTGCATCCCCATCGATTCGTCCACAAAGCCGTCACAGTCGTCATCGAGCCCGTTGCAGAACTCGGTCGCCTCCGCCCCGATACGTTGGGTGCAGCTATATTCGCATCCGTCATCGAGCGCTTGATTCTGATCGTGCCAGTTACGTTCACACTCGCCGATGGCGCACACGCCGTCCTGGCATGTGGCTTGACCGTTATCGACCTGTGGGCACGCATTGCCGCAGGTGCCGCAATTGTTGACATCTGTCTCAAGGTCAAAGGTCTCGTCTATCTGCCCGTCACAATCATTATCGAGGGCATCGCAAAGCTCTTGGCCGCCGGCTGTGATCACGCAGTCAGCTTCGCATCCATCGCTGCTGTCTCCGTTGTAATCGATAAAGCCAGGATCACAACTTGAGATGACACAGCTTCCGACCTGACAGATAAACTGCGCATTGGCGCCCGTACATGGCTGAAAGCATGCGCCGCAATGTTGAGGGTCAGAAAACACTTGGACGCGAACGTCCTCGGCTTCATCGGTTTGTCCATCGCAATCATCGTCACGGCGATTACACGTCTCCGGTGCGCGTACACAGCGTCCACGACCCACGTTGCTATCAAAGGAGACGAAACTATCTCGTATCCCTACATCGGCAATTTCCGGTAGGTCATCGCCTCCGCAAGACCAGAGACAAGCCAACAATAACCACCCATGACGAGTGGACATCCTCGACCAGTTCACGACGGTTTTTTCCACATCCATATTGTGCAGTGTCTATTGTGATCCACCGCGGAATCAAGCGGAGAGATCGTTTCCTGTCGATTTGCTTGCCCAGAGGCCGCCAGTTAGGTGACCATATGGAGCGTTGACTGGAGAATTCACATGAGTCCTAAACTACTGACGCGAATGTGCCTTCTGATGGGCATGGTCCCGGCACTCTATGCCTGTCAAGACCAGCAAAAAGCACCTTTGAGAACGACGTCGCCATCGACTGTTGGTCGAATGGATGGTGGCGTTGCGCGTGACCAAGGCCAAATGGTGGAGGACGCTGGGCCGACGTATGATCTGGGTGCCGAGGTTGATGCAGCGGTGATCCCCGATGCGGAGGTGGATTCAGCACAGTTCGAAGTGATCCCATTTGCGGTAGAAACACGCGTCGGTGAGCGACGCACCGCCGCGGGCATTGAGAATCGAATCACCTGTCAGGTGCTCGACCAAGTTGGCGAGCCGATCACTGACATCGTCGCGCGACCAGAGATCTATCCGGATACAGGATTCGAACGAACGGATGTCGGCGCAATCGGTCAATTAGCGAGAGATTATTCGGTCGTGTGCGCGGCCAATCGATTGGGATTGAGGGATCCAACTCCGGCTATTTGGACCGTCACACCCAGCCGCGCTGTACAAACGGTGACGCGGCTGAGCACGCCCGTCATTCTCGCTGGCGATACCGTGGAGGTGGAATGTGAGGCTTTCGATGCATATGGTAATCGAACGACGGACGAGAATTTTGCCGTACAGTTTCAACCCGCGCCACGCAATCTCGCTCGTAATGGCAACACCTTCCGGGTTGACGGGGCCGGCACATTCGGCGTCGCTTGCGAACTACCCGGAGTTGAAATCAATCCCGCGGTGGCCTTACAGGTTCGAGCGGGGCTACCTGCAGCTCTAACCGTGGCCCGCTTCCCGGATCGTCCCATTTATCGTGTTGGCTCCGTCATCGAGCTCGTCGCCCAGATATCAGACCAATTCGGCAACACGGTCAGCGGCTCCGCGCTCGAGTTCTCGAGTGAGCCAGCCTTGCCTCGATTCGGTGATGGGCGTTTTCGTTGTGAGCAGGAGGGCGAATATACGCTTAGCGCCCGGGTCGTCGGCGAGACCTGGGAAGATCGTGAGTTAGTCTCCGAGACGCGCATTCTCTGCGATTATGGAGGGCCGGGTGTCGACTGTGTCTCCCCACAGATGGGGGAGATCATTGGACTGCCGCAAGGTGGGGTTCATCGGCTCTCTGGCACGGTTGCAGACATCGCTGGGGTCGAAAATCTGACCGTAGACGGTATTGCGGCAAATCTGCAGCCGGACGGCCGTTGGAGCGCTGAAGTGCCGGTACGTTGGGGCCTAAACGTCCATGACATCGTCGCCAGCGACGGGGAGAATGAGACCTCTACGTTTTGTGCCTATTATGCATCCGACCGATTCTCCGCGGCCGACTTGCCGCTCCTCGACGCCTTGCAGCTTCGACTCGGTCAGGGCAGTCTCGACGATGGACCCCCGAACGCGCCGATACGTAGTCTCGCTGATGTATTACGGCGTGTGATCAATAGCCAAGGACTCGAAGACAGCGTCGATGCTGCGGCATCCGCGCAGAATCCGATCGTTCCATCGCGATGCTGGCAACGCTTTCTCGGTGTGTGTCTCTTCAGGCTCGGTGTCGAATACCAATTCTACGAAAACAATGGGCCGAATAACTTCTCTCTCGAGTTGCTCGAAAATGGCATGCGTATCATTGTTGAGTTTCGAGAACAGAATGTTGGCGCAAAGCTCAACGGTACGCTTGGTAATCGCGCGCGAATCCGGGCAGAACATATCACCATCGACCTCACATTTGATGTTGGATTGAGGGGAGACGGGCAGCCCGATATTTCGCTCAGGCGACTCAATCGAGTGAGTGTGGGTGATCTCGATGCGAACTTCAGTGGTATTCTAGGTTTTGTTTTAGAGATCATTTTTGAGGCTTTCGAAGGTCTTGTTCGCGACACAATCACAGATGCGATCAGAGATTTCTTGGTTGAAAATGTGGATCGTGTGTTGACGGATTTACTGTCAAATGTAGATATCGGCGAGTTCGGTCAGGGCATCTCAGTTCCGAGCCTTGTCGGTGGCGAACCCATCGAAATCGTCGTCAACGCAGCGCTCGGGCGCCTCGACTTTAGGCCTGGATCCGCGACCATTGGGGTGAACGCGCAGGTGAGCGGGCCCGATGTGTTGGCGGCTCCAGGGATCGGCGTACCCGTGATACCAGGCGAGGACAACGCAGCGGTCCCGGGCGACCGGACCGTCGGTGCGCTCATTAAACTCAGTTTGTTAAACCAGGTGATGTACCGGCTCTGGCGTGCGGGCTATTTCGAGGCCGAGGCGGGTGGACTCGTGGATGGACTTGGCGATGATTTACCCGATGGCACAGATGTGTTTCTCCGGTTTGGCCAGCCGCCCTGGATCATGGGGGTTGACGGAGCTTCCAGAGTCCGGGTGATGGTTGGCCCTCTGTCTGCGGGTGTCATTCATCCTGAATTTTTTGTCGACCCGATTCGTGTTCGCGTCGCCGCGATCATCGAAGCAGGTGTCGAAATCATTGGCGAACGCGACGTCGCTTTTGAGGGTGTTCGCATCGATGAATTCCACCTCAGCCTCGCAGGCGCCGATATCCCTGACCGCGCACGCCAGGTTTTAGAGGACACAATTACCCGGGTTTTGCAGCGAATCATCGATGATGCCCTCAACGATGGATTTCCCACCCTGCCATTGCCCGACTTTGTCATACCGGCTGATCTCGCGGAGTTTGACCTGCCGGCCGGTCGTTCGTTGGGGCTTCGCCAGCCTCGGTTGAACGGTGAGGCCGGTGCTTGGATTTTTGACGGGAACTTTGGGGAGTAAAGCTATGATGCGCTTGACGATGATTCCTGCCAGTATCGCGCTGCTGTTCTGTGCTTGCCAAGATACGCAAACCACTGGCCGCCCGCAGGTCGATACATCAATGGTGTCCGATGCAGCCGATGACGCAGGTCTATCAGATGCGAGCCGTCTGCCACAGGACGCGTCTGTCGTAAATGACGACATGATGGCCGGCGCAGTCGCTGAGCCAGCATATGTGGAAGCCAAGTTGACGCCACGGCGAGCCATCTACACTCGGGAGGACAATCCTTTAATCGAGTTCACCGTCTACGATCGGATCGGACGACCAATCCCGGAGGCGCAGGTGCGGCTTGATGTCCAGCCCGCGGGTCAGGCAGAAATTGGCCCGGACCGGCGACTGCGATTCCTTGAGCAAGGGCCGGGCGCTGTCAGGGCCTGCGCAACGCCAGATTTGTGCGGACGTACCTCATTTTTTGTCGACGATGCCGCCCCTGAACTCGTGATTGAGAGTCCTGCTCGGGGTGAGATCGTCACCGGCGAACCCGAGATTGTCGTGCGTGGTCGAACAGACGCGGATTCGAGTATTCGAGTTTTTGTCAATGATTTGCCCGTAGACGTGGCAGAAGACGGTTCTTTTGAGACCACACTGAGGGCAGATTTTGGACTCAACCGTGTCGACGTGATCGCCGATGATGGCGTCCGCAGACCCGCGACGCGTCGCGTACGCGAGGTTTTGTGGGCGCCGACTCGTGTGAATGTAGCAGCCGGTGGAACGCTAGACTTAAGCGAGATTGGTATCCTTCGAATCAGTCAGCTTGTCATCGACCGCAATGAGTCGCCTGAACCGCCGGATGCCAACGGCATCCAGAGGACTTTTGATCTGGCAGGCACAGCTGAAGCGTTGCTGGGGCGCGCGGACCTACTGTCACTCTTGGACGACCCTCAGCTCGCAAATGATGACGACCTCTCTATGCGGATCACTGATATCGAAAACGGGCAACCAGATGTTGTCATGTTAATCACAGAAAACGGTTTCGAGATCTTTGTACGGCTCGAAGACCTGTCCTTTGGGACCTCAGGGATAAGCAATTTTCAGGGTGAACCCATCAGCCTTGAGGGTCGAGTCAATCTCAGCGTTGCGGGTTTTGCCGCGACAACTCTCGAAATCAGTGATGATGGCGTGCCGGGTCTCACCCTGGATGATTTTGGCTTGGCCGTTGAAGAGCTGAGCGGCACCTTTGATGACTCGACGGCGCAGGCCATCGTAGATACCGTCGGCAGTATCTTGAGACGTGTCCTCAACGGCGCGGCCAATGAGCTGATGGAGGATCTTGTCGCCGATGCCGTACCACGCTTCATCGAGTTAGGCTTGGACGACATCATCGAGCCACTTCGAGATATCCCTTTAGCGTTTGAACTCGAACCGCCGCTGCCCAGTATATCCATGACCCTCTCAGTCGGCGCCGAGCGTCCCCGGCTGCTGAGGCGGGATCGCCTCGAATTGATTTTGAACGGCCGCATCACCCCCGAGATGATGGTTCAGGCGCCACACGAGCATCCAGGCATCCCCGACTTTCCAATCGATGCCCAGCCCGTCTGGCCGCCCAATCAAGGGGTTGCATTGGCGTTGCGTTTATCCGTACTCAACGGTGTGCTTGCAACGGCATGGCATCAAGGGATATTTCGCCTCGACTTGTCTGAGTTGGTGCCCGATAGCTTTCCGCAGATCAGCGAGCTGAACATGGACGCGCGTTTGACCCCTGTGCTCGTCCCGGCACAGGTTGGTTCACCGAATTTGCTCGAGCTACAATTTGGCGAAATCGACGTCCATGTACTCAATCCCCTCAATCCTGAGCCCGATCGCTACGTCATGAGTCTACGCGCAGGCGTCAACTTAAGCTTCGAAGGCACTCAAGTGGTCGGCGAAGTTGCAGAGAGCCCTGATGTTCGATTCGAGCTTGTAGCGCCCGGTGGGCAGATTCCCCCCTTAGCGCCCGAACTCTTCGCCACTTTGATTCAAGCGCAGCTCGGGCCCGCTATCGATGAGGCTGTAGAAGGTCTCTTGAGTGTCGAATTAGATGCGCTCGCCGTCGAGGCCGATGCGTTCGCGCCACTTAACACCGACATTGAGTCTATTCAGTTACAGCCGAGTTTCCCGTCTGCTCCTCGTGTCCAAAACGGCTGGCTGGTTATAGAAGCAACGGTGGCATCGGAGATCCGCTAAAGCGAACTCAGCTTGCGCGGACTCAGTTTGGCGATTGCATTGGAAGGGCTATCACTCGAGAGAGCTGATTTTGTAAGACCGCAGGGTCATGTGTGGGCTTCTCACAGCGCGTGTCGACGCAGACATAGGCGGTTGGCTTGCCATCGATGGCCTCTTTTGACGCTGTCATTGCCTTGAGCGCTGTGGACTGACTGCTCTCGTGGTTGGTGATTTGAATCAAGACTTGATTTGGCAGAAAACGTTCTCTAATCGCGTTCTTGAATGGCTGAAGCTCGGCGGGATTACGACCGACCAACACGATTTGATAGGTCTGATCAAGCCGCATTTCCAGCGCTGCAAGCAGCGCAGCGTGTGCCGTTGGTCGCCTGTGCATTGCGTCGGCAAAGGCGGTGAGCAGTTTGTCGACCTTTACAAGGTATTCTGTGTCAGCTGTGAATGCGTAGAGGCGTAGCAGGTTCAATGCTGCGAGCGCGTTTCCGCTTGGTTGGGCACCGTCTCGAATTGGTCTTTCGCGAACGAGCAGCACTTCATGGTCATCACGGGTCCTGTAATAACCCCCCTCGGGGTGAGTAAAACTTTCGTCGAGCTGTGTTTGAAACTGGATTGCCCTATCAAAATAATGAGGCTCACCGGTTGCTTCGTAAACCTCGAGTAGCGCTTTGATGAACGCCGCATAATCGGCGAGGTATGCATTGAGCTTGCGTTCACCATGACGCGATGTACGGAATAGTCGCCCGCTTTCGTCGACCATGTTTTTCAAGAAGAAGTCGACCGCACGTCGCGCAACCTGCACATATTTGGCCTTGCCAAAGATCCGGCCGCCGCGCGCAAATGCGGCGATCATGAGACCGTTCCAGGCCGTGATGATTTTGTCGTCGAGTAACGGTGGCGATCGTTGGGCTCTGGCATTGTAGAGCACGGACTTGTACTCTGCGAGGCGCCGTTTAAGTGTGTCGATGGCGATGTTTAGTCTGCCGGCCGCTTGTTCGATCGGCACATCTCTCCTGAGAATATTGCGACCGTCCAAATCGCCTGTCTCGTCCACTTCGAAGACCGTCTCGAACATGCGTAAACCGTCCTCGTCGATATGTCTGCGGATTTCAGCGGGCGTCCACGTGAAGAACCAACCCTCCTCCCGATGACCCGAAGGCGACAGACTGTCGGCATCAGTTGCTGAGTAAAAACCGCCGGCGTTCGACGTCATTTCGCGGGCGACATAGTCCAATGTTTGCTCAGCGACTTGCGCAAACCGGGCCTGGTTTGTCACTTGCCAAGCATCTGTATAAAGCATTGCGAGCTGGGCGTTGTCGTAGAGCATCTTTTCGAAGTGAGGGATGCGCCATTTGCGGTCGACTGTATAGCGATGAAAACCGCCACCGATATGATCGTGAATACCGCCATTCGCGATGCGCTCTAGACTTGCTCTAACCATATTCAATGCAGGGTCGAGCCCACTCCGCCGGTGAAACCTCAACAAAAACTCGAGGGAGGAGGGTGTTGGGAATTTAGTAGAGCGACCGAATCCGCCGAAGGCGTCGTCGTAGCTGCGGCTAAAGCTCTGAAAGCCATCTCGCAGCGTCTCAGCCTTCAATAATTTGCCGCTTCGCGTTGCCTGTTCGCTGTGGCGTAATCTATCTGTGATTTTTCGAGCTCTGATGTTCACGCCCTTGGGATCGGTCTCAAACTCCTTTTTTAGATCTTTCAGGATAGAGAAAAAACCACGTTGTCGGCCTCGATCACCGTCGCGAGCGGGAAAGTATGTTCCAGCAAAAAACGGCTCTCGGTCTGGGGTCATGACCACGGTCATTGGCCAGCCACCGCGCCCCCTCAATAGGTGCACAGCTTTCATATAGATGGCGTCAACATCCGGCCGCTCTTCGCGGTCCACTTTAATGGCGACAAAGTTCTGGTTGATGTATGTCGCGATCTCTATATCTTCGAATGATTCGGATTCCATGACGTGACACCAATGGCAGGTCGCGTAGCCGACGCTTAGGAGTACTGGCCGTCCCATTGTCTTCGCGGCGGCGAAAGCCTCGTCGGTCCAGGGGTACCAATTCACTGGGTTGTGTGCGTGTTGTAGCAAATATGGGCTGGTCTCCAGAATGAGACGATTGATAAACCTCGGGGACCCATCCGGTGTTTTGTGATGGGTTCTCGGTTTGTGTTGCTTAAGCTGGCCCAAACGGTTTCGTAGTCTATCGCTGAGGTGCTTGTCGGGCGACAGCCCCGGAAGAGCAGGGGCCTTGACTTTCAATGCGGGGACCGGCGTCGGCACAGACTTCTGGACAGGTTCTTTCTCTAGTTGTTCTCTGGCTTTGCATGCCGTCAAGCAGAGGCTGAAACCGACGGCCAATAAGCCGAGGCACTGGACGCTACGTCCCACGGTCACAGTGTCACCGAGAGCCAGAAACCTATGTCAAGTTTGGGAGGCTTGATACTCAGACCGTCTTCAAGTTCAGGGATATTTGCATCTTTTGGTACGTCCAAGCTGAATCTAAACTCACCCTGCTCGCCGACGTAGGTTGCGATATACGTGAACAGCCTCAGCCTGGTCAGGAGCTGCCATTGGAGATCGAGTCTGAGTACGGCTGTTTGGTCACTTAGGTTCATAATCGCTGAGGTCAGAATCGTTGTTTCGTTCCAACTGCCAGGCCTCGGCAAGGCGAGATTTGTCGCAACATAGTGACGCCCAAGGTAGAGAGGTGTCAGCTCACCGCTCAGCGCGAGCCACGGGTACAGCTCAGAGCCGTCATAGCCCAATTGATTGTAGAAATATTCCACCGTCCAGAAGGCGCTGTCTGAGTCACCATAGGGAATCGTCCATTCGGCTCCGGCTGTGCCTTGATATTCATACTCAACGGATGACCTCTCCGGCAGTTGTAGGTTGGCTAAATCCGGATTGAAATTGCCCGACCAACGGTGACGATGGTCACCGGAAATTGCGGCGCCTTCAAAACGCAGCTCAAACAGTCCCACACCGAGCGAATAGTCGAGTCCAAGTCGCAATGGTTGCTCTTGTCGTGCAGATACCATGGCGCTCAGTTCAGATTGTGCGATGGTCTGCTCAATTCGGAATACACCGCCTGTTTGAGAGATGGTCTCCGCGCCATCAAACTGGCCTATCAGATAGATATTGGTCTCACTTTTCTCAAGGGGGATATGCGCTTTTACGAGCGGAACGCCGGGGCGAATGTCGAAGATCGCCAACGGATCGCGGCGTTGTGCGTTGACGAAATCCGTTGGATTCCAAATCCGCGCAGAGCCCCAGCGAATCGGTTGCTGCCCGAGGGTTAAAAAAACCGTTCGATCCAGGTCAAACTTCAACCAAAGTTGGTCGACCAAAGCACGGGTACGTCCATCTTGTGGCGTGGTGAAATCCGTTGCGAATCCGGTGCCTTGAGTTGCATCCACCAGGTTGTGGTCGAATCGACCTCGGACAAAAGCGCGTATGCGCTCTGTGGGACGTGCATCGCCATAAAGAAAAACTTGTGCGGTCTGGCTGAGTGGCATGTCCGCTACAGCCATGTCATCGGTGAGCCTCGACATCGTACGCAAGAATAACGACCCACCGATAACCAGTGGATCTTGGTTGTCGTCGAGCTGACTTGACAGACGCTGCTCTGGGCCGTCGTCGAGTGCCGTTGAGCGTGTGTTTGAGTCATCACCAAATAGGGCTGTCTCTCGCGTACCATCTGGGGCTGTCTCTGCCGCCGTGTCTCGGTCATCAACGGTTGAACCGAATATCGCTGCCTCTCGTCCTTGCTCGTCAGTTGGCTTCGCTGATGCTGTCGTCAGTAGAAGCGGGCAGAGAATGGCAGCGGTTAGCCATTTCATCGACTTTGGCCTTCCAGCCACGCTTTGGTGAAGATATTGGCCGGGAGCGTGTTGAGGTCAATCTTACGCATCACGACGAGAGTTTGGTTTTGCTTCTCGACCTCGTCGTAGATGTGAATCTCTTTGGGAAAGTACACCTCGCTCTGCTTCGATGGACTCGGCAGCTTACGCCACTTTGGGTAATAAACTGTACGCATGAGCCGCCCGGAAAGCGCCCGATCTTGTGCCTTCAACACGTTGCCCGATGCCTGGTCCACCCAGATATGAACCGTTGGATAGGCAACATCAACATCCTTTTTGGCTGTCAACTTGAGGTGGTGTACTTCGAATTTTCCAAGCTTTTCCGAGGCAACATACGATGGCTCGTATTCCTCCG
This sequence comes from Bradymonadia bacterium, assembly GCA_049889275.1. Taxonomy (GTDB): domain Bacteria; phylum Myxococcota_A; class Bradymonadia; order UBA7976; family UBA1532; genus UBA1532. Next base: position 113,925 of record JBMHDS010000036.1, on the reverse strand, counting down.
CCAATCGAGATTCATCAAAGTCTGAGCGCCTGCTGTCGGTGCCACCGATGCGCTCGCGTTCAGTCCGTCGCTCCCATTTGCCAACGGTGGGATCGTAGATGAACAGGTTCTTATCAAGCCTGAGATAGCCCTTGCCGGCCTCAGCCTTTGGTCTCAGAAAAAGAATCATTAACTTGTCGTCTTCATCACGACGATAAATGACCGATTCGTAGACCATCATCTCTTTGTTTTTTTCTTTTTGCTCGATGTAAGCGAGCGCTTTGTAATCTCCGCCGTTGCGTTGACGGTCATCGATCGTCTGCAGGATCTTGAGCATCGCTGGCTTGTCGAGCTGAGCGTGGACCGGTTGCATCGTCAGCAATATCAAAAGTCCAATTCCGTAACTGTATGTCGTGGGCATCATTCTCACTCCGTCAGTTGAATCGCAGAAATCGGCCGCATTCGCGCGGCACGCATGGCTGGCCAAACCGACGCAACCGTGCAAAGGACCGTAAAACCAACTAACGTTGTCGCGACGTCTGCCCATTCCACCACAAAGTGGAAATGCTTGCTCATCAAGATGCCTTGTACCGCCTCTACGGGGATCTCGATGGCCGCCCGGTCCAGGACCATCACGAGGGATATCGATAGGAGGCAACCGATACTTGTTGCGCCGATGCCGAGGATCGCAGCCTCGAGCATGATCATCTTTAGGATACCGCGCTGCTGCATACCGATGGCACGCAGTGTGCCAATCTCTCTGGTGCGCTCTCTGACGGCGATCCACAAGGCATTTATGATGCCAAGGACGATGATCCCGGACAGAACGCAGATCAGCAGAAACGAGACACCATCGATCGCTTTGAGCACCCACTTCATGAAAGAAACTTCGTCGCTCCAAACCGTCAGGTCGAGTTTTTGCCCAGACCAATCTTGTCCGGTAATGGTCTCAAATTTCATGAAGAAAGGCCGTGGGTCGTGTTCGAGAATTTCGTATCCTGCCTGCTGGAGGGTGTCCCGCAGCTTCTCCATGGTGTCGTGAGCATCGTCGATGTTTTTCAAATAGAGCATCATCGCGCCCGTTGAGTCCGGATCGAGACCGTAGAGATTCAGAATATTGGCCGTCGGCATGAACACGTTCCAACTGCTCATCATACCGAGGTCTTGCATGACAGCGACCACCGTGAGGTCGACTGTATTGCTGACGCCGCGTAGCGTCTCCGTCCTCAGTGTTACCTGGTCGCCTACTTTGACCTCCAGACGCTTCGCCTGGGAGGAAAACATGACGATGGTGTTAGGCTGATTAAGCCCTTTCAGGTTGCCCACAGCCTCACTGCGGCCACCCTCTACATATTCGTTCTCAGGCGCCAATTGAAGGTTGGCGAGCAGAAGCTTCTCGTTGTTGATCTCGACGCCTGACAAGCCCGCCCACATCGAGCCCGTGTCGCTGACCACTTTGGCCCAGCCCCGGTGACGCTCAATGGCCGTCTCAACATTGTCTAGCTTCGATAAGACAGCGTCTCTGACCTCGCTGATCTTGGTGACGATGGGAGCGCCCCCGGCGTTCGCCGATGACTTGTAGAAGCCAGACACATTGACATGGCCAGCCGACAAGGTGGTCGCAGCTCTGACCATACTGTCAGAGACCCCATTCGAGAGAGAGAGAAGAAAAATTAGCAAGGCGGAGACAGCGCTCAACGCGAAGCCAAGAAGCCAGGTTCTCTTCCCGCCTTGACGGAGATTTCGTGCGGCGATTTTAAGGAACATCAGTCGCTACTCCTCATCGCTTCTATGGGCGCCACCCGCGTCGCGACCCGCGCGGGCCACACGGTCGCAAGCACCGACACGACAAGAATAATGACAAACCCGATCATGAGATGCTCCACTGCATAATTTGGAAACAGCCGCGGGCCCGAGAACATGAACATCATCATGTCATTCGCTGCAGGAATGCCTGCGCTGTTGAGGTAACTCAGTAGGCCAATGCTCATGAGTACGCCAAGGCCGCCGGCGAGTGCGCAGAGTAGAAACGTCTCGGTGACAAACATCGCAAGCACCAAGGCTCGTTGTGCGCCGATCGCGCGCATCGTTCCGATCTCGCGGACACGTTCAAGCGTGGCCATTAACATCGAGTTGTTAATGATCACCAATGCGACCGCAAAGATGATGAAGATGGCAACGAATAAGACCGCGCGTACCAATTGGAACAACTGACCGATCAGGCCGGATGCCTGCTTCCAGTCAACCACCTTTAGTTTGAGTTTAGCTTTGTTCAAAGCGTCTGCGAGGGCAGTCTTGGTCTGTTCGATTTTGGCCTCATCATGCAATAAAACAGCGGTGCTCAGAGCGAGCCCTTCATCAACTTCCTTTTGGGAAAAACGATTCTCGTCGACGGTTCGCTTGCTGCGCTTGAGCCTGACGCCATCAAACTCGGAAAAACCACCACCGAAATCTGTGTCCGATTCATCATCCGTTGAATCTGAGCCGAAGAGAGCCATCTCCGCACCGGCTCTATCCACTGTCTTTGCTTTCGCTTGTGACTTGATCTCAGTCAACTCGCTGCGTTGTGCACGCGACATTTGGCCGTAAAGCTCTCGGAAAGTCATCATGTCCACTAAATTAGCGGCGCCGGATAGATCTGAACGCTCAAGACCCTTAAAGCTAAACGTGCCGTGAACTTTCACATTCGCAGCGCGGCTGTATCCAGACTTCGTCCATGCCCTGATGGTCACAACATCTCCCACCTTAAAGGGATACAGATCAAGGTGTGGCGCGATGATCTCATAAAACTGTTTGTGGCGTGTCTCGAGGTTACTGTCATCGATGTCTAGGAAGGCGGTCAGTAGCTCATCAATCTCGCGCGTATCCGTCGCTAAGATTCGACTGAGCTCCCCGACCAAGGTGTTCACCGAATCCGGGGTGAGCATGATGCTCAGCGCGCCTGTCTGAGTCTTGAGTCGACGCGCCTTACTCTCAAGTTCAGCGTTATCGGCGATGACAACGCCTTCCATTCGTGACTTCTCGAGTCGGTCGATCAGCCGCGCCGCGAGAATCTTGAGCCGGCGGTCGGCGAATTTTTGGTTGATGAGGATACCCCGTTCACCCGGTGGCACCGGTGCACCTTTGACAATTTGAAATCGGTCAAATTGTTTTGTAAAGGCCGGAATGTCCGTGCCCACATAGCGCAGATACATCAGGCGTCCTTCTCCACCAGCAGGGGCGACCTTGGTGTCGAGGAATTCCAATGTCTCGAATGGGTTTTGTGAATGCTCAGCCCAAAACTGAGCCGACTGAGCACGTCTGACATCGGCGAGCTGTGCCTCAAGCTCCTGTTTGTGCGTACCGCCGGCTACGTTCACGCGAGACTCGATGTCTGCCTCTAAGATCTCAAGCAGTCTTTTCACTCTTGGGATTAAAGCCTTGGCCGTCTCTCTTTGGTTGTCTTGGTAAGCTTTACGCATATCACCAAAGGTGAGGTCCAATTCGCTGCCGCGCGTCATGTTAGCGACATTAATACCCATGGGGATGACCGCTTTAACATTGTCCACGCGCATCGCGACCTTTTTGACCTCATCGAATCGCGTGATCTCGCCATAGTCGAGGTCGCTCATCGCGGTTCCGCCATAGATGGATAAGTCATCCCTTGCCTCAGCGTCGTACACTTGGAGGTGGCCTGCGAGGCTGTGGATGATGGACCGGGACATGGCCGTTTCAATGCTGTCGAGCAAAGCCGTCCCTGAGACCACCAGAAGAGTGCCAAAGGTCATCAGAGAGCCGACAATGGCACTCTTGACGCGATGAGCCCAGAGGCTGCGAGCTGCGAGTCTTAAAACCAAGGAAAGGGTGTTGAGGTTCATTTAAGCCGCTTCCACACCCGTGCGCTGGTCCGATGCGAGACGCCCATCGACCATCTTGATGATGCGGCGGGCATGTTTCATCACGCGGTCATCATGAGTAGAAAATATGAAAGTCGTCCCATAATCACGGTTCATCATTTTCATGATGTCGATGATCTTATCGCCTGTCTCGGAGTCGAGGTTCGCCGTTGGCTCATCGGCGAGCACAATCGATGGCCTCGTCACGAGCGCCCGTGCGATGGCGACGCGCTGCCGCTGACCGCCGGAGAGTTCATTTGGACGTTGGCGAATTTGTTCGGCTAGACCCACCGCTTCGATCAAGCTTGAAACCCGTTCCAATCGCTCGCTGCGCGAAAGCCCGCCTTGCAAGAGCAATGGGAGTTCCACGTTCTGGGCAACATCGAGCACTGCCACAAGATTAAACGTCTGAAAAATGAACCCGAGCTTCTCAAGCCTCAATGTGGTGAGTGCCCGCTCGGAGAGATCGGTTGTCGACTGTCCGTCGATGAGCACTTGTCCGCGCGTTGGGATATCGACACAGCCGATTTGGTTCAGAAGCGTTGTCTTCCCGCTGCCGGAAGGGCCAGCAATGGTGACGAAGTCGCCGACGTCGATATCCAGGGTGACACCCCTCAGTGCGTGTACCGTGACCTTACCGAGGGGATACTCTTTGTGAACGTCTCTAATTTGTACGATTTGGCTCATCTGTCTTCCCGATTTGAGTTCAATTTTCTTCGACCTAGCCAATCTATCAACGCGATGGGTGCCGAAATTTATCCCGCCAGTTCACGTTACCCACAGATGCGCTGAGCGAGTATATCGATGCCGCGACGGACAATTTCTGGTGGGGCGCAGGTAAAGCAGACCCTGATATGTGTCGGATATGGGCCAAAGCTTGGGCCTGGTGCCACCAGTAAACCGTCGTCGGCCAAATCGCTCAATAGACCATCGAGGCCACGTTCATCGAGCGCGTCGGCAACATCAATAAATAAGAATGTACTGCCTTCCGGGGGGGCGACCTGCAGCGTCTGCGCTGCATATATGCCGAGCTCCTTGTACTGTGAGCACGTGGTCTCGACCCACTTCGGTCCGGCACCCTCGAGCGCGATTTGGGCTGCGAGCTGACCTGCCGTGTTTACTGAATAAAATGAGTTGCGGCTGATGCGTTGTACCCCGCTCATGACGGCTGCCGGTCCAACCAGATAACCCACGCGATTGCCGGCCATCCCGTAGGCTTTGCTGAAGGAATAAGCGGAGATCGTATGCTCCGGAGCAAATGGTCGAGAGTAGCAGTGGTCGCCTGTGTACACGTAGTCCTCATACACCTCGTCGCTGACGATCCATAGGTCATTTTCCTGTGCCCAAGCGGCCATCGCCTGCAGCCAAGCTGAAGGGATGAGACGACCGGTTGGATTATGCGGCGTATTCCAATACACCGCCACTGTCCGCGCCGTCTTTAGTCCGTCAAGACAGTCCACGGCGCTCCTCGAGCCGGTGCTCGATTCAAAAAATGGAACGGGGACCACACGTCCGCCAGCGCATTCAATCGCATTACCGATGAGGGGCCAGTAGGGGGCGATCACCAGCACCTCATCGCCCGGTTGCAAAAGCGCGGCCATGAGTGCGTAGAGACCACCGGTCGCACCCGCGGTTACGAGAATTTCATCTAATTGAGCTGGATGGTCACCGGTTCGTTTTAATTTGTCTGAAATCGCTTGGCGCAACGAACGACGACCCTGAACCGGTGAATACTTGTGCATACCCGGATGGTCCTCAACGCGAATCGCTTCCATACGACATTCTGGCGCCGGCTCAAGCCATGTGTCGCCGATGTGCAATGGATAGATCTCTCCACCGCGACCGTAGGCCCGAGCGGCCATCTTTGAATAGGCCGAATGGTTTGGCTGGGTGACAAAGGGCTGCAAGTCTGGATAACGCGGCATCTCATGCTCTCAGATTGTTTCTTCGCCAGGGTATCAAAAGCCAGGCTGGACGATGCATTCTGGTCTTCAAAGTAGGCACGCGTCAACGTCGTCGTTGAAGATTCCTTGGTTTTATCCATTGGGCATTCTTGTATAGTGCCGGGGCAAATGCGTCAGGAGGATGGTGTGGGCTTTTTATCTTGGTTGTTTCCGTCGGTCTCGGACAAGGTTGAGAAAGCGAGACGTTTGATGGCCGATGAGCGTTATGCAGAGGCGAGATTGTTGGTCATCGGTCTTGATGATGCCAGCGCAAAGGCCGTTGTGGTTGAGGCGGAGCAAGCGCTCGTCAAGCTCAACGTAGAAAAGGCGATTCAGCGGGCACGAGCGGGTGACTTTGGGCAAGTGAATAGTCATTTGGAACTCGCACAACAGTTTCATGATGGTTCGCTCGAGTCGCTTTTTGACGATGCGAAAGAGCAGATTGAGGCCTACGCTGCAGAGGGCGCAACCGACGCCGTTTGGCGGGATCTGAAGGTCTTTGCACAAAGGCGTCAGCGGCTCGGTGCAGACCCCGGGGACTTCACATTGAGTGCCTATTCGGGGACCGGTAGCATTCGGTTGTTCTTTGGTGGTGAGAGGCCGTTCAATTTACCAGGTTTAGAAGTCGACCCCCTGGCACAGTGGTTCAAGCCTGGCTGGATCGACGGAAGTGAACTCGATTCTGATGCCTTTGCCACTCGCTATGCTGATGCCCTTGGGCGTGAGCTCGGACCAAGTGATGCGGAGACGCTTGAGCAGCTACAATTAATCGCTCAGTCTTATCGGTCAGAGAAACCGGAAGATGTGGTTCTTCAGTTATTGGAACGAACCGAGACGGATGCTTTGTTGAGTTACGAGTTAGGGCGGGCGGCCGCAGCCCTTGGTTGTCATCAGGCAGCGATATTGAGCTTTAAACAGGCGGAGATGGATTTTGGTGGTCCCTTCTCAGTGGAACGGCTCTCAACTCGCTTTTGGATCGCCGTGTGTGCCTTGTGGGCACGGGACATGGATACAGCCGTCACGGCACTGCAAGATATTGGTGACGACTCTCCACCACACATCACCGCGGCCGTGTGCATCGAAGCTGGACGACTCGACGAGGCCCGTGACGTTCTCGATGTCATCCCGGATGATGATGATGAAAAGCCGCAACTTTTAGGTGCCCTTAAGCTGGCGGTCGCACTTGAGCGGGTCATTGAAGAGCACCCAGTGATCGCCGATGAGAGCGCCCAAGGAACGGCGGCTTGGAATGATGCTCTCGAACAAGCGACCGCCACCTTACAGGGGGCTCTCGAAGACGTGTTGGGCGAATTGCGTGCCTTTGGCGGCGAAGAATTTTAATCAGATCGGGCAGATGCGCGGATGCTCACACGGCCTCAGCCTGTGGCACGTCCGCATGCAGATTGTGACGCCTACTTATCTGGTCGATGGCTCGTTTGCAGAGCTCCTTGAAGCGGCGATTGCCCCCGGTCGACGTCGCACCTTTCTGGAGTGCAGCGATGGACGACTGCGTGCCGATCTTTCCAAGCGCTGCCGCAGCGCGGCGTCTGACCATCACAAAGTCATGCTGCAGCAAACCAATCAGCGCCGCCTGTGCGGTCGAGTCACCGATGTCACCGACCACATCAACGATGTTACAGATTTTATCGCTGGGCACCGTGCTGTCTCTCGTCACCGCCAAGAGGACGGGAATCGCTGGCGTAAAGCGATGCCTTCTGATCATGCCAAGGGTGGAGCGGGACACCTCGGCAGACGGACTGGCAATCGCGTCTGCGAGTAGTTTAAGACCCGCAGACGCCTCAGTCTTCGTGATGAGATCAGCGAGGGCCGCTTCTCGAACGTCCTTGGGAACGTCTGGTGCCTTTGCTATCCGAGATAACGTATCAAACCCTCTTGGCCCAAGCGCTCTGGCAGCTGACAGTCGCGAACGTGGGTCGGGGTCGTCTAACATATCACCCGCGACCGCTTCGCACTCTGGTGAATCGGAGAACTTATCAAACAACAAGCGCTTGATCTCTTCGCGGGTCCCGTCATTCAAAGAGTCGTCTCGGTAGGCTTGAAGGAGCCGGCCAGCCTGGTCATCATCCTCCAGACACAAAAACTCACAGATGGTGCCAATCCGTTTGATTACGTCGGCGGTCGCTTCAGGCGGCCAGACGGCATTTTCTCTGATCCAGCGCACTTTCTTGCCCGCGACCGTCGCACCAATTTTCTTGATCAGCTCGCTGATGTAGCGTCGTGTTAGGCTCGCCAGCATCCTCTTGACGGGGTCATCCGACGGCTTTGCCTTACTCGTCTTGTCCAAGCCCTCGGGCAGCGCCTCGTTATACATGGTGACTCGGGTCACTACGGTTTTGCGCCCGTCACGCACTTGATAGAGCGTGTCCATTTGAAGCGTCATCGTTGCGACGGTGCCTGTGATGACAGGTCCTTTTAGGAGGCCGCCTGGGTCGTAATTCAGGTCGAGTCGATCTGCAAACGCTCTCCAGCAGGCTTCCGCAGCACGGTCTGGCTGCTGCCTCGGGCTGCCGAGTACCCATGCTGCGCCGAGGGCAATCCCCAGAGACGCTAAAATGGCAAGGACAATAACCATACTACCTTCGATAAAACCCAAAAATGCCCGAATTCAAGCGAGACTCGCCCTCGTAGACCGATACGCGAGATACACTTACCCTAGTCTCATCATATCGGACTTTTTGATTTGATCCACCGTCTCCCGCAAACCCGCCAGATAAGTCCGGAAGAAAATCCCAAATTCGAGGCTAGACCGACAAAACTTGAGATCTCATTGTTTTGCCGTGGCACCCGAGGAAGATAGCGTCACTGCGCCCATGGTGAGTAAACAACCGAGTGCGACCGTGAGCGATAACTGCTCCGAGAGAATCACCCAAGCGAGTAATGCGGCACCTGCGGGTTCTGCGACCGTCGCCATGGACACAGCGGTCGGCGAGGCGAAACGGAGCGCGTAGGTTAGGGCTGTGTGGCCGATAAGCTGAGGGATGAGGGTTGCCATCACAATCCAAAAGAAGGCATCTGATGTTGGCGGAATGAGTGGAATGCCGAGCAGTGCCGCAGCCACCAATAGCGTTGAGCCACCCACGAAGGAAGCGACGCTGAGGATCACCCAGGGATGCAGATGAGTCAGTCCACGGCCGATCAAGAGGTAGCCAACCATGCCCAAGGCGCCAAGAAAGGCGAGCGCGTTGCCGACGAATGGACTTTCAGCTGAGCCAGGATCGGCCATGCTGATGCATGAGATACCACAAACAGCGATGCTAAGCGCCAACCACAATCGTCTGCTCGGTCGATCTTTCCCGCTGAGCCAACCAATCAGGGCGAGCACGAGCGGCGTCGCTGTGACGAGTGTTGTGGACGCTGCAACGCTTGTGAGCATCAAAGACCACACCCAAGCGCCGAAGTGGACCGCGTAACAGACGCCCGCTAAAGCACAGCTGCCGAACTCAGATGGTTTCAGTCGCTTGAAATGCTTCAATGAGAGAGGGAACATAACGGCGGCGGCCATTGTTAAGCGAAGGCCGGCAGACACGAATGGATCTGTGGGTTTCGTTTTGACAAAAAATATGGCGGCAAAAGAGATAGATATCGTGGCGAGCAACAAGGCTAAGGGTACACGCCAATCATTTGGTTCATTGCGTCGGCTCATGACACCGCTCACCCTCATCAGTCTTGTCATGCTGACTAATGCCATAGGCTGTCGTTCACGTCCAAAGGATCCAGAAATGGAGATCCGTCAGATGATCGCTTCGGCAGAGCGGTGGGCGGAGGCTGAGAAGCTCGGTGAACTCAAGGCGCTTTTTACGGAGGACTTCAAAGGCCGGGGTCGGTACAAAAAACAAGAACTTCTCTCGATGATTCAATTCCAGTTTTTGAGGCGTCAAAAGATATTTATCCTATCGAAGATTACCGACATTGAGATCGTGTCGGACGGCGAAGCCGAGGTGGAATTGTTGGCAGCGTTGACCGGACGCCCGGCGGAATCGCCAGACGAACTGAAGAGTTTGAGAGCCGATTTACTCCAGTTTAAACTCGGACTTGTGCGTGATGGAGAGTGGCAGATTCGGACTGCGCAATGGCAAAGAGCGAACCTTCGCAGCCTCCTTGAAGCCACTGGTATGGGCTTGTAGCTAAATTGTGCCCATTGAAGTTTTGCCAATCTTACAAGACAGAGTTAACTTAGGCAGCGATGTGGTATTTATTGGTAAATGAGGTCCAGCATGGCCCCATGGACGAGGCTCAGCTCCTCGCGATGTTACAAGCTGGCGAAGCCAGCGGGGACGACCTCGTTTGGACGGCGGGTATGGCAGACTGGGTACCTTTCTCCGACAGTCAGCTCAATCGCCTAGCGCAGGTTGCCGGCGAAGCCGCAGGGGCCGCCGATGACCGAACGTTACTCGTAGATGACGATGATGGTGCACTCCAAGCTGAGCTATCGGCATTACTTGGTGAGGTCAGTCGGCAGTCAGACCTGATGGATCGGGCGACGGATGCTGATTTAGGCGCCGACGGGCATGATCCGGAGACCATTGCGATGCCAAGCTTTGTGCCTGGCCACGACCTGCTCGGTGATTTCGCCGCTGATTCTGCGATGGAGGGTGTATCCGCAACGACCGGTGGAGATGAGATCGATGCACCGTCACCCGTGACGTTGGATGGTGCTTCGGAGGTGGGTGATATGTCTTCGCTCGCCGGTAGTACAGTGGACTCTGTTGGCTTTGACTTGAACGAGGTTTCATCAGCGGTCGGTCAGGATTCACCTGCTGCTGGAACACCAGCGCGTGAGTCTCATGTTGAGCCAGAAGACCGCAGCACGGCGGCCGCGGCGACGACACCAGAACCGGCGAAGTCGATGACTACGTTGCCACGCCCCGCTGCTCGAAATACCGCAGCTGATATGCCGAGTCCGCCCAAACGCGAAACCGTAGAGGGCATCGACAACCCGATGCGTGGCGAACCTGAGGCGCGTGTTGGCGCCGCCCCCGAAAATTCCAATGCGCCCAAAAAACGTCCAAAGGTGGTGAGCGGCCGGAAGAACGCCCCGCCTGAAATCGAGGTGTCAGAGACCCCGACGAATGAGGTGCCGCCTACCGCGAGCCCAATCGCGGCTGCGGAGAGCGCGAGTGAACCTGGCGAGAATCATGGTCATTTGCAGCTTCAGGTCCCCACTGAACTCGACAACCCCCTGCAGGCTGGCGATATCGTTGATGCCCGCCAAGTGGGACAGCTCGGTCGTAAGAGGCCTGTCATGTTGGGGGTTGCTGGAGGGCTCGCCATTTGTCTGCTGCTTGGAACAGCCGCCCTCGTGCTTGTGGATGACGCGCAAACCATCGAACAAGAGCCTTCACGGGCGGTTTCAAACACACCGGCGATCAAACTCGGGGCGACTCGCACACAAGGCCCAGTCGCGCGGAGCAAAGACGACACGCCCGTCAAGGCGCTCAACACGCAGGCGAATACGGCTCAGCTCAATCGAACACCCAAAGCAACAGGTCAACGAGCTGAGTCGGCTGCTGTGGTGACCGGAGTCGACTCCAAGAAGACGACAGAGAAAGTCGGTCATGAGCCGCCCGTCGAGAAAGAACGACGTCAGCCGCCCGAACAGAAAAGAGACGCAGAGAAGGCCAAGCAAGCATCGGATTCTACGTCGTCTAAGGCTGCAAAAGAGGGTCGTTCGGAAACAGCCAAGACGAGTCGAGCGAGAAAGCGAAAAAGCGTCGCAAAGAAGAAGAAACAGCGAGACGCCTCTAGAGAAACGAAGCGCGTGGAACGCTCAAAAAAACGCAAGCGGTCGAGGGCTAAAAAAACGAAGACGGATGATCTCTTCGGCGCTACGAAGGACCAAAATCAGGGTCTACCTTTTTCGCTCACGCATCAGCAAATCGTTCGTGTCTTGGGTAAGAAAGGGGCATCACTCAAGCGCTGTACGGCAAAGGATAAGTCACTTCGTGGCGCTAAAGTAATGGTGTCGATCACAATTCTTCGAACGGGAAGACCGACGAAGATTCGGGCGATTTCAAGCTCGGTGCGAGGTACGGATGTGGGTCGTTGTATCGAACGTACACTTGGCACGTCACGCTTTCCGAAATTCCGTGGCGATAACATGCGCATGACGGTGCCAGTTCGAATATAGGCGCCTGCTGAGGGTCATTTGACTGCGTTTGCGCATTATGGCAGAAGACCACCATGAGCCACTCTGAATGCACGACCCAATCAGTCCGTATCACAGTCAACAGCCAGTTCGTGACCAAACGGACCCATGCTGACACTGAACAATACGTCTATGCTTATCAGGTACAGATAAAGAACGAAGGCGCAGGCCCAGTGAAGCTGTTGTCGAGGCATTGGGTGATTACAGATGAGGACGAAGTGATCGAAGAGGTCTCTGGCCCAGGTGTTGTGGGCGAGCAACCATTACTCCAGGCTGGAGAAGCGTTCAGTTATACGAGCGGCTGTATCCTGCGGACGCCCGGCGGGGTGATGGAGGGCTGCTACGAGATGCTCCAGCCCGGCGGGCACACCTTCGATGCGCGAATTGCGCCCTTTGTTTTGGCTCAGGCGCAGCACCTACACTGATATGGGCGCGCCCATAGAGTTCAACGTATCCATTTCAGCGCTCGTGGCCGGTCGGATCTGATCGAGAGGCAGGTCAAGAAGCTTGAGGGGTCCGTACTGTGTACGATGGAGAGCCCGAACGGGGTACCCTGCGTTTGCGAGGATGCGTCTGACCATTCGATGTTTTCCCTCGTTGACCGTCAGGGTAATGTCAGAACCATTCGTTTTTTCAATTTGTGCGGGGAACGTACCGAGCGTTGTCTCGATGCCATCTCGGAGTCGGCTCCTCAGTGAGTCGTCAGGCTCACCCTCAACGGTCGCGATGTAGCGGCGTTCTACCTCATTCTTTGGGTGGAGGAAGTATTGCGTGAGAACGCCGCAACGAGAGAAGAGGAGTAGACCGCTGGTGTCCCTGTCCAGCCGTCCAACGGGATGATATTCGCTACGAATATTGTCTGGCATGACGCCGCTTAGGTCCGCTCTGCCATAGGGGTCTCTCATCGTGGATACGACATTGAGTGGTTTGTGCCAGACAAAGAGTAAAGGCAGTGGCGCGACCTCGATGGAGTCGACGGTAATGTGGCTTGAAATCGCTATCCGGCGTTTAGGGTCTGTCAACGTTTGACCGCTCACTGAGACCAGCCCATTGCGGATCATCTTTTGGACATCTCGCCGCGTGCCCAATCCTCGATGAGATAAAATCCAGTCCAAACGTTTGAGGCTCAATGGCTGCTCCACACCTGAAATTGTGATGTCTCAGCGAGACATGCTGGCTTCTTGAAGGTTTGCGAAAATAAGCGTCCTACGCCGATACGCGTCTGACAGACGATGATGAGCCGGCCCGCCGCTCGGAGATATGCTGGCGCGTGCTCAATCAATTGTTTGAGCACACCGTGGTCTTCACTCTTACCATCATGAATGGGCGGGTTACTCACGATCAGATCAAATTCTTTGCGCGGTAACCCATGCCAGGTGTCACCACACAAGGTCGTCGCGCTTGGCACATTCCGTCGAGTACATTCAACGGCAAGGCTATCGGCGTCGATGGCTGTGACCATCGCGTTTGGATCGATGTTTTTGCATGCCTGTGCGATCACGCCTGTACCACAGGCGAAATCTAGAATTCGTGCACCAGATTGCCATTTGGGGAGGTTTTCTATCAAGAGCTGCGTTGCGGGGTCCAGCTGTCCTCGAGCAAAGACGCCCGGAAGCCGAAACCACTGTCTGCGCTGACCCAAGATGTCCATCGGCGATGAGCGCCACCAGTGCTCGAGATGACCTTCAGCCGATGTTGATGTTCGCTGAGCAGAGATGACGCGACATCGGGCCTTCGTACCCAGCGTCACGGCGTGGTCAAAAAGCGCCCCTAAAGGCTTGACCGCCGACTTGATACCTTCATCGTTTGCGCCACACAGATAGAGTGTTGAACCGGCTTTAAGCCGACTTGCGAGTATATGTCCTGCGTAGCTAAGTGCATCTTTAGACTTAGGAATGCGTAGGACTGCAGCACTCGCCTCAAACTCGTCAGGGACGGCTCGACCCGTCACAAGACCTCGAGACCAACGGTTCCAATGATATGCAACGTGACCCTTGTCCGCCAACATCTCGTAGATAAGGCCTGGCTCATCGTAGACCAAGAGTGACTCGCTTTGCGGTGGTAATGCCCAGATGCGCTCCACGGCATCTCGAAGGATTCGTTCACGCTCACTGGCTCGATTGTATACTGGTTTCATGGCATTGATTCGTCGTTTGAGGCGTCTATGAGTTCGCCCAGTGTTGTTGCACGGTGCGCAGTGCGACCGCGAGCGATATCGATCGCGGCGACTGGGCCCCAAATGACAACGGAGCGCTTAGAGCGCGTGACCCCTGTGTATACGAGCTCGCGATTCAAAATGGGGACATCAACCGTTGGTAGGCAGATCAAGATCGCATCATATTCAGAGCCTTGGGACTGATGGATTGTGATCGCGTAAGCTAACTCTAGGTCACCGATGAGGCCGCTGAGCTTTTCGAGTTTCGGGCCATCTGCGCTGCGGAATACAACCCAGAGTTCAGCGCTTCCAGCGATCGTAACTACGAGGCCTTGGTCGCCGTTGAACAACGAGCGGCTATAGTCGTTGCGGCGCATAATGACCGGTTCACCCGGCTGGTAAGGGGCTCTTGGATTAAGCGTATGGCGCTTGCAATGAAGCCGATGCAGCTCCGCATTGACATGGTCTACGCCGCTCGGACCGTCGCGTGTGACGCACAGGATCTGAGACCGTGCGAGTTGTTCGAGCGCGTCCATGTAAGCGGACTGCACAACCGCGCTGCCGGCATGGTTGCCAAACCCATGTTGCGGAAACTGTTGCTCGTGCCAGGCTGCACATACGTGTCTCAGATCCATTTCCCCTAAATGCTCTACCCCCTGCCAGGTGAGCGTTTGTGGGTCGGACTTGTGTGTCATAAACGCATGTGTATCCACGCCGTCGCGGACGGCGTTGGCAAATCGCAATATGGCCCTGCCAGCAGGATCATCTTCGCGCATTCTGAAGCTCTTGGTCAGTTTTGCGGTCTGAGCAGGGCGTTGCTCAATCAGTTCCTTGTACACTTGCCCGGCACCCACCGATGGGAGTTGTTCGACGTCGCCGAGCAGCACCACCGATGTGTGGTCGGCGAGAGCATCGCATAGGCGATACATCATCTCAGTGTCGATCATGGACGCCTCATCCACAATGATGACCTGAGCGTCGATGGGTGCATTTTTGTGGCGTTGGAACTGCCCGCTCTTGGCGTGATACTTCAGCAGACGATGCAAGGTGACCGCTGCGGGTAAGTCCTCGTCAGAGTAAGCAACAGCTTTGAGTCCTGCGCGCACGGACTCGTCCATGCGAAAGGCGGCTTTTCCTGTTGGTGCCGTCAGGCGTATCGAATTGAGCGAGAGGCCTAGGTGATTCATGGCATGAATGATCGCGACGATGATCGATGTCTTACCCGTACCTGGACCACCGGTGATGAGGGTCAGACGGTTGTTCAATGCCGAGCGCACCGCTTCGCGTTGCTCGTCGGTGAGATAACGAAATGCATCTACGGTTTGGATAGGTAGGTCTTTAGCGACAACATCGCTGCGCAATATGCTTCGTACCATGCCCGCCAAATATCGTTCCGCGGCGAGCAGCTTGGACTCGTGCAGCCAGCCATCTTTGAGCGTGAATAGACACCGCTGCTCGACACCACCGATCAATGGTACGAGTGCGTCCGTCTGCAGCGCTCGAACAAGGTGTTCGAGTCCATCGTCAAAGAGCTGAGTGGCGTTGGCGAGTGCATCGGGCCATACATGTCCAAGCACTGTCGCTAGATTGGATGCGTCGATTGGACCCAAGTATAGGCGGGTTGAGCCCGCTGCCTTGGCTTCGAACGTGGCCACCAATAGACAAATCAGTGCGCATCGACCGCTTTCGTCCCATTCGCTCACCGCAGCCGTATAACACTCGATGAGCGGGATAAGATGTGTGCGATTTCGATCCTGGCTGAGCCGCGTGTAGAGCAGCATCTCGATACTCTCCGATTGACCTCGGTCGAGGACTTCGAAGCGACGACTCGCCGATGAAAAGGTCTGGCTACTCACCTGCGGACTCCCTTCGCACGCTCGGTAAACTCGGATCATGGATGAGCGCTCGCTCCCACTGAACGACGGTCTCCCAATCCGGCCTCTGTGAAAACACCGCAGGCCACTCAGAGTTCCGGTGGTCGCAGCCCCTCATATAAAGATAAATGTAGCCTCCAAAACGCGCTTCATAATCCTGTTTGTTTGTGATGCCGAGCAACCTAATCAGGCCGATGGTGTATATCCGTGCCTGCACACCGTAATTTTCATGGGTATGGGCCTCAATGCTCGCGGGCGTAAATACGCTGAGCTTGTCGCTCTTCCAATCGAGCCAATATAAGCGGTCGTCATGCTCGAAGGTGAGGTCTATAAAGCCCTTGATCAATCCACGGTCGACCTGCCACGTCGTCTCTAGATCGTCGTCAGTGGTCGAGAGCAGAGGATGGTACTTTTCGGGGATTGGGAAGACAAACTCCATTTCCCTTAAACACCGTCGTGTTGACAGTGGCGGCAACTCGAATTCGCCAAATCGAATCGGTCGAGTGAGCGATCTGTGCACCAATCTCTGAGCCTGATTCAACCATTGTGGATCGACCCCATGGCGTCTCATGGTGATTTGAAAGGCTTCGAGCACGGCGTCGTCGTCGGCCCAATGTTCTGGGGTCATCGAGGCGATGTCATGGAACTCAATCGCCTCGATCACTTCATGAAGAAAGCGGCCCATGTGCTTTCCACCAGGGAGCGTGATGTCGGTTGACAGCGCTTCGTCTGTGGGCCCGGCAATGGGTATCATCTCATCGATGACCACTTTGCCGAAGTCCGCCACAGCTTGATCCCGATTGCCTTTCTCCTTCATCGCAGAATAGCTGGTCACGATCCAAGGTGGATGTTCGGCACGCAGCGCATCGAATAGGGAACGGTCGGATGGATCATGTAGTCTAAGTGAATTCTCCGATGAACGGGTTGCAGTCTGTACCGGTCGCTGAGGTGGTGAATGATCGGCGTCGATGATTGCGAACGAACGCTCGAAACGCGGCTCTGATAATAAGGCCTTTAGACGGCTATTAAGGCGTTCATAAGGGCCGTCGATGGGCCCCCGTGAGTGAACGGTCACCAAATACATTTTTGCGATCGCTCGAGTCAAACCCACGTACAGAAGTCGTTCGTCTTCTTCTGCGGCTTGAGCGTTGAGCAAGTCTTTGAACGCCTCACACGCCTCTTTACCTACGACAACATGTCTTTGACCTGCATGGTTGACGGTTCGGATCCTCTTACTCGGGGCACGCCCAAACCCACCGAGGAGAAAGACAACACCAGCCTGTAGTCCCTTGCTTTTGTGAATGGTCATGACCTGAACGGCGTTGTCATCTGCAGCGAGTCTCAGGCCCGTCTCGATTCCATCGGGGATGTCGATGCCATTTCGCCAGCGCGTCAAATGCTCGATGACATCTTCTATCGGTGCACCGCGGTGGCCAAAAACTTCGACGATCGTCTCAAAGATTTGGCCTGCGACCGTTAGAAATTGTTCGCCTTTTGGGTTGTGTAGTTCGCGTACGAGTAAGCCTGTCTCCACGGCCACTCGGCGCCAAAGCGCACCATAATCTCCCCGCTCCGCAAGCCGGCGCCAACCAGAGATGATATCCATGAGCGACTCGGTCGCCGTCTCGTCGGCGAAGGCAGCGATTTGCTCTGGCCCGATGTCGATGAACGCTGAGTAGAAAAGCCCCATGCGCGCCGATCTCTGCTGTGGCCGTGAGATTGCTGTCAAAAGTCGAATCACATCGTCACAGACATGTGTCTGAAAGATTTTTTGACCTGATTTCCGCGCTGTGGTGATGCCGGCCGCGCGCAGTGTTTGTGTGACGAGGGTGGCTTCAGTACCGGTCCGGACGAGGACAAAAATATCACTGCCGTTTAAGCGTTTTGGAGATGAGCCATCCTCGCGGATAAAGTAGCCTTCCGACGGGTCCAGGAGCTGTTCGATGGTGGCGACCAAATCGTCGAGATAGGCGCGCATCACAGATGCCCCAGAGGGACTCTTTCGGTTGCCCGTCGGCGGCACCGTTCGCGACCAAATGGTCAACGGTTCAATGTCATTTCCTGACTTATCGACCAAGCGCAGCGTTGGTCGACCACACTCTACGGGCTCATCGTAGCGGATGGGGCCGCTCAATAGACGGTGTGGTCCATCGGCATCCAGAATTGTATTCACAGCATTGATCATTGCAGGTGTCGACCGATAGTTCATGTTCAGCGGCACACGCGTCGCCGGTTGATCGGGATTGCTGAGCAGGCTATCCCGTGCGGCCAGATAAGTGTGAATGTCAGCCCCCCTAAAGCCATAAATCGCCTGCTTTGGGTCGCCGATGATATAGAGTGCACCGTTTGGATGCCCCACAAAGATGCGACGAAAGATATCCCACTGCTTATCATCGGTGTCTTGGAATTCGTCGATCAGCCCGAAACGAAAACGCTCACGTAAGAGTGTGACTAAGGTGGCGTTATCCGGGTCAGTAAGGGCATCATGCACGCGATTGAGGAGGTCGTCGAATTCAAACAATCGCTCGAGCTCTTTGCGCGCGTCGAGCATCTTCGTGAGGGTCGTGAGTAGCTGATCGACATCTCGTCGTTCCGATGTGTTCAGCAACTCGACGAGGCGCCATAGTTGATGAATGTCACTTCGATTGTTCAGTTGATGCTCACTCAGGCCATCTGGATAGGCGAGCTTAGTCTCAGTAACTCTTGAACGCGGTGGTTTGATGAGCGACTTAAGCTCGAGCTTTGAGACAACGTTTAGGAATTCATCCGGCGAGACATCCATGCTGAGAGCGTTCTCGAGTTCTACGCCCACAAGCGCCATCGCGTCCAATCCGCGTTTTTGTACTGCGAGCTGAGCGACCTCTTCCACATAGGCCGTTGTGTTGTAATGGGTCCGCAAACGTGTGCGCAGCGAATGCACCTCTGTGTCGATATCTAAACGATTTCTCAGATATCCTTGCTTGTGTGCATCGCGAATTAAACCCATCAGTTCGCCATCGCCTGCAGAGCTTTTATGCCAGCGAATCAGCGTCTCCTGGCATTCTGGATCCGTCGCAAACTCATGACGCACCGCGTCTCTCCAGACGCGTTCGAAGATGACGTCGGTATCGATTTGAGATTGGCCGAATGACTGTCCGCTGTTAAACGCCATCTCGGTGAGTAATCGATGGCAGAAACCGTGCATCGTATAGATGGGTGCATGGTCAAAACTAAACAGCTCTTGCTCTAGTTTGTGCTTCACACCCACGTCGAAGTACCACCAGTCGATATCCTCCCCATGGGATTCCGGCGGCTGTTGCGCGACCTCGGCATCTTCAATGATGCGTTCGATGAGGGCGCGAATTCTCGTCTTGAGCTCTGCTGTGGCTTTCTCGGTGAATGTGACCACAAGGATTTGGGCGAGCGTCGCATCTGTCGCGATGATTCGGTCTACCACAAGGTGCTCGATGGTATAGGTTTTTCCGGTCCCAGCGCTGGCTTCAAGCACAGCGTGATGGTCCCTGGGAATCGAGGCGAGAATCGGTGGGCGCGGATATCGATAGATCATCGTTCGTCCATCTCGCGGAGGATGCTAAATCGTTCGGCTAAGATCAGCTCCGCTTCTTCTAATGACGGTAAGTCGTAGTCCGATAGCTCGGTGATTGGGCCGTAGTCGTCGCTCGTTTGTTGATATGGGCCGATGAAGGGTTTTGCATTGGGAGACGTCTCGAGCGCGTTTAACCAACTGTAAACAGTCTCAATGGGCATGCGATAGGCATGGAAACGACCAGACATGGTCTTAATCATGTGGCTCAGCCAGGCGCGAGCATAGTCCTTTGGCGGTACCCGGTAGACACGCTGATGCTTGAACGGGGGCAACCCGCTCGCTGACGGAATGACCACACGAATCCGCTCCGGTAGTTCAAGTCCCGCAGCGCTCATATAGATGATGCTGAGCATCGATTTGACCCAGTGCTTATCAGCGAGTCTCTGCGTGGATGTCGGGCTGAGAATCGTCGCTGAACCTGGGTCATACGGTTCCAGAATACCACTGATTTCAACGGCGTCTTGAGGTCCAATCTCAAGTTTGATCGACGGTCTCTTTAAGTCGAATACGTCCGCGGGTCGACATGGGCCGAGGGCGACCCGTTGAAAGGATGCGAGCGGACGGTCAATCAGGTCTGAGACGATGGCATTCCACTGCTCAAGAATCGCCAAATCAAAGTTTCGGACGGCTTCACCGAATGGGCCAGCGGGCATTCGGTTGCTGAGTAAGGCAGCTCTCGCCATGCGCTCATAGAGTGATTCGATGCCCGTGGTCTCAGTCGCTTGCGCCCAGAAGGCCTTTTGCAGTAGACCAAGTCGATCGAGTCCATCCTGTGTGGTCGGCTCGCTCGTAATCGCCTCTCGTTGTTCAGACGCCTGAAGTTTGAGTACATCCCTCGCAGATGCTTGTAAGGGTGATTGCAAGAAACGCCTGATATGACCAAGGTTGACGTGCGCCGTGGTCTCCGCGTCGTTTGCAGCATCAGGCGCTTCCATCGGCGGCCCGAAAGCGCCGAGTGAATCGAGCATATGCCGTACAGGAGACATCGCGCTCTCTGCCAGCTCTGCGCGCGTCATCTGCTGCGCCAGCTGGGCGATGCCCTCGAACCGGCTCGCCAAGGGGGCCGCCCCTCCGCTGGGTTTTGATGTTTGCCATGTGGTCAATGGGTGACTGGTCGTGAGTGTGGCCACACCGTCCTCACCTATGTAGGGTTTGAGCACGAATTCAAGCTCTTTGATCACGGGTGACGCGTCGAGCTTTTCGCCTTTAGTCGCATCGAGACCTACGTAGGACAAACTGAGTCGGTCACGGGCCGCCATTAGGGTTTCCAAGAAGAGATAGCGATCTCGCTCCGAGGGCGACACATCACCCGCTCTGCGGGCCTGGTGCCGCAAGTCGAGCGGATTAGGCTGTTCAGTGTTGGGAAAACGATTGGCGCCGAGCCCCAAGACGAAGATCGCGCTGAAGGGGAGCGTCCTCATCGGTAAAAGCGAGGAGATCACCACGCCGTCTGCCCGATGCGGTGAACGCGTACTCTCAAGCTGCCTCAGGTCACTGATAACGAGCTCTCGAACGACCGCAAAAGAGACGGGTCGGTCTTCAAGTTGCTCCTGGCCCAATCTCTCAAATGCCGCGACGCACCGATTCAAGAGTTTTTCATCGCCGCTGGTTTGAGTGTCGACGTACCGGGTTGCCACCCGCGTGAGCAATCGTGACCAGTCCCTCAGATTGAGCTGACCGTCCGTGAGGTAAGCTGTATCGGCCAACAGATCTCGTACCGTCTGTACGAAGCAGGACAGACCTTCGCGATCGTTGTGGCTGTCTGAGTACGGCAGATAAGGCCGGCCAAACCAGTTGACTGTGGTCGAGTCTGTATCCGTTTCAGTTGTCTCGGTTAAATGGCCGATGATCAAGCGATGGAGTGCTTGGTTCCAGTGATACGCATCGGGTGGCAGATATGTGCCTTCAAAGTCAGCATGGCTTGCCCCGTAGCAGACGCCGAGCGCATTCACCCATCCCGTCCAGAGTGACCTCAAGGCAGGCGTAGAACCTTTTAGCTTTGGATGGTAGAGAACGCGGGTCATACGCTCATGATCGATAACCTGATTTGGGAGATCGAGAATGTAGCCCATGAGCTCCAGGATCGAACCTCGGTGTTCAACCGAGTGGTCCAGGAACTGCGTGGGAATTTGGTCATGGGCGGCGAAGAGGTCAGCGATGTGGGGTAGATATCTCGTCCGGTCTCCATCGGGTAATAGGACGGCGATATCATGGAACCTGATCGGTTGCCCTGTCGCTTGGGCTTCATGAATACATTGCCATATTTGTCCTGCGACGATCTCGACTTCCCGTTGCAATGTTGGCGCGATGTGAATTTGTATACTGTGGTCGGCTGGCACTTCATCGACCGCACCAGGCATCGCGGGCACGCGCGTGAGTACATCTCGCTGGACGCGGGCGAGTAACGAATCGTTGTCCGCTGTTGGATCGATAAAGCCCGAAGCGAAATCACCGGCCGTGGCCTCATTGAGGAGGTGAATGTATTCGCGGCCAGGTCGACCCCAGAGGCGCAATGCTGGATTATCTTGCGCGTTCATCAGGCCGAAAGGGTCATCGGCTGAGGTCGTTGTTTCATCGATGTCTATGCTGCGTTGCGTCGCTTCAAGTTCAAGGGTCGCGAGTCGCGATGTACGCACGTCTTCCCAAAATTCCACGCAGGGGTTGAGGGCGTATACGTAGACCTCGCATCTTTGCGCGAGCATTTGGTAAATCTCGATAAACGATGAAGCTAGATATGACTGACCAAAAACATGGATTTCTTTTGGCACGCGTAGGTCTGTGCCGAGCGTTTGGATGGCATCAACGAGCATCATACAGGGGGCTAAATTTGCGCGCCCTTTGCCGGAAAATAAATCGAGCTGACCGCTCGAGGGTGGGGCGGATGCGAGGTCTCGCAAGCGAAACCCATCGTCAAAACAAGAGCGCCATAGCGCGCGTTGCCAAGCCGCTTGTTCTAAGGTTTGGAATGACGTTGTTCCCTGATTCCAGGACGTCAGCAGGTCCCGTCGGCTGAAGCTATATTCTTCAAACAAACGGGAGATCTCACCTGCGAGCAGCAGAGCACGTACAGATATATTCTGATCGTTACCACCGGCTTTGAGGTAGCGCTCGACCGCGCTCAGATCGTTCTCGCTCAAGAATTCCGGGTCACAGATTCGATGATAGATGTAGAGCTGTAGGTCTCGTCGCTCGACCACCCTCATGTTGGTCTCGCTAGACTCGATGCACTGCTTCAGGAAGCCATTGAGCAAACGCACGTTGAGGTTACTCGCCACACCCAACGTTTGCGCGATTTCGAATCGTATGAACTGCTCGATGGTGGGGTTTGGTACGATGATCTGTATGGGCGTCAGCGGATCGCGTGCCTGTGCCTCGCGAATGCGTGCGGCCAGTGGTGCACACAGCACCTCGAACCGATTTGAATAGCAGACGTGTAACATTTGGTCCTAGTCGATAGGCGCGATGTCAGCGTCTAGGTCAGTACTCAGGACGATCTCGTGAAAGGTCAGCTCAGAGGGCCCTGTAAACATGTCCTTCGGGGGTCGGTTGGCGTGTGCTAGACGGAACGATTCGCTCTTTGTCCATGCGATGAAGTCATCCATTGAGCGCCACCACGTCTTGACTTCATAGTAACCCGACTTTGCGGGATCTGGGGCCCATTCTCCAGACGCCCTGTCGTAATGCATTGGCGCGGGTCTATGCACCTCGTTTCGGATAAACCCCGGTGATGAATCCACAAGTCCGATACGCTTCTTGAACCGGTCTTCAAAGTCGATCTTATAGGCGTCGTTGACCGGAATTCTATTTGTCACGATCACTGCCACAGGAGACTCCAGAAAATGTTGTTCGGTCCGTAGTCATGACATGCTGGCAGGAGCCTGACAAGGCTGTCGATGTGTATCGCGAATGAGGGCACGCTGCAGACGCTCAATCACACGCCCAAAGCACCGCAAAGCGACGCAGAATTGGGCTCTCCCCATTTGTGGCACGTTTGAGTCTTGCCTCGATCCGGATAAATCGCCGTGACACAACACCCGCCGCATCAAGGACATCGCTTATGTTGATTGGGGCTGCATCAACGCCCGCTGCGGCAATCTCAACCCCACGCGCCGCATCGAGCTTGTTTCGTTGATTGGCGGTTGCGACGGAGAAGGTAATCTCTGCATCAGCTGGCAAATCGCTCGTCCAGGTGAGCTCCGCCCAATTTGGCTCGTCGCAGCTCGCCTCTATGTCTTCCTGGTATGTACCGATACCGATGCTGTTCCTTCGTTCAAGTCCGGTTGAATCAGAAAAGCCGTAGACCCGGTGCGCACCGTCCCACTGGCTTGTCGCGACGCCAAATCGAGTTGTCACGCGGAAAAGACTCGGTGAGATTGAGTGACCCAACCACACATCGCCTTGTCGGTCGACATCGATTGAAGATGCCCCGAAGGTATTCGGTGCCGTATCACGGAAATGAACGGCTTGGAAACTGTCGCCAGGTGTGCACTGAGCAGCTTCCCACCAGGCGACGCCCGAGCGGCCTTCGCCACCGAGCGCGACATAGATTCGATTGTTATGGTCGACTGTAATCCCTCGGCCGGCGACTCTTCCGTCAGGCATCTCAACACGACACCAAGCCTCGGTCGCTGGGTCGTAAGCGATCGCATCACCACATTCCCAGCCGGCAAGCCAGATCCGGCCCAGATGATCGCTTGTCACACCATATGAATTACGACACCCATTCCGCAGCTGCGCTGGATTCGTGACGAGGGGACTCAGCGCGCCTGTTGTTGTATCTACGGATTGCAATGATGCATCACCCAGGCTGCTGACCCAAACGCGCCCACGGCTGTCGACAACCGAGCCAAAGGGCGCTAAGTCGAGCTCGACGCTGCGCATGATGCGCCCATCGAGCGGATCGAGCTGATAGAGCCGCGATTCGTTGTACGCGCCCACCCAGACATACCCCTGGGTGCGCTCTCCATCACCTTGATCGATGACCATTGAGCGCAGCAATGCATTCGGGTTGCCCACCGGCACCGACCACAAGATACATTCATCAGCACCATAATCGAGCGCCACGTCACCAGTCGACGTGTCGATTTGGCCGTTACCATTACGGTCGATGCAATCAGCGAGATTATTTGCGATCTTGGTGACCGTACCTTGTATGCCAAAGCCGATGGTCGCAACATACGCATCACCGTGACCGTCCACAGCCACTCGACTGGCCATATTGCAGCCATCATTCCAGCAGCACGTATTTGGGCACTCTCCAGCGGGCAGTCCAACACGGTAGCTGGAGAGTACCCGTGGCTCGCCGCCGCTCGTGTCCCAGCGAACCAACTTGCTATTGGCGCTATCGGGTAACCAAAGAGACGTTGACGCTTGCTGGCGCATGTCGACCACGAGGCCATCCGCTTCATCCGAATAGATCGCGCCCCGCGTGTTGAGCGTCTTAAACGCGCTGCCACCCTCGCCAACCACCTTCACGTTGACGAGCGGTAAGGATGAACGATACAGCCCTCCATAGTAGTGATAGGTATAGCCGCAGAAGACATAATAGTACTGCCGAATGCGGCCTGAGCGGCTGCGCCTAAAACGACTGGTTCGTCGTCGTCGACTCACAGACTTGCGGCAATATTTCGGTACTTGTGCTGCGGCGCTCGTGGCCAGATAAGCATAACCAGACGTCGGGCTCACGGCGAGCTTACGTCCGATTGTCGAGCGCGTGATGCCGCCATTATGCGCTTTCCAATACGGCTCTGAGGTGGCGTTATAGTGGGTCTCAGAGCCATAGATACCGCGGTTTGATGCAACCACGTAGGGTCCACCTGGCCAAGCGAGCATGTCATTGATCGAGGCAGTTCCGCGATAGATCTTTTGTCCGTGAGCGCCGGCTGGATGAATCAGATGGTTAGGGGACTTCGTTGCAGCCGGAATGGTCGGGCCATTCGGATAACTCCAGACGCGGTACCCGTTCCACATCCCCTGATACAGATTACAGGCGTCATCAAAGGTCACGCTGCTCCGACCTGTGCCCTTGCCAAAACGAGCCTCGGGCACTCGCCAGCTATCGGCGGCTAAGTTGGGATCGTCATTGATGAGGAGTTGTCCACTCGAAGTCGTAAAGGCGGCGCGGTTACCCGTCTTGCAAGAGTCGATGTCATGCACGGGTCCCGGCGCTTCATAGGTGTCGGCCAGACCACCGGTGAAGTCATATCGATTGATCTCACTCTGTGTTGACGCGATGACGAAATCTCCGCTCGGAGAGACGGTGACGTTCGAGAACTTTTGCTCTGCCCAGAGTGCCCATGTGGTTCCGTCGTCGTTGCTATAATATAAACCGTCCGGGCTTGCGACGATGACCTCGCCGGCCCCGCGGGTTGCCATGGCGCCACAGCAGGTCACGTCATCGAGCACCGTATCCCAAGTCTGGCCGTCGTCTCTGAGGCGCCTGACTTCATCGAGGTAGTTGTGAATGAAAACACGGCCGGCGGGTGTGATGGCAAGGCTGCGGACGCCATCGTACCGACCTTCCGTCGGGGTCACCTTACGCCAGGTCAGCGAGCTGACATCCGCTTTCACCACCCGTGGTTCCTCGATGGTCACGTCAAGTGTGTGTACATCTTGCCCGCCGCGGGTATCCAATACCGTGATCGTCACAGGGTAAGTACCGTAGCGGCCTCGCGGAAAACTGTGGGTCGCCACAACAGCATTGATGGGTTGAGTGGGCGTCCCATCTCCCCAGTTGATCGTGTATGATATCGGATCATTGTCGGTGTCGAATGCGCTGATGACGACGACGACGTCATAACCATCTTGGTCGGCAATGCGCACCGACTGAATGGAGGGCGGCGCATTCGGTAGGGTGACCATGCCGGCGTCGAAGGGCACGTTAAAGCCATTACCCGAAACAAGACCGGTGACGCGGACTTCGCCGACACCGCGCGGTGCCATAAACTCGATGCTGGAACGGTCGCTATTGGCGATCTCAAAAGAACCGTCACCGCCGATATCTAAGGAGAAGCGCATCTCACGGGCTACGTGCTCTGGAATCGGCGGAATCTCAACGTTTCGCTGGTCTGAAGCCTCGTCCTCTCCATCGGAGACGCTCACCGTCATCAAGCTGTGAACACCGCCTTCGGTGAAGGTAAATGGGCCGAGCTGACCATTTAACGCCGGGTTGTCTCGATCCGGAATGCCATCTCCATCGAAGTCAGCCACGACGGTGACGGGCTCATTGAAAGGTTCGCTTGCTTGATAGTCGATAAACCCATCCCAGCCTGGGTCAGGGCCGGCATCGATGGTGACTCTGTATCGACGGCCTCCCAGATTTTCAACGACGGGCAGGTCCGCAACCACTGGAGGCCTCGGTAGGAATCGTACGTCCCATCCATCAAGCGTTGGCGGGGCGTTGGCAACGCGGATGGTGTACTCACCTTCAGATGTCGAATCCGCAAAATCTGCAGCTCGAACCCGCAACCTAATCTCTTCGGTTCCGTCACCGTCAGGGATAAACGTTGGCCGGGGGCCGAAGTCATCGGCGTCGCCATAGCCGGGTGTCGGCTCAATGCGCCCACCGCCATTGATGAGTTGGTAGGTAAACCTCACTCCGTTGTGTGCAGAACCATCTCCAAGAACCCCCTCGGGATCCGAGCTGCCGGTAAAGTCCAATGTGACTTGGCCACCGGGTTCAACCGCATACGTCTGTTGCGCCGAGACGAGCACGGGCGGTTCGCGGTTGTGCACCAACTCTAGACCCACCGAACCATAGGCACAGTCCGTACAGTCGTCACGGGTCAGATGAGCGGGGCCACCGTCGCCGGGCTGATAACACTTCCCGTTCCAACGGCCGTCATCGCATGCACGGATTGGAATCGCAATCCGGTCACCCACCTCCATTCCGGCATGAGGCACAAACGAGATTGGACCCGCGGTTGCATCTTCGCCTGCTTCGCACCAGATGTTATCCATGTCGATGTCGTAGCATACAGAGGTGATACGGTCGGGTATGCCCGCAGGTCTGTCTCCGTCGCCCGGAAAGACAACATGCTCTGCGTCAACGTCGTTGGTGGCGCGGGCATCCAAAGTGATCGGCGCCGCGACATAGCCTGTATAGTAATTGTTAATGCCGAGCGGGTGTCCAATGATGACGGGTGGATGATTCTTCAGTGACAGGGTAATCTGTACGGACTTGTCGTCGTAGTTGGTGCGGCCCTGGGAGTCGGTCACCTCTAGCGTGACCTTAAAACGTCGGACGTCATCCCAGCCCAGATTTTCGGTAAACCGATACCGAAAAACTGCGTTCGGGTCATCGGTTTCGAATTCCCAATTGATCTCGTCGGTCTCAACGACGCCATTGCCGTTTAAATCGTCTTCAGGCTCGTCCCTCACGTTCCATCTGAAACGCGTCAGAGTTACGGCTGGGTCTAAGATATGTGACCAAGAATGATCGAAGGTGATGTCGATGCCTGGACCCGTCTCCTGTGGTGTAGCTCGAGCAAGCGCTTGTGCCTCCAGCCAGGTTTGTACAACTTGAACTGACAAGGCCGTGGCTGTGTCAACGTTGATGCTTTCTCTCCAGTGCCAATGACACTGCCCTACGTTTTCATTCGAGCACCAGCGCCAGTACTGGTCATTCTCACTGGTGGTGAGTAGAAAATGAGCAAATTCCGTTGCCCAATCGCGGCCATTCTCAAACGTTTTTTGTTCGGGCACAAAGGAGCGCATGCCTTTTGTGCTCGCGTACATGTAGTACAGGCCCCACCAATTATGGTCGAGCCGAGATGCGGCCACCCAATGCTCACGCATGCGCCACCCGGCATCACCGCGATTGTCGTTAAAATCTTGGTCTTGGGTCCACCCGTAGCCCACCAACGCGTTGCCCGCGAGTTTACCGTAGCCACCGCCGATCTGCTCCACATGATAATTGCAGCCGAATAGCCGATGATCGCCATTATGATTGTCGCTGCAGTGCGCGTTAAGCCAGCCGCGTTGCCGGTCCTTCGCCCAGCCATAGGTATTGGTGCCGAATTTCCGTTCCAAGAGCCGCAGTGCTTCCGGTGCCCAACCGTTTGTAGAGGCGTCAGCGTGCCCGTCACTACGACAGCTGTAGTACCATTGACCGCTGTCCGCCATGCAGTACACGAGCCCGTCAGCCAGATCACCGGCGAGGTCGCGAAGTTCCCGTCGTATGACGTTATTTTCGCCACCTGGCACCCTGTAGTCGCCATTCCCGTAGTTTGCGATGGGCTCGACCCACGCCGTCGAAGCGTAGCTCGACCAATGGGTGCCGCCGCCAAGACGTCCTTCACTGTATTGCATCCGCCAGCCATCCCAGCCACGGGTCCCGTCATCATCGAACCAATTACCACCCGTCATTGTGTAGGTGCCGACGAGGGCATTGAGGCCGCACTGCGTTGCATTGCGGTAATACGGGTCCGAGTCGCGACCCGGGCCAAATCCATGGCTCCGGCGGAGGAACGCGTTGAGCATGTGACCTTGACCGTAATAGGTGGGCGCACCCCAATAAACGCATGCGTGGATGCCTCCGCGGCGTCCATCATCGCCGTAGTGGTTGATCCGGTTAAACATCCACCAGAGTCCGCGGTCGACGACCCGGTCATGGTGGGTTTGGCGCGTCAAGCTGATGTTTTCACCATCTTCGCAGCGTCCATCAATGTTGTCTGGATAGCCATCACATATTCGGTCGACCCTGACCAACACGGGCATAGAGGCTGATTGTCTCTCCCCCGCACAGTCGACCTCCACCTTTGGGAAAAACAATCTGTCGCCTGGTTGATCTGGGTATTGGACCTCCAGACCGAGTGGTGCATAGTAGCCGCCGCGGTGGCCCCCTGCCGACGTACCGCGCCAGCCTTCCGCCACATCGTCGAAGTCTCCGTCACCGTTGTAATCCCAGCGATACTGATAATCACCGCCACAGTCGCCACCCTCGGCGATGGCTTGAAGTATCGTGCTCTTGCCATTGACGGCAGGGTGCGGAATCTCGGGTCTACCTTGAACCCAATCGATAGCGGTCACCCGCAACTGCGCCCAGGCAGGCGTTATCACCGTCAGAGTCAGCGCGATGAGTGTGGCCAAACCCGCTAGAGCGCTATAGCCTTTATATTTTGGTTGGTGAAACACTCATCCCCCGCGCACTCTTATCCAACGCGCTCAGACCGCGTTTGGAATCGACTTTCTTCCTCGAAACTGCATTCCCGATAACTTACATAAGTATAGTCACCATCTTGCTGCCCTGACAACCGTAAATACCGCTATTTAAGGATTTTTTTGATCTTACTGGAATCAGGGGCCGTTCAGCAAAGGAGGGCGAGTATTCAGTGAACAGGCAGTCTCGCATTGTTGAGGGATTGTTGATTAAATTCAGTTGCTTGTGGTGTTTTTGTTTTTAATTTTGTTCGTTGGCCTCACGCTGGGGCGTTGCGTGTTTCGGAAGGTTTTGTCGCGACCGAGACACGTTTTCGGTCGAGCGACTGTTTGTACGCATCGCCACCGAGACCCCAAATTGTCTACGCTGCTGTCGCCTGTACTTCGGCGCCGTCATGCCGCGTGCCTCTGCGTTGCAAATCAGTCGGAAATCTTACGGTTCTTCATTGAATCGGACGACCTCTCCATGGCGAGGCTGGCGCTCTTCAACTGTCGTGCTGAGGCTATCTTCTGACCTGAGAGTCATGGGTCTGCGCGATGCTCACTTTTTGTGCTGTGATTGGGCGTCTACATCGATTTCAATATCGACCCAGACGAGTCGGTGATCTGTGGCCGATTTGCCATCGATTGTCTTCGCCACTAAGTGTGCTGCCGGTTCATTACTCGCAGGCCAAAAGATACCGCTCGCGCGTGGTACGAGCTCGATTGATGGCAAGACATAGTCCACACGTAGGCCCCACTCTGCTGTGTCGTGTTCAGGTCTACCTCGATGGTCGGGATACTTTACACCGTTCGCAGCGCCGCCGCTTGACGTGGGTACAAGCTCACCCACAGCCACAGCCGGATGAACGCGAGGATGCTTGAGCAGTTGGTTTATGGCGCCGTCGACGCTCTCACCGTCAACCGGGTCTGCGTTCAGGTCGCCAAGTAGCACAAAAGGCGTCCCCGGCGGCAGCCCGTGACGCGCACCCGCGTCATCGCTAAAGGACATGCTTGACGAACCATTGATGTACTCTGTCCATAACTTAATCTCGTCATGATTGCGTAGCCCGTTTCGATTTTCTGGACCGTCAAAAACAGGCGGCGTTGGGTGAGAGACCAGCATGTGAATGCGCGCGCCATGAATTTTGATAGGCACATCCACGTGGTTCTTCGACGACAGCCGAAATACATCGGTCGCGTCTTTCGAGTAGTACGGGTGACCATCGCTATCGGTCGGTAACTTCGCGCCGCGCAGATCAGCCCAGCGGACCATTTGGAACGTCCGAATCAAGGGGCGATCGATGGGGAATCGAGATAGAATCACGAAGCCATATTGCCCGGGGAATCGTCCAAAACCGAAGGCGTCATTTGGACCTTCGGTGCCACCTTGTCCATCGAGGTCAACGCCGCTTGAAACACCCGTATTGACCGGCGGGGCGTATACGAACGGATAGTGTATTGGTCGCTCGTCACCCTGTTTGCGATTTAGATAATTATTTTGAAAGGCTGTGATGCCGGCGCCTTCGGCGTCATAATCAAATTCTTGAAGAGCCAATACATCGGGCCGAAGTCGCTGAATTGTCTCCGCGATCGTGCGGGCCTGCTGGTTGGTGTCGGTCTGTAAATCTTTGAGCAGCAAGCCTGCTTTTGCGCGGTTGAGCGATGCGTTGAAGGTGGCAACTCGAACCATTCGCCGCTCCGTGTCGGTCTGTACATTTCGTTGCATTGGCTTATGCCCGCACCCGAGCGCGGTCAGACACGCTAAAACGAACCAGGGTGGCCATCGACCTATGTTCGAACTCTTTGCGACGCGCCACCACACGCTACTTCGCGCCCTGCACAATCTCGGCGCGGATAATGTAGTCTAACTTGGGAAAGTATTCCTTGAGGTAGGGATTCCCACGCGCAGCGAGCTGCCCCTGTTGCGGGCCACGGCCCCTCGGCGCGCCCTCGCCGTAGCCTGAATGGAGTGCATCGACCACTTTCATGCCAGCCGCATCGATTTTGCCGATGGGGGCGAAGCCCATGCCATCGAGTCTCGAGTTATCGCCAAAGTTGATAAAAAACTGGGTGGTTCGACTGTTCGGCCGACCTGTCTTAGCGAAGGTGACATATCCCCGAAGGTTGCGCTGCTTGACCGGGTCATCTTTAATCGTTGCGTTTCGCCACAGTCGATTTGTGTTCGGGTCGCCGTGCATACCGACCTGTGCCATGAAGCCTTTAATCACACGGAAGAAGGCCGTGTTGTTGTAGTAGCCCTTCTTGATGAGATTATAGAATCTGTCGGCGCCCTTGGGCGCCCAACTCTTGGTCACCTGAATGTCGAATTGACCTTTGGTGGTGGTAAATCGGGCCCGAAAATTCGCGGGCGCTTCAACCTCGCCGCCGGGTTTGATGATCGTCGACTTTCCGTCCTGAACGGTCTGCTTCACGGGCGCCTGTGGGGCCGTTTTCGCTGGTGCCGTGTTCACAACGGGTACGACCCGTGCACTCTTGATGTAGTCGAGCTTTGGAAATTGCGCCTTTAGGTAGGCATTGCCTTTCTGACGAATCAGCGCCTGGCTCGGTCCACGGCCACGCGGCGCGCCTTCTCCGTATTCACCGTTGAGCTGGTCGATGACCGCGAGCCCTGCTGTGCTCACGCGGCCAAAAGGTGAAAACCCCTGCTTATCGAGAAAGCTGTTATTTTTGAAATTGATGAAGAACTGCATGGAGCGGGTGTTGGGACCGCGGGTCGCAAAGGTCACCATGCCCCGTTGGTTACTCTCGACAACGGGATCGTCCTTGATGCTGGCTCGGCCCCACTCATTGCTTAAGTCCGGGTTTCCACTCAAACCCGTTTGCGCCATAAACCCTTTGATCACCCGAAAGAACGCCACATCGGTGTAATAGCCCGTTTTGACAAGACGATAAAAACGGTCTGCTCCTCTCGGTGACCATGCCCGAGTCACGTCGATATCAACTGGTCCTTTGGTGGTCTCAAGGCGTACTCGATATCGCTCTGGTGCCTTCGGGTCTGGCGTCGGCGCCTTGGGCTCTCGTCGACTCTGGTCGGCCATCTGCCTTGGTGTTGGTTTTTTCTTTTTGGCGACCGCGTTCTGATTTGTCTGCTTCGCCGACTGAGTCTTCGTGATCTTTTTCTCAGTCGGTGGCTTTGTTGTGTGACTCGCTTCTTCTTGAGCCTTAGAAGCGGTTTGGCTATGCCCGGCTGACTTGGGTTCACAGCCAAAGCTCAATGCTGTCAGTACGACCAGGGGGCTAAATATTTTCCTATAGTTCGACATCTCGTCTGTTACTCCAAACCGGATGCGTGCGCTTCGCGATGCGCTTGTCTAATGATTTGCTTGGACCACCGCACATTAAAGCAGCGCGAGGCAAAAACTCAAGGGGCACTCGCGCCGTGTTGACTCGCCAAGATGATGATCCGGTCACAATCTTCGTGCGGCGCGCGCCCGTCGAAGCCACCGTAGATTTCCACATGGCCAAATCCTGCTTGTTTGAGGAGCGGGCGCCATTCGCTGAGTCGTAAATAGTGGTGTGTAATCGTGTACGTCGCGACGGCATTCTGATCGCCGAGACGCGGTACGTGCCGGTAGGTCACGTCGATTCTTTGCTCATCTCGATATACGATGGTTTGTTCATCCACACGGTAGACGACATCATCGACGCTGATTTCACCCAACTCATCGAAATCTGCAAACGAGATATCAGAGTCGTGAAAGATCTCGGCGGGGTAGACATCCATGGCGATGAAACCATCAGCGGATAAGAGATCGCGGCAAGCGGTCAAGCATCGCATCAACGCGTCTTGCGGCAGGCAGTACGCTGTGGTGAATGGCAACAAAATACAGTCAAACAGGCCATCTACGGTGGGTTCGCTGATGTCGCCGGCGATCAATTTTACGGTGTCGACGTTTGTGGCCTTAATCCGTTTAGCTGCCAACTCCAGCATACCTGGATGTTGCTCGATTCCGACCACGTCACCGGCAACTTCGGCGATCTCAATGAGCAGTCTTGCATCCCCGCAGCCTAGCTCAAGCACGCGAGACGCCCCTTTACAGAGCGCCCGATAGAAGTCGGCGTCACCCTCTGAGCCGCCATGAAGGGCGGTGTAGAATTTCGGATCAAAACTCATGGATGCTCAGCATACAGGCTTGCCAAATGACCCGCCAGTGGGTGCGCGCGATGATCGAGAACGATGCGGCGGTACGAGCGCTCACACGCCGGTCCCGTATCTCAGGCGCGGTATTCACAGAGCGCCTGTGTTAGACAAGACATTCCTCGGTTGAATCCGCCCACGTAGTCAGGCAAGTTATGCCTATGTCGAATCGTCGAAATGCTGACCACTACACCCGCCGGGCGAAGGAACAAGGTTTTGCGGCCCGCAGCGTGTTTAAGCTACAAGAGCTCGATAAGAAACATCAGCTCTTCAAGCGCGGACAGCGTGTTCTAGACCTCGGGTGCGCTCCCGGTTCCTGGCTTAAGTTCATGGCGCAACGTGTCGGCCCAAAGGGACGAGCCGTCGGTATCGACCGATTCGAGGTCTCACCCATGGCCCCGCATGTCCATACCATCGCAGGCGATATTTACGAGACCGACCCTCAGATATTCTTTCAGCTTGCCCAAGGGCATTTCGACGTCATCACCTCGGATATGGCGCCGGACACCTGTGGCAATCGCTTCGTTGACCACGTGCGTTCCATTGAGTTGTGTCAGGCTGCTTCAGGTGTGGCGGAACAGTTGCTCATAGAAGGCGGTTCATTTGTCTGTAAGGTGTTTGAAGGTGAAGATTTACAGAGCTTTGTCAATGATTTGAAGAGCCGCTACAAATCCGTCAAACGTTTCAAGCCCAAGAGCACGCGCAATGAAAGCGTTGAGCTTTTCTTGACTGCTTTGGGTAAGAAAAATCCGCCTCATACGCTCACGGACGAAGCACCATGAAGACAGATTATCCGGCCGATGTATTGAAGGTGATTGAAGCGAACGGACTGACCGCTGAGCATCTGGAGCACTTCCAGGCGCGCATTCAGTCTGGGTCTGTGTTTGAGTCCAATCGTTTGTCGCCCGATGAGGTTCGTGGTCCTGACGCCGACGATTTTACCGTCTACACGGCCCTGCGAGAGCGCGCTGCATTACGAGACGCGGGCCAAGCTGCGTTGAACGCCGGGCGGCTCGCCGTGCTCGTCCTCAATGGCGGCATGGCCACTCGTTTTGGCGGTGGTGCCAAGGGAACCGTTGAGGTCGGGGATGGTCGTTCATTTTTAGCTCTCAAACTGCTCGATGCGCTTAAGGCTGGTCCACCGCCGTTAATTCTTCTCATGAATAGCTTTGCGACCGCGCAACCAACCCGTGACCATCTCACGACGAATGACTACTTCGGATATCCCAAAGACCGAGTCTGGTCATTCGAACAATGTGTGTCGGCACGGTTTACACCCGCCGGTGACCTCTTCTCCAGTGACGATCATGAGTCGGTCTTTCACGGCGCAGGTCACGGAGATGCGTTGTACGCGCTCGGCTTCAGAGGCTTGGTTGGCAAGCTTAAAGCAGCCGGTATCAAAACGGTCTTAGTGACGAACGTCGATAACGCCGTCGCAACGGTTGACCCGGTGATTTATGGACAGCATTTAAGCGTGGGTAAGCCGGTCACTGTGGAACTCGTCAACCGCGATGGCGGTGATACGGGTGGGGCGCCGTTTTGGTATCAAAACCGACTCCAGTTGCTCGAACATTTTAGATTGCCGCTCAACGCAGATCTCAATCCGCCTGTCTTTAACACCAACACGTTTTGGATCGATTTGAGCGTTTTTGAGAACACACCTGATTTGACTTGGTTCGCCGTTTCCAAGACCGTCAAGGGTGAGCCGGTGATTCAATTCGAGCGACTGCTCGGCGAGGTGACCTCGTTTGTGGACACAAACTACCTGTGTGTGCCGAGGCATGGCTCGCAAAGCCGGTTTATTCCGGTCAAGCGACCTGAAGATTTGAACGAGAACAAGGCGCTCATTTTGAGTGCTTGGGCACGGAGCGCGGAGGCATGTTGAAGAAGGGCATGTTTGCCATTTTGGCGATGGTCGGATGCTTAGGTGGCTGTGGAGAGGTGACCGAATTAGCGCTGTCAATTCGACCAAGTCAGGCCGAGTTTCCGGCGGTCAAGGCCGCCCTCATAGAGGTTGGCTGTTCACGCCCTGGTTGCCATCTCACTCTGACGGGGGACTTCAAACTGGATCCAGATGACAATTCAGCCGCGAATCTTGATGAGGAGTACCAACTCGCCAAAGGGTTCGTAGATCTCGACGACCCCGACGCAAGTATTCTCGTTCGCGTCGGGCTTAAAGGTGATCCAGCGGCGGAGAGCCATCGATTTCTCTGTTTCGAAAACGCGGACGCTTGTGCTTATCGAAAAGTCGACGCCTGGTTGCGGGCAGCCGAACCCGGCGACCCGAGCATAGGCGACATCGATTGTGAGCCCATCAAAGATGCGTGCAACACCATCTAAGAGCGAGCGCCCACTCAGTTCTGAAGCCAACGAGCGTAGAGCCCGAGCATCATCATGGTCTCGTTTGACAGGCCGTTATTTGTGCCTCCAGCGCGCGTAGCAGCGCCATCAAAGTCGATTCGTCGCATTAGGTAG
Source organism: Bradymonadia bacterium (assembly GCA_049889275.1). Lineage (GTDB taxonomy): Bacteria > Myxococcota_A > Bradymonadia > UBA7976 > UBA1532 > UBA1532. Next base: position 77,573 of record JBMHDS010000036.1, on the reverse strand, counting down.
TCAAACTCGAGACCGAGCGCCCAATCGCGATGAATTTTCAGATTGAACTCGGTACGGCCACCGAAGGCCGAGAAGGATTGTGGGTCGCCGCTATCGGTTGGCTCTTCTCTCAGGAAGAATGGTAACTCATAGCGCAGTGATATTCGCACCCAGTCGTGACCAGAGCCCCATGGCTGCGTAATGAACGCGCCGAATCCCGGACCGATGATGTGGCGATTCAAAATCACCGACGGTCTTTGGTCTTGTGCCGATTGTTTGTAGCCATGGAGTCCAAAATGAACACCAACGGACGTGGTTCGAGCCCGGGGTGATAGATGCCAACGGTAGCGAGCGCCTAGCGTGTAGCCCAACGTGTTGACATTGACAGACTGTCCGAAGAGACCATCCACCTTAGCGCCGGTGCCGATGTTCATTCGGGCGATCAGACCCAGCGCCTCATCGACCCAAAAGTCGCCAGCGAGTAGGAGTTGCGGAATGGCGGTCAGTTCGATGTTCGATTTGACTGTATCACTTTTAAAGTTAAGCTTTGCACGTTGGACGCCGACGCCCGCGCTGAAGCTCCGGCGCGTGCGCTGGACGCGTAAATCTTCGGTCGTGTCGGCCCCTTGACTAGAGACCGGCAAACAGAAAACAGCCGCAATGAGAACTGACTTAATCTTGCGCATGTATGACTCGTAGTGTTTTGATCATCATGATTACTCGGAGCGGACCATTGACGCAAACAAGAGAATTCAGGACGTCGACGGTTACGCAATCGCTGCTTGCGTTGATTATCGGACTCGGTCTGGTAACGCCCTCGGTGGCGACCGCCGAAGTCGACCAGAATCGCTCGAGCTCAAACAAGCTCGAGAAAATTGTGCATAAGTACCTAGGCCTTTACGTGATGGCGCCGGAGAGGCGAGACCCATCAGAGAAAGTGACCTTCGATGGCCGTACGCTCACCGTGGATTACCGATGGTCAAAGAAAGATGACACGCAGTCGGTGGTCTGCCTCGGCGGTCGTTGGCTCTTGGTCGGTCGTCTCAAATCAGCGCTCGGTGCGAGGGCGTTGTTCAATGATTTGAGCCGGGTTGACCGCCTCATTTTGAGGTTAATCGATGTCACTACCAGCGTTAAGCCTATCGGCGATGGTAAGTATAAGCAACGGCGCCACGAGACCGTGATCGCGCGTTTCGAAGTGGGTCGGGCAAACGCTGCCAAGTTAGATCCCAAGGTGCTGAGTCAAACGCTGACGGGTCAACGTTGTCCACGGTTTGTCAGGTCGTTGCTCGACTCAGTCTCATTCCCCGAGGCGCGCCGTACTCAGTAAAGACGCCTGGTGCAATTGGCCAAAGACGCACCCATGGAGCTGAGCGGGCTTATGAAGAACAAACACGCTTGCCTGAGTATCCAAATGAGTCGGTGAAAAGCACAGCCGGTGGGTCTCTTCGCCTCCGGAAAAGGGAGGTGGCACGGCGGGACACCGTTCGGACGGGTTGGCGGTCTAGCTTCGTTTTGTGAGCTTACACTCAGGTCGATTGGTGGATTGATGACCGGACTCAGGTCATTGCCGCCATGGACGAGAACAGGCTCGGGTGCCGGTGACGTTTCGCTAGATTAGTTGGCGACAAGTCCAAGCGGCGTGTCCAAACGTGCCAGAAGTGTAGAGACCGACGCGTTGAACACATCTGCGAGTTGTTCAGGCTTTGGGTGGTTGAGCGCGTGATAGTAGGCATCGCGGGCGTGCGACGGGATCAATATCGGTGGGTACCCTCGCGAGAGCACCAGTAGATTCGTGAACAGCCGGATCGTTGTCCCCGGGTTCCGTCGATAAGGATAGATATGCATCAATTGGTGATGAAACTTCGCTGCCGCATACACGGGGTCACTGGCCTCGTCGAAGACCTGGTCTGAGGCGTCCAACAAGCGCTTGAGCATCTGGGGGATTTTGTCGGGGTCACAGATCGGTTGAAAGTAATCTCGATGGACAGGTGAAGTGACGCGATAGAGGCCACCCCTGTCACGCGGGTCTGGTGTAATCAGTCGGTGTAATTTACGCAATACATCAGCGTTGATGCTGCGACGTCCCGCGTGAGCACGTGACCAGACTTCTAAAATCGCATCCCGATATAAACGGATCTTTTCCATCAATGGTCTCAGGTAGGGGACCACTTCATCGTCTCGATTCCGTAGAGCTTGGGCGATTTCGTTTGTGGAAAAAGGGCAGCCCTCCAGCATGTTATCATGGTGAATCCACGAGAGCAGGAGGGGCAGAGACGGTGGAGTTGGCTTCGGCGTCCTATGCGCGATCGTTTGTACGCGATGGTGTTCTAGGGCTTTAATGAATTCTGGTGATGCTGGCACGTCGTTACTCCCGAGGTAATCTTACGTCGGGGCTGACATTGCACTTGCCGTGCCAGCGACGACCTACCTACAGAGAATAGGGGTGTCTCCATTCGGGGTGAGCTGAGGTTGAGCCTTTGACGATGTCAAAGTAAGTGTTCGCAATCATTGTTGAAATCTCTCCAGGTCGGCCAGGTCCGATCACGCGGCCGTCAATTTCACGTACCGGCGTCACCTCAGCGGCTGTACCGCATAAGAAGATTTCGTCTGCGACATATAGCTCATCGCGGGTCATCGTTCTCTCTTCGACCACGACACCGAGGTCATGGGCAATCTCCAAAACGCTTGCACGTGTAATCCCACCAAGAATGCTACTGCCAAATGGCGGCGTGATCAGTCGGTTGTTTTTGACCATGAAAATGTTTTCGCCAGTACATTCAGATACATAGCCGTTAGTGTCGAGCATGATCGCTTCGTCGTAGCCGGCTGTCATCGCATCTCGCTTAGCTATGACAGAATTGACATACTGCCCGCAAATTTTTCCCTTCACCATGTTTGAGTTCACATGGGAACGGCTAAATGAACTCACTGTCGCACGAATACCTTTCTTGAGGCCATCAGCCCCCAAATAGGCGCCCCATTGCCAGCTCGGAATTGCCACTCGGATGGAATTTGTTGTCGCACCAAGCCCCATGGTTTCGCTGCCCATGTACACCAATGGTCGTAGATAGCCCCAGTCGAACCCATTGGCCTGCAGTGTCTCAACACAGGCATCCATAAGCCGGGTTGGCGTGAAGGGAATCTTGAGACCGAGAATGTGGCACGACTCAAACAGACGTTTGATATGCTCTTCCAGCCGGAGCACATGACTGGTGCCATCTTCGCGTCGGTAAGCCCGAATGCCTTCGAAAGCGCCGTAGCCGTAATGGAGCGTGTGGGTCAAAATATGGACGTTCGCATCTTCGAAATTGACGAGTTCACCATCCATCCAAATCTTATCAGACTTAATCGACACTAGTTTCCTCCATGTGTACGCCCGCTCATACCCTGATTGGCGGTGTCGCGTGTGTCCACGCAATGTGAATCGATTCGGTTTTATCGAGGCCCAAAAAATTCGGACTCGATGGTCATGCCACGCAGCTCGCTGCGCAACGAGGACTGAGTCTGCGTTCTCGCTTGGGTCCAACGTAACCGCTGCTCTTAAGCTCGCCGCTCTAAATCCGAGCACCGCATAACACAAACTCGGATCGATATGCGACCCCTCGACCGCTGCTTTTTCTCAATTTCTACAAATATTTAGACGACTGGCCTGATAAAAATTAGTGACTCTTTTTGTAGTTACTGTTTTGTGGATTCCAGCTGGTAATTGACATCAGCGTGGACCTCGCCGCTTTTCTGTCGTACATGGTGCGAAGTGATGCGCGGCGTGCGTCGTTTGAATGAGTAACGAGAAAGGAGTCGGTAGTGACCCGAGCAAAGGCGATCGTGCTTATGGCAGCCGGACGCGGCACGCGGATGAAGTCAAAGCGTTCCAAGGTACTGCACCCTGTCGCTGGCCGACCGATGATCCACTACCCGATTCGTACCGCTTTGGACCTCGGCGCAACGAAGATCGTTGTGATCTTGGGTCATCAACGCGATGAGATCAAAACATACTTAGCCAACACGTTTCCCGAGGCGCCCATCGAAATCGCCATTCAAGAGCAGCAGCTTGGCACTGCCCATGCTGTTCAATGTGCTGCGCGTGCGCTCGATGGTTTCGAGGGTGACGTCTTTATCCTCAGCGGCGACGTACCGGCGTTGCCCACATCTGTGATCGAACGTCTAGATCGCGAAGCAAACTCCGCAGATGTAGCGGTCTTGGGTATGCGCGTCGATGAGCCAGGCGCTTACGGTCGAATGATCACCAGTGACGAGGGGACGCTCTCTGCAATTGTAGAGGCAAGGGACTGCACAGCAGAGCAGTTGGCCGTTCAGGTGGTGAACGCCGGGATTTATCGCGTGGACGCTGGATTCTTGTTCGACAGCCTGAGCAAGGTCGATACAGAGAACGCGCAAGGCGAGTATTACCTCACGGATATTGTTGCCGACGCGTCGGCGAGTGGGCGGCGTGTATCGATGACAGTTTTGGAAGGCGCTGAGGCTCAGCTCGCAGAGGGGGTCAATGACCGTCTCGGCCTCGCTCGGGTTGAAGCGATGATGCAGACGCGCCTGCGGGAAGCGGCGATGCTCGGTGGTGTGACATTCATTGACCCGAGCAGCGTGACGCTTCATGACGGCGTCGTCATAGGAGAAGATTCTGTCATCGAGCCCAACGTGGCGTTGCTTGGCAACACTCAAATTGGCGCAGGTTGTGTTCTAGAACAGGGCTGCCGAATTGAAGATTCAAGCATTGGCGATGACGCGCGTATCAAGGGGATGAGCCACATTGAACGCGCTCAGATCGGCCGTGCCTGTCAGATCGGGCCATTTGCAAGGCTTCGGGAGGGCTCGGTTTTTGACGAGGGCGTCAAGATCGGAAACTTCGTGGAGACTAAGAAGGCTGTCTTCGATGCAGGAGCGAAGGCGAGTCACCTCAGCTACGTGGGCGACGCGCATGTGGGTGCGGCCGCCAATATCGGCGCGGGTACCATTACCTGCAACTACGATGGCTATCGGAAATTTAAAACAGAGATTGGTGCGGGCGCCTTCATCGGCTCCGACACGCAGCTGGTCGCCCCTGTCAAGGTTGGGGCCGGCGCAATCGTTGCGGCCGGAACGACAGTGACGGGTGACGTGCCCGCCGACGCGCTGACTTTGAGTCGCACGGCGCAGGTCACCAAAGAAGGCTGGGCTCACAAGAAACGAGCCCTCGAAGCGACGCGGGACAAATAGGGGATAGGTAATTATGTGTGGCATCGTAGGCTATATCGGCCAGCAGGCCTGCTCGAACATCTTGCTGCGCGGGCTCGAGCGGCTCGAATATCGGGGCTATGATTCGGCTGGTCTCGCGATCTTTGATGGCGACAGCACCCGTGTTGTGCGCTCCGTCGGTAAGCTCATCAACCTCGGCCAACGTATTGCGGAGGCGCCCTTGCCCGGTTCAATGGGTATCGGCCACACTCGTTGGGCAACCCACGGCCGGCCGAGCGAAGAGAACGCGCATCCCCACACAGCGGGTCCCGTGACCGTCGTGCACAATGGGATCGTTGAAAATCACCTGGCCCTGCGCGAGGCGCTCGAGCGTCGTGGGCACGTGTTTTCCAGTGAAACTGACACAGAAATTTTCTCGCACCTGATTCGTGAACAGCTCGACGCCGGCAAGAATTTGACCCAGGCTGTTCGCGCTATTTTGCCTGGTATTGAGGGCAGTTATGCGATCGCAGTGATCGCGTCTACAGAACCCGATAAAATCGTGGTGGCCAAGAATGCGTCACCACTGGTGCTAGGCCTAGGTGAGGGCGAGATGTTCATCGCCAGCGATATTCCCGCGATGCTCCATCACACACGCAGTTTTGTGTATATGCACGAACAGGAAATGGCCGTCGTGAGAGCGGACGGTATCACTTTGACCGATTTAGACGGCCAGGTGGTTGAACGGGCCCCCAAACACATCACCTGGACACCATCTCAGGCTGAGAAGGGCGGCTATAAGCACTTCATGCTCAAAGAAATTCATGAGCAGCCCCGCGCGATGGTCGATACCTTACGCGGACGTATTTCACTAGAGACCGGTGATGTGCACTTAGAAGATGTGACCTTGTCTGATGAGGCAGTGCGCTCCATTAACCGGATTTACATGTGCGCCTGCGGGACAGCATGGCACGCGGGCTTGGTTGGCAAGCGCTTCATTGAGAAGTGGGCCAAGATTCCCACAGAGGTCGATTTGGCGAGTGAGTTTCGCTACCGAGAACCGCTCGTGGATGAAAACACGCTTTTCATCGCTGTCAGTCAGTCAGGTGAGACGGCCGATACCCTGGCAGCGCTCAAAGAAGCCAAGCGTTTGGGCGCGACGGTGTTGAGCGTTTGTAACGTGATGGAGAGCAGCATTGCGCGCGAGTCTGATCACGTTGTCTACACCCATGCGGGCCCTGAGATTGGCGTGGCGAGCACAAAAGCCTTCATGACGCAGATGTTGGCCCTCAAATTGGTGGCGCTTTTTCTCGGTCGCCGTCGGGGTACGGCACAACAGGCTTCGGTCACCGATATGCTCGAGCAGCTCTCAGCATTGCCCGGCCAGGTTGAACAGATCTTGGCCGACACCTCATCGGTGGAGCGGATCGCGCGAAAGTATATGGGGGCGAGAGATTTTCTCTATCTGGGGCGTGGCGAAAACTATCCCATCGCGCTCGAAGGTGCCCTTAAACTTAAAGAGATCAGCTATATACATGCTGAAGGTTACGCGGCAGGCGAGATGAAGCACGGTCCTATCGCGCTCATCGATGAAGACATGCCCGTCGTGGTCATCAGCCCCAAAGGCAGTCACTACGACAAGACAGCCAGCAATATGCAAGAAGTCATGGCCCGTCAAGGGCGTGTCATCGGTATCGCCACCGAAGGCGATGATGACCTCGAGCGCTTAGCCGAAGCGATCTTGCACGTGCCCGAGGTCGAGCAATCATTGCAGCCGTTTCTGACCACGGTGCCCCTGCAGCTCTTAGCCTACTACGTCGCCGACCTCAAAGGCACCGATGTCGACCAGCCCCGCAATCTGGCCAAATCAGTCACGGTGGAGTAGTTCAAACACGCTGTGGGGAGACTGTGTTCAGATTTGTCATTTGTATTGCTTTAATCGCGCACGGCGGATTGTCGGTGATCGCCTTTCGGGATCATGGCTATGCTGGTTATTTTCCACCATTTGCCGATACCAACACCACGCAAATATTCTCTGACCTCGTGTTGGCATTGGTCTTGGTCAATGTTTGGGTCTATTTTGATTTGAAGCGGCGTAATCAATCGGTTTTCTGGTTCTTCTTACACCTGCTGGGAACCGCGTTGGCCGGTTCATTTGCGCCGTTAATTTATTGTTTGATCCGTGGTGGTCACTCATCGCTTAAGCATACCGATGCGCAGAGCTAAGGTATCTTTAACGAGCGGCGTTGCTCGCATATCGGTGAGAGAGTAGGATATTGGTCTGAGCCCGTCTTGAGTGACTCCAATCGACTGGCGTTCGTTCGAGGGTTCAGATGCAGCGTCTTGGTTGTATAACCTCGTGCATAGATTCACCAGTCGAGCAGCCGCTGCCCACCCGGACCCATGTCTTCGATATTGTGCATGTCTAAAGCGGGCTCAATGATGGTGCGCGAGCGGGGCGTCACGTGCTGAGCTGAATGCCTCGCAGCGCCCGCGTCCAGGTGCTGCGCTTGAACAGTGGACACCGTACATCCGTTCAGTTATACCACTCATCATTGGAGGCACTTATTCATCCATGGAAAGGCTGACGGTTTTGCAGACTAATGAGCGTGCGTTAGAGGGTTTAAATGCGGTTCAACGCGAAGCCGTTTTACATGGTGAGGGTCCGTTACTGCTCTTAGCCGGAGCAGGCAGCGGTAAAACCCGCGTCGTCACCACTCGCATCGCTCGACTGCTCGCCGAGGGTGAGCATCCCGATTCGATCATGGCGCTCACATTCACCAACCGCGCAGCCGCTGAGATGCGTGAGCGGGTGGGTACGCTTCTCGGCTTGGTGGAACAGCCGCCTCTATTAATCAGTACCTTTCATGCGTTAGGCGCCAAACTGTTGCGACAACATGGGCAGATATTTGGTCGCACGCGCTATTTTTCAATCTACGACGAAGACGACCAAGTCTCGATTCTACGGGGGGTGACCGAGTCGATGGGTCTCACGCTCAAGCGGGGCGAGCATAAGTCCATGTTGCGCGCCTTCGCACGGGCGAAGAACGATGCCTTAGAGATCGCCGATACGTTGCCGCCATCTGACTTCGTTGGACTCGACTGGGCGCGTATTGGCGAGGAGTACGAACGCCGACTGCGTCGCGCTGATGCATTCGACTTCGGTGACTTAATCCTACGTTCAGGCGACCTGTTCGAGAAGGACCCGCGTTTGGCGTCTATGTATCGCAGGCTTTGGAAGTGGGTGCTCGTCGACGAATTTCAAGACACCAACGTGGCTCAATATCGTTGGCTCAAATCTATGGCGCCAGTGGACTCAAATCTGTTTGTCGTCGGCGATGATGACCAGTCGATATACGGCTGGCGCGGTGCCGAAGTGCAGAATATTTTGGACTTCCCAGAGCAGTACCCCGGTGCGCGAGTGGTTCGCTTAGAGCAGAATTATCGCAGTCAACGCCACATTCTCGATGCGGCTAATCGCGTGATCGAGCACAACCAAAAACGGCTTGGCAAGTCTCTATGGACCGAGCGCGAGGGTCAAGCGCTCGTCGAGTTAGAGGTAGCAAATTCGGGGCGTGCGGAGGCGAATTACGTGGCCGCACAAATCGCTGAATTGTGCCAACAGGGAGACCTACAGCCAGCCGATATCGCTGTGCTGATGCGCGCGAACCATCTGTCATTCGACCTAGAGACTTGCCTGCGAGCGCTGTCGGTGCCCTATCGAGTGGTCCGAGGTCGGGCATTCTTTGAGCGGGCTGAGGTCCGTGACGCGCTCGCCTACGTACGCCTGCTCGTGAACTCTGACGATGACGTTGCATTCAAACGGGCCATCGCATCGCCTGCACGGGGTGTTGGTAAAGTCTCACTGAAGAAACTCGATGCCTACGTAGATGAGCAGTCCGATGGTCTGTGGGGCGGGCTTGAGCAGGCCATTGAGCAGCAGGCATTGAAGGGCAAGGCCAAAACGGGTCTTGGTGAGTTTGTCGGACTGCTCAATCGACACCGTGGGTCTGAACTCAAGGGGCTTGCGGCCTCTGATGCGGTCCGTACCGTGCTCTTGGAGTCTGGTCTACTCAAGGTCTTGGATAGAGAAGAACGCGATGAAGACGTCATTCAACGCCAGGAGAATATTGAGCGATTACTCACAGATATTCGCGCTTGGGGGACACAGAGTCCAGAGGGCGAACTCGGCGAGTACTTAGAGCAGGTCAAACTCGTGAGCGATGGAGACAGCGCAGCCACCGATGCGGGCGAGGTCTCATTGATGAGCATCCACGCAGCCAAGGGGCTTGAGTTTCCAGTGGTCTTCGTGATCGGGATGGAAGAGGGGATTTTTCCTAATCACCGGGCCATCGCCGCCGATGGCTTAGAAGAGGAACGGCGTCTGTGTTACGTGGCGATTACTCGAGCGAAGGACCGGTTGGTGCTCACCCGTGCGCGACGGCGGCAAACCTTTCAAGAGACACAGTACAACGCAGCCAGTCGATTTCTATCCGAATTACCACCCGAAGTGTTGAATACGCGTGAGCGGGTGCAATACGGCGCCGATGTACGCGCAGCGCGTAGACGGTCGAGTACGGCTCGGCATGATACCGAGCATCAAGCACATCGTGGCGTCGATTCACCATTTCAGCGCGGCGTGCGGGTCTGGCATGCCCAATTCGGCGCTGGCACTGTGCTCGAGCTGACCCATGGCGTCAGGTTGGTGCTGAAAGTTGAGTTCGAGGGCATGGAGCCGATGAAAGTTGTCAGCGACTTTGTCTCGCTCTATGACGGCTGACCGTACATACTCACCGGTCATCAGACTATTGCGTCGACAAGTCTGAACGATGCATGATAAGCGCCACCCGGAGGTGATTGTGCAACGATGTCGACAATGCGGTGCGAAGCAGACCATTCATGCGGCGACGCACTGCATGGCATGTGGAGAGGCCTTACCGGGTCAATCTAGTGGCGAACAGGAACCGTCTACGACATCGAGCGGCCTGCTCTTAGCGCCACCGGTGAACGATGGCGCCTCGATCAAGGATGTCGGCTCGGTCTCCAGCCTCGGGCCGTTGCCCGCCGATAATGACAGCGTGGATATCGCTGCCCTTCTAGATACTTCAATCGATGCCTCAACGAGCGTGACGGCCCCCACAGCGGCATGGCGTGCGAGAAATCGGCGAGGATTGATTTTTGAAGCCGAAACCGTCGAGGCAATGCGAGCTCACGTTCGTGATGCCGGAACACCCGATGAGTTCGATATCGCACGAGGTGACGAGATGTTTCGTCCACTCCGTGAACACGCCGAATTTTCAGATATGGTTGACTTATCGGGGTCGTTCGAGGGCTCTATATCGGATTTTTTGGAAGATATGAGTATGGCTGCGAGCATGAACACCGCTTCGCTCGATTCAAGTCATGCATCGTCTGAGTCAAGCCATATGTCTCTTGAGCTTGACCTCGCCAGTGCCAGCCAACGCCACGCGGGTCAGCTAGGGACTAGACAGCCGAATCGTGGGCAAGCTGCCTCGCCCACAGTAGCCGAAGTCGAGCTTGGTCCGTCTCTACGTTATTTTGGCTTAGGTTCCATCGCGTGCTTATTTTTGGCCGCGCTTCTCTCGTTGTCTTGGTTCGCAGCCGAGACGGAGACCGAAAAAAAACAAGCGAATGAGGCGGCCACCCGGATCAAGGCGGGCGACAACGCAGTCTTGAAGAGAGCGATCGACGCCATGGACGCACGTCGCTATACCACCGCAACGCAAATTCTCGAACGCATCGCTTCGCGTTCCAATAATCCGGAAGTGCACCGACGATTAGCAATCGCTTTGGCGCAGACCAATCGGCCGCAGGACGCAAAACGTGCCCTCAACCGATACCGCGCGTTGGTCGAGCAGGAGACAACCCGATGAATGATGTGTGCCGAGCTTGTGGTGCAAGCAAAGAGCAGCGAGTTGATGAGCCTGGTCCTGATGGAGCCATCACCCCTCGTTGCAGGGTTTGCGGTGCGCTTTGGCTTACTGGCGCCGAAGGGCAGGATACAGACGGACCAATCGATACTGTGAGCCGGCAACCCGCATTTAAGGTGCCGGTTAACACCATCGACGCCCCTGACCCTGAGTCGGTTGAAGATGAATCAAACTTTGGCAGCGCTCAAGCGACAACACCCAACGATATTCTCCTCGCAGCCCATCGTACGAAACCGCTGAGTCGTGCGGTCGATGCGCAGATACCGGGGGGGCGGAGAACGCGCAAGAAACCGCCTCCTCTACCACCTCAGGGTCCCACAGGCACCACGACGGGTATGGTGCCCCCGAGTCTGACACCGGCAACGGACGTCTTGTTGCCGGATGATGGACAGCAGAGCAGGCAGCAAACATCGGAGCTTGAGGGAGATAAAAAACTCGTTTCCGACACAGAAGACTTTCCGCCTGTACCTACGATCAGCCCCACGAGTCAGACACCCGACGAGCCGGCAAAGGCCACCCGCACAGGTGGAGAGTCTGTGCGTAGACCTCATTTTGAAGAGCCTGAAAAACCAGCACAGATCCATTCTATCGCGGATGCGGTTGCTCACTTACAGACCAGTGACTTGCCTCAAGTTCAGTTAAAGACGGACTTGGACTTTAAAGATGAAGTCGTTGAATTGAGGAACACGAACGCGGGTGATGGCTCAGTGTCGAATGGGCGTCTTCTTTCCTTTCTTTTCGGAGTGATGATCGCCTCTGTTTCATTCGTCATCTACCAAACAAGTCAGTCAACACGTCAGGTTGAACAGCAGCAGAGTGCAGCCGCAGACATCGATCTAATGAGCATGTCCCAGTTGACCGCGGCGGCCGCGCTCTTACAGCAAGATACTGAGTCAGCCCGTGCTGACGCGGAGACGATCCTCCGTAATTTAGCTGTCCCTCAAAGTGTCTCGAGCACGTCGACAGCGATGACACAAGCGGCGCGTTTATTGCTCGTACAACTGAGTTTGGATCGTGCACAAACACTCCACTTATTGGGTAAGTCAAAGAGTGCCGAGCTGAATTCGGCCGAGGAGTGGCTCAACCCACTGCTGTCGCTCGATGATGAAAACCTCCAAGTTCTTGCTGCGCGAGTTCGTCTTCACCGCCTCGCCAAGCGTTTCACCGAGGTCGAGAAAGCCTTGAGCGGTCGTCTGCCGAAACGCAACGCAATGAGCCAATTGGGTCAACTTGAGCTCGAGCTGTCACTCAATAAACTGCCGGAGTCTCAAATCGATCCATCAGGACGATTGATGGGGCTTAATCGGCTCAGCGCGAACGCAGCAGCAATGCCAACGGTCTGGGCGCTGCGGCTCGAAGCGGCGCTTGCAGCACGTCGGTTTGACATCGCTGAGCAGATTTTGAACGCCGCACCCGAGGGTAAATTGCGAGCGTTCTTACGTGCCGAGTTGACGCGCTTGAAAGGGCTCAAAGCACAGAAAAATGTGGCCTCCAACCATGAAAGCATGTCGCCGAATCGGGGCGGGCCATCGGCGAATAGTGCCTCTGATGACGACACGGCGCCTGCGCTCGGGGAGAAAACATCGAAGCGGTCGACCGTTGTCAGCGAATCGGCCAAGCCGATAACGGCCATAGGCGATCAGGCGGCGGCAAAGCGAACCATCGATAACAAGAATCAAGCGAGTGGGGATACCAAGGCAAAGTCGACATCCGCTGAGTCAAAAGAAAGTAAGGCTGGGAAAGGCTCCACAACAGTTAGGTCACGCGCTTCCGAGTCGGATGGAGACTCCTATAAGTCGTTGATGAGGGAGGGTGCACGATTACTTGAAAATGGCAGAGCATCGAAAGCGCTGGAAAAGTTCGAGGCGGCGGCGGAGGCGAGACCCAAGGATCCCGATGCATATGTGCAAATTGGTTGGTGCCATATCAATCGTCGTGCATTCAGTGGTGCCGTGAGAATGTTCAAGCGCGCCTTGTCTCTGAGGTCCCAGCATCGCGACGCGCTTTTTGGGCTCGGCGTCGCGCACGAAAAACTCGGTGAGGTGAAGGAAGCTGTGCGCGTCTACGAGACCTACTTGAAACGCTTTCCCGGAGATCGGAATGAGCGCAAGATCAAGTTTAGGTTAGATCGTTTGAGGCCGTGAATCCGTCCCCCCTTCCAAATCGTGTCGATTCGTACACAGGCGCGTTGCCATAGACCCATCCGTCCGATTCTATTAATCAACGGCATAGAGCGGCCACTTTGCGGCTTTGAAGCGCGAGGTGCATCTGGTATTCCTGTCGCCTGACGACCAGCCAAATTGCTCAAGGAGTTCACACCGTGTCAGGCATACAATTCGAGACCATCGATTGGAAGGGAACTGAGTTGGTCCTCCTGGATCAGCGACGGTTGCCGACCGAAGAGACATACGTCACCTGCAGGACATATGACGATGTTGCCCAAGCCATCGAGGATATGGTGGTTCGTGGCGCCCCAGCGATTGGCATCACCGCTGCCTATGGCGTCGTGCTTGGTCTTTTGAGCTTACACACCGACGACCGCATCACCCCCCGGACGGCATTCGAGACGATGATCGAGAGGCTCGCGAACACACGCCCGACAGCGGTGAATTTATTTTGGGCGCTCGATCGAATGCGATGCGTTGTCGAGGCCCATCTGAATTCGATGGATTTGAATCAAGCCCTCGATGTTGCGAGGCGCGAGGCGGTTGCCATTCATCACGAAGACCGCGAGATGTGTGCGGCGATGGGTCGGTATGGTGCGGCACTCATGGGCGATCATATCTCCTTACTCACACATTGTAATACGGGGGCCTTGGCAACAGGGGGGGCCGGCACCGCGCTCGCCGTTATTCGAGAGCTCGCTCACCAAAAACGATTAAAGGGCGTGTATGCAGGCGAGACGAGGCCGTTTCTACAGGGTGCTCGGTTGACGGCGTGGGAACTGGCTAGAGATGGCCTACCCGTCACCGTCATCACCGATAATATGGCCGCGGACTTCATGCGGCGCGGCATGATCGATGCAGTCGTTGTGGGTGCTGACCGGATTGCGGCGAATGGAGATACTGCGAACAAAATCGGTACATACGGTCTGGCGGTGCTATGCGCGGCCCATGATATTCCATTCTATGTTGTCGCCCCGACCACGACGATCGATCCGTCAACGCTGTCTGGAGAACAGATTGAGATCGAACAACGTAACAGTAGGGAGGTCACTCATGTTGGGATCCAGCAAATTGTGCCAGCAGGTGTGACTGTTGCGAACCCAGCCTTCGACGTTGCGCCTGCGAAGCTAATCACGGCGATCGTGACTGAGAACGGTGTTCATCGGCCGCCCTATGCATTCGCTGCTACCGCGTGAACGGGACTAAAAAAGGTGGCCTTGAAAATAATATGGGGCTTCTAGGTTGACATTTTTTTTCCGAGGCCGTAATCTCCGCGGCCCTGAGAGCAGTTTCTCATCAGGTTCATGATTACGATGCAGACGTGACCAGACAGCGCGAGCGCGCATGGCACTGGTCGACTGGACAGGCAATATGTACGCAATTATTAAAACAGGTGGTAAGCAGTACCGCGTAAGCCCCGGACAAACACTCCGCGTGGAAAAGCTCGAGGGCGCCGTCGGGGATGCTGTCGAGCTCAACGAAGTACTCCTCGTTGGCGGTGGTGACGGTGTACAAATCGGGACGCCACAGGTGTCCGGAGCAGCTGTAAACGCTGAAATCGTTGAACAGGGTCGCGCTAAGAAAGTGATCGTGTTTAAGAAGAAGCGGCGCAAGGGCTACCACAAGAAGCAAGGTCACCGTCAGTATTTCACGGCCCTTCGAATCAAAGACATCCAGGCTTAGAGCTCGGATAGACACAGGAGATATTGAAATGGCACACAAAAAAGGCCAAGGCAGTACCCGTAACGGACGTGATTCGAACGCACAGCGTCGTGGTGTAAAGCGTTTCGACGGTCAATTTGTTCGCGCTGGAAACATTCTTGTTCGTCAGTGCGGCTCACGTGTGAAGCCCGGCACCAATGTGGGTATCGGTCGCGATTACACTCTGTTCGCGCTCACCGACGGCTACGTGAAGTTTGAGACATTCACCGGCGGCCGTAAGCGCGTCGCTGTCTACGAGGGCGCGCAAGCTTAAGCTAGCGCGCGCATGCCCTATCAAATTCATTGACCAGGCTACGCTGACGGCGCGCTCCGGCTCGGGTGGAGCGGGCATGGTCAGTTTTCGGCGCGAGAAGTTTGTGCCCCATGGTGGGCCAGACGGCGGTAATGGCGGGCGCGGTGGCGACGTCATCCTTCGTGTCGACGATGCGCTCAGTACGTTGTACGACCTGCGTTATCGCAAGCACTGTTATGCTGAAAACGGCCGTCCTGGCGGCTCCAAAGACTGCACCGGAGCGAACGGGAAGCCGTTTATTATCCGCGTGCCACCAGGCACCCAAGTATACAACGACACAACGGATAACCTTATTGTTGACCTTGTGGATCCCGACCAAGAGTTTGTGGTCGCCCGTGGGGGTCAAGGTGGACGTGGCAACGCAAGTTTTGCGACACCGTCGCGGCGTACGCCTGAATACGCACAGACCGGTCGCCCGGGTGAAGAGGTCATGCTGCGGCTCGAGCTCAAGCTGCTTGCAGATGTTGGGCTCATCGGATTCCCAAACGCGGGTAAATCGACGTTGATCTCGCGCATCAGTGGCGCTCGTCCAAAGGTAGCCGACTATCCCTTTACGACGCTCGTCCCCAACCTTGGTGTCGTGCAGATCGATGTCGACCGCACTTATGTGATGGCGGACATGCCCGGCCTCATCGAGGGCGCTGCGGAGGGCATTGGTCTCGGGCACCAGTTTTTGCGTCATATCGAGCGAACGGGTCTCTTTTTGTTTCTCGTTACCCAAGATTTAGACCCTGAACGAAATCCCGTCGATGATTTTCTTGTCCTGAGAAAAGAGCTTGACCGTTACAACTTGGACCTGCGTGATAGGCCCTTTCTCGTGATGCTCTCGCAGTGTGATCGACCTGAAGTGATGGAACAATTTGATGCGCTTCAGGCCGTTGTCGGTGAGACAACGCAGGTCATTGCCGTCTCCTCTGTAACCGGTCTAGGGCTCGATGCTTTGAAAAAGGCCGTAGCTGACCACCTCCTCGCACTTGGTAAATGGGGTGGGAAGTAGTTTTTTTGACTCTTAAGTGTTTGATTTTGTTGTAGTTGTTGTATTTTTGGGTATGCATCAGGATTGTTGACACTTGCACTGAGTTCGTGCTAGTCGATTATGAGTTTTCGGGCTATTTTTATCGCCGAAGGGACCTACCCAAATGGCAAGACTAATTGCATTGATACTTTTGTGCGCCGCGCCAGCGTTTGCTCAAGCGCCCGAGCCGGTGAATTCATCGGGCCAGGAAAGCGCTGCGCCACCTAAAAACGGGCTGTCTAAAGCCAGCGCGAATGCGGACAAAGCGTACGAGAGCAAGCTCAACGACCTCCAGGGACGGGTGAACGAGCTCAAAGAAAAGATTTTTCGGACGAAGACTCGCCTCGCAATCTTGAAGGAGAGCATTCTGTCCACCAGCATCGCCGGTGCGGAGGCACAGCTCATCCATCGAAATGAGATGGGCTCAAGTTTCAATCTAGAGAAGATCATCTATTCCCTCGACGGGAGCCCCATCAAGACGAAGATCGACCAAAATGGAGACCTTGCAGACCAAAAGGAATTACAAATCTTCGATGGGCCGATTGTGCCAGGTAACCACACCGTTTCGGTCGTCATGATTTATCGCGGTAACGGCTTCGGTATCTTCTCCTATCTACGAGGCTACGTTTTTACGCTTCGGTCTTCACACACCTTTGTGGCCGAGGAGGGCAAACGGGTTCGGGTGAAGGTGATCGGCTATGAAAAAGGCGGCATGACGACCGACCTGAGAGACAAGCCGGACATTCGGTTCGAGCGAACGCTCGCCGAAGCAAAGCAGAGCGCAACCGAGCCGACTCAGGGCAAATAGCACCATCATGCGAACTCTCACCCATCGCGTGCCCTTCGGCCCAGGAATTGCTGTCTTTGGGAGACGGAGAGTCCAACTCGCGACGTTGCTATTCGCAGTGGTCAGCGGTTGGTCCGGTGGTGCTTCCGGGGAGACAATTGAAGACGAGTTTAGTGCACTCAAAGCACAGGTCTCCAGTCTGGAATCAGTTTACTTAGCCGGCGTTCGACGCGAACAAGGTAATCGGTTTGAGTCGCGGATGAACGATGGGCAGTTGTTCTTCTACTCGAAAGCCTACGATCGCGCCGCCATGATCTTTTTAGACTTGGTGGATGCCCGAGGAAACCAAGGGCGCGCGGGTTATGGAGACGCCGTATTTTTTCTCGCCGAATCTCTGTATCAGGTTGGCAATTGGGCCGGTGCTAAGCGGCACTTCATCACGCTGAGCAAAATCGGTTCTCAGAATCACCAGCAACATGCCTTGGCGCGCTTGCTCGACCTTGCCCATCTCAGCGGTAGTCGGACCCTGGGTCGTGAGTTTGCGTCACAAGCCGAGCTGAGCCTTCGGCAAAAACAATCGCCCATGTTGTTATACGCGAAGGGAAAACATGATTATCGAGCGAATCGGCTCGCGAGCAGTCGCCGCAACTTCTTGAGAGTACCCGCCTCAGCCGAGCAATATCAGCGTGCTCAATATTTTGTCGGTGTTATCGCTGTTAGGGAAGGCAAGCTCGACCAAGCGGAGGCCGCTTTTCGAAAGGCGTTGGGTGAAGAGACGCAAGCATCCGACTCTGAAGAATCCCGCGTCGTGCGCGGGCAAGCGCTCCTCGCTCTCGCACGCATCGCTTACGAAAAGTCTGAATTCGATGTGGCCGTTGACTTGTATAATCGGGTGCCACGCGACTCAGCGAGCTTTGATGAAGCAATGTATGAATTGGTTTGGATAGCGATTAAGGCTAAAGATTACGAAAAGGCGCTTCGTAAGCTTGAGCTTTTACTGATCAGTCAATCCGATGTGCTCGACAGTTCCGCAGCCCGTTTGCTGAAGGGGCGCCTTAAGCTCATGTTGAAGGACTATGATACGGCTGAACAAGCTTTCGCTGAAGTGTCCGATGCCTTTGGCTCAATCCGCAAAGAAATGGAACAAGTACGCGCAAAACATCCCAACCTGGAAGCGCATTTCAATCGCGTGGTGGGCGATAGAATTGCTGAGTTTGACGTGCGCACCATTATACCAAAGAAAGCGGCTCAAATTGCCGGGACGGATGCGCTCAATGGCGATGACCTGCGTCTCGTTGCCGATGTTGCAGCCCAGCGGCGCGACGTGGACCAAGCGAAGCGTAACATCAAGATTCTTGAGACCGCCTTATCGTCCGATGCCCAATCTAAAATTTTCCCTAAACTCCACAGCGGATTGTTGAGCGCCATCGAGCTGACGACGCGCTTGTCACTCTGGAATGCGCGACTGAATTCGAATTCGGCGAAACAAGCGCGGTTGAATACACCAGATTTTCGTGTGCTCCGAGACGAGCGGATCACCTGGCAGCGTCGTCTTAATAATGTGCCACGCAGTGCCGCTACGATCCAGGAACGGACCAGTCGGATTCAAGAGAAGATGTCGGCCCTTGACCAAGCCGCACACCGCCTAAAGGTTGATTTACGGGGGGTGGAAGCTCAATTGGTCGCCATGAAGAAATACATCGGCGATGCAGCCAATGCTGGCCAAAAGGGACCGGCCCTGGCTAATTTGCGTCGCGAGTTCGCTGAGGCCAAACAAGTCAAGGCGCAAATCGAGGCGCTTGTTGACACGATTGATCGAGAGAAACTGAGCGTGGGTATCTCTGATGCAGCGTCGGCGAATGATGAGCAGATTTACGTTCGCTTTAGGGACGCGCTCGCGAGGGAGACGCAGTATCTGATGGAGCGCGGCTTGCTCAGACAGCGTGGGCTCTATGACCAAAGCCTTGTGCTCTACAGCCAGATACAGAAGTTTAGGAGCGATGCACAGCGAATCATTGACGAGCGGGTTGCGGAGTATCGCGCGATGCTCCGTTCAGAGCGCAGCAAACTTGGCCTTTTTACAACTGAGCTTGTTCAGCAGGAGAGCTCGACACGAGCGCTCGGTGGGGCCATCGCGGCACGTACGTTTTTGAATGTCCTGAACAAGATTGCGAATGTCGTCATCGAAGCCGACATCGGGATGGTCAACATTGCTTGGAAGCGTAAATATGACAAAAGCAATGAGATCAGCAAAGTCGTCGAGAAGCAAGGCGATGAACTCAAGCGTCTCCAAAGCCTTTTCAATGAGGTGACGGGTGAATAACTGGCGCAGATATTTATGGGTTCTGCTCGTCGCGTTCTGCTTTGCAACAAGCGCAATGGCGCAAGAGCAAGCGGAGTCCGCTCCAGCAGAACCGAATGGAAAGGCCGAGGACAAGCCGTCGAGCAAGGGCAAACCCGAGCCAGAGGTCGCTCAAGACGGGACTGGAAAGCCAAAGAAATCCAAAAAGTCTCAAGCCACGGTAGCAGGAAAAGAAGACGCCAAGAATGCGGACACCGAGCAGGCAGATAAGCCTGATGACGCCGGGAAACCAAAGACTGGTGATGCGAAGGGCGCGTCTAGCGAGCAGGATACGGCAGCACCTAAGAATGGTGAGGTTAAACAGTCGGCGTCAACAGCCACAGACGCCGCACCGAAGCAGGCATCTGAAGACGGTTCGACAGATAAGCAAGTGCAGTCAGATGCGGAGCCCGCGGCAGGCGAAGGTATTGCAGTTCAAAGGGCTGAAGATGCCATAGAAGCTGCGGTGCAACGAGCAACGCGTGAAGGCATGCCGCCCGAGATCGTAGAGTTAAGCCGCGAGGTCGCATCTTTCGAGGGCGTTGTCGCCGAATATCGCGGTGATGTCCGGCGCTTGGTCGCCGCCCAGTTTAAGCGTCGACGCGCTGGGATACAAGGACGCTACGAGCGTATCATCTCGGTGTTGTCTAAGCTTGAGCGCGAGCGTCGAGTCGCTGCAATCAAAGAGTTTGAGAAGTTTGTTGCCAAATATCCAAACAATGACAAGTACACACCTGACGCCATATTCAGGCTTGCCGAGCTACACTTCGAACGGTCCGCGGATGAATTTTTGGTTGCGACCGAGAAATATGATGATGCGATGGCTGACTTTGACGAAGGCAAGATCAAAACTGAGCCGACGCCACCCGGCAAGGATTTTTCCAAATCCATTGCACTCTTCGAGAGGCTACTGCTCACATGGCCCGATTATGAGAGGGCGGATGGGGCGCTCTATCTCAAGGGCTTCTGTCTCGCGGAGATGGGTCGTGCAGTGCCCGCCCGTGATGCATTTCTCAACTTGGTGAAAAAGTACCCCAAGAGTCAGTTTACGCCAGAGGCCTGGACGCGTTTGGGTGAGCATTACTTTGATGCGAATGATCTCGCCTCGGCGATCAGCGCCTACAAAGAGGTCCTCAAATTCAAAAAGCACCGCCTCTATGATGAGGCATTGTATAAGCTCGCCTGGACCTATTTTCGCGACGACCAGTATGACAGGGCCATTAAAGGTTTCCGAGAACTTGTGGAATGGAGCGATGCCCAATCGGAGAGCACCGGGCAGGCGGGTAGCGAGCTCCGCGCGGAAGCCATTTTGTACATTGCCAACTCACTGCAGGAAGAGGATTGGGATGGCGACGGTGAGCCTGATCCCGGTTCAGGCTTCACTCGAGTAGTCACCTATGTGTCGGGCGATAAGCCGTATGATGTCGAGATCCTGCGTGAAATCGCGGAGATCTTCTTTCGAAACGCAAAGTATGAAGAGGCGATCGCAACTGTTCAGCACTTATTGAAGAAGTTTCCCTTCGATCCAGAGAATCCAACGCTGCACTCGAAAATGGTGCGCGCATACGACAATCTACGTCGATTTGATGAAGCTTTTCGAGAGCGGGATCGCTTGGCGACCAATTATGGACCCGGCAGCGAGTGGTATCGCAAGAATCAGGATGATGCCGAGGCTTTGTCAAAAGCCGACGAACTCATGCAGGACTCGCTGATCCAGGCGACGGAGTATCACCACTCTAAGGCGATCAAGCTAAGACAGGATTTCATCGACGGCGATGCGAATGCCGAAACCCTGGCGATGGCGGAATACGGTCTCGCTGCTGAAGCCTATGAAAAGTATCTCGCTCGCTTCCCCAAGAGTGAGAATGCATATTTGATGAACTTTCGCTACGCGGAGTGTCT
Source organism: Bradymonadia bacterium (assembly GCA_049889275.1). Lineage (GTDB taxonomy): Bacteria > Myxococcota_A > Bradymonadia > UBA7976 > UBA1532 > UBA1532. The sequence continues at coordinate 56,244 of JBMHDS010000036.1, read as the reverse complement.
GTTCTACTCTCGGCGATTCCCGCGGGCGGCGACACAATACGCTCAAGTGAGAGACAGCAAACTCGGTACTAAGTATCAGGAACCCTCCGCTTTCTTCGCGATCCTCTCACAAACAGAGGCCGTCAAAGACCTCGTTCAGAGCGGAAAGGTGGGTGCAAAGCCCTCACTGACAGGTCAGCCACCGGCTGAGCCTGCAGACACTGAAGAAGTTGAAGAAACTGACAACGACGGTCTTGTGAAAAAGATCGAGGCGGAGCCCATCCCTGAGGAAGTCGATGAATTGATTACCGCGAGAGTGAAGTACTACGAGCTGGAGCTCACGAGCACTGAAGACAAGTCGCGGCGCCCCCGTAACATTTACAAAATCGGCGAAGTTTACTTCGACTACAAGCAGTACGAGAAGGCCCGAAAGTGGTTTTCTATGCTCATCGATTCCTTTCCCAAAGAGAAGGTCACGGTGGCTGCGGCAAATCTGATCGTCGAGTCTTATCGTGAGGCCAATGACTGGAAAAAGATGGCGGAGTGGGCGGAAAAAATCGCTGCTGCTGGTCTTGGCCGACAATTCGATGAACAGATTCGGACGCTTAAGGTTGGTGCTCTCTTTAAGGATGCCGAGCGTTTACAAAGGGCCGGCAAACTCAAGCGAGCGGCTAAGGAATATGTTCGATTAGTCGATGAAAATCCGGGTAATCGATTTGCGGCAAATGCCTTGAATAACGCGGCGGTCGCCTACGAGACATTACGTATGTTTGAGTCCGCTACTCGTACTTATGAGCGCGTCTACACAGAGTATCCGAAGAGTCCCTTTGTCGAAGACGCGCTTTTCCGCGTTGGCATTAACTCAGAGCGATTTTATGACTTTCAGAAAGCCATTGACACCCACTTGAAGCTGGTTTCGCAGTTTCCGAATTCGGTTAATCGAGCAGATTCGCTCTACAAAGCGGCGGTTTTGCAGGAGAGAACCAAGCAGTACCGTTTGGCCGCTGCCAATTTTGAGCGTTACGCAAGTTTGTTTCCCAATCGACAAGATACAGCTGAGACGTACTTCAGAGCCGGTGATACGTACCGTAAGCTTAACGACCGTAAAAACGAGCTGCGAGTCTATGACCGCTTCGTGCGGGAGTATGGGACGGGCCCGCAGCAGAACGCGCTGACTGTGGAGGCGCTCACGCGTATCGCAAAGATTTACGAGTCCAATCGTCGTCAACGACAGGCAAATCAGGGTTGGCAGCGGGTTATCGAAGAGTTCAATGGACGAGGGATGCAGCCCGCAACCTATGAGGCCAATTATCCAGCTGAGGCGACATTCCGACTGATCGAGCGTGACTACAAAGCCTATCAGCGGATGAAGATCAGCGGCTCAATGAAGAACGCGGGTCGTGTGATCAAAGAGCTGACCCGTCGTTTGAAGGACCTCGAGCGCAGATACAACCAAGTGCTTCGATATCGTTCCGATAAATGGAGCATCGCAGCCTTATACCGAATCGGTCGTCTGTATCAGCTGTTTGCGGAAGACCTTTATGATGCGCCTGTTCCAGAGACACTGACCGATGAGGAGCAAGACGTATATCGCACAATGCTCGAAGACCAAGCCATTCCTATCGAAGATAACGCGGTAAAGAAGTTTGAGTTCGCCATCGGTAAAGCTCGCGAATACAAGATTGTCAATGAGTGGACAAAAAGGATTCTGGCGTCGCTCAATAAGTTTAAGCCAAGCGAGTATCCGCTCTTTAAGGAAGAACTCACCGTTGAGACGCGTCGCCAGTTGACGACCCCGAGAATGTTGAATCTCAATCGGCCGGCTGTCGAGGATGAGGGAACCGAGTCTCAGCCGCCCGAAGCGCCCAAGACGGGTGAGAAAGTCACGCCCGAGGCGTCTGGTAATTCGAGCGATGCAGAGTCATCTTCTGCGACGGAGGGGGCCTCCGCGCCTGCGTCCGCTGTGTCTTCCGGTTCGGACGACTCAACTGCGGAGGACTCTGCTGTCAATGACGGTGAACCGAGAGGAGAAGCGGACGAATGAATCGCAATCGCATAGCGTCCCTTTTGGTTCTCTTTGGTCTCCTCAACGCATGTGGCGGCTCACCAAAGCCAAAACTAGAAGAGACTCAGACGCCTACAAAAACGGAGCAAGCTGAAGGGCAGCCAGCGGCGGTTGAACCGGTGGTGAAGCGATTGTCTACGGAGGAACTGCTCGGGCTCTTGAATGAGGCTCGGGAGGCTGTATCAAATGGTGACCTCTCGACCGCCGAGGAAAAGTTTAAGGAAGTCATCCTTCAAAGCGTTGAGCCGGCTGACGACCAAACTGCGCTACTCGCCGAGGCTCGATTTAATCTTGCGGTTCTCGCAGAGTGGCAAGGCGACTATGAACGTGCCAAGCGAGATTATGAAGCAGCTTTGATACAGAAGCCTGAGCTCGGAGACGCTATCGTAGCTGTGAGCCGAATCATGATTCGTGAAGGTGATGAGGCAGGCGCGCTTCGGTATGCAAGTGGACGCTGGGGTTCTGACAAGGACAGTATACCCCTCATCAATGCGCTCAACCAAGTGCGCTTAGCGACAGGACGTGACCTTGCAAAGGTTGAACAAAGCAGTAAGGGCGTCCTTCGAAAAGATGAGCGCAATGTACCCGCCATGCTGAATCTCGCTGTGGTCTACGCCAGCGCTCAGAAACACGAGCTGGCGGTAGCGATCCTTGAAAATGCGAAGGCTATCGATGCGTCTGACCCAGAGATTTACTGGCGACTTGGAAAGTCTCACGCGGCCCTCGGAAAAATGATCGCCGCTCGAACCGCGCTCGAATCTGCAAGTAAATTACCTCAAGGTGCAAGCGCTGAGGTCTACAACGATTTGGGTCTTATCTATCATCGCGCGGGTGACTTTGCGGGCGCCGAGCTTCAGTTCAGGCGCGCACTGGCTCGTTGGCCGGATATGGTGCCTGCCCGAATCAACTTGGGGAATTCGCTCAAAGGGCAGCAGCGTTATGCCGAAGCACTCACGGTCTTTAATGAGGCCCGTTCAATTCCCAGCGCCCGAACTTTAGTTGCGTACAACCTCGGCATTCTCCTCTTTGATGGGCAGTTTCCTAAGTTGAAGGCGATCGACCGCTTTAAGCAATCTGTTGAGCTGCTGAACGAATATAAGGCGTCAGCAAAAGACCAGAAGATGCTTAAGACCGTAGAATCTTATCTTAAAGAGATTGCAAAACGTATTAAGGTCGAGGAGCAGCGAGAGGCGCAGATGCGTCGTAGCCAGAAAGCGCCTGAAGGGGGCAGCGACACAGCTGAAGATGAGTCCAACGATGGTGCTGATGACAGTTCCGATGAACCGAGTGAGGATATCGAATGAAGAGCCAACGAACGGCGCTGAGAATCCTGTGCGGGAGTCTTCTATTTGGGTTGTCGACGTGGCCCATCTTGGCCGCCTCACAAGGCCAGTCCGGGTCGCGAGCACCAAAAGAGATCCAGATCGATGCGGTGACCGTTGAAGGTAAAGTGCAGAAGCCCGAAGCGTTTTTCTTTCTTCAGCGTAGTAAGCTCAACTTTGATGGCTTGGAGCCAAAGAAGAGCTTTCTACCTTTAATCATAAAGAGCGTAGACAAACCGCCTTTCTGAGTACATTATGTTCGGGTGTGAAACATGGGAGGTCAGGATTGAGTGCAAAATCCTGCCCAGCCACAAAAAAGTGTGGATCCCCGTTTGTTGACGATGATATTAAAACCCGGCCAGTCGTTGTGCTGGTCAGCAAAAATTAACGCTGTCGCAGGAATCGCCTTTGTGGTGGTCACCTGACACGCTAACGAGCAGTTAGGGAATGAGTCTCGTTTGCGTTTGACGTAACTTTCCCCGTTTTGGAGGACCGCGAGTAATGGACATAATCGCTACATTTTACAAGCAAGGTGGCGCTTGGATGCACCCCATCCTAGTTATGAGCATCATCGGTCTCGGCATCATGATCGAGCGCTTTATCTTTTTGTACTTCAAGTACAACATCAATGCGTCAGCGTTTATGGCTCAGATTCAGAAGTTGGTGATGGCCAACAACATCGACCGAGCGATCAAACTCTGCAGCGCGGCACCATCGGCAGCTTTGCCCCGTGTCATCAAAGCTGGCCTCATGCGTGCCAACAAGGGCCCTGAGGAAATCCAGAACGCTGTTGAAGAAGCGACGCTCGAGATCGTGCCAATCGTCACCAAGCGCACAACCGTCCTTCAACAGATCGCTAACATCGCAACGCTCCTCGGACTTCTCGGTACTATCCTGGGTCTGATCGCAGCGTTCGATGCTTTGAAGAACCCCAACATCCCTGCAGATCAACGACAGTCGATGCTTGCAGGTGGTATCGCTATGGCGATGAATACCACCGCTTTCGGTCTGATCGTCGCGATTCCATGCCTCGTCGCTCAGGTGTTCTTGTCCAGCGTGACAAAGAAGATCATCGACGAGATCGACCAATACTCGGTACGTCTCGAGAATCTCCTCGTATCCCGCCTACACGGAAACGCTGGCGAGAACTAGGCAGGCATTCGGTTGTCTCAATGCGGTGCCGTCTTGGCGCCGCAGCTCGACAGACAGTTTCCATGGTAATCGGCGGTGTGTAGAGAGGAATTTGTATGCCACGCTCAAAAAAGAAGGGAATCGACGATAAACTCGAGGACCTGAATCTAGTTCCCATCATGAACTTGGTGGTTTGTCTCATCCCAATGGTTCTCTTGGGGACCGCGCTCGTGAAGATTGGTGTCGTAAATGTCAACGCACCTAATTTTGGCATGGGTAAGAGCAGTGATGAGCAAGAGGACGAGAAAAAACCGCTCAATTTGACGCTCATGATGGGAGAGAAGGGCTTGATGATAAAAGCCAGCGTCCCCCTAAACGCGATCATCAAACCGACCGACGGCGTCGAGGTGAGCGAGAGTGGCATCACAATCAAAGAAGTAGAGCCTTTTCGTATGGTCGACGTAGAGGTCGGCAAGAACGAAACCGTCAAAAAGCCCTTCTACCACTTCAACTATCCGGTTCTGTACTCGCTCATGGCGCAGATCAAGGATGGGGTAAAGGAGCAATATCCAAATGAGACGGTGATTAAGCTGGCGGTTGATTCAAACATTCCGGTCAAGCATGTCATCGAAGCGATGGATTCAATCCGTTTCCGCCTCGAGAAAGATACCTACACGAAGGACATGGATTTCAAGGAGGCCCAGGTAAAGTATGAGGACGTCGACGGCAAGCGTCGGGCCGTTCCACTTTGGCCTGATGTAATGTTTGCAGCGAAGGCGCAATAGCGACAACGATCTGAACTGGAATGCGAAATGGCTGAGAAACGAGAAAAAACGCGAGATGAGATCATCGCCGATTGGGTCCAAGGCGAGAAAGCGAAGGCTCGCGCCGGTCGAAAGAAACGTCGTTTGGATGATTCGGAGGCAACCGTCACGATTAACTCGTTGATGGACGCGATGACAATTATCCTGATCTTCCTTCTGATGAACTACTCCATGGATCCTCTGCGTGTTGACTCAAGCAAGGATTTGAAGCTGCCAATATCGAACACTGAGCTGCTTCCGAAGAAAACCATCGCACTGACTATCAGTGCGAAGGCGATCATGCTCGATGGCGACCATATCGTCGAGGTCAAAGACGGTTCAGTGGGCAAGATGGATAAGGGTGGTGACGAGAACAGCATGCTGATTCAACCTCTGTTGACTGCGTTGCAGACCGCCGCGCAGAATCAGAAAGAAATCGACGCTCGAATGAATCAAAAGTTCGAAGGCATGATCACTTTCATCACCCATGATGATACGCCGTATAGCCTGCTGCGTGATGTCATGTATACGGCAACGAATGCCGACTTCAAGAAGTTCAAATTTGCCGTCTCTAAGGGTGGTCGACGTGGCTATCACGCGCCCGGCGGCGAGGGCAAAAGTGGCGGGCTCCTCTAGGGCCAAGCCTATCCCCTGGCGGTACACTGCGACGCAGCAGTGTGTCGCCTCTGAACTCTCAAGTTCAAAATCAGTATCATTGAACATTTCGTCTGTGAGAATGCCGTCATTTAGTGCGTCTTTTATAGACATCGGCACGGGCTGTTGCGCAGATAAAGCGACCATCTTCAGATAACGGTTTGTTGAACTTGCATGTGGCTCCAGGCGAGGATAGTGTGTCGGTACGAATGTTGGCCAATCTTTGTGGTGGGTCCGGAACCGAGTCGGTGCTGCGGTTGTCGATACAGCTGAGTCGCCCGGCGCATCATTGGTCGTGTTTAGGCAGCTATGGCGAGGCAACTCGCTTTAGGGGCCGACAAATCGCCTCATCGGGGCACTCTGAAGGGAAGACCTGAATGGCAGATAGCAGGGACAAAAAGATCCTGCGGATTGGCCTAATCCAGAATGGCAAGATCGTCGAGGAACGTCTACTTCGTCGACGTGAGACCGTGACGATTGGTCAATCGCCTCGTAACACCTTTGTTATTTCCTCGGTCGCAGGTTTACCGAAGAGCTACAGTCTTTTTGAAGTCAAGACGAGCAGCTATCACCTGAATTTCAAAGCCGGAATGAACGGGAAGGTCTCGTTTGGTGATTCGGTTTATGATTTTAAAACTTTGCGAGAGCAGAAACGAGCACGCAAGCGCGGTGAAGGCTACGTGGTCGAGCTTTCTGACCAGAGTCGCGGCAAAGTCGTCTTTGGTGATGTCGTTATCTTATTTCAATTTGTAACGCCGCCGCCGCCTCCGTCGAAGTTACAGCTGCCAGCATCGCTCAAGGGTGGTATCGCACAGCGGCTTGATTGGCCGTATGTGACGGCTTTGATGGCGAGTTTTGCACTTCAGGTTTTCAGTCTGGCCTATATTGTCAACCAGGATTACCCGGAGCCGCCGCGGAGTTTTGAGTCCTTGCCAGATCGTTTCATTCAAATGATCTCAAAGCCCAAGCCGAAGTTGCCGGAGCCCAAGCCTGAGAAGGACGACAAGGACAAAGAAAAAGACAAGGATGAGAAATCCAAGGTCAAAAAACCGAAGGTGAAGAAAACTCAGGTGGTCGTCAAGAAGGCACCCGAAGAGAAGCCCAAGGAAAATCCCGAGCAGACCGCGCGCCGCAAAGCAAAAGAGCTGCGCAAGATGCAGAAGGAAGTGAGCAACAAAACCATTCTTAAATTTATCGGCGTCAAAGATGGCGGCACCGGAAGCGTTTTGGACACCCTAACGGACGGTGCGCCTGACACCAAGATGGAGGATGCCTTCTCCGGAAACGGCGGCGTGATGGAAGCCACTCGAAAGGGTATGGGGCGAGATCGACGCATCGGTAAGACCACGGGTAAGGTCAGCGGAATATCTTCCAAAGATTTGAAGGGTAAGAGAAGCGCTGTCGCTGGTGGTAAGAAGGGGAAAGAGACCAAGATACGTGGCAAGATTAAGGTCAAGAGCCCAAGCCCAGCGATCGGAACCGGCATACTGTCTGCCAGCTCGATTTCGAGTGTTGTGCGTCGACGAGCCGGTGCGGTGCGTAGTTGTTACGAGAAGCAGCTCAAGAAAAATCCAAACCTGAACGGCAGCGTCAAAGTCCGAATCACCATTCTCGAGAGTGGGCGCGTTGGTTCGGCAAAGATCGCAGGCAATTCCACGGGGGATTCTGCTGTGGCATCTTGCATAACGAGTCGGGTGAAGAGATGGCGTTTTCCTAAGCCTGACGGCGGTTCGGTCACCGTGACGGTTCCATTTGTTCTCTCCAAGGCGAATTAACTTTATAAATCGCTTCAGAAAATTCAGCATTTAAGTTCGAATTCGTATATATAAAGATCAGCGGAAGTTTGTCTAGACTGTGAGATCAGCGGGCGTGCAAGTGTCTTATGATCAGTCGGTAACCCGGGAGGCCCGCGATGGATACAAGTTGGAACCGGTTCCTGAACAAACATGCGGTTGCGATGTGCATGATTGTAACGGTGTTCGTGAGCGGCCACACGGTCCTTCATGCAAAGGAGATCGGCGCAGGCTTGAGTGCGTCTGAGAAGACCAGTCGCGTCAACCGTACGATACAAGATGTCCAAAAGACGCTTAAGTTTGCGCTCGATCGGCTTGAGAAGGCGCGTGAAAATAAGGACATCATCCAAGTTAATTGTGTAAATGACAAACTGACTGGCATCCGCGGCTTTTTGAAGATAGCAGAGCGTTCCAAGAAAAGCCTCGATCAGGCGAAGCGCCAGGACGACGCGAATTTGGTGCAGCATGAGTTTGCCAAAGTGGTGTTGATTGGGCAGCGCGTGGACAATTTAAAGCTCCAGGTTGAGGGATGTGTGGGTGAAATCAGTCAATATACTGGAAATAGTCAGTTGACGCTGGAGGTCGATCCAGATATTCGGTCGGATAATCCGGCGACGACCGAGGCCGTACCGACGTTCGACGCATTGAACACGGCGCGGCCACCGGCGGTATCGGGCAGCGAATAGGGTCGGGTCGAGATAGGGTAGACAAAGGGAGTATCTGGCGCTTGTGCCAGTAGGAAATCATTGAATCGTAGAACGGACATAACGCCCCACGAGCGAGGCAGCTACGGCGCATGCGATGCGCAACCGTGGTTCTACGTCTTTTTGGTGACTCTTTCTTGTCTAGCCGCTTCAACTGCGACTGCCACCGGACCAGGCATTCGCAGTGGCAACGTCGTCGTGCACCCCAAGGTCATGGTCTCGGCTGGTTACGACAGTAACTTCTGGCGTGAGTCTGCAGCAGAGGCAACCTCTCCGGTTAATCCCGTTACGGTTATAAAGTTCGGTGGTGGTATGTCGGCCAAGAGCCGAAACGCAAGTCGCTTCGGCCTGGGACTGGACTTGGATGTAACCGGTCGCTACGTGACCGCTGACAATGCCGATACGACCGCCAGTGATCTGGACGAAGCCGCCGCGATCGATCAATCTAGAGCGAAGCTAAAGTTGTCATTACTCCCCAGAAAACCCGTGTCCATTGATCTTGTCGCTCAAGGTCGCTACTCGGAGCAACCTGGCGTGGAGTTGTTAAAGGACGATGGCTATAACCGGCTGAGCGCTTCATTTGGTCCTGACCTAAGGTTTCGTCCTGGTGGTCGACCCGGAAATCGGGCCTTAGAGCTGCGGCTCGGCTACCGCTTTAGCCTTGACCGGACATTGGCGGTATCGACAGCCCTCGGTAGTAACCGGGGAGACAAGAATACGCACGAACTCAAGCTATTGACGCATTGGCGCTTTTTGCCAAAGACGGCATTGTTCGTCGACGTTCAATACTGGATGGTCGACTATAGGCAAGGGGTTGACCTCGATGCGATGGGTAATCCGGTCGACGGGCCAAATCTGGACTTTAATCCGCTGAGAGCGGAGATTGGTGTCGAGGGTCTCGTGACGAGACGGCTGGCACTGACTTTGCGGGGTGGCTATAGCAATAGTTATCACGAGGCTGGCACATCCTTTTCGGGACCAATCGCTCGAGCCTCCATCGACTATCGCTTCGAACCTCGATTTACAATTGGTGCCGGTTACACATTCAAGGTTGGCGACGATGCATTCTCGAACTTCTATACGCTGCAGCGTGCCAATCTAAAGACCACCGTTAATTTGCCGGCGCGGCTCTCGATAAGCGGGCGGGTGGGTCTGGATTATTACAAATACTCACGGGAGGGTGCACCAGAGTGGACTCTGACGTTACCGCAGAGAACTGAACCCATTTTGCTCGCTGGCGCAACCATCGGTTGGGATCCGACGGATTGGTTAAATATCGCCGCCTCATGGCGATTTGAAAACAACCGGAGCAACTATTATTTCTGTCTCGGGGACAACCCCGGCAACTGCTTCGCCGGCGACCCGATTGATCTGGCCGAATATACGCGGCAGACGATGATGTTAAGCCTCACAGGTGAATACTAAAGGTCTCTTCCAAAATATGGCGAGGCTAAGGTGAAGAAGATATGAGCATTCGTGTACGCAGCGTCATTCTTGCTCTCAGCGCATGCATTCTAGCCTGTGGTGCTCAGCCTCGGCCGAACGATCTGCCGCCGGTACCCGACACGACTGCGATTATGCAGAGCGCAACTTTGGGTCCAGGAGATGTTGTCGAGGTCCGTGTCTATCAAGAGAAAGACCTATCAGGTCTTTTTCGTATCGGGGTTGATGGCGTGTTCACATATCCGCTCGTAGGGGCGGTAGAGGCGAAAGGTCTGAGCGCTGCTGAGCTGGCCGACCGTCTAGAGAAACGTCTCAAGGCAGGCTATCTACGCAAACCCCAAGTCAGTGTCTTCGTCAAAGAGTTCAATTCGAAAAAGGTCTTTGTTCTCGGCGAAGTGCGTAAGCCGGGGACATTTCGGTTCGAAGACAAAATGACCATCGTGCAGGCAGTCACTTTGGCTGGAGGCCTGAAGGCGCTTGCCGCTAAAGACCGACTCATACTGACTCGAGTCGTGGATGGGAATGAGAAGAAGTTTGTCGTTCCCTTCAAGCGTATCAGCGAGGGACGCGTCAGTAATGTCTTCCTACAGCCGGGTGACATCGTGTTTGTACCCGAGAGCTGGCTCTAATGAACTCAACCCAGATTTTGGTGGTTTCTTTGGAGGGGTCGCGCGCGCCTACGCGTCAGCGGCCGAGTGTTTTTCCAAGTAAATGAAGGGCTGCGGTCGGCAGCATTCGTGTTCTCGATAGCGCCAAGATCAAGGCTTGGCGCTTCCACATTGGTGCGAGCTTTTCAGGGGTCGAAGCCTCAGTCAATGACAGGCGCCAACGATCGGCTCTCTTGGTGGAAATTGGGAGCGCCTCAAATGGCCAAATCTCAAACTCATCGAGTCGCATCAGGGCCAGCGCAAATGCCGTGGATAGGCGAGCGTCGTCGACATGAGCCTTCACTGTATCCCATTGGTGACCGCCAGGTGCTTTCAATAGCTTCTTCAGAATCAACACAAGATCCACATAGGCCCATAATCCATCGATGAAGGCTGCCTTAGATTGGTTCGTTAACCATATCAGCAGTCGGTCTAGGTCCGTTGGAAATGCATAGTCGCAGCCATTGATACGGCGTTGAATACTCCGTCTCAGAATTGCCCCTGGATCGATAGTTGATTGGGTTTGCAAGCCGACTTGACTGTGGAATTCGATGAGTCCGCCGTTGATTTCGACGCCAAGTTCCGTTGCCGTTCGTGAACGGATTCGGTGTTCAGTCGTGAGCTCTGAGGTGAGCTGTGTGAGCGCTCGAGGAGAGACCAAGAGGTCGAGGTCTGCCATTTGCCTCGCGCCTGGGTCGCCGTAGAGGTTTTCAACGTAGTCAGCGCCCTTAAGCCAGACAACCTCGCCATCGAGATTCTTCAGCAGGGGTTGGACTACAGTGGTCAAGTGCAAGTACTTGGCTGTATTCTGGCGCCACATTCTTTCGAACGATGCTGTGTTTGACTCGCCCAAGCACCCGCCTATGTGGTAAAGAAGGCCACCGATTCTCTGCACGCGCGCAAATTCTGACGAGTCACCTGTCAGCTCTGCCTGACGTATCCCGGTCTGAAGCCATGCTCGGATGCTTTGCAGCGAGGTGACCTGGGCGAGATGGCTCGGCCTAAAGGAAGGCCGCACGTGTCTGAGAGTCATGGCACATTCCATTCGGAGGTATCATGGGACGATTTCTGGTGACCGGAGGCGCGGGATTTGTTGGGTCGAACTTGGTGCATGCTTTGCTTGCCCGGGGAGATGAGGTCGTCGTCCTCGATAACTTCTCGACGGGCCGACGCGAAAATTTAGCCGACGTTGTCGACCGTATCAAGTTGATTGAAGGGTCGTTGGCTGACCGTGAGGCTGTGGAGGCGTCGGTGGATGGTGTCGACGGCGTGCTGCACCAGGGGGCTCTACCCTCGGTCCCTAAATCTCTTTCGCTGCCTATAGAGACAAATGAGGCGAATGTTGTCGGCACCCTGACTCTCCTCGAAGTCTGCCGGCAAAAGGGCGTTGAGCGGGTTGTTTACGCTGCCTCATCGAGTGCCTATGGAGATCATGATGCAGCGGTTAAAACCGAAACGCTTGAGCCGAGGCCAAAATCGCCCTACGCGGTACAAAAGTTAACCGGGGAGTATTATTGCGCAGTCTATCACCAGCTGTTTGGCCTCAAGACCGTCGCGCTCCGCTACTTCAACGTTTTTGGGCGTAGACAGAATCCTGAAAGCCAATACGCGGCAGTGGTACCCGCCTTTGTGACGCGCATTCTCGATGGTCGCTCCCCGATCGTTTACGGGACAGGAAAACAGTCACGTGACTTCACCCACATCGACAATGTCATCGATGCGAATCTCAAGGCTCTGGAGGCCAAACCGGATGCATGTGGGCGCGTTTACAACGTTGGCTGCGGCTCAAGTGTGACACTATTGGATTTGATCGAGTCGATTAATCGACAGCTTGGCACCGATATTTCGCCGGCCTTTGAGGCGCCACGTGCCGGCGATGTTATGCATTCAAAAGCGGACATCTCGAGCACCATGTCGTTATTGGGGTACAGTCCCGACGTCGACTTCGACGAGGGACTCAAGCGTGCCATCAGATGGTATAAGGGCACCCGAATCGCGTGAAAACAACGACATATGTTGTTGTACTCTGGCACTCTTATGCGTCCCGGTGTAATGAGACGCGATAAAAGACAATAGGCGGGTATTTGAATCATGACAACGCTCAATCAAAAACTGCAAGATCGGAACGCGCTGGTGGGTGTCATCGGTCTTGGATATGTGGGGTTGCCTCTCGCCGTTGCCTTCGGCGAGGCGGGTTATTCTGTGCTCGGCTTTGAGGTTGATTCAAGTAAAGTAGACGCGCTCCTCGAGGGCACGTCTTATATTCCCGACATCGATGCGTCTCGCATCTCCGGCCTGCTCGAATCCAAGAGGCTGGATGCGACCACAGACTTTTCTCGACTCACAGATTGTGATGCCATCAGTGTCTGTGTTCCAACCCCTCTACGCAAGACGCGGGACCCCGACTTGACTTATATCGTGAAGGCGACCGAGCAAATCGCTCAGCATCTTCGACCAGGCCAATTGGTGGTTCTTGAGAGCACGACATACCCTGGTACCACGATGGAGATCGTGGCACCCAAGCTCGCTGTGTCAGGTCTAAAAGTGGGCGAAGATGTCCACCTCGCGTTTAGCCCAGAGAGAATTGACCCTGGAAATGAGACGTTTACCGTTGAAAATACGCCTAAAATCATCGGTGGTGTATCACGGGCTTGCAGTGAAGCCGCTTCGACTTTGTATGGTGCGATCGTCAACTCCGTGATACCCGTTTCGAGTCCAACGGCCGCTGAGATGGTCAAGCTGTTGGAAAATACATTTCGTGCCGTCAACATTGGCTTGGTGAACGAGATCGCGATCATCGCGGATAAGCTCGAGCTCGACGTTTGGGAGATTATACATGCGGCGGCGAGTAAGCCGTTTGGGTTCATGCCGTTCTATCCTGGACCCGGCCTGGGTGGGCATTGTATCCCCATCGATCCTCATTACTTGAGTTGGAAGCTACGTACGCTGAACTATCGAACGCGTTTTATCGAACTCGCCGATGATATCAACAACCATATGCCTGAATATGTGGTCGACAAAGTTGGCTATGCGCTCAACGAAGACAAGAAACCCATCAATGGGTCGAACATCTTGGTGCTCGGCGTTGCTTATAAGCGTAATATTACCGATTGGCGTGAGTCGCCAGCGGTGCCCATCATTGAGAAATTGGTGGCCCGCGGTGCTCTTGTGGCTTATCAAGATGACTTTGTGCCCGAACTTCGATTGGGTTCTCACGGGTCGGGCGAGACCCTGAGTAGCACGAAGTTGGATTATGCAGGATTAACGGCGTATGATTGCGTCGTAATCGTAACCGACCATGATTACTTTAAGGTTGAAGAGTTACTGCGGCATGCACCGCGCGTTGTGGATACCCGTAATTTGACGGGCCAGCTCGGTCGCGAAGACCCGAAGGTAATTAAGCTCTAATGGTTGACAGTCAACAGAATGAAGCGACACTCAGCCAGTGGGCGGGGATTGTCTGGAAGCATAAGTGGCTCGTTATCGCCTTCTCAGCGTTACTTGTCTCAGCTGCCGTTCTGTATACAAAAAGACAGCCTCGAATCTACGAAGCATCTACGCAGATGGTCATCGATCTGCACGCGCCTCGGTATCTGCCACGGCGTGGTGCTGAGGTCGTGAGTTTGGGTTCTGGGAGCAGTTGGAACACCAAGGAGTTCTTCGAGACCCAATACCGCATCATAAAAAGCAGAATGGTGGCGGCAAAGGTCGTAGAAGAGTTTGGCCTTGATAAAGATCTCGATTTTCTAGGGGTCACACGAGTCGAAGACCCTGAAAAGAGAGCACGCCGGCTCGCAAACGCTGACCCAGTATCGCTTCTTGTGGCGAAGATTTCTGTGGATCCGGTCTCAGAGAGTCGAGTCGTACTCATTCGGGTTCGCGACGAAAATCCTGAACGCGCTGCTAAGCTCGCCGACGCGGTGGCCCGCGCCTACGCAGCACAGAATGTCGATCGGAAAGTATCGGCTGCCATCGACGCGGTTGAATGGCTCAGGAAGCAGGCGGTGGATCTCAAAGGGGAACTGCTGAAGGCCGAGAATGACCTTCTGACCTTCAAACGCTCCAACAATATTCTCGGTGCGACCTTGGCCGATAAACAGAATTTTGTGAATCTCGATTTACAAGACGCCCGTCGTCAGAGTCGGGAAGCGAAGCGCGAGACCGTTCAGTTAAAAGCGCAGCTCGACCAGGTCCGTAAACTCACCGGTGCGCAAGCACTGTCAAGTGTCTCTGAGGTCCTATCCAACGGCCTTGTCCAACGATTGAAGGAGCAGCTCATCGACCTGAAGAACCAACGGGTCGAGTTACTCAAGAAATATTTGGATAAACATCCCGATGTTTTGGTGGTCGATGCCAAGATCAAGCGCGTGGAGAAGAGTCTTCAGAGTGAGGTGAAAGGTATACGTCAAGCGATCGACCGAAAATATCGGGCAAGCCTCGCCAGCGAAGCGAAGTTATACGCTGAGGTCGTCTCCCTTGAGAATAATGCCAAATCTCTCCAGACCCATGAACTTGAATACAGACGACGACAAGCTGCGATCGAATCGAAAAAAACATTGCATGTACAGATGCTTGGGCGGCTCAAGGAAGCGCAACTTCAAGCTGAGGCGCGTGCTAATAACGTACGCATACTCGATGCCGCACTGGTGCCCCAGCGGCCCATCCGACCGCGGTTGCTCTTGAATCTCGCTGTCGCTGCAATCTTATCGCTTTTCGGTGGCATCGGGCTCGCATTCTTAGTGGACCGCCTCGACAACACAGTGAAGAGCCAGGAACACTTAGAGTCTTACGGTCTGACCTTTCTCGGCATCGTGCCATCTGTGCGTTCTGTCCGCGGAAAAGGCGGTGTGCCCAAGGTCATCGAGAACCCCGACCGTTGTGTCATCGATCATCCCAACAGCACGCTGGCAGAGTGTGTAAGGATTATCCGCACAAATCTACTCTTCATGACGCCGGAGCAAGAGTTGCGTTCAATGCTTGTGACCAGCGCTGGTCCGAGAGAGGGCAAGACCTGCACATGTGTGAATATCGGTGCGACGATGGCGATGAGCGGCAGCAAGACCTTGCTCGTCGACTCGGACTTAAGGCGACCGAGGCTGCACAAGATTTTTGGCTTCACAAATGAGCGAGGGCTGACGAACCTCATCATGGACGCCAACGCCAAGGTAGAAGATGTTGCCATCAAGAGTGAGGTCGATCGTCTCGATATCTTGTGCAGCGGTCCGCTGCCCCCAAACCCCTCAGAGATTTTGCATACACAAGGCTTCAAGCGTGCGCTGGCGTACTTGCTGACGAAATATGACCGAGTGATCTTTGACTCGCCGCCTGTGGGCGCTGTGACCGATGCTCAAATTCTAGGGCAGCAGCTTGATGGTGCTGTGCTCGTTGTTCGTGCAGGCGAAACAAGCAAGGACATGCTCAAGAAGGCGAAAGGCTTGTTGGACAATGTCAACGTTCGTCTACTTGGTGCCCTGCTCAACAATCTTGATGTGGGGCGTCGCGGTTATGGTCAGTACTATTATCAGTACTATAGTCAGCAGACTGACGAGACGACCACGACCATTAAGCAAAGCACTTGAGTGTGGGTCTTCGTTGCCAAGGTGCAACGGAGCGACGCGGGTGGGCTAAGCTGAGAGATTTTCGATGAGAGTCGTAACTTGTCTGCCAAGACTCAACAACTACACAGACCG
This sequence comes from Bradymonadia bacterium, assembly GCA_049889275.1. Classification (GTDB taxonomy): domain Bacteria; phylum Myxococcota_A; class Bradymonadia; order UBA7976; family UBA1532; genus UBA1532. The sequence continues at coordinate 40,013 of JBMHDS010000036.1, read as the reverse complement.
GCTACGTATGTTTGCCGAGCTCAGCCATCACGTCGATGAACTCCACTTACTGACGACCGAGTATTCGCCCGAGGTCGGCTCGCTCGTCGCTGGCTTCAACCGTTTGAATGTCATCGAGTTCCCACGCGAACAATTCAATCGACACGCGTTTGATTGGATCGCCCCGCGTCTCAATCGCGGGCAGCTCGACCTGGTGCACGACAATTTTGGGCATCTCGCCTCGGTCTTCCAGGCGTTTACCCCTGAAAGAAGCCGAACATATAGGTTCGTGACCACTCTCTATACCAATAATTGGGGTTGGTTTCAGCGGGTGAGGAGCCGGCATTTGGACTTTGGGTGGCGTTACGTAGCTCAAAGATTAATCACGCTTTGGCGCGACCGTAGAATCTGCAAGACGGCAGATCGAATTTTTGTCCTCGGCCCAGGTCACGAGTACGACCTGAAGGATGCCCACGACCTTGAACTCACTCGGGTGACTTGGATTCCATCCGAGGTTAACACGTCGACTTTTACGCCGACTAAATTTGTTCCTGAGGAGACCCCGACGCTACTCTTCACGGGGGCTGTCTGCCGGAATAAGGGCATCGATATTTTGCTCAAGGCCATGGCCGAGTTAAAGCATCGAGATTTTCAACTGAAGCTCATCGGCAGGGTGCTGCCTTGGGAAATGCATTGGTTCAAATCCGCCGTCGAAAATGCTGGCTTGGGCGATAGGCTTTGTCACATCCCTCAGGTGGCTCACCGAGAGATGCCGACTCATTATCAAGGGGTCTGGTCTCTGGTTTTTCCATCCCGATTTGAAGGGTCGCCCAGGAGCGTGCGGGAAGCATTGGCGTCCGGGATACCTGCGCTCGTCTCAGATATCCCAGGTCATCGGGGACTCGATCCAGATGGGCGATTTCTTCGTTTTGTATCAGATTTCTCTGTTTCAGCTTGGCGAGATGCTATCGAAGCCACCCTTGATGAACCCCTGGAAAACAATCTAGAACGGCGTAGGACAGGCGCATCTCATATGAATCGAGCTCACAGTCTTAAAGCCGTTGCCGCGAGGCTCGCGGCCGAATACCGCGCTGTCCTAGAGACGCCAATCTGAGGGCGTAGTCAGCAGGGTCGGTTTCCCGCCCACGTGCGTTTTAGCCGCGGCTACAGGTTATGCCTATAATGGATGATACGGTATACGCGACGGTGCGCTGTACCGTAGTTTGCCGTGAGCCCAACAGCGAGCCCAAGGGCAGAGAAGAACGCGAGCATCAGGGGAAGTTGATAGAGTGCGTCACTCACGAGAAAGAGCAAGATACAGCCGACAACACCAGCGGTGGCGGCCTGTAGGTCGGCGCGATGTAGCGCACTCTCAATGCGCGGTAGGCCACGGTAAACGAAGCGAAGAGACCGCCAAAGAATCAGCAAAAACAGGCCGAGTCCGATTAGACCTTGATCTGCAAGGATTGTGAGATACATGTTCGATAGCTCGAGCGCAGGTTTGTGGTCTTGGTACAATGGGCTTCGGCTATACCGACCGACAACGCGTGCGCCAACGCCGGTTACAAGATTGGCTTGGGTTGTCTGTTCGTCTTGAATCAACGTTGTCAGAACCGCCGCTTGCTGACTGAGGCGGGCATTGAGGTCGGCGACCACTCGGGTGGGTTGCAGGCGCTCATCTCCATTTAGGCTGAAAGCCATGAGCACGCCCACCAAAGCTAAAATCGATACGCTCATTAATCGTTTCGCGAGTGGATACAGTGTGAACGCGATGACAATGCCCATCACAACGATCCCAGCACGGCTCACCGTGAGTATACCTGTTAGGCCCAGAACAAGGCTTGCCGCGCCGGCGAATCGCCGTTGCAGGCGACTTGGCCCTGCAACTGTACGCACGAGCGCGAGTGGCAAGGCGAGTGTGACCAACACCGAGGTGAGCACCGGATTGACGAGGTGACCGACAATGCGTTCGAGGCGGCCGGTATTGAACCAATCTAAGAGTGTTGGAATTAAGTCAAAGAGGCCGACGAGTGCGACACCGCCTACGAGTACAGCGATGAGGGCGTCACGCCGGTCTGTGACCATCCGTGAGTTCAGAATCAAGTAGTAGACAACGAACCCGTTGCAGATCCACCAACCGAGGCCGCGAGTCGCGGCGAGTGGCATGGGGCTGAATGGAATGATAACCATCGTCCAGACCAGGAATGCGACGATGGGCAAGTCGGTGGGCGTTTGTAGAGCGACGACTCGACGAGAGTCCATTCGGCGCTGGGCGAGATGAACGATGATGATCAGGGTGGGCAAGATATACAGGACGTTGAAGGCCAGCGGACCTATGCTCAGTGTCATCGCCGCCTGAAATTCGGGTGGCGCCACCAGCACCATGACCAACAGCCAGCACAGAAGTAGGGTCGCTGTGAAAATACGCGTCATCACGCGTGCAAAAGTAAGCACGATCAGCTGTAGATCGAAGAGCACGTTGCGTCGGCTTATATGCAACATCTCATAGAACAGTTTATGGCGCGGTGATGTGTAATATCCACCTCGGACTTGGGCTTGACCCGTGATGCCTGGTCGCACAAGAAATCGGCGCGAATATGCCTGTATCTTGTTCTTATGGTCTTCAAGAAAGATCGGGCGGACAGGCCTGGGCCCGACGAGATTCATATCTCGTTTGAGCACGTTTAAGAGTTGGGGCAGTTCATCGAGTCGGTATTTTCGTAGAAACCGCCCGATGGACGTGTAGTGATCTTCGTCTTGTTGGACCAAACGTTTACCAATCTTGGCTTCAGAGCCCACCTTCATCGTTCTAAATTTGAGAATATTGAAGATCTTCTCATTACGACCAACCCGTTGTCCCCGATACAACGCTGGCCCTGGACTCGATAACTTCACCGCGGCGGTAATGATCAACATGAGTGGCGAGAGAATGAGCAGACCCAGACCAGCCGAACTGACATTGTAGACGGCCGTGAAAAACTCGTAGAAGGGCTTTTTGGGTACCTCGATAAGGCTTGGAAAGACGCCAAGTCGACGAATATCGATCACCGACTTAAGCTTTGTGGTTTCCACGTTTGAATGGCGAGCACTCATGCTGGACGGCCTTGTCGATAGGCTTGATTAAAAAGCATAAAACAGATCATTGCCCACAGCGTGCGACTGTGATCGGCCTGCTTGCTCATATGCTGCTCGATGAGTTTTTTGACCTCTGCGCTGTTCCAGATACCTATGCGTTTGACGCTCGATTCGCTCAACAGATCGTTCATGAGGGGGTTGAGAGGTCCCATTAACCACTGCGCCATCGGAACGTTAAATCCAGCCTTTCGCCGCTTAAGCAGCTCTTTGGGAATTCGAGAACGCATTGCTTCCTTTAGAATGGCCTTCGTTTTGAAACCGCGCAATTTATAAGACGCTGGGAGTCGAGCCGAAAACTCCACAAGTTCGTGATCTAAGAATGGGACGCGTGCCTCGAGCGAGTGTAACATACTCATTTTGTCTACCTTAACGAGGATGTCGTTGGGTAGGTAAATCTCAAAGTCAGCGTGAAGTATGGCATCGAGACTGCCAGGCTTACGCATACCGGCCACGGCGTCTCGAAAGAGACGCACAGTTTGTTCTATCTCAGCCGAAGAATGTCGCAACGATTCCCGTGCTTCTTCCGTCATAAACTCTTTGAAACCATAGTGGGCATCGATAGCGGTTCGTGACGCTGAGCGAATAAAGGCACGCGCTTTGAGGTCAAAACTCACTTTGTCGTGAGAGGTTGGCAGCGCGTTGACAACCCGATTCGCCCAGGTTGTTCGAATGGGTTTGGGTAGTTTTCGCCACATGCGACTGAGCTGCCAAGCAAAGTGCGTTCGATAGCCTGCAAAGAGTTCGTCTCCGCCATCCCCACCGAGGGCAACGGTGACGTGTTGCCGAGCCAGCCTGCACAGATACCAGAGCGGGATCATGCTGCTGTCGGCGTAAGGTTCGTCCATACTTTCTGCCAGGGCTGGCAAAAAAACATCGGGGTTTGGTTGGACCACTTCGACGTGGTGTTCTGCGCCGACCGCCTTGGCGGCGCGCTTGGCGAACTCAGATTCATCGTAACTCGCTTCTTCGAAGGCGATCGTGAACGCTTTGACAGGCCCCGAGTGAAGCCGCGACATCGATGTTAGAATCGCGCTCGAGTCGATGCCACCGCTCAAAAACATGCCAAGTGGCACGTCTGAGACGAGGCGCCTCTCCACCGCTCGGTCGAAGGCTGCAAGCACTTGAGGGACCGTGTCTCGATATCCCTTCGAGCGAGGCTGCTCAAATTCGGTGTTGAAGGTTTGGTGCCAGTAACGCTCGATTCGAATCCTGCCATCCTGCCAGGTCAAGAAATGCCCAGGCTGTAGGCGCTTGATGCCTTTAATCATCGTGCGTTCACCGGGCACATAGTTGAGCGCGAGATAATCATGATGCGCTTGCATATCAATGGCATCATCGATTAACCCGGACGCGAGAATCGCCTTGATTTCGCTGGCAAAAATCAGTGTGCCGTTTGCGAGTTGGGCGTAGAAGACGGGCTTGATTCCAAGTCGGTCACGAGCGAGCAGCAATCTGTTCGAGGCGCGATCCCAAATGGCAAATCCAAACATACCATCGACGACTTGGAGACATTCAATACCCATCTCTTGATACAAGGCGAGGATGACCTCGGTATCTGTTCGACTCTTGAAACGGAAACCTTTTTCCTGGAGACGGGCGCGTTGTTCCTTATAGCCATAGAACTCGCCATTGTAGGCGATAGTCACCTGACCATCAGCTGTGGTCATGGGCTGTCGACCCAGTTTGCGGGTGTCTAGAATGGATAATCGTCTGTGCCCGAGTCCAACCGCGACGGTCTCGCTTTCTGTCCAAAGTCCCGCATCATCGGGTCCTCGGTGTGTCAGGACGTCGCGCATGTGTTTGAGACGACTATTCCCAAACGGTGCTTGCTGTCCTGCATAGCCGACAAAACCACACATATTAACCAGCCGCTTGATGTCTGCGATTGATCACGTCCGTCAGCATCTCCTCGTAGCGATCGACCACGACCTTGTGACTATGATGGTCGACGACATATTGACGACCGTTTCGACCTTGTCGATTGGCCGTTTTTCGACTCTTGTAGAGCTTGAGCACTGCGTCGGCGAGCGCGTTCGCATCTTCCGGTGGGGTGACAAGACCGCAATCTGCGTCTCTGATAAGCGCTGCGGCGTCGCTATCGAGGTCTAGGCTCGCGACCATGGGTCGTCCAGCTGCCAGTATCCCAAAAATTTTGCAGGGGAGGCTGGTCCCGGCCATCCCGTGCCGTAGCGGGACGAGACCAAGGTCGCTCGCCGCGAGAAGCTCCGGCAATGCAGCGCGTGGCTGAGTCGGCAGTATATTGACGTGCTCATCGTCTCCAAGTTCAGCTTCGAGCATGGGTCGTGCTTGGCCGTCTCCTACAAGCATCAACCGCAGATGCTCGTGGTGCCGAATCTGCTTCCACATCTCAACAACAGTCTCGAGGCCTTGGCTGTAACCCATGCGGCCACTGAATTGGATGACAAACTTACCGCGGTAGCCAAGCTCTTCACGATATTGATTTCGGTTCTTTGGACGCGGGGTAATGAAATCGACGTCAGTGTAGTTTGGAATGACCGAAATGTCTGAGGCAGGCACCCCAAGGCGCAAACAATGTTCTTCAAAGCTTGGGCTGATCACGGATAAGTGATCTGCCTTGTGAAGCACATGTCGTTCGAGTGCTCTAAATCCCGAAACCATGAGCGGATTGGTCATCATCCCCAGCCGAATCGCCGCCTCAGGAAAGAGGTCTTGGAGATTATAGACGAACGGGATGTTCCGGAACTTAGAGATGAATTGATCGACGATGCCAAGTGTGAGGGGGGGTGACGGCGTGAAGATGACGTCGACATCTCGGACAGTGGATGCCGCGGCGAGCGCCGTTGCCGTGAAGGAAGCATAATTTGCCATCTTGGCGACCATGCCGCCCTGTGGCGCGTAGAGCCACACCCGAAGAATATCAACGCCATTGTGCTCGTCTCGCTGGAACAGCTTTCCACGGAACGCTGGTTCAATCTGGCCCGTCTCGTGGTGGGGAAACGCACACACCACAGTGACCTGGTGACCACGGGCCACGAGTCCTTCACATAGACCGGTCATAAGGGGCGCATTACCGAGTTTATCGGGATAGTAATTGAGTCCTAGGAGAAGTACGTGCATTTGGTTGTCCTTATTCCCTCTGGCGGCGCATATTGCGCCTTAATCTCGATCCCGTCAATCGTTCCTCGTCGGCGCCTTTGTATCAGCCCGTTGGATGCGTTCGAGCGTAGACTTGAGCCCTGGATGATTTGGAAATTGATTGAGCGCTTCGACTAATCGGCGTTCAGCCTGTGCCTTCAACCCCAGCTTGTTCTCCAGGTCCGCAACCACTGCGATCCCCTGAGGTACACGACGCAAGGTAAGGGCTTGTTCCATCGCGCGCAGCGCTTCTTGATACTTGCCCTGTTGTCGATAAATTCGCGCCGACATAGTCAGCACCTCGTAGGCTTTCGTAGCATCCCCTCGGCTCAGTTGCCACAAGATGTCGAGACTCCGCTTTTGAAGCTCAGCGTGATTCAGTCTGGTGGCCATGCGCAGACCGTGTCGAGCGACGAGTGCTCGATTCTGACCCTTGTAATCCAAAGCCAGGGAGAGCGTTTTCTGCCCTGACGTGCGGTCACCGGCACGAAGTTGGTCGGCCGCCTCCAGGATCTTGCTTAGACCCAAATATCCTTTGGCATGAAACCAATCTCTCAGCTCACGCAGACAAGTGTCTAGACTCAGTCGTTGGCACGCTCTCATCTTGGCGAGACGCATGACAAGACTATCCGGTTCCCAGAGCAGGCGCTCTTCAGCGAGCGCTTGAACGCGCTCGGCGTTTCCTTGGCGGAACAATGATTCAACCAAACGACGACGACTTGCCGGTGTGTTCGGCGTCGCAGCGAGGACGTGTTCCGGGGTCTTGAAGAGGCGGGCAACGTCAGAGATGTAGGCCAGTTCATTCCAAGGAGCCTTCTCTATTGCGCGCCTAAATTCGCCAGCAGCCTGTCCCGTCATCGACGCTCTGTAGAGTGCCTCTGCCGTCAACAGATGAGGTCGTGCCTCCATCGGCGCCAGCGTTTGGGCTCGATGGGCCCAGCGAATGATCTTTTCTAGTTTGATATCATCTCGTTTGAGCATTGCTTGCGCCGCAGTGGCAGGAATCATCCAGTCTGCTGGAAATGAACGTGCCCATTCGGAGGCCTGACGCTCAATCTCTTCGACTCGAGTGGTTTTCGCGAGTGCATCGATATGAGTATCTTTGGCGGTACGCAGTATTTGGCTCCCGTAGATCGTAGCGACACACAGAAGCCCAAGGCTGAGTAAGGATTTAACCCACTTGAACGAGTTCTGGGGTCGTCTCTTCTGTATGTGAGACGTCGCAACGGCCAGGGCTGCGGCAAGCGGCAATGATAGACCCATCGCCTCAAGTCCGAAGTCGGTGAATTGGTGGCAGCCAATGGCGGCCATGGCTGCACAAACACCGCTCAAGAGACCACTCGGACGCTTTCGGTAGCCCACGACCAAAAGGCACCAAAGGATCACGGGTAGCAGTAGCGCGATAAGCCCAAAAATAACGCCAAACTCGGTGAAGCTCTGCACCACAAAGTTTTCTGCGTGGGTCACTGTTCCGTTGATGGGCCGTGTCTGAAATTGTGTGAACACATGCACAAACGTACCACGCCCACTGCCAAAAATTGGGAACGCCTTCATCACGTTAACTGAGTCCCACCAAGTCATCACTTTTGGGTCATCAAGGAATAAGCTTGAGAGCATCTTGCGCAACTCGGAGCTGCTAATGAGCTTAAAAACGCCGCCGATTCCGATAATGCTACCGAGCGCGAGCGAGACGGTTTTGAGTCGCGAGCGCAAGCCTGGTCTCGTTTTCTGATCCGTCAGCGCTGTCATGAGGACGAGAGTGACAAAACCCAAAAAGATAGCGATGAGCGCGCCGCGAGAGCCGGTGGCGATGGCCCCGCAAAAGCACATCACACTGCTAAACGCCGCGAACTTTGTTTCTCGAGGGTTTCTGGCTTCGAGACAGACGCCAATGGCCACAAATGCACTGAGGACGAGAAAGCCTGCGAAGGTATTCTCGTTTATGAATGGTCCGAAGAACCCATCTAGATGGGTCCGGTGGAGCGAACTATAGAGGCCATAGACGCTCCGTGCGCCGCTCACATAGTGAATGAGAGCGATGACGACCGTTAGTGTACCGAGACATGTCAGCAAGAGTGCAGTCTTACTTTGAATACGGCGCCCCGCGCTCGCGATGCCAAGATAGACGAGGAGGCATGTTCCGTAGTGCAGAAACGAAAGCGCTGTTGCAGAGGGTGCCAACGAGAGAGGCGCCCATGAGGTCGTACTCGGTTCTAGCCCTCGGAGAGCTGCAGCTTCTGGTGATAAGCCCGCCAGCCATGCGAACGGTAATGGTATCAGCTGCAATGCACAGAAGAACATTGGTAGGGCAAAAAGCCAGACCACCATCGGATGGCCGTGGTGAACTTTCCGCGGGGCGACCACGCATAACAGCGTGAGGCATGCAGCGGCCGTGCTGAAATACAACTGTATCGAGGTTTGGGTCGCACCCACCAAAAGGGGGGCGGCGGCCATGAGGAACCAGAAGGGTAGAGTTTGAACCATTACGGCACGTGGACCGAGTGCTGTGGATTGGCCATCTTCACGAACGGGTCACGGGTAAGTGATGACCCTGCCCCAGCCCACGAATGGGCGGCCACTCAATCGGAGCAAGCCTTTGTGTAGCATTCGCGGAGTGCTTGAGTCTGTAGTTCACAGCGGTCGTCATGGTGATTCCAGTCGGCCTTACATGATGTGCAGCAGTCGCGTGCACGCTTCAGTTCACCGGACGCTCCGTATCGAGGATCTTCACGTACTTTACGATTTTCGACCCGTTTTTCATCATCGTGGCCGAGAACGAGCTCAACCGCTGTACTGCCCGCATCACCAAGAAGCGGTCCGACCACAGCGATCAGAAAGAAACCAACGAGACCGCAAACGACGAATGTTGCTTTGACTCCATCACTCATATTTTCGAAAGCTCCCTAAAGTTTGGGTCCATATCTACACCGAAATGCTTATCGACGCCATATGTGTTCAGCGATTATTCTTGCTCGGCCGCGTTAAGCCGAGTGCGACGTACGCAGCGCGACCCGGCAGCGGGCGATGCAACACGTCATAGAGTTCTTGATCATTCATCAAGTTACGGACCTCAAAACTGAGTTTGAACACGGAGCCCAGGGCGATCGCGACACCTGCGTCAAAGAGTTGATAACCAGACAAACTGCGGTAGCCGAACCGGTCTGAGTTGACTTTGCTTTGCTCAAGACCTCTCACAAAAATCGACCACGCCAAGGGCTCATAGGCCACCATCCAGTTGAGGCGATGAACTGGACGATACGGTAGTGGCCGTCCCGAACCATCCTCGTGGCGCTGATAGTGATAGGTTGTCTCACAGCGTAAATCGAGCCAGGATAATTGCAGTCTGCTCTCGCTCCCAAATATTTCCGCGCTGAGCTCGTCAGAGGCTCGGACGCGAAAGGCGTCTATGGGTAAGAAGGTGATGATTCGGTCGAATCTCTGCATATAGAGCCCACCATCGACCTTCATGTTGACGCCGGCCTGCTTCATGTGAAAGCGCACGTTCAGACTCGCGCCCGTGCCATCCTCCGCTCTCAAGTCCGGATTGCCTGAGATGCCCGTGCCGCGAAAATAGAGTTCATCAAAACTTGGATCACGGTAGTGGCGGCCTGCCTCTAAATGGACCACCCAACTCTGAGTGGGGCGAAAACGTAACGACACATTTGGTGCGATGATGGCATCGCGGCCGCGACGCCAGTCGAGTCGTGAACTCAAACGTAAGTCGAGCTGAGCGAGCGGAGACCAGCCCACACCCGTTGTCAGCGCGCTGAGATAGCGGTGCTCACGTCTCTGACTACCCTGACTCCGGGTGTTCGCCTGCGCCCAAGTCACCTCAGCGGACGAATCAAATGACCAATCATTGGTTGGATAAAAATGAGCGTTGGATTGCAGCTGAATCGAGTCATCATCGAGTTCGAACGCCTCGGATAAACCGCCGAAGCTCGACGATCTCTCGTCGAAGTCGTATGTTCTTTTTACGTGACTGGCTGTCTGCTTGGTGATGAGTTTGCCGCCTAACAAACTCGAATCTGTATAGGCTAATCCGCTGGACAACCGGAGCTGCTCGCTCCGAGCAGTCAAGCTCGGCGCCTGCGCTGAACCCGGCTCGCCTCGCTCATCCCGGCTGAAATCGAAAAGACTTGAAAGTTTGGCCCCTCTATACGGCTTCCAGTGGGTGCGTACGGCAGCGCCGAACCGTTCATGATCGTTGTTCAAGCGTGTTTGAGAGCGGCCGTTGACATCTCGAAAGTTAAAGTTGTCCTCCGCGGTGCTGTAGCGAGTGGAGAGTTGCACGCCCATCGAGCGCTCACCCATGGTTGCGCAGCCGTGTCCATAAAACATGCCGTAAGACCCCAGTCCGAGCTCGGCTCTCATACCTTGATTTGGGTTTGGATACCGTATGCGAATCGCACCGCCTTGTGCGCCGCCGCCGAACCTCGAGCCCTGAGGACCACGGTGCACATCGATCTTGTCGATACAGCCAATCGGGAGTGTGGTGATGTCGATGGCCTCACCGCGAGGGCCGGAGAGCTGAATATCATCGATTAAGATGAGAACCTGGTGTGGGTTGGCACCTCGCAATTGTAGAGTTTGACCTCGGCCCGCACCGCCCGTTTGCTGAACACGCACGCCGAGTCCCCGTTCGAGACTCCTGCCAAGTCCTAGGTTGGGCCCAGGTGTATCCGCAACTTTGACCGTGTCGACGTCAGCGTTGTCCGTGTTCTCAGCGTCATGCTCATCGCGCCCGACGACGGTCATTTGTTCCGCGTTATCGGCGTAAACGTTGGGCGATGAGACGCCGACTAGCAGCATGATGAAGAGATGAATGCGCATCACGGGGCCAATGTCTATTTTCGATCTCGTTGAGTCAATGGTGCGTCGGGATCGAGGAAGACCTGCTTGACTTGGCGTACGTAAACACACGCATCGGGCCCTTTGCGGATGAGCGGTTTGGTTTGCACCAGGATTTCGGTCTCGCCTTTCACCGTAAACGGTATATCGATGACCTCCATTTGCTCAGGGTTGGGTGCCCTAATGACGGGGTACCGTCCTCGCTTGATGATCTCCGTTCGATACGCTTGAGGGTTTTGCTGCCGACACTGCGGGGCGATGACCGGTTTTTGTTTCGCTGAGAGACAGAGATCAAAATCATCGTGTTGATCGACACTCAGACGCAAGCCGGGTAGACAGGTCAGGCTGCTCAGGTCGACCCGGCACCTCATATGTGCATTGACTTGACGCAGGAAAGACTTGGAAAGGCCCGCGACGGAGCGACAGTTGACGAGCACCTCTGCGTCTTTTGGTTTGGCGCTTGGATTGACCGGGCGCTGATTTTGTCCGTGTCCCACTGTTGGTCGCAGTAGACCGACAGCCAAAAACAGCGTGGAAATGGAAAACGCTCTCATGTGAACTCAGCGCCACCGATAGGCGCGAAGTGTTTGGATTTCATCAAACTCAACTGCAAACCCGGTTGCCTTTATAAAGCACTCATCATCGACGACGATCGGATATTTAATGTGGTTTAACGACCCTTTTGGTAAGCGCGAGAAACCAAAACGACCGACGGCGGACCCATAGAGTGGCTCAGGAATTGGTACGGCGCTGCATCCGGCGATCCGACAGAGCAAGGAGAGCGGGACCGGCGGTGGTCCGGCTACATTGAAGACCCCTCTGAGTCGGTGATTTAGGCTCTCAAAAATTGCGCGTGCCGCGTCCTTTTCATGCATGAAGTGGAACAAGGGGTCGAACCCCATAACAGTGGGCACTCGCGGGCCTCGCAGATAATTCGCTAATGTGCCCCGCCTTGAGGGCCCGAGGGAGTAGACCAGTCTCAGCACCGCGGTATCAATACTCGGTCGGCGCCAAATCGCATTGCCCGCGTACAGGTCGGCGGCGACTAAGTCTGCGAGATTCGGAAAGGTGCTTCCAGCCATAAGTGGCTCATCTTCCGTACGATACAGCGGGGCATCGGCGGCAGCACCGTATACGGTATGGCGGCCTACAAAGATGGCCTGTTTGACTCCATACGCTTCACAATATTCCCAAACGGCCCGCGTACCGCCTAGATTGATACGATACCGCTCTTCACTGCGCGCGCTGACGTAGGTGACTGTCGCCATGTGAATGACAGCATCGGGTCTGTGGGTCCTAAATATCTCCTCCGCCGGGCGCTTACGGATGTCGACTCGATGCATCGTGACCGAATCCGGACAATCGGGCCACGGCCGACGATCGATGCCCAACACCACGTGGCCCGCGGCGACCAAATGGCCGATAACGCGACGCGCGAGGGCACCGCTTGCGCCGGTGACAACAACCTTCATGTAGACCGCTCCAGCTCTTTTCGTCCGTCGGCGATCAATGCGGCGATCCGTGCTCGAACCTCTCGGACGTAGCCCTCGATCACGACGTCTGATTCGCTACCGTCTCCCTCAAAATGAATGGGTTGGCCGTAGTGAATGCGACATTGAACGGGCAGTGGGACAGGCAACAGATAGGGTGGTACTGGCCAATACGGGACGCCGATCAGCTTCGCGAGCGAACGCGCATGATACACGGCAGGAAAAGACTCTTCGCCCCCAATATAGGCAAAGGGGACGATCGGTGTATTGGTCTTCAGCGCGATGCGCATAAACCCTGTGCCGAAACGGGTGAGCTTATACTTGTCCTTGTAGAGTTTGCCAATCCCTCGGACGCCCTCTGGGAACGCCATCAGCAGTCGGTCATCTTCAAGCATTCTTATCGCATGCTCCGGTAGGCCGGTGAACTGGCCGATACGCGAGAACCAGGACGAGAGGAAGGGTAAGGTTTGAGCAAACTTTTCCACCATGCCATGGATATATCGGGGCGGGTTGAGATCGAAAAAGAGTGACGCCATCACCATGCCCCCATCGGCAGGAACAGAGCCTGAATGGTTGCCGATCAACATGGCACGACCTTTTTCAGGGATGTGTTCGAGACCGACAGTGTTCACCCGGAAGTAAGACTTATAGAAGAAACCAAGCATCGAATAGAAAACGCCCAAGTGGGCGCGCGAGATGCCGACGGGATCGTGCCCATAGGCATTAAAATCGAGGTCGAGTTCGTTCAGACGCGCCTGAACGTCTGATGAAATGAGCTGCTCATACATGCTTCAGAGTCTTTCTCGAGGGTCTCGAACTAAAAATACGTGCACCCACCCATTATTGACAAGCTGGCGGATGTTGTCCATGACACAGTGGAACTGTCGGTTCGAGCTCGTCCAAAAGACTGAGGGGGCATCATCAAATGAAGAAGGTTACTGTAATCACCGGGGCATCATCTGGTATCGGGGCGGCGCTCGCAAAGCAGCTCGCGGCCGAGGGGCAGCTGGTGGCACTCGTGGCACGTCGTCGGTCTAAGCTCGATGAATTGGTGGATGACATTCAGACTGCGGGTGGCGTCGCGTCTGCATTCGTTGCAGATGTCTCAGATCCCGCGCAGGTCAGTCGCGTCTTTGAGGACATCGCAGAGCGACTGGGCGAAGTGAGTACTCTGGTCGCGAACGCAGGCATCGGCGACCCGACGCCAGCGCATCGCTTTCGGTCGGGTACATTTGAAAAGATCGTCAGGGTGAACCTGCTCGGTGTTGCTTACTGCGTCGAGGCGCTGCTACCACAAATGCTAGAGAGGGGGTCGGGGCACATCGTTGGCGTTGGTAGTTTGGCGGGTTATCGAGGGCTCCCTGGTGCATCGGCATACTGCGCGTCGAAGGCCGGCCTCGCATCGTTCCTCGAATCTTTGCGAATTGAGTTACAAGGAACGGGTGTGCGCGTCACCACCATATGTCCAGGCTTTGTCAAGACACCCCTCACGGACCGAAACCATCACCCGATGCCATTCCTCATGGATGTCGATGATGCGGTGATGCGCATGAGTCGGGCGATTCAAAGGCAGGTGAGCGAGTATGCTTTCCCTTGGCCCCTCGCGCTGCCCGTTCGACTCGCGAAATTCATTCCAAACTGGTTGTATGACCGAGTACTCAGGAATCAGAACGCGATCAAAGATCCGTGGACTGAGTGAATGGTGGGCAGAGGAAGTCGTGGACGAGCTGTGGGTTGCGTTCGAAACGTGCCGGACCCACCCGTCTGACGGCCTGTCGTTTGCGCATCCAGCTCTTCAGTTGCGATGGCTTAATCGCTGTACCGAGGATTTGGCTGTAGAGATGTCTCACCGTCCGCATGCGGAATTTTCTCGGTAGAAGCAAGAGGGGCAGTGTGTCGGTCAGCGCGTGACGTCTGAGCGTCTGTAAACCTGCGTCGATGATCATCTGGTCACGGGCATTCAATCGCGGCATTTTTGTCAGCTCATGCCAGGTGCCTGGGACACTGCCTTGGGCCTCGCAATCACCGTCTTCTAGAGTTGTGGTGAGACAAACGAGCGCGATGCTCAGCGCTGAGCTGTGCACGGCATCAGCGGTTGCTGTGAAGGTGCCCGCCTCCAACCACGCGCGATCGGCTCCGAGTGCTCGCATCATGCTCTGAGCGCATGTCACAGGGCTCTGATTGGCTTCGACCGGGCAGCTAGGGAGCCGTCCGGCGACTGCGTCAACGCCGTCTCTATCGTCAACCAGGAACACCTGTAGATAACCGTGGTGAAAGCGAATCGCCACCACGTCAGACGTCAGAGTCGGTTTCGTGTATGTTTGGGTCATGGGCAGTCTACCAGTTTCGAATTTAGGTCATCTCATCATCGTGCAGTGCAGGTCACTTGGCGCGCCGATAAAGATACGAGCGAACGGATTGCTCTGGGCACTCTTGATGCTTTTTATCGGCTGTGTCGAGGGGCGTCAACGCCCAAATCAGGCCATCGTGAGTCCGGCATTCGATTGGGGAGAACAAACTCAACTTGATACCTCTGTACCTCTCGACCTGGGTCTGGATACGAGCGTATTGATCCATGAACGCGAGGTGTTTATCGCCGTCGACTCCATGCAGTATACACTCGGGTATCGCGCAGGACTCGAACCGCAACATCGCGCGCGTTACAGGCTCGAAGATATGCTCAGGATGACCCGCTCCACAGCCTTTGTCTTTGTATGGGATGGTCCTATGGGTAGCCGCGATGAAGGCCTAAAGATGGCTGCGGCGCAGGGGCATCGAATCGTACCGATGCTTGTCGAGCGGGCGGGTTCACAGTCCGTAACCTGGGCGGAAGTCGAGGCGGATATTCGCTTTCTGGCCGAGTGGCTGGGTACCGATGCAGATGCGGTTCGTACGAATGGCAGACCGACCATCGCAGTGGACCTGACCGGGTCAATCGCGCCCTTTCAGGCAGAGATTGGCCTGCTCATCGACCGCCTCGGACTTTTTGCCATGACTCAAGTCTCGTTCGGTCGATCGCCGCCCTCCTGGGGGGCGGTCTGGTGGTATGATTGCCGTTTGGCTTCGTCGATGTCCGCGAGTGCAGACGCCGCGCCGCTCCGCTGTGTGACACCGGATTTGGGCGATGCAGACCGAGATAATGCCTTTGCGCGTCGACTTGTGGACGTGCGCCATGCTTGTGATATCCGCGGATGCGGGGTCTTGGTGGACGGTATCGGTCGATGGATGGATGACCGACAAATCGATCCGGTCTTTGGCGCGCCCACGACAATACCCGAGCGACTCACTCATGGTCGACGGGTGTCATCCTATGGCTATCGACGCATGAACGATACCAATCGATTGCTCGCCGATGGGGTCGTCGGCTTTTCTGCCGAGGCTTTCTCAGAATCAAGTGAGCTTCTCGGTCGCGCTTCGATTGAACTAAATTGGGGACCTGACGGATTAACGTTGGACCTCATGCCGCACAGCGAGTCGATTCGCATGCTGCTCAATCAATCGCCCATTTGGCTCTTGCCAGGAACGCGCTGCCACGTCACCGAGCTCAGCGATGAGAGCAGTTTGACGATGCGTTTTGCCGATGGCTCTGTTCATCGATGGACGTCAAATGCCGATGCCTTTGAGGATTGGGTTGTGAACGATAAACCACAACGGCTCGAAGATGTTTTGTTTGATGCCGTCATGAAGCCGTCTGGGGTGCCCATCCGTATGAGTGGATTTAAGTGTTCGATTCCCTAAAAGCCCCTCGCGCGTAGAGGCTGGGCGGTATAATGTAGGGCGTGAACGCATAACGGTGGTCATTGTGCCGATTGATCGAGATCAAAAATCAACGCTCGAGAGAATCGAGGAACTCAAGCTTATATTAAGCCGAGACCCGGGTTCGCACGCCTATGTCGAGCTCGCCCAGCTGTATGTTCAAGCGGGCGATTTAGTCTCGGCCCGTGGCGTGGTTTTGGATGGTTTATCGAGGGACCAAAGGCATGTGCCCGGTCAGATGACACTCGCAGAGGTCGACTTCGCGCTTGGATTCTACGACCGAGCCGAGCCGACATTGCGGAAGATCCTGCAGGCGCGCCCCAAAAACAGCGCGGCGACGTTATTGCTCGTCGACCTCTTGATCAACACGGAGCGGCAGTCAGAAGCCGTTACGCTCTTGAGGCAAAAAATCCGTTTGTATTCGGATCCTGACTTTGTCGCGAGATTACAAGAGCTGACCGGTGCGGGGAGCGTGTCACTGATGGGACTCGCAACCGGGGGGGGGACACAGATGCTCCGTCCCGGCGCAGAGCGGCAAGCCAGACGGCGACCAGACGCTGCGAGAACAGTAAACACGGTGGCGCCAACGCCCTTGAGTGAGACACCTCAGGTGAATCCAGAGCCCCAAACCGCTGAAGGGGCGGTGCCGCTGACGCTGATCAACCAGCTTCGTGCGCAAGCGGGTGCGCCAGAGCTCGAGAATGAGGCGCCTGAACAGGCAGAAATAACCGAGCGCGGAACATCGCCGTCCACCCATGATAGCTTGCAGCTCGACGAAAGCACGCAGCGAAAGCCAGCGGCAAAGAACACAATCGTCGATGTGCTCACGTCCGATCCATCCAATCACGAAGATCGTGGGCCTGTGATCGACGGCCAGCCCACTGTGCCCTTTGACCAAGCGGACCTAATCGCCTATTTGCATGGTCAAGTCGAGGCTTCACCTGTGGATGACGGGCCCGCTTCAGAGGCTGAGCCACACCGGTACGAAAGCCCACCACAGAACCCCCATGACGGCGAAGAGACTCGGCGCGATTTCATGCTGGCGCCTCAATCCGGTATGCCCGGCGCCACACCTCAGTCGGGGCCACCCCGACTCCCACCACAATCGGATAGGCCCAGCGCCATTCCGGAGCCGGAGACACGGAATCTGACACCCGCAACCAGGCGAGCCGAGCCGACATCCTCGCGAGATTCAGCACGGCCTAGTCCCGAGCCGACATCCTCGCGAGGTTCAGCACGGCCTAGTCCCGAGCCGACGCCTGTGGCCACGCCCGATCGCTTTCAGGATGTTGAGACTCAGCCGAGGCATGAACTCAGCCCGAGGCAGGCGAGCGCGCGAGCGGCTTCCGCGGACGAACGGCCGACTTACCCGCGAGCGGCCTCCTCGGACGAACGGCCGACTTACCAGCGTGGCCGGCCAATCGAGAGCTCGACGAGTGAGGGAGACAGGCGCCCCGACTCAGACGAGGTCGAGACCCGTGTTTTGAGTAAAGTGGACGGTGAGGTGAGCTCAACCGATAACATCGACGCGCGTGTGCTCGAAGCTCTGCAAGAACAGCCGCTGATGACCAAACGAATGCTTCTCGGTGCGTTGTTGATTGTGGCTTCGATCTTTGCGGGTGTGACGGTGAGGCAATATCAGTTGGCCGTGGACGGGTCGATCGATCGGCTCGCGCGGCTCCGCTTGTCCCTCAAGGACGGCAATTTTGAAAGCCGGGTGAAATTGCTACAGGCTTATCGGCGTCAGCCAGCGTTGAGCGCGAGCTCGGATCTCATACGCACACTCGTGAACCGGTTCAGTGTCAGCGCATATGACACCAATCAAGCGGACACGTTTGCGCTGATGAAGCGCACGCAAGCGGAGGTACGATATCTCTTCGGAGATAAGCCGCCGGCAATTGGTACACCAAATGAACCGTCTGAATTTGTATCCGCGTCCGGCGCTCACGACAGTTTGGTGGCGAACATTCTTATGTCGTTGAATGACCGGCGCCTGGAGACGGCCAAGACCTTGTTGCCGCAGTTGAGCTTGAACGCAGGCTTAAGCGCTGATTCGAACTGGGTCAAGGCTCGGGTTGCGCTCGAGACCGGTAATCGCGTTGAGGCTGTCGCGCGCTTACGTCGGGCGACTCGCGATGACCCAAACCATCCCCATGCAGGCCCCTTGCTCGTTAAGCTGACCACATCGACTGATCAGCCGATTCCATCCTTTGCAGCCTTCCGCAAGTTGGTGGAGAAAGATAAGCCTGGACATATTTCATCTCAGATCGCTTATCACGCTTTTCGTATCGGAGTCGGCAAAGAGAGTGCAAAGGCAAAGCAAGCCCTAAGAGAATTGCTCGGTCGGGAGCGTCGCCTTGCGAAGCGACAGAGAGCAGAGATTCAGTTAGCGCTCGGTCATCAGTTCCTGAACACCAATCATCTCGGAGCGGCTCAGGATTCCTTCAAGAATGCCATCGCCCTTCAGCCAGACGTCTTTCGATTCGCTGAGCCCCTGATTAAGTTGCATCTAGCACATTACGAACTCGATCAAGCCCGTGCGCTGTTAGAGCTTTATGCGAACTTGAAGGAACCCCGTTTACATAGTTATTGGGCGCACTTCGAGGCGTTACGCGGTCGCGCGAGCGCGGCCCTGGCGCACCTGGCGAAGGCACCGTCAGGGGACTTGATGACGCGATTGCTCAAGGGCCAGATGCATCTCCTGCGTGCTCAGAACCTGGATGGATTTGTTACCCCTGCCGCAGCCAAGCAGCATTTGGAGCGTGCCCATGAGGTGTTCACTGCGCTGAATAATGAATCCAAGTCCATGGTTTCGTTAACGGTCTCTGAGTTTAAAGATGCCCGCATTGGCCTTGCTGTAACCGAAACGATGAAATCGAGTTCAAAAGCGAGAGCTTTGCGTCGTCTCGAGGCGCTCAGAGATGGTGTTGGTAAGGATTGGGGCCGACAGGCGAGAGGCCGTGTACTGGTCGCTTATGGGCAAGCATTGACGCGCGCTGGCAGATACAAGAACGCCCGCAGGCAGCTCAATCTTGCTCAACAGCTGATTCCTGAAGATTTTCAGGTCCATTGGGCGCTTTGCCAATTGAACGATAAATTGCGTCGCTCTCGCGCCGCGATCACGCAATGCCGAAAAGCGCTCAAAAATCCGTTTTATGAGCCGGCTCGATATCGCCTGGCGAGCATCGCCGCGCAATATGGAGATGACCCGTCTGTCGTGTTCGCGCTCCAAGCGATGGTTGAATCAAGCGCAGCGACGGATAAGGCAACCCGACGTCTGATCGGCAGTCTCGCGCGACTTGAACGATTCGACCAAATCAAGAAAACATTGGCCCGATTCAAGACGAACTGGTCGGAGGCTTCTGTGGCCTACGCGAATGCACTGCTCGCTGAGAAAGCAGGCCGTATGAATGAAGCAGAGAAGCTCTATACCCAGGCCAAAGACGCGCATCCAGGCGAGGTTGATATTGTGTTGGATTATGCTCGATTCATGACCAGCAGAGGTCGGCGCGATTTATCATTGAGCGCGCTGGATGCACTGGCGAGTACATCCAGCGACGTCCGCGTGAGACTTTTGTCCGCAAAGGTCGCCATCGAGGTCGGCGACTTCGCGAGAGCTCGACGCTATGCCCAAACTGCTTTCAAACAGACACGCAACGAACATGCCGCCCCCGAATCGAAGGCCAGTGCACTCGCGCTGAGAGGTCAGGCCATGTTGCTCAGTGGCAACAAACGAAAGCATGCGGCTGCGCGGCGTTTAATCGCAAAAGCGCGCCTTGTTGACCGTAATCATCCAGACGTTCTCCTCGGTATGGCATTCAGCGCTGAATCCCGTGGTCAATTTTCTAAAGCGGTTGCGAGCATACAGAAACTGATTTCGTTACGTCCGACGGAGGCGAGAGGTTATTATCACCTTGGGCGGGTATTGAGTCGTCTACTCGATTCAGAGGGGAAGGCCATGGAGGCGCTCGAAAAGGCGAGAGCGCTCGACCCGGACGGCCTCTGGGGCCTCAGAGCGTCAAGCCTACTGAAAAGAATTAAGGCAAATGCGCGTCGGAGATAACACGGGGTCGTTGCACCAGGTGCTTATACGTGTTTATAACGCCCATGATTTGAGCTTTCGGGAGAATGAGAATGTCGCTTCTGGCTTCGGATTACGACGGGCTGTCTGAGCCCGATTTCGATGTTTATCGTTCTGAGTGCTGGTCGAGCAATCGGTT
Organism: Bradymonadia bacterium; assembly: GCA_049889275.1. GTDB lineage: Bacteria > Myxococcota_A > Bradymonadia > UBA7976 > UBA1532 > UBA1532. The sequence continues at coordinate 19,465 of JBMHDS010000036.1, read as the reverse complement.
TAATTTGCAGCGCATGAAGACCAAAGAGAAGGTCAGCTCGTTGGCTAAGTCTTTGAGTTCAATGTTCGATGCAGCCGACTTCCACATGGAGTCTTCGAGTGAGATTCCGAGCGTATGGAATGGCCGATGTGTCAAAGACCAATGGAGCTACTGGTTACGCAACCCGAACGCCCAGCGTCAGCTACAGCCCATTCTGGCGAAGCGACTCGACCTGGCGACTCGAATTAAAGCCCCCGCTGACCATCTCAAACATGTTTTGCTCTGCGTCCGCCTGGATCACGAGTCCCTTGCAGTCGGACTCAGACTCAGTCGTTACGCGAGTGTCGACCTCGCGAATCTGTTGAGTCGAGCCCAGTCTGACCCTGATACCTTCGCAAAAGCGGTCGAAGCCGTGAGCGACCATGTGTTGTTCGATGGAGAGGCGGTGAGCGAGGGCGCGTTGTTGCGAGGCGCGACGGAGCTGCAAGTCGAAGATCGAGAGTGGTTGGACCTTGTCCATGTCATACCTCGAGATGCGATTCTCGATGGGGCCACCGACGTGGTGGAAGCCGTGGGTCAGTCTGCTCGGAGCTTGCTGCCGCTGATGCGGTTTATCTTGTGGTCGCCGACAAATGACCACATCGACGGTGCTCAGGCATTGAGCCACTTTGAACAGCAGACAGAAGCGAGGAGTGAGGCTAAGAAAAGCGCACTCGAAGAAAAGCAGCAGCAACATGCTGAGCGGGCGGAGCGAGCGCGTGACCGGACCAACGCTAAGGTCGACGCAGAGGCAGCCTGGAGAAGGATGCAGGCCAAGAGACGCTCAGAGGGCGAAGAGTCGAGAGCGGATGCGAGCGACGAGAAGAAGGAGAGCGAACGCGCAGCGACATCGAGACCGGCGTCTCGGAAGCGACCATCCGCAGCCAAGCCCGCTCGGGGGAGCCAACGAGCGCCTTCACGCAAGCCAAGTACGGCGCGTTCGTCGGAATCAAAGCGCACTACAAAGCCCAAACCGAAGCGACAAACGGCCCCAGCTCATGCCTTTACTGTCGGCGACGCGTGTGTTTTGACTCGAGGAATTTTTGCAGGTAAGTCTGGCGCAATCCTCGCCGAGGACAAGCCCGGTTATTACAAGGTTAAAGTGGGCATGCTCGAGGTCACGGTCAGCGCACATGATTTGCAACCGACGAGTTGAGCAGACCCACTTGGGTAAAGCAGATTTTCGATCATGACTTATCTCATCATTGCCGCGGTTGCGATCGTTTCTCCTGTGCTTGCCCTCGCCGAGCCGATCGCTGTTCTAGCGGGCCTCTCGTCCAAAGTCTCCTGGTTGGGTGTGGTCTTGGCGTTGGCCATTGGCCAGTCCATTGGTTTTTGCCTGATGTATGTCTTCGGGGAGCACATCGTTGCTCGTTGGCGGTGGCTGGCGCGAAAATTTGAGCGTGTGAATGTTCTAGAGTACCAGCACCGTCGAACTTTCTTCACAAGTGCTGCGGCGCTATTCGGGATGCCGCCGCTGACGGCGCTCGCCCTCGCCGGGCCACTCTATGAGCCACGTTTTATACGATTTATGTCCGTAGTCTTCGGGGGCCGTCTGATTCGGTTTTTGGTGTTTGGCGGGGCCGCCACGCTCTTTGCCGAGGCCATTGACCGTTCGATCATTCCAGCGTGGCTCGCAGCCTATTTGTGAGCCGCTAGGCGAGTTAGCCTTTTTGGCAGATGAAGGACCAGAGGGTCATGACCGCGTAGCCTGTGCCGCCCGTGCGGATGTAGCCGTCATCTTTCGCGGCGAGTACTGGACCGGCGATGTCCATGTGCGCCCAGGTCGCGTCGCCTTTGAAGTGCTGTAAGAATTGCGCGGCCGTGATCGCGCCACCGTATCGCCCACCCAGGTTTGTGATATCAGCTCGCTTGCTCTTCAGACTCTCTGCGAGCTTGGGATCGAGTGGGAGTCTCCAGAGGTTCTCACCGGCATCGTCTGCTGCGGCGAGTATGTTATCCGCGAGCTCGTCATCATCGCTGAAGAGTCCGGCATAGTTGGGGCCGAGGGCAACCATGCATGCACCTGTTAAGGTGGCCAAGTCAATAATGCAATCCGGCTTGAGTTGGACAGCATGGTGGAGGCAGTCTGCGAGCACGAGTCGACCTTCGGCATCTGTGTTGAGCACTTCCACAGTCTTGCCACTGTACATGGTCAAAACATCACTCGGGCGATATGCGTCAGGGCCGGTCATGTTCTCGCATGCACCCACGATGCCGTGAACTGTGCAGTCGGGCTGTAACTTGGAGACCAAATCCATTGTGCCGAGTACTGCAGCGGCACCGGCCATATCGATATACATAATATCCATGCCCGCAGCGGGTTTGATGCACAGGCCACCACTGTCAAAGGTCAGTCCCTTACCCACGAGCGCGATCTCTGCTTTTGACTCGCCGCTCGGTGTGTAGGTCAGGTGAATAAAGCGTGGCTCCCGGGTCGCGCCTTGGCTGACGCCGACGATACCACCCATGCCGCGTGCCTTGATCTCTTCGCGACCGAGAACCGTCAGTTCGAAACCCGGCGCCTTGGCGATCTCTCTCGCCAGGGCTTCAAAGCGTTCAGGCGTACATACGTTAGCCGGCTCATTGGTCAGCGTGCGGGCGAGATTGACGCTGTCAGCGACGTGCTGACCAGCACTGATAACATCGTCGTTACAGTCGGCGCCATAGATCGTGACCGTCTCGACGGTTGCCTTCGGTGCATCCTCTGGTGGTGCTTGTAAATCATCAAATCGATACACGCCTAGTCCGGCACCCGTGGCGAGCTGTGCCGCCTCATCAGCGCTACCTGTTGGGCTCACGATACCGACGGCATCCATACGATGTGTGAGCGCTTCATTGACACCGATTGCTGCGAAATCTCGCATGTTTGCAGGCCCGAAACTGTCTTTCTTACCTAAACCGACCAGCAAGACTCGTGATGCGCCGACGCCCCCGAGGGTATCAAGAGAAACGGTTTGGCGGGCCTTACCCTTAAAGTACAGCCTCTCTGCTGCGGCACCCAGTGCGCCGCTGAGGGCACCGTCGATGGACGCTTCAACGTCGCCCGGTGTGGCCTCTTCAAAACGACCAATGACCAATAGGCCACCATCAAATTCTGTTGCGGTCTGGTGTGATTGAGTAATTTGCATCATGATTTCCTTTTTGCGTCGCGGACGCGTGGTTGTAGCACCCAATGCAAGGGGCTGCAATTCGCTTCTTGGCGCAATTAGACTTTCAGTTCCATTATTCGGGGTGTCGATATGTCTCAAACTTGGTCACAGATGCATGCTGTTGTGACTGAACTCTCACCCAGACTGGTTGGCAGTCGTCTGCAAAAGGTCAGGCAGCCTGATGATGAGACTTTGAGCCTCAGTTTTCACGGAAGAGGTCAAAATTGCATCGTTATCTTGTCCTGCTCGAGCCGCTTCGCGCGGTTTACTGAGTCGCCGGGTCAGACGCCGACACGCCCGGTTCCGAGTGGGCTGCTCATGTGGTTGCGCAAACATGCTAAGAACCGCTCATTGATCAACCTATCACTCGAGGCTGATGATCGGATTGTGCGACTTGAATTTCCGGATTGCGAGCTGGTGGCAGAATTGGGCGGCCGACATCCAAATTTACTCGCATTGGATCAAAACCGGATCCTCAAGGCAGCGTTGACGACGCTGAGATCGGAGCTTGAGCTCGGTGGGCACTATGGTGCACCTGTGGCCGCCATGCCAGTGGCGCAAAGGGGTGCTGATAACGCCCTGCAGGCCTCAGCGGTGGACCAAGAGAAAAACTTTGTCGTTCGCATTGCAGATGACGCCCATGCGCGTGAATCCCGTGCCATCGTTCAGCTCATGCAGACCGCGTCAAAACGCCTAGAGAGACGAAGGTCAAAGATTGAGGCTGATTTAGCGCGCTCTGAGCATATGGATGAGTGGAAGCGGGCAGGCGAACTCCTGAAAGGCCAACTACATCTTTTGAGACCAGGTCTCACAGAGGTGGTCGTGGATGACTGGTTTGCCGAGGGCGTACCCAAAAAAAGCATCAAGCTCGACCCTAGACTCGATGGTCCCAAGAATGTCGCGGCCTACTTTAAGCGATATCGCAAGGCTCGCGATGGACGTCAGCAGACAGCTGAAAGGCTCGCTAAGACGCTCGATTTAATTTCCTTCCTCAAGGGCCTGTCCACAGAGAACATGACCTTAGATGAACTCGAGGACACCCTGAAAGCCCGTGGTTTGGTATCGAAGCAGGCTACGCGCGCCTCGATGCCCAAGTCTATGCGGCATCCGTTTCACCGATTCGTGAGTCGGGCGAATGAACAGATCCTCGTCGGTCGTGGCGGCAAGGACAACCATCAGCTTACGTTTCACCATGCTCGTGGCAATGACCACTGGTTGCACGTACGCGATGCGCCAGGTGCGCACGTGATCGTGCCGTCTCGTGGCCAACAGCGCTCACCCCACCAAGAGACCTTGAAGGATGCGGCCGCGCTGGCGGTACATTATAGTCGTCTTCGTGGGGAGACGGGTGTCCATGTTATGCATGCTCTGCGCAAGCACGTTCGGCCCCTCAAGGGGGCTGCGCCTGGGCGCGTCACCGTGTCGGCGTCCACGACGATCATCGATGTCGCTGATATCGAGCGCATCGAGCGTCTTTTTAGCCAAAGGCTCGAGGCGTGACGTCGAGTCATTTTGCCGCTCAAGCTGATGTTCTCGTGGCGAGAAGGGGTCGTGCAGGAAAGTTTTTGGAAACAGGTGTAGTATAATGTAGTATTATTACCGTTATGTATTCTAGTTCTCTACTCAGCACTACCTGTAGGTCAGCTGGCGGCCGATCCGATGAGCATGCGGCACATCGACGCCAGAATGCTGTTCTGCTGATCGACCAAGATGCGTCGCGGACGCGCTTACTCTGCGATATCTTATCCATGTCTGGGCTGAGGGTCAGCACGGTCGCTACGACGACAGAGGCGCAACGAGCGCTGTCGGTTGAAAACATCGGCGCTATCGTGGCTGAACACAAAACCGTTGGCGGGCATGCCTGGCTCGATTGGATGGCCACGCAGCAGTGCAGTTCGCGTGTCATTTATCTGCATGAGGGCTCGGAACTCTCCACCGCAGTCGATTTAATGAAACGAGGCGCACACGAGGTGTTTGAATCGCCGTGGCGCATCGGAGATGTGGTCCACTCGGTGGAATCGGCCCTCGAGCAATTCGAGGCGGGCGAGCGCGAGTCCGGAGGCGGAATGCTCGGCGCGCTCGAGTCATTGTATGCGCGAGTTGCGCAGTCAGATGATGACCAAGGTACCATTCGGCTCATTTTGGAGGCGGCCGTGGCACACACTCGCGCAGATGCGGTGTCTCTCCTGGTGCCAACCGCTTTCCGCGACCGGACGATCTGCCATTCTGGTGTGGGTGTGCAGCTTACGGCACAAGACATGACACGCGCTTGTTTTGGACTCACCGACCGGATTATCGCGACAGACAACGCAGTGTTCGATTGGATTGATGGGGCACAGGCTCACGAAGAGATTGGCGCGCTTGCCATCTACCCCCTGCGAGTCAAGAATCAGTCCGTCGGCCTTCTTGTTGCTCAATGTCTCCGCACGAACCGCTTGGGCGCCCTGGATTCGACCTTTTTGAGCGTGTTGAGTGAACGACTCGCAGTGACGCTTGCATCTCGGCAACAGGAGCTCGTCTCGAAGGAGATCTTCCAACATACGGTCGATACGCTACTCGCTGCGCTCTCTGAGAAAGACGGATACACTGCGGGCCACAGCGAACGTGTGGCAACAATCGCTCGTGAAGTCGCGGTCGAACTCGGCTGCGACGACGCCGTGGTTGACATGGTCTACTACGGCGCACGTCTGCATGACATTGGTAAACTATCTATCGACGATGCGGAGCTCAACAAGGCAGGCCCGCTGACAGACGCCGAGTACGAGCGAATGAAGTTTCATACCGTGAGTGGCGCTGAACTGCTCGAGTCAATACCGTGTTTCAAGCCACTGATCCCAGCGATTCTCGGTCACCATGAGAGGTTGGATGGCAGCGGTTATCCCCATGGCCTCAAAGGTGATGAAATCCCGTTGCTTGCTCGAATCGTTGCCGTGGCCGATGCCTACGATGCGATGACGAGTGACCGAACTTATCGAAAGGCAATGTCTCCGATAGACGCTCTTTCTGAGCTCGACCGATGCCGGGACCGACACTACGATGGCGCGTGTATCGATGCCCTGAAGCGGGCCTTCGAAACCAAGCGATTCTAACGAGTCCGTCGCGCGCGCGAAGCGCGTTGCTTTCCGAGACGTTTCAAGTTAAAACCACGCATTCCATGCGTCCCCCCGGGTCGTGTTCACTAGCACTATAGAGGTGAGTGTCGTTATGACTGAAACGACGAAGTCGTATCTGCCCGTCAATATTGAAGATGAAATGCGGGTCTCGTATCTGGACTACGCCATGTCCGTTATCATTGGACGTGCGCTCCCTGATGTTCGCGATGGTCTGAAGCCCGTTCACCGCCGTGTGCTCTACACGATGAATGACCTCAAGAATAACTGGAACAGTTCGTACAAGAAATCGGCTCGCATCGTGGGTGATTGCATCGGTAAGTATCATCCGCATGGCGACCAAGCCGTCTACGATACGCTCGTCCGATTGGCCCAAGACTTTTCCATGCGCTACCCGCTGGTCGATGGCCAGGGTAACTTCGGTAGCGTTGATGGTGATCCCGCTGCTGCGATGCGGTACACCGAGGTCAGGATGCAGCGCATCGCCCATGAAATGCTGCAGGACATCGACAAAGACACCGTCGAGTTTGGCTCGAACTACGATGAGACGACCAAGGAACCCCTGGTTTTACCGGCGCGTGTACCTAATCTTTTGGTCAATGGTAGCTCGGGTATTGCCGTTGGTATGGCAACCAACATACCCCCTCACAACCTTCGAGAGGTCGTCGACGCTGCGATCGCTGTGATGCGTCGCCCAGAGATCACTCTGCCAGAGCTCATGGAAATTGTACCAGCGCCTGACTTTCCGACGGGCGGCACGATTTACGGGACCGCCGGCATTCTCGATGCATACCGCACAGGCCGCGGTGTGATTCGAATCCGGGCGGTTTGCGAGATCGAAGAGATGACGACGGATCGTGAGCGCATCGTCGTTCACGAGCTACCGTACCAGGTCAATAAGGCGAAACTGCTCGAGAAAATTGCGGAGCTTGTACGGGACAAGCGTCTTGAGGGAATCAGCGATCTTCGAGATGAGAGCGACCGTCAAGGCATGCGCATGGTCATCGAACTCAAGCGCGACGCTCAAGCACAGATCGTTTTGAACCAACTCTACAAGTTGACCAACTTACAGGTCAGCTTTGGTATCAATTTGCTCGCCATCGTTCATGGTGAGCCGCGGCTTCTCAGCCTGCATGAGATCCTCCAGCATTTCATCGAACATCGTCGTGACGTCACTCTCCGCCGTTGTCGCTTTGAACTCAGAAAAGCGGAGGCCCGCGCACATATCTTAGAAGGCTTCAAGATCGCGCTCGATCATATCGATGAGGTCATCAAGATCATTCGCGCGAGCCAGACCACTGAGGAGGCGCGCCAAGGCCTCATGCAGCGCTTTGGGTTGAGTGAACGACAAGCGTCCGCGATCCTCGAGATGCGACTGCGTCGACTGACGGGCATGGAGCGAGATGAAATCGTCGCCGAACTCGAAGCGGTTCGCGCAGAGATCGCACGACTTCGAGCCATCCTCGATGATGAAGGCCTCCTGCTCGATGTCATCGAACAAGAAATGATTGAAGTGCGTGACCAGTATGGCGATGAGCGCCGTACCAATTTTGTGGCGGCGAGCAGTGACTTCGACCTCGAAGACCTGATCCCGGTGGAAGATATGGTGGTGACTGTATCGCACGCAGGTTACGTCAAGCGCGTCAGTCTGTCGGAATATCGTACCCAGCACCGTGGTGGGCGTGGCAAGAGTGGTATGACCACAAAAGATCAAGACTTTGTGGAGCACCTCTTCGTCGCTTCGACGCACAGTACGATGTTATTCTTCACGGACCGAGGGCGCGTCTTCAGTCGAAAAGTATTTCATCTGCCTCAAGGCAGCCGGCTCGCTCGGGGCAAGCCGATTATCAATGTATTGCCCTTCGAAGCGGATGAGAAGCTGGCCATGGTTCTCGCCGTCGATGAGTTTACCGAGGGCCATTACCTGTTCTTCGCGACGGCACTCGGTCGGGTGAAGAAGACTGATTTGATGGCTTACTCGAACATTCGTTCCACAGGCATTATCGCCATTAAACTCAATGAGGGCGATCAGCTGATCGCTGTGCGCCCAACGACGGGTACAAGCGATGTACTCTTGTCGACATCCACCGGTATGGCCATTCGGTTTATGGAAGAAAATGTCCGCTCGATGGGCCGCGACACAGCGGGTGTCAGGGGGATCGATCTTCAGGGTGACGATTCCGTCGTTGGCTGTGTGACGTTCGACCGAGTTGAGACCGATGGCGATGCGGTGACCTTGCTGACCGTGACTGAAAACGGCTACGGCAAGCAAACCAACCTGAATGGCTACCTCCGAGGGGGCAGTACTCAGAGCCGTGGCGGGAAGGGTCTCATCGACATCCAAACCGATTCGCGCAACGGGCGTGTGGTCGGTGTGATCAAGGTCGAAGAAGAGACCGACCAATATCTCTTGGTCACGAATTCCGGCGTGATCATCCGTGCCAACGCGGCCACGGTCTCGAACGTGAATCGAAACACGAAGGGCGTGCGCTTAATCAACCTCGACGACAACACCAAGGTGGTCAGCCTCGCACGCTACGCTGCTGGTGAAGAAGAAGAGGATGAAACCGAAGGCGTCGATGCATCCTCTGAGGAGGCGCAAGGGTCAGTCGAAGGTGATGCCGAGCAGGCAGGCGCCGACGGTGAGGACCAAGAGTAGGTTAGACCACAAGAGTCTGACAGCACAGAACACTGACGACCACGGGAGAAATGTTGATGGCGCGGACGACTGAACGAAGTGATGCTTTGCTGACTGAAGCCGAGGCGCTGATGCCGGGCGGCGTCAACAGCCCCGTGCGGGCTTTTCGGTCCGTCGGTGGAAACCCGCCCTTTCTCGCATCTGCCGAAGGCGCCTACGTGACTGACGCGGATGGCAACCGCTATGTGGATTTTGTGGGCACTTGGGGACCAGCCATTTTGGGCCACGCGCATCATGAGGTTGTGGAAGCCGTCTGTCAGGCGGCGGGCCGTGGTATGAGTTTCGGCGCGCCCTCCGAGGCGGAAGTCGATATGGCCAAGGCTGTTCGCGCGTTGTATCCGAGTATGGAAATGATGCGCATGGTCTCGAGTGGCACGGAAGCGTGTATGTCAGCGATTCGACTCGCGCGCGGATTCACGGGTCGAGACGGAATTGTTAAATTTGAGGGATGTTACCACGGTCACGCGGATAGTTTACTCGTCAAGGCGGGCAGCGGTGGCGCCACGTTTGGTGTGCCCGACAGCGCTGGCGTGCCCGCCGACCTGGCGAAACATACATATACACTGCCATACAATGATTCGGCTGCTCTCAAGGCTCTCCTCGACGAGAAAGCGAGCGACTTAGCCTGCGTAATCCTAGAGCCGGTGACGGGCAACATGGGCGTCATCAGGCCCGATGATGCCTTTCTGGCCTTTCTCGGACGTGTCTATGACGATTACGGTACACTCGTCATCTTCGACGAGGTCATGACCGGTTTTCGCGTTGCGCCGGGCGGTGCTCAGCAGCTCTTTAATTTTCGACCTGACCTCACTTGCCTCGGCAAAGTGGTCGGTGGTGGCCTGCCGGTGGGTGTCTATGGCGGTCGTGCGGATGTGATGCGTCACATCTCTCCCCTCGGGCCGGTGTATCAGGCGGGCACCTTGAGTGGAAACCCACTTGCGACCGCTGCCGGCCTAAAGACCATCGAAGTGCTCCGTCGTGAGGGCACTTTTGAAGCAGCTGAGCGCGCTGCTACACAGCTCGCAGACGGACTCGAGGCTATGCTGACAGAACTCGGAGTTGAAGGCAGCGTCGAGCGTGTTGGCACGATGTTGACTCTGTTCTTCGGGCCCAAGACGCCAAAGAACTTTGATGAGGTCCAAAAGTGCGACCACGAGAAGTTTGGCCGTTTTCACCGCGCCATGCTCGATGGTGGCGTTTATTTGCCGCCAAGTGGCTATGAAGCATGGTTTGTATCAGCCGCCCACACCGAGGCAGAAATTCTCTCCACCTTGAACATCGCACGTTCCGCGCTCCTGTCGTGAGCGAAAATCCCATCGAGCGAAAGGCTCGGGAGGTTTACCGAGCGAGCCGATACGCGAGCATCGGGCTGGAGCTTGGTGTCTCGGTCGCGATCGGTTTGTTTATTGGACGTTGGGTGGATGGACACTTCAACTCAGACCCCTGGGGCCTCCTTGGTGGTCTATGCCTAGGGTTTGCTGCAGCTATCCGGTCGATTTCACGTACTCTAATGGCTCTCGAACTCGAAAATAATGCGCAGAAATCCGGCGACGAATCGACGCCGGAGTAGGGCGAATCTGTTATGTCTTTGATTTATAGGCGTTCAATTTTACTGGGTTTTTCCGTTTTTGTGGCCAGCGGCTATTTTCGTTCATGGTCCATTAGTCTTGGTGTTCTATCAGGGTTATTTTTAGCATTGGTGAATTTGTGGTTGATCCAGCGGTCGGTCGGTGGCTTACTCGCCGGCGAACGGCGCTCTATCGGCCCGCTGTACGTGATTAAAATCACGATGATGCTGGCCATTTTGTTCGTTCTCATCGCTGTCTTAGGTTTGGACGCGATTGGTGTCGTAACCGGCTTTAGTGTGCTCTTCATTGCGATCGCAACGGGGGGAATCAAAGCCTTACAGATTGCCGATGTCGACGCTCAGGGCGATATCGAAGTGGAGAGTGATAATGGCTGACGCACAGCACATTATTCCCGGTGAACATGGCCACACATGGATGAGTTTGCCTTTCAATGGTTTGGAGAAGCAACTCGCCGAGGCAGCTGGTGACTCGTTTCTTTTTGGTCAGAAGGTGACCGATGTCCATCACGTATCGGTTGGCATTGTCGTATTCTTCATCCTGGTGTTCGCAGCGATGCGCTTCAGTGGCGCGCTCAAGAAGGATGCGAGCGGGGGGGTGATTCCCGAATCAAGATTTAATCTACGCTCGGTCTTTGAGTCCATTCTCGACTACGTACTCGCCACCATGACCGGTATCATGGGCGAGAAGGCTGCACGGTATTTTCTGCCGTTCATCGGCACATTTGCCTTCTTCATCTTGATTTCAAATCTCATCGGCCTCGTACCGGGCTTTTTGCCGCCCACCGATTCATTCAACACCACAGTACCCTGTGCAATGTTGGTTTTCTTTGCGACCCATATATATGGACTCAAAGAGAACGGGATGGAGCACATCAAACATATGATGGGTCCCGTTTGGTGGCTCGCACCGCTGATCTTTGTCATCGAATTTATCGGACATCTAGCCCGGCCAGTCAGTCTTTCACTTCGTCTGGCTGGAAACATGATCGGCGACCATAAGGCCGTGAGCATTTTTCTCATGCTCGTACCTCTCGGGGTCCCCGTTGCCTTGCTTGGTCTAGGCTTCATCGTCTGCTTGGTTCAGACCTTGGTTTTCTGCCTTTTGAGTGTCGTTTATATCGGCATGGCGATAGAGCATCACGACCATGGGGAAGCCCACTAGGAAGGCAGTTTAACAATAGATTTTTTTACAGGGTTCAAGCGCAGCTTGAACCTAGCGTGTTGTGCAGTGCGGTCTCTTCAGCATCTCGGACGTCTGGTTTGTGGGACGGTAGAGAGAGAGAGGTTATAGACTGACGGTTTGTTCGTAGGCACCAGACTCACAAAGCGCGACTCTTGTTATCGCTTATTGGCGATTCATCACTGGGACGACTGAGCTCGGCCCAATTTTTAAGGGAGAACTTAGTTATGAAGTTCACATCTGTATTCTCTTTCCTCTTCGTTATGCTTCTTGCTGTACCTGCTTTCGCAGCTGGCGAGACTGCAGCAGCTGCCGGTGACTACCTCGGGTACCTCTGCATTGCAGCTGGTCTCGCAATCGGTATCGCCGCTGCAGGTGGTGGTCTTGGTCAGGGTCGCGCAGCAGCAGCCGCTCTCGAGGGTATCGCACGTAACCCAGGCGCCGCAGGCAAGCTCAACGGCCCAATGATTCTCGGTCTCGCGCTCATCGAGTCTTTGGTCATCTATGCTTTCGTTATCGCCATCCTCTTGGTCCTCAAGGTGCCAGAGGTCGGTGCATTCGTTGAGGCTGTCTCTGGCAAGTAAGCCACAGCTCTCAGTATGCTGAAAAGGGCCGCATTCGCGGCCCTTTTTGCTTTTTGGGCGTATGCAGTCCACTTTATGTGTATGCGCGACGCCTCTCCTCAAGTTCAAAAAAGCTCTGACCGCCGGGAACTCGGCATTCGTGCGCGGCTCCTACTGACTTTCACACTGCTGCTTGTGTGTACAGGTGGCATGTCTGTTTTCATCGCGATGGGGGCAGCGAAGCAAGAAGCAAAAGAGCAGCTTTTGCGCCAACACCTCTTACGCTTCGATGCGCTCCACAAAGAGACGGCTGAAAGCCAACATCCAGTTGAGACGCTCAGGGCAACCGGAGACGCCGCATTCGACCTGAATGCATTGGTCCTTATTGGTCCCCGCATGAAATTGGTGGCCAGCGTCGGCGAGGGCGCAAGGCTCGCTCAAGATGGTGTGATCGCGTTGGCCCAGCAGAGTAGAGGCCGCCAATGGCGCCGCACCACGGACTCAAACTCAGATGCGCGTCATCTGTTCGCGCAGAGTGTCTCGATATCCGGCAAGCGACACATCATCGCTGCATCCTTCACTCTAGGCGCGCTCCAGCGGTCCCTTGGGCAACGTCAAACAAAGACCATCGCCTTTCTCATGTTCGGTTTGGCCTTAATCCTTTTGTTTGCGATCTATTTGAGCGGTCGTTGGGTGGTCTCCCCGGTTGAGAATTTGACGCGTCTAGCCGTCGATAGAGATGACAGTGAGCAATGGCGTACGCAGATGCAAACGCTCGATGGGCCGAAAGAGATCAAGAGACTTGCCACAGCGTTTGGCGATCTCGTCGTTGAGCTTCGGGCACAGAATCAATCACTGGCAGAGAGTATGCGGACCTTGGAACAAGCTCAAGCAGACCTGGTGCAGGCCGCTCAACTGGCGACGCTCGGTCGAATGTCGGCGGGCCTCGCCCATGAGATTGGCAATCCATTAGCAGCGCTCGTGGGTTTCGTTGATTACTTACGCAGCTCGCAAGATATTGACGCCGACTTAAGAGCTGAGCTGTTTAAACGTATAGACGGCGAGTCAGAGCGGATTCGAAAAACCATTCGCCAGCTCGTGGACGTCGGTCGGCCACAGCCATTTTGCCCTACGCGTATTGTTGTAAACGAGTTGATCGAGCAGACGGTAGACCGATTGAGCTACCACAGTCATATGAAAGGCATCCACGTTCGGATCAAGGGCCAGATGGCCGATGGATATGGCGATCCAAACCGGATCTCTCAGGTGCTCGTCAATCTGCTTCTAAATGCTGCCTTTGCCCTCGATGGTCAGGGTGATATCGACATCACCCTCAGAGAGGACGGCGCGGTTTTACTCATCGAGGTGAAAGACGAGGGGTCGGGTATCGAGCCAGCCTTACGGGACTCAATTTTTGAACCATTCGTCTCCAGCAAGCCCGCGGGTGTGGGCACAGGCCTTGGCCTATTTATGAGTCGCAAACTCATGCGCGAGACGCGGGGGGATCTCGCGCTGCGCGAGGGCGATGGTTCAGGTACGGTCTTTATCATCAGCCTGCCCCGCTTCGAAGACTCGGTGACCCACCTCCAGCCATAAATGTTGGTCGAATTGCTTATCTTACGCCCATTGGATCCAATGAAGGCCGGTCGCACTGATAGAGGCCTTCGATGGATTGATCGAGCGTGGAGAGCAGCATTCCAATCGGGGCGACTTGGGTGATTTACTGCACTCGCTCTGCACACAGAAAGACGATGCGGCAATCCCTGGTACACCTGCCGTCTTCATCACAGTAACTCGGCTCGCAGAACTCTTCGCAGGTGGCTCCATCTTCACAGGCGCCCGCGCCCGGTTCACATTCCTCGCCGAAAACCCATTCTCCTTCCTCTTCGTCTTCATCATCGCCGTGAGCGCCTGGGTGCCTACCACCGTTGACATCGCCACCTTCGGGGTCACCCACATCGAAGCCTTCAGGTGCGTCACCACCGTCTTCCGGTGCGCCCAATGGTGGCTCGACCTCTTCAATAGGATGTGCAATGCCATCTTCGCCGTCCTCCGGTGCGTCCACTGGCGGCTCTCCCTCGCCGATGGGCGGCTCAACACCACCTTCCATCGGTGGTCGTTCGCGGTCGATGGGTTGCTCGACTTCTGGCTGCTCTTCGCCACCGAGCTGGTCTTGAAGTTCTAAGTCGCACCCGGTGGAGAATATTGCTGCCAACGCGATGGTGATAACGAGTTGATTTTTCATGATGTATCCCTTGTCGGTTTGTGTTTGGTGTTTCGTAACTCGTGTTGCACCTGACGGGTCAGAAGGCTGCTCTTACCTAATGGTAGTCCAATAATGATTATATGTTGGCCGTATTTTGTTTTAGGTGTTTATTATCGGATTATTTTGGTCTCGGGAAGCCATCGCGTCTTAATCGACAATCTTTTTCGGTCTGGGCTTTTCTTGTTGGGCGCTCTTCCATTGCGAATGCAGGCATCGAGCGCGGCGCGACTGTCGGCGACGAGGCCGCCAGCCTTATCGAGCAGGCTCTAGATAAAGGCGTTGGCGATCGCGTGTGTCATGTTCCAGAAAAATGAATCGCCGATGAACAAGGCTTCGAGCGCCGCGAGGGATAGGAAGGGGCCGTAGGGAATCACGGTCCTCGATTTGAGATCAAGGCCCGCGTAGCGCTCCTCTTCTTCAAAATATTCGTCGAGTTGTTCAGTGGTCTTAGTGAACGTATCTTCGCGCCCGGTGAAGCGAGAATAGACCCGTACGACCAGTACCGCCACCAGCGCCTGCACAGAGCTTGCGAAGAGTATGAAAACCAGGGGTTTCCAGCCGAGAAAAGTGCCGATTAACGCCATCAGTTTTGCGTCGCCAAGGCCGAGGGCTTCGCGCCGAAACAACACCCAGCCGACACCGAAGATCAAGAGCATGAATCCGCCACCCGCGACCGCGCCGTAGAGGGCGTTCTCGAAATCGTACATCGGGAGAAGGTAAGCGCCCAACAGACCTAAGGCAATGGTTGGCAAGCTGATCTCATCGGGAATGAAAAAGTGCTCCAGGTCGATGAAGATAATCACGATCAGGGCATAGACAAAGAGTTGCAGAAAGAGCCAATGGCCGAACTGCAGCCAGATCGTTGTGGGAGAGAAATCAGCAAATGCCGCCTTGAAGATAGCGAGGCTCATGAAGCCACAAGCCGCCTCGATCAAGGCATACCGGGGACTAAATCTGGTCTTGCAGGCACGGCAGCGACCACGAAGCAGTACATAGCTGAGAATTGGAAGGTTATCATACCAACGAATCGGTGTTTCACACGTGCTGCAGCGCGACGGTGGATGGACGAGAGAGAGTCCAGCCGGAAGCCGATAGATGACGACATTGAGGAAGCTACCCCACGCCGCCCCCCAGAAAAATGCGATCCCCTGAAGGGCGAGTAGGTATGTGCTCTCAGGCATCATCTCACCTGGATCGTGCCAAGACGTGCGCGGTTCTGCTTATCTTTAGCACCAGACTTAATCTTCATTCGAGTGCTTCCTCTGTACAGGCCGGCGTAGAACGTGAACCGAGCGGGGGTGATGGTCCGCTTGATATTGATCTCGTGGATGTCTTGGATCAGGTCACCTTGCTTCCAATTTCGTGTTGGGAACAAACCTGCCACAGGATCGTGGTCGCCATGAATTCGCTGTCCCGGCGCGTCGATGTGAACAAAGATCTTCCAGGTCGATTGGGTCTTCGCCTTCGCGCGCCAAAACATGTGGAGTTTGGCAGGTGAGCCACTTTTTGGCGAGACGGGGTCAACCTTCCAGCCAACCAACTCAATCTTATCCTCAAAGTTGATGCTGACTTTGTTCGCGTCTTTTGGCAGCTCTTCTATGAGCGCATTGGTGATGGGATTCTTGTCGACGCTGCCTTCATCAAGCTTGTTAGAAGCCAGATAATAGCGAGAACCGCTGTCATCGATGACCGGTAGTGTGCGTCCAGTGGAACGGCGGAAGTCTAGGTTGACCGAGGCCAAGTCTTTACGCGGGATGAGCACGAAAAAACGCGCGTCGGCCTTTGCAAGAGCCTTAAATTCCTTAGCCGTCTTGAGGACGGGCAGGTCTCTCGAATAAAATGAATTGGATTGACCCGCGACACGATAGGTGTAGAGCTTCTCGTCGCCCTGGGCGAGCTGTCGGTAGACGTTCAACACATTTTTCTGACTAAAGTTTGTGCTCAACTCACGTGCCACCGGCACATTCATGAAGCCTACCCAGCTCAATAGAAGTGTCGACAGGATGACCGAGGCAGTGGTCGCGCCCGTCCGACCAGCCAGTGATAAGGCGTACGCCGACCGACCATCGATGGTGGCGCTCACCCAGTTGGAGACCGCAGAGAGCTTTCCCTCATCACGGTTCCTCACCATGACAGACCGTACGTAGGTGATAGTCCATATGAGGACGTAGGCGCAGAGGCCGCATAGAAGCGCGATGAGCAATCGGCGAAACCAATCTTGGGCGTTGCCCCAAAATTTACCGTGGATATATGGCTCGAGGGTGGTTCGTTTTTGTAGCAGCAGAATCGGTACGATACTGGCTAAGCCCGCCACGGTCACGTCGAAGAACGGACGTCTCGCCACAGGATATCCAAAATAGCGAACGGCCCAGTTCAACCAGTGATGAACTCGCCCTTGGTAGAGTAGAATATACGCGACCAAACCAAAGTTGAGTAAACGAGCGATGCGCCAGTAGGGCAGTGCCGCCGGAAATGAGTCGATGGAGGTGCCCACGATGGTATCGGCCAGTAAGCGCGTCTCATGCTTGAGGTTGCTGTCGAGCAGCGCGAGCATGATAACAGATAAAATCGCAAGCACTGGGCTTGCATCCAGCTTAGGCATTCTTGCGAGATAAATGGTCACTGCTAAAGCCGCGGCGGGTGCCCCCAAAAATAGGCCAAAGTGACTATAGCTTGCACCGAGTGCGGGTCCTGCAAATGCCGCGACAATCCAGATGAAGAGAGATGAGCCAAGCAGCCTGTCTTGCTCACTGTCTGACCACAATAAACCCATCAACGCGAAGGGCAGCAGGGCACCAAAGGGAAAGAGACCAAACCCAATCTGGTGGACAAAGTCATTAAATCCGGGCCGGCTTGTACCGGATGTGACGTGGATGTTATCCGCCCACAGCAACAGTGTTTCGATGGCGGAGCCCGATGGCATATAAATGGAGGCACGCCACCAGCCAAATCCGACGATGGAGAGCGCGATGATGGCCGCAACCCAAACGACGCCAGCGGGACGTGTCGGCTTTTGCTCATCGATAGATGAGAGCAAGAACACCGCGAGAGGCGCACAGAGCGCTGGAACCCCACCACTGAGGCCCGCAATCGTTGCAAATAGCCAACCGAGCAAGAACCATCGGCTAGAGAGCTGCAGTCGGCCCTGTATGAATGCCAAGCATGCTATGGCCACCGACATCATCGTGGTCGATTGACCCAAAGCGAGCCAGTGATTGAAGGAAAAGAGAGGAATGCAAAGCAGCACGAGGCTCGACCACCAAGCGACCGTACGGCTGGCCAGGCGGGACATCAACAGCATGAGAACGAAGATCGTGCCAGCGCCAAAAACCACCCCGGGCAGGCGTATTGAAAGTGTGTTTACCCCAAGCAATGACGTGCTGGCCGCCACTGGCCAGTAACCGAAAGGAAGCTCGGCAATCGTTTGGCCTTTTTGTGCATCAGCGCTGGTATTCACCTCAAGCCAGCGCCCAGACTCAACCATATTTTGAGCGACCGTGGAGACGTTCGCCTCCCAGGGTTCCCAAACACCGAATTGAAGTGCCGCGCCTGAGAGTATGAGAAGTGAGAGTCCCGCAGCGATCCAGCTATCAAGTTTGGGTGGCAACACGCGGCTGCGCGATGCTGTCTCATCGGTCATGTGTTGTTGTATCCCGTGTGCTCAAAAGTCGGCACACCATAGTCTCTTTAGACCCGATGGGCCAGCAAAACAGTCACTCGAGGTGCTTGGCTAAATCCATCTAGATTGGGGATTCGATACATAGCCCTTCCGGCGTCATCGGGAGTTGGAAACAGACAAATCCAGGTTGGCAGCCGATCAAGACATCCGGTGAGAAGAAATCATCTGGATTTACTTTCTTACACGAGCACCCCGCGGTCATCGTCAGCGGATTGAGCGTACAGGTTGCGCCGGGTGCACAGACACCATCTCCAGCCCCGGGATCGCATGTTCCATCTCGGTAGAAACACTGACCCGTCGCAGGATTACAGTCGAGCGTGTTCGGGTCGGCACAATCGGCGGCGACATTACAGCCAGGCTCGCAACGACCGGTTTGCTCGCTGCACTGTGAGCCCATCTGACAGGTCACACCAGAGCACGGTGATGCTTCACAGGCGAAGGTGTCGAGGTTACAGGCACTGCGCGCGGGACAATCGGTATCGTCGAGACATTCAACGCAGTTACCTTGCAGGCAAATTGGTCGACCGCCACAGTTCGCACATTGTGCATCATTACCACACTCGCATGGTTGATTACCGGAACAGGTATTGGTCATGGGGTCGCAAAACTCGCCGATGGGACACGGCGTGTCGTTACTACATTCTCCGCACATGCCTGTCTCGGCAATGCATGCAGGCGTTGCCCCGTCACATTGTCCGCCGCAAGCATCACAGCGACCGGCATCTGGCTCGCAGGTCTCACCGTTACAGCTGTAATCAGCAGGACATTGTGCACCACCAGCGCAGCTCGGCAGGCAGAAATTCCCATTTTCGAGCGTGCTGCATGAGAGGCCGTCTGCGCAGCTAGAGTCACCAGTACAGCTTTCGCACGCCGAACGTGGTGTTACGCATTGGCCGCTCGCTACGTCGCACGCCAATCCTTCATCACAACTACGTCCTGGACAAACTGTGCAATCGTAGTTCACGGGCACGCATTGTTGTAATTGTCCGAGGCACGTGAAGCCGCTGGGGCAATCTGGCAACTCGGGTCCGCAGGCGGAGGTGCAGAAGCGGCCTGTGTTTCCGATCGGTGTACAGGCGGCCCCCTCACCGAGAGCCGCACAGTCTCGGTTGCCCGTGCATGCTTGACACAACCCCTGGTAAGTATCCCCACCGCCGACATCCGGTGTTTGCATCGCTGCATCCATGCCAGCGTCCTGATCGATGACCAAC
>JBMHDS010000035.1:0-16738 GCA_049889275.1 Bradymonadia bacterium | reverse complement strand
GCGCACTCCGCGTCTGTGTCGCATGAGCGGCAAAAACCATCGAAGCCACAGATGCGGCCGGGCGCAGCTCCGTCGTCGCACCCTCGACCGGGAGTAGAGGGATCACATTCAAGGCAGCGGCCGCCTTCTGCGTTATCGGCTTCACGCACGCACAGAATGCGCAGTTCATCGCCTTCGACCCATTCAGGGTTTTCCTCGCGTTCCGGTGCGCTCGCAAACTCAGCACAGGTCGCATCGTCCTGACAGCCAGCGCACACACCCTCGAGGCATACAGGTGTTGGACTGCTCAGTCCGCAGCCGTAATTGTTATCTGTCGAACAGCCCTGGCAGCGGCCACTCGGATCGCAGGTGCGATCACCACCGCAACGATTGGTGGGGGCATTGTCCACCGATGTATCGCAGGCTCGACAGCCACGGTTTGGCAATTGGAAGTTATTATCTCCCTCTCTACGCGTGTCAGTACATATCGGGCGTAATGGATTGCGGCACCCGTAGTTGAGGCCCTCTTCCTCGTCTAGACTGCAAACGGTGCAAGCACCGGTGTCGCTGCAATAATGGTTGTAATAGGTGGGATCGTCACCATCGCTCAGGTCTGCGAACGGGTCGCTATGGACGACGTTCATCGCGACGCACTCGGGGCTCTCCAAGCAGCCAGTGCAGACCGCACGACCTGTGCCAACTTGCTGTCGACATATCGGGTTTGTGCCCTCAGGGTCGCAACCGGGCCAAGCACCACCAGCGCGGGGCGAGTAATCGCATACCTCGCATTTATTGTTTACGCAGAATGCCCCATTCTCGTTGTTTATGCAGTCCGCCTCAACCAGACACTCTACACACCGCGAGATGCCGTCCGCCTGGCTGTCGGAGTCCAGACATTTTAAGGCGCCCGCGCCGTTTTCACAGCCTTCGACGTCGGGATTGCAATGGCAATCGTTCAGACAGGCCTGGCAGACTGTATCGGCGCTTGGATCACAGAAGGGCGCGTCGCCGTCCCGGTCACAGGCGGCCTCATCACCACATTTGCAGCCTAAGTCCGTGCAATTATCTGCGCCGCCTAAAGGGCAAGACCTACCGCATTCTTCGCAAGATTCTCCTTCCAGAACACCCGTGGGCACACATTGACCGTCGCAGCAGAGACGGTCAGAGAGAGCGCCGCGGTTACAGTCGGCGTTCTGGTCGCCTCGGCATTGCTTGCAGCTGCCTGCCACGCAATAGGGCGCCAGGCCGTCTGGGCTGCAGCCGACGTCGTCGGCGAGACTACAGACGCACTCGCGATTCTGGTTGCAGGTCGGAGCGCCAACGCCATCGCATGCACCCAGGGCGGGTTCATTTTCACTGTTGCACGCTGTGCATTGGGCATCGGTGGTGGGTACGCAGGAGGGGAGCGCGCCATTCGGTGCGCAGCAGAGTTCATTCGCCGCACAGCCTGCATGCTCGTTACTGTCCGCGGTGTCAAGCCGGCAAGTAACGCAAGTGCCCTGGTAGCAGTACGGGTGCCCTTCGTAGCCTTCGCAGAGCGTGTCATCGGCCTCGCCTGCCGTGTTCAGGCAGGTAAAGCATGGCAGGCCTTCGTCTACTTTTCCGTCGCAATCATCATCTATGCTCGTGCCTTGGTTCGCGGGCGTATCGTCGACACTGCAGAAGTCCTCGGTCACCGATGGAGCAGGGGCTTCTGTGATCGGGCGGCCGTCGAGCTCTGCGACGCAGTGAAGGCTGGTTGTGTTCTGGCATTCGTAGCGACCCCCATCCACGCGGCAGGCGCCTGTGCCTAGGCTGCATGCTTGACCTTTGAATATGTTGCCGGCGCCGACAGCGTCACGTGAGAAGTCTTCATCAACGATGCCGTCGCAGTCATTGTCCTTGTCATCGCAAATGTCTGGCGTCTCAATGAACTGCGCATCGGCGCGGTCCGAGTTGCACACATAAATTTGTTGTCCATCACGCTCCACTTGGCGTGTGAAGGTGATGAGCGTTTCTCCACTTGATTGCGGGACAACGTTTTCTGCACTCAATCGGACGAGGCAATTCGGCATGTCGGCACACGCTGTGGAGGCGCTCAGCGAATCGCACAGGGTCGCGTTTCCACCTTGCGATAGGAACACCATGCTGGCGTTCACGCGCCGCCCTGTTTCAATGGGTACATCCTTGAGCGGCGGCCCCAGGCGGCCATCCTGCCATTTGAACGGGACACCATAATTCTCTGAATCTGAGAGCCTCAGTAGCAGGCATGCGTTTGCTGGGCTCTCCAAGTCCATTTTGTCGTTCAAAGTCTCGCGGCAAGTGCTTTCCGCAGCGGGTATCATCTCGTTCGGTCGAGGCTCAGGCGTGTCGATCTCGCCGAGGCATGGAATGAGATCCATCGCGACGAGCGTGATCTTGTCTTGCGACTCGGAGCATCCAAAACTGAGCCAAGTCACCACAAAGGCGCTCAGCATTCTCGAAGCTGTCTTATTCAACATTACCCGTTACCCAAGAAGTCCCAAATCTGCCTACCTACGGTCTTAGCGTAAGCGACGCTCCAACTCTAGCATGAAATCGGCTTTTGATGGGAGGGGCTAGCGCATGGTTATCGGATTAAATCGGCCAAGAACGACGTCTCGATTGTATAAGGTGCAAAGGTGCTTGTGCTGCACAGCGCAGTTGAGTCGCCATACAGGCCGTTAACGTCCTCGGCGGCGTGCTTTTTCAATTCGATGGCGATCGAGTTCACGGCGTAGGAGCATAGGGTAGTCCGGGACAAAGTTCGGCTCTGTATCTATCCGGCGGACCCTCGTGCTTTCGAATGCGCTTGCAAAGGCGTCTACCACATTGGGATTGCGTGTGACCATTTGCGCCTGTGAGATCAATGATTCCGCTGCCGCTCGTGGCAAGGCGCCCCGTCGTAGGATGTCTTGAAAGCTGCGGACCAAAACATCCCGCGTGAACTGGTGGGACAAGATCAGAGCCTCACCGATACGCATGACTGTTTGAGCGCGCACACGACCGTCGGCGAACAGAACAAGCGCAGCCTGGAAGTAGTTGTACACGGGGACGACGCGTCGTCCATACGCTTCAAATCGCACGGGCGGGGAGCGGCGGTCTAAATGGATGATGATTCGTTCCACGGGGTCGGCGGGTTCGAGCTTGTCGAGCGCATCGTAGATATCGTCACGGCCATCGGCATATACGCCGGCGATTTGCATGACTGCATCGAGGGCAGCGGGGCTCACACGCTCGGCGACAAGGTCAGCGTAAAGACTGTAAACGAACGCGTCTCTCTCGGCATCATCACCAAAGAGGGTCTCTTTGGACGCGATGTGCGCCTTTTCCCTGGTCTTGAGAAGCGCCGGGAGTTTGTAGCCGATCTGTTCCTTGAGGGCCCTGAACCGAAATCGTAACAAATTACGGAGGTTGTCTTTCAGAATGAACCCATCAAAATCGATGCCATCGAGGCTGAGTTTCTTGGACAGTATACCCCGCATTTGGCTCGGGCTACCGCTAATGAAATAGATTTCAGCGTTTCCGCCAGCATCACTTCTGAGTGACTGAAGGAGCTCGGCCGAGCCAGGCACGTTGGTTTTGTCCGCAGGTTTTTGGAACGCAGTCCGAAGGAGGTCCTTGAAAGTGTCAAACTCTGTCTTGAGATAAGTCTTATCCATATCCCAACGGAAGATGTGGGGCGCCGACATCTCTAAATGGCCTTGTCTGACTTGGAGTGGGGGACGTGCATCAATCAGGCACCGCGGTCTGTCTCAGTATTTGGTTTATCTGACCACTCAGATCTGAACGGACAGCTTTCGCTGCAACCTTTACAGCATTCTGTAATGCCCTCGCATTGCTGCGACCATGGGCCTTGATGAAAAGATGGTCGAAGCCCAGAATCGGTGCCCCTCCGTATTGTTGCCAGTCGGTCAGGTCCTTCAATTGTCTCAGACCTCCCGAGAGCATCATGAGGCCTGCCTTCCAGGTGACCTTGCTTCGGTAAGCGTACTTTGCCAAATCTACGACGGTCTCCCCCATACCTTCTAGCATCTTCAGGACAACATTGCCCGTAAAGCCATCAGTGACAACCACGTCAGCACGCCCCCTGGGAAGGTCCAGACCTTCGATGTTGCCGATGAAGTTGATTTCTGGGGTCGCACGCAAGATACGGTTTGCCTCCACGATGGATGGTTTGCCTTTGTGTGTCTCTTCGCCGTTGGACAGCAATGCGACTCGGGGTTGTGCATTGCGTGAAATACATCGCGCATATGCGCTGCCCATTTTCGCGAAGGCGACGAGTGTCTGGGCGTCGGCTTCGAGTGTGGCGCCCACGTCGAGAATGAGCGAGAAAGGATCGTTGGTCTCACCTCTGCGTCGTTCGGTGGGGAAAACCGCGGCAAGCGCGGTTCTCGGGACGCCGGGGAGACGTTCGAAATGCCGCGCGCACGCGAGGATGCAGGCGCCCGTGTTTCCAGCGCTAACGAGTGCGTCTGCAGCACCTTCACGGACCAGTCGCGCGCCCACATTAATGGAGGCGTTCGGCTTCTTGTCGATGGCTTCTCGCGAGGGCTCATCCATGGATATCCATTGGTCACAGTGTTGAATCGTGAGATAGCCCGCATCATACCGGGAACGTCGCAATACAGAATTGATTTCGTCTTCTTGACCAACGAGCAATAACCCGACTTCTTGAGTGAGGGACAGAGCGGCTGCAGCCTTTGTTGCAGCCGCGACACCTGCGTCCCCCCCCATAGCGTCGATGGCGATAGTCGGCATGATCAAAAGCCCGTGTAGGTTATCGTTGATGACCAATCGGCAGACAATATGTCGTGCGCTAATGGTTCGTGACATCGTGTTAATTCGTGGAAAATACGCTCATCGAGGTATTGAATGCAAGATGCCAATAAAAAGCCCGCTTGAGGTGGATTCAACGCCAGGGGCATATGCGCGCTCCGGGTCGTTGAACATTTGGTTCGAGCCGGGCATGCTCTATCACTATGAGGCGTCTGCGTAAATTGATTGGGGAGGGTGGGGGCTTAACCGCGTCACGGTCATGTATACTCTCTTTCCTGTTGTGGAGCCCACATGCACTGGCTCGTCCCGCCCACGAACCAGTGACCATTGACGCCCTGAAGAGAGCCGCCGGGGTTACGTCATTGCGAGCCGATAAATGGTTTCGACCGACGACGGCAAAGCACGGATCCGGTAACGCGGCCGCCGGTACATCTGGCGCTGAAACCCCGGAGAGGGGCTTGGATGCGCTGAGGGCGGTCAAGCCAGATCGTTTCACGACGTCCGATGCCCCCTTGAGTTACGAGGCCTTCTACAACCCGTCGGTGGCGCCGCTGAAACGCTACATCATTTTCGATGCGGTTGACGCTGAACTGAATTTAATACGAGCCGAGTCCCCCTTGCGGGTTGTCACCGTGACGGGCGCTTCGCATCGCCCCTCAGCAAGTAAATTCAGCGCGCGATTCAGCTTGAGGCCGAGTGCGAAACCAGTGCGCATACCGTCCATCGCACCCACGATGTCGGTGGTTGAGTTAACCAGCGACGGTTTAGAACCCACGATCTTGCGCGATGACGTTGGGCATTTTTTTGTCCTTAATCGGTCGCAGAGCGAGGTTCGAGTAAAGGTGGTTGTCGAGGTGGATAACCACTATCTGGGACAAGTAACCCTGCCACAGGATGTGGCGCTTGGTGTCCAGGCCGGAGACCCCTTCACTGAGCTGCCTCCGTCTGTAGCGCCAGGCGTCGCGCGTTTACTGAGACAGATCGGTATTCGGTCTGAGATGCCCTTTGCAGCGGGACTCATGGACTTAGTGGGCTATTTGCGGTCGTTTCGGTCCGGCCAATTGCCTGAGCGCACGGACGATATCTTGAGTGACATTGTGACCGCCAAAGTGGGCGTTTGTCGTCATCGTGCATTCGCGTTCATGCTGCTTGCTCGGGGCGCAGGCGTGCCTACGCGGGTGGTCTACAATGAGGCGCATGCCTTCGTCGAAATTCAGCTGCCTGCAGGTGGCTGGATGCGTATTGACCTTGGAGGCGACGCACCATCTTTGACAATGCGAAACACGGAAAACCGTACCTTGCACCGGCCTAAGCAGGACCCATTTCCGACTCCAGAGGCCTATCTCGAGACCTATAGCTATGGCTTGCTTGGTCGTACTCAGTTTCAAAATGTTGACTCGAAGGCGCAGCTAATGGGTCTACCAGAGTCAGGTCGTACGGTCGCAGCGAGCGGTGCACGAGGGCAGGCGGATTTAGGGCGGTCTCCCGATACCTTTGAAGGTGACAGACCAAGTGTTGACGGGGGTGATGGCGGGAAGCCAGTCCCGGTTGGAGCGACCAAAGTATTGCACCCGTCAGATCCACAGGCGAAACTGCCAGAAACGGGCGATGAGGGCATTGCTAAGGGCGAGCCCGGAGCGGCTATAGCCAACGAAGAGCAAGAACAGTTTAGAGTTCAATTCGATGATGAGCAGGCTGTATTTCGCGTGTTGCGTGGTACGGGTGATCGGATGAAGATCGACGGCCGGGTGAGCCGAGTGGTCGATGGCAGCCCCGGTCGAGGGGTGGACATTGTGCTGGTTGCTTTTCGGAGCGAAGGGAAGGGGCGGAAGCTCGCCCGCCTGAGGACGGACCATGCGGGCCGGTTCTCTTTTGATGTACCGATATCAAAGGACGTAAGTCTTGGCTACCATAGGCTCGAGGTGCTTATTGAGGCGCGGGAGTGACTTGCCCGAAGGCTCGCTCGACAGCCGCGAGATCATCTTCATCGACGACACGGTCTTGGTTTACGTCGGCCAGCTCGTTTGCGCTTCGCTGAGCGCCTCGTCGGGCGGCGTAATGTACATCCAGAAGATCCATGCCGTCGACGATACCATCGAGGTTGATATCTGCAGGCTGGACAGGCTGCACTCGGCGGAACCAGGTGAGGTCAGGGTCGATTGCCAGCCAGCTGTTTTCGGTTTGGCGCAGTTCGGTCTGCCCGTTGGCGATGAGCTGAGTGATGTCGCCGCCGCGGGCGTCGTTAAACGTGACGGGGATAGTCGCCGGTAGACCTTGCCGCCCTCCGGTTGACCGTTCGGTCTCTAGGCGGACGAACAATTGTGAACGATCTAGTCTCGGGCGCCAAGCAGAGACGCGGATATTTGCATAGCCTGGTTGAGACAGCCAGGCTGCAAAAAAATCTTCCAAGTTTTCGTTTGGGAATGCTTCGCCGAAGTGCGACGTGAACTCGTCTGTGGTTGCAATCTGGCCCGCAAAGCGTTGGACGTAGCTACGCATTGTCTCATCGAACGCATCGCGGCCGAGTTTTCGGCTGAGGATATCGAGCAGAGCGCTGCCCTTTTGATAAATGACCTCAAAGGCGATGGGGCTCTCACGCACTTCAACGCTGTGGAGCGGTGCGTCACCGTCCGACGGCGCATCGATGTAGTGCCAATAATTGCGCAGGCCGTGTTGGGGCGTTCCTGTTCGGCTCTCACTAGCGCGTGTTGCGGCATACTCGGCAAACCCTTCGGAGAGCCAAGCATCAGCCGGGCCGGTGATGCCGATGAGATTGAAATAATATTGGTGGGCCAGCTCGTGACTCATGACCTCTTTGACCGTCTCAAGGAAGCTGTCTCCAGCGGGTACATACCAGAGATCTTCAGGAACCAAGATGAGTGATTGCGCGCCGATAGCGACGGCGGCGTCATCAGCGATGGTCGCGACCTTGACTTCGGGATATGGGAAAATACCGAAAAGTTCGTCGTAGAGAGTGCGGGCGTCAGCCAGGGCGTCGCTAAAGGCGATGGCTTCTGTTCGCTCAGGAGCGAAGAACTCAAAGCCATCATTTGGGCTGACGACCGAATAGCGACCCATGACCACAGCGGGCAAAAAGGTCTGGGTGCTCGTTCGAAACTCAACGCCTTCGTCCAAATTTGTGGCTTGCCCAACGGCTAGCAGTTGCCGGCCCGCTACTGCAGGGGGCGTCATTCGAGTCACGAAGGTAAAGCGGTCGTCGGTGGGATGATAGGCGCTCATCGGGTACCATCCTGCCGTCGCGAGATGTTGGTACATGCCGTCTAGATTGCAAGTGCTTGGACCACTACAAACCGTCTCCGCGAGCAACCGACCCGTCAGCTGAAGTTGTACCGGACGGTCAGCGGACACCGGGCTGTCTAGACGTATACGGATGATTCCATCACTCTGCATCTGGACGTCGAGAGGCCGCGTACCTTCACTCGTCAGAAGGTTGGCCGCAGACGCCTGAAATGCGGGTGCATAGAAATCTATCTCGTCAGCGATCTCCATGAGCGGGCTGAACGTCACCGTGAAATTAAGCTGCCTCGGGAAGACGTCGGTGATTGGCCCCGGGGTATAGACGACTTCGAGTAGGTCATAGGTTTGAACCTGGTCACCCCTTTTTTGGAAACCGCGCAGCCCTTTGGGTTGATAACTCAAACAACCTGGTACGGAGTCTGCGAGCGGGTGGCGCGTTTGTGCGATGCCGGTCGTGGGTACAAAGAGAAGGAGCAGAAAAAGGCAGTGTCTCAAGGTGACTCCTCTGAGACACGCACACTGCCTGCACTCCAGTTGAGCGCACGCACAGGCTGGTTGCGTTGATCGCGAGCGGTTCGATGTAACGCCGGGAAATCCAGACGAGCCTCCCCGACACCGACCAACTCAAAAGTCAATTGGCTGATCGATAGAGCGTCGTCGCTCAATATCCAGCCGATCGCGAGGCGGTTGTCCGCGATGAGCTCGGCCTTAAAAATGTCGGCTGCATTTGTAGGTCTTGCCGCCTTGTAACGCATGATGTTCTTGTCGAAAATAAGATGGAACGCCGATGCCCTCAGCCTATCATCAGGTGGCAACACGACTTCAAGGGTTAACTCATTGCCTTGATGCTCGACCACCTGCATGCGGATGGCACCAGCCTCAATCGGGTCAGCGGTGAAACGGCCGGTCAGTCGCGCAGGTTCCACTGGGTCCGCCGGGCCGCTGTCGGGGGGCGATGTGGTAGCATCGGTGACGGGAGCTGTCCTTGCGTCATTGGGTATCTGCGCGTCGCCAACGATTTCAACTGGATGGCGAAGCGTGAGGCCATTCGAACGTACAAAAAGTAAACGATGCCCTGAGCGCGCTGTTGATGGTGTTTTGAACCAAATGTCCTGCTGAGAACTGTCGATGACCTCAGCGATGGCGCCGTCGATCTCGACGATAGGCGACTGAGGTAACGCAAGGCCGGTGAGTCGAGCCGTGAGATTGGCTTTGAGCAACGGTGGGTAAATTGAGATCACCTGTGGCGCTTCTGCTGTCACCTCACCGAAGCACCCGAGAAGTAGGAGACCTGATAGAAACGTCCAGCAAAAGGTGGACCTGTGTGTTTCCTGAACAACTCTAAACACGCGTATAGACCTTGATTTAGCCGCCGCACGGGGGCACGGTCTTTCCAATGTACACATTGCCGGGTTTTAAGGGAAACGCTGTGAGCTATATCGATGCACATTGCCATATCGACTTCGAGGCGTTTGACGCCGATCGGGGCGCGGTGCTGGCGCGAGCGGGTGCGCAGGGGATTCGTCGCTTCCTTATAGCCGGGGTATCCTACTCTCACTGGTCACGGCAGAGTCGTGTTGCCGCCACGCATCCTGGCATGTTCTGTAGCGTTGGTCTGCATCCAGTCTATTTGAGCCAACTCAATGAAGCCGCGGTGTTGGAACAGTTGTCGGGCATCGAATCGTTGTTGCGCTCTCGGGGCAAAGCAAATACAGCACCGGTCGCCATTGGAGAGACAGGTCTCGACCGGGTTCAAGCCTCAAAGTCGACGGTTCCGCTGCAACTCATGAGTCTACGCCGGCACCTCGAGTGGGCGACGCGTTTTGAATTGCCGATCGTGCTACATTGTGTCCGCGCCCATGGGCTTTTGCTGGACGTCCTGTCTGATTACAAGGATAGCTTGCATGGCGGCATGGTGCACAGCTTCAGCGGCTCTGTAGAGGTGATGAGACGGTATGTTGATCTTGGGATGTATATCAGTCTCAGCCCGAGCGTTTTGCGTCTTCGCTCGGACAGATTTCAAACCTTGGTGAGCGGAATGCCGTGGCAACGTTTTCTACTCGAGAGTGACGCCCCAGACCAGCCCATTGGTGGGCGTGGGCGGGGCGAACCGACATGCATCCTTACAGTCGCTGAGAGAATCAGTGAAATTCGAGGGTGCACAAAGGACGAAATTTTGAGACAGTCCTCCGAAAATTGTGCTGAGCTCTTCGGTGCGTTTCAGCCCCCAGCGGTGTGACACGGATCGAAGACAGCCTATTGATTGAGCCAGAGGGTCTAGACATGGATGGAATATCGCTGCACAACCCGGCGCCCGAGGTGTCGCCGGTTGAACCCGTTTCGAACTACAAGCTACATCGTCGTTTCGACCGAATGGCTCGTCTCACGGGGGACGATGGTATGTCCGCCCTGATGAATAGCTTTGTGGTCGTTTTTGGTATCGGTGGCGTCGGCAGTTTTACCGCCGAGGCCTTGGTCCGCAGCGGCATCGGTCGAATTCGTATTGTGGACTTTGATGATGTTTGCGTGACGAACACAAACCGTCAACTGCATGCCATGAAGGGGAACATTGGTAAGCCCAAGGTTGAGTTGATGGCGGAACGGTTACGCCGAATTAACCCACTGGCCAAGGTGGAGGCGGTCAAGCTCTTCTATCAAGCTGAAACCTCAGAAGATCTACTTGAGGGAGAGCCCGATTTTGTCGTTGATGCCATCGACCAGTTCACGGCGAAGTGTCATTTGATCGCGACTTGCAAGCAACGCGAAATCCCGCTTGTCTGCTCGATGGGGGCCGCGGGCAGGTGGGACCCGACCAAGATCGAGGTCGTGGACCTGAACAAGACCAAGAATTGTCGGATGGCGGTCAACGTTCGCAAGATTCTTCGCGAAAAGCATGCATTTCCAAGGGGTCGTGCGGCGTGGGGGATCTCAGCGGTGTACAGCACTGAGTTTGTTCAACCACCTCGCGATTTGGCCTACGATGCGGGCACAGGTTTCGTCTGTGTTTGTCCGCAGGGCGAAAATGGGCTGTTGACCTGTGACCGCCGAGCGCGCATCGATGGCAGCGCCTCTTTTGTGACGGGCGCTTTCGGGCTGGCGGCTGCTGCGGTGGTTGTACGAAAATTGACTGAGAAGGCGGAACAGGAAAATGACGGATAATCTCGTTCAGATCGGAGCCCCGATCGATATCGATGTATCAACAGATTTATTTGATGCCATCGAGTCCCTGAAGCGAGAACGCAACGCGGTCGTCCTCGCGCACTATTACCAAGAGCCGGATATTCAGGACATCGCAGATTTTGTGGGTGATTCCCTCGAGTTGAGCCGGAAAGCGGCCGAGACCGATGCGGACGTGATCGTTTTTGCGGGTGTTCATTTCATGGCTGAGACCGCGAAGATTGTGAATCCTGATAAGACGGTTGTGCTGCCCGACCTCAAAGCGGGCTGTTCTCTCGCTGACGCTTGTCCCGCCGAGGGGCTGGCCGCAATGAAGGCAGCGAATCCGAAGCATAAGGTGGTGAGCTATATTAACTGCTCGGCCGCCGTTAAGGCGATAAGCGACGTCATCTGTACTTCGAGTAATGCCGTGGATATCGTGAAGCTTTTCGACGAATCCACGCCGATCTTGTTCGCGCCCGATAAGAACTTAGGGCGTTACGTGTCTGAACAGACAGGCCGAGATATGCTGCTTTGGGAAGGCACATGTCAGGTCCATGAGGTGTTCAGTGAGAAGAAACTCATCCAGTTGAAGGTACGCCATCCGGAGGCTCGAGTGATCGCGCACCCTGAGTGTGAGCCACATGTCCTCAGGCACGCAGACCATATCGGCTCGACATCATCGCTGCTCAAATACGTAGTGGATTCCGAGGCGGAGGCGTTCATCGTGTTGACCGAAGCGGGGATTCTCCATCAAATGGCCAAAGCCGCGCCGATGAAGTCACTGATACCAGGGCCACCAGAGGCGAACTGTGCCTGCAATGAATGCCCCCACATGAAACTCAATACGCTGGAGAAACTGTATACGGCGCTGCGTGATTTACAGCCTGCCATCGAGATTCCTGAGGATACGCGAGTGGCAGCGCTTAAGCCATTGCAGAGAATGCTCGCCCGAGACCTTCAGATTGCGTAGGCCCGCCAGGGCGATTGGAGACTTGAGAATGAGAACGAAGCGAACGATTTTGATCAGTTTTCTTGGGCTGGTCGGCCTCCTGTCGGCTGGATGTGTCGAGGAGAATGCATCGGTTGGTTCCGGTGGCTCGAACATGGATATGGCTGTCATGGCAGATGGCGCGAGCGGATCAGCGGATGGTGGTTTGAGCGGTGACGGTGCTGTGGTTATGGATTTGGCCGTCGCGCCAGACGCGGTGGCCGATGCTGCGATGATTGATTGCACAAGCTTTTGCGACCGCTTCATAGATTGCGCTGAATCGCTGTGTCCAGAAGGGAACCCGATCGTGTTGAGGGCCGCGTGCCGTATGGACTGTGCCGACAGGCCGAGCTTGATGGATGGCGCCGAGGGCTTGATGTGCGGTGAACTCGTCGAACGGCTCGCCAATGAGGTGCCGGCTATCGGTAGCCGTTGTGAGGCCGCTCCTGTACCTCTGAACCCAGCGTGTGCAGAGTACGCAGAGGTCGCAAGCGCATGTCTCACGGAGCAGTGCCCCAATGCGGAAACGCTGGGGCCTGGCTCACAAAATCTGTTTGCAAGTCTTTGCTCTGCAGCCTTGGCCAATGGTGATTTTGAAGTCTCTCAGCTCGCCGGCGTTGCTGAGGCCGGATGCAATAATTTACTGGTCTCGTCAGTGATTGGTTACTTCTTAGCCGTGGACGGGCCAGAAGGGTCGGGCGGATTGTTACCACTCTGCCAAGATGGTCCACTCAGCGAACCTGAGACATGTGACGCAGCGTGCAACAAACTCAATGAGTGCATTCCGGAAGGCACGCCAGAAGAAGAGGGCGGGGGACTGAGAGATTATCCGGCCTGCCGACTCTTGTGCGGTGCATCCGATGCCATTGCGCCAGAGACTTGGACGTGTGTGTCGAGCCAAGATACCTGTGGCGATGCATTTGCCTGCTTTCAGGAGCCACAGCTCGAGCCCGTCGATGCGTGTATCGGGTTTGCTGCTGTTGTGGACGGCTGCATTGCACAGTCTTGCGCCGAGAGTGCGGTCATCTCGGTGGGGATACGCACCGCGTTGACGAGCCTGTGTAGTGATGTTGTACGCTCTGAGGCCTTCACCGAAGCGCAGGTCGCGGCCGCTCGAGATGCCGGCGCCTGTGACGACGAACTCACGCAGCGGTTTACCGACTATATGCTGACTGTGAATCCCATGCAGATGGGCTCAGGTCAACTCGCGGGGCTGTGTGCCGGCAACCCAGCAAACCCATTTGAGACCTGCCAACGGGCTTGCCCTGGCCTCATCGAGTGCGTGCCGGAAGACAATCCCCTCAGGCGGGATGGTATCTGCGAATACTTCTGCATGGTCAACGAGAGTGAGGATGCCATCGAGTCTCGCACATGGGACTGCCTCGCTGAGGCTGATGGCTGTGGGCCGGTGGGGGCATGTTTCGACGATTAGAATTGCCCGCCGTCGAGCTTAATCTGGGCGCGACTTTCGACGGTCGCCCCATCATCTTTTCATTCGCTGGTGAGCGTACCGAGGGCCAAGGTCCGTAGGTAATGGTCCATCAAAGTAAGCCACATGGTCGCCTCCACCAGCGGTACGGCGCGTGGCAGCACACACGGGTCATGCCGGCCCTCATTACGAAATTCGATAGACTCGCCGCTCGTATTCACGGTCGTTTGAGTTTTGAAGTGAGTTGATACCGGCTTAAACGCGCATCGGATATTGATGTGATGACCTGTGGTGATACCACCCAACGTGCCCCCTGCGTGATTGCTGCTGGTTGTGACCTTCCCGTCGTTCTCCACAAAAGCGTCATTGTGTTCGCTGCCTCTCATCCGCGTGCCCGCAAACCCTGAGCCGATTTCGAAGCCTTTACAGGCGGGTAGCGATAAGCACCCTTTGGCAAGATCCGCCTCCAGTTTGTCGAACACAGGGGCACCCCAGCCGCCCGGCACCCCACGGGCGGTCACGGACACACAGCCGCCGAGCGTGTCTCCGTCCTGCTTCGCGGCAGCGATGGCTTCAGCCATGGCGGCTGCGATCGTTGGCTCCGGGCAACGAATGGGGCTTGATTCGACCATTTGGCGGGTCACCGCGCTCGGCTCGATCTCCGATGAGATATCGCCCACCGAGCTGACCCATCCCACGACTTCAATGCCCATCGTGTGTTCGAGGTATTGTTGGGCGACGGCGCCGGCAGCCACACGAGCGACGGTCTCTCTCGCGCTGGCACGACCCCCGCCGCGATGATCTCTGCGCCCATAACGAGTGACATAGGTGAAGTCGGCGTGACCGGGGCGATACAACGCGCGTGTCTTTTCGTAATCCTTAGAACGCGCATCACGATTCTTCACCAATAGGCAAAGCGGCGTACCTGTGGTCTCTCCTTCGAAGAAACCGGAAATCACTTCGACACTGTCGGTCTCTTTCCGCGCAGTCGTGAATGCGGATTGGCCAGGCCTGCGGCGGTCAAGCTCTGCTTGTAAACGCTCGATGTCGAGCTTTAAACCAGGGGGGCAACCATCGATAACGAGACCCATCGCGGGGCCGTGTGATTCCCCAAACGTGGTGACTCGAAAGAGCTGACCGGTTTGGTTGCTCATGGCGCGTAAACACCGTCTTTTTGCGTCGACGGATCGGGCGCATGACTCTCGCGGCGAGACACTGCGAGCCGGGCCGCAGTTTCGATTTCTTCAAGCACCTTATCTTCGATCTCTTCGAGCACACGGGGCGCGATGCCTCGCTGTTCGACGAGCCAGGTTTCATACATGCCCACGGGGTCGCGTTTGCCCCAATGCGTGTAGAGTGAATCTTCAAAAAGGGCGCGCGCCTCGCGTTCGTCGTGTGTCGCGTGCCCGCCCATACGAAATGTCCGCGCGACCATCAGGACTGGCCCTTGGCCGCTGCGGCAGAGCTCGACGGCCTCATGGGCAGCTGCGTACACGTCGAGGATATGGTTACCCTCGGTCTCTATGAGCGGAGTGCCGTAGGCTGAACCGTAAGCCGCAAACTGACCGTCTTCTCCATCATTGACCTTTGTCCCAAGCGCGACTTGATTGTTCTGAATCACGCAGACCATAGGCACCTTCAACGCTGAGGCCATCTTTATGCCCTCATGTACAGCCCCTGTTGCCGTTGAACCGTCGCCGGTCCAAGTGAGCGCGATGTGCTGTTCCCCTCGGAGTTTAAAGCCGAGCGCGCAACCAGTCATGACGGGTACGAGGTCACCGACATGGCTGATAGGCGGTATAACGCCTCGCTCAGGGTCGCCAATATGTAAGTCTCTACCACCGGTGATATTGTCGGTGGTGCCAAGATAGGAGGAAAAACAGTCGAGCAGATTGACCCCGCGCTCAATCAGCGCCGACGCGTTGCGAATCATTGGCCCGACGACGTCTCCGTCTTCGAGGGCTGCGCAAGTGCCGACGGTCACGGCCTCCTCACCGCTGCCAAGCCACGCCTTGGTGATGACGCCTTGTTTGACCCACCGCTTGAGCTGAATGTCGTGCAGCCTGGCTGCGACGAGCCCTCGATATAAGTCGAGCAACTTGGACTCTGGTATACTGCCAATAAACGCACTTCGTTCGCTAGTCTTGGTGAGTTCGTGGAACTCCGCCTGCGCGTCTGGGCATGGGGTCCAGTCAATATATTCCGGAAATTCGAATGCACTGTATCTCTTCACCGACGTGACCCCTGCGCTGTTTACTGTGTGGTACCGAAATTTCTGCCCTGCGTAAACTACGGTCTGCTCTCATTTAGTTAAACGCCGCCCTTGCCCCCCGTTCAATTGGTGCTTAAATTGCCTGGGCCAATCACACACGAGGTACCTCTTTGAGTCATCGAGATCTGTATCAGATTCTGGGCGTGAGTCGGAACGCCACCGAAGGAGAGATAAAGAAGGCGTATCGGCGTCTGGCCCGCGAATATCATCCTGACCGTAACCCCAGTCCACAGGCGGAGGAGAGGTTTAAGGAAGTGTCAGCCGCTTTTGCCGTCCTTGGAGATGCGCAGAAGAAATCGGCTTACGACGAATTCGGCGCCGATGGCTTGCGTGATGGTTTTGATGCCGATGCGGCCAGGAGTTATCAGCAATGGGCTGGCCGCTTTGGTCAGGGTATGGGGGGTGGCTTTGGTCAGGGCAGCGGCGGATTTGGTGGATTTGGCGATTTCGAAGATATTTTGGGCAGCCTGTTTGGCGGCGGTGGTGGTTTCGGCGGAAGGCCCCAGCGGCGCGGCCGCAATATAGAACAAACCGTGACTATCAGCTTGAGGGATGCGCTCGCCGGCACGGCCATAGAGTTGCCTAGATATGGCGTGACAGTGAGAGTGCCGGCAGGCGTGGCAGATGGCCAAAAAATGCGTCTGGCCGGGAAGGGAGAGCAAGCAGCGGGTGGGGCAGGTGACCTGTACGCTGTTATCAACATCGCTGAGCCCACTGGTTTCAGGCGTGACGGGGCTGACTTATCCCTCGATGTGCCGATCACCGTCCTGCAAGCGATCACAGGTGGCCGCGTCGAGGTGCTGACCCCTGAGGGTGGACAGGTTCGACTGTCAATCCCCAAGCATTGTCAGAGCGGTCAACGCTTACGGCTTCGTGG
>JBMHDS010000034.1:0-7125 GCA_049889275.1 Bradymonadia bacterium | reverse complement strand
ATGTTTTTGTGTTGGCATCGCCTCAAAAAAGGCGTCCGCGCAACGGCGGTTTTGCCCCCTGCACTTTTGCTAACTAGACAGAGTACGAATGTCAATAAAGCGGTGCAGCAATTCGCGAAAAAAAGTTCGTGTTTAGTTGTTTTGCTCGAAGACGGTCGAGGTCGCTCGGGTGGTCATCCACGTGCTGCGAACGTCGCCACCGAGCGCCTGGGTGTCGCTTAAGCGCCATACCGCCATTTTTGTTCTCTGGATGAGCTGATCGTCTGTACTCATAGGCAGAACATCAGAGACATGGTCATCGATGGTCTGCGTGACAGGCCGCGTGCAAAAACTGAGGCCGCTCCGCGGTGCAGAGGTCTCAGCGGGGCGGGTCCATCAGTCGCCTCATTTGGACAACCCCCGCACCGGTTCGACCTCTAGGCTTTTCGGTGCCTGATATGACATCGGTCAAACTTGCTGCGCTTTGAGCGATTAGTCGTTAGAGTGGCGCCGATTTAAACAGGGAGGAAGGGATTATGGCAAAAGACATATCCCCAAACGCAATCGCTGAGTCTATGCAAGAGGCGTATCGAGAGCTCACACCGGCGGCGGTGATATTGGGCATTATTCAAGGCATCGTGCTCAACGCAGCCTTCGTCTATGCAGCCCTCAAGCTCGGCTTTTCAATCGGTGGGTCCACCGTGGCTGCAATCACCGGCTACGCGCTTTTGAGAAGCGGTGGTCGCAAAGGCAGCATGATTGAAAACAACATCAATCAGACCATCGCGTCGGGTATTAACACCGCGGGTACAGGTATTGTATTCACGCTGCCTGCCTTGTTTATGCTCGATGCGAAATGGCGCGCCGATGGGTTACCTGGCATTGAATTCTCGGTTTGGCCCATCATGCTCGGTGGCATCGCCGGTGCGATCTTGGGTGTGGTGCTCATCATCCCGCTTCGAAAGCAAATGATCGACCTGGATCGTTTGCGTTTTCCGAGCGGCGTTGCGGTCGCCACCATCATCCGCACAGGCTCCACAGGCATGCAGAAGCTCAAGCTGCTGCTTTGCGGTGTTGCGGTGGCTGCCTGCTGGAAGCTTGTGATGGCCACGGGCATACTCGACAGTCCAGGGGTGCTCTATCACGAAGAACTCAACATCAGCTTTGGCGTGATTCCCGACTACTTTGCACCGGTTCTGTACTTATCGCTGATGAATGTCGCTGCGGGCTTACTGGCTGGTCGTGGTGGGCTGCCATTCTTTGTCGGTGGCATGCTCGCATGGTGGATCATTTCACCGGTCTCAGTCTTTATGGGCTGGGTACCAAATGCGGAGGTGACCAATTCGTTGGCCACATATACAGCGGGCAGCATCTCCGACGGCACACCCGTCTTTGGCCACATCTACGGCAAGATGGTTCGACCTTTGGGCATTGGCACCCTCATCGGGGGCGCGTTGATGGGCGTGGTGGTCTCCTTTCCCGCGATCAAGAGCGCTTTTCGCTCGTTGTCGACCGCTGCTAAAACCGCAAAGGCTGGCGGGAGCGCTGTGGGCAGTGACGAGCTGCCCCTGAGCGTGGTTGCGGGCGGTACGGTCGCAGCGATCGCGTTGTTCTTCACCGCGTCATTGATGACCGATGGGGTCACGGTGACTCAAGCCATCGTGTCGGCCATCGTCGGTACCATCTGGCTTGGTTTAGCCGGCCTGATCGTCGCGCAGGCAACCGGTATGACGGACATCTCACCGATGAGTGGGATGGCGCTCATCTCGGTGACCTTGATGATGTTTCTACTGAACAACAATATTGCAGCGGCCATGGTTGTGGGCGTCGCGGTCTGCGTGGCCATTGGGCAGGGCGCGGACATGATGCAGGACCTCAAGACAGGCTTCATGGTCGGTGGTCGCCCGGTGAAGCAGCAGATGGTTCAATTCGGGGTGACCTGGATTGGGGCGCTCATGGCAATCGGTGCCATTTATCTGCTCTGGAGTAATGGTCCAAACGGGCAAGACTTCGGCGGTTTTGGCGAAGGCACCTCACTGCCAGCACCACAGGCGGGCGCGTTGATGGGGATTATCGACGCTGTGCAAAGCGGCAACGTACCCATCGATAAGTACGCCATGGGCGGTATGATCGGTCTTATGCTCGGTGCTGCACCGATGGCCGGCCTTGGGGTTTTGATCGGCCTCGCAATGTACCTCCCGTTCTCCATCACGCTGGGGTACGGGCTCGGTTGCCTTGGCAATATGTATTTGATGAAAAAGAAGGGCGCAGAGTTCGTCAAAGATAAGCTCGTACCCATCGCCGCAGGGCTGATCGTGGGTGAGGCTCTGATGGGGATTGGTTACACGGCCTACGAGATCTTTGGAAAGGGGGCCTGAGATGTTGAAAATTGGATTTGGTTTATTTGCCTCAGGGCTGCTTGTCGCTGTGACGGCCGCGGCCAAAGCGCCTGCGAAGGTCGGGGACTGGCCCGACACCTGGCCTATTTTTGTCGGTGGCGCGTTGGTCTCAATCATTGGCTTACTGCTCTGGCGCCGTGCTGCGGCTGCGGCGACAGCCGAGGCTGTCGGTGATACATCGGGACTAGACCCAGTTGGCTTACTCCGTGACTTACAGGCGCCTCTGCAGGCGTTTGAGTCCGAGATAGGCGAGCTCGATTGTGCTCAAATCGTTGAGCGAGTGGATGCGATCCTGGCAAAATTCGTCCTCCCGTTCGCCAACGTAAGGCACCTCTTGGTCGCCCGTTTTGGCATGGAGCAGGGGGCTGAGGTCTTGGTCACCATCGCCTATGGCGAGCGCTTGCTCAATCGCGTGTGGAGCGCTGCAGCCGACGGCCACGCCGGTGAGGCGCGCGCTTGTTTACCCGAGGCGGGCGCCGCATTCCGAGAGGCCGTTGCGCTGATCGGTGCACCGCAGGCAGCTTAAGTTCGAAGGCCATTCGGCCGGCACCTCAAGACTCGTAATGATTGAGTAAAGCCCTCTCGACTCTCAGTGGTGAGGGCTTTTCATTGTTCACCCAGAGCCCTTCGACTTTTATTGCCTGCTGGGTCTCGAATTCAGGTGTTAAACGGCGTTGTAGTCGTCTCCGAGACCGTTTTCTCGTCAAAGGAGCGCGAAGGGCATAGACTCTCCGGTTCGTGGGATGTGCTTTTCGGTGTACTCAGCCCGCGAGACTCAATTTGACGGAGGGAATTACGATATGACGAAGACGCCTAAAAAAAACGTAATCGCGGCGTTTGCGATCGCGTTAAGTCTATCGCTCGGTTGCGATGATGATTCGGGTGGTTCGAGCGGTGCAGGCGGTGCTGGTGCCGAAGGTGGTGCCGGTGGCCAGGCGCAAGCCTGTACGCCTGACGAGTGCGGTCCTGCACCGGGTGCGCCCAA
Organism: Bradymonadia bacterium; assembly: GCA_049889275.1. GTDB lineage: Bacteria > Myxococcota_A > Bradymonadia > UBA7976 > UBA1532 > UBA1532. The sequence continues at coordinate 3,762 of JBMHDS010000034.1, read as the reverse complement.
TGAGTTGTGCCCCGATGGTGAGAACTACTCTGGCTTCGGCTCCTGTGCACGCGCTGAGGATGGCAGCTGTGGCTACCCACGGATCGAGTGTCCCGATGCCGATGGCGGTACTGGCGGTGCTGGCGGTGAGGGTGGTATGGGCAATGGCGAACTCACGAGTCAGGCTGTGTGCCAGAAAATCGCCAGTCTCGCCGAGACCGTCGGATGCGCGGTCGTACCCGTTGAGGATTGCCTCGCTGACCCAGAGGGACCGCAGGCACTTGGGGCGTGTGTTCTACAATTCCACGCTTTGATCGACTGTATGGCTGCAAACCGTGAAGACTGCGTCTGTAGGGATGGCGACAATGGTCTCGATTGCGGCGCGAGCATTGATGTGAGTCGCGCCTGTGTCGAGGAGGCCGAGGCCCTCGTCATGTGCATCGAAGCCAATTATGGTGACTGAACATTAACCCTAAGGCGAGGCGTAGCGTCTGCTGGCTCTGCGTCTCTGCTTATTGGCCAAAAAAGGTGCCTTTCATTTCTGCGCGCAGCAAGACTGATTTGTGAGCAGGCACCTTTGCCTCTTTTGAATCACTCCAGTCGAGGTGGCTCTCGCCCTTAATGACCAGCTTGATGAAGCTAAAGCGTCGTACAAGGAAAGGCTAAGCATATCGCAACGTCGGTGCCTTGGTTATGTACAGATACGCCTGCGTAAGACACGTGTCACTGCTGTGCCCAGCGAGGCTCGGTGACAAACCCAACGACTTGAGATGGCCGCGGTTTCGATTTACACAAGCGTCGACACACAGGTTTAGAGGCGTGCGCGCTTGTTGCGGCGAATCAGTTGACAGGGTATCGGGTCCAACTTGATTCAGGGGCCAGTGTCTTGCAGTCGTGGCAAAATTGGGCGTTCTCGCCAAAAAACGAGTCACAGGCATACACTCTCTCACAGGCGGACCCTTCGCCTTCCGGAGGAACAAGCTTAAAAGACACATTCAGACGGAGGGAATTACGATTTGAAGAAGATGTCTAAAAAAACCGTAATCGCGGCATTTGCGATGGCATTAAGTCTGTCGCTCGGTTGCGATGATGACTCGGGTGGCTCAAGTGGTGCCGGTGGCGCTGGTGCAGGTGGCGCTGGTGCCGAGGGTGGTTCCGGTGGCGCTGGTGCAGAAGGTGGCGCGGGTGGTTCCGGTGGCGCTGATGCAGAAGGTGGTGCGGGGGGTGCCGGTGGCGCTGGTGCAGAAGGTGGTGCGGGTGGCACGGGTGGCCAGGCGCAAGCGTGTACGCCTGAAGAGTGCGGTCCAGCACCGGGTGCGCCCAATGAGTTGTGCCCCGACGGTGAGAACTACTCTGGTTTTGGCCCTTGTGCGCGCGCCGCGGATGGTACCTGTGGCTACCCACGGCTCGAGTGTCCTGGTGGCGCAGATGGTGAGGGTGGCGCTGGTGCCGAAGGTGGCGCAGGCGGCGCAGGCGGTGCTGGTGGTGCTGGTGGTGCTGGTGCCGAGGGCGGCGCAGGCGGTGAGGGCGGCATGAGCAATAGCGAACTCACGAGTGAGGCTGCCTGCGAGCGGATCGGTGTATTGGCACAGACGACTGGTTGTAACATTTGGCCAGTGGAGGACTGCCTCGCTGAGCCCCAGGGACCGCAGACCATTGAGGCGTGTCTTCCACTGTTTCACGCTGCGCTGGACTGTATTGAAGACAATGCAGAGCTGTGTCGATGTGATGATAATGACAATGACCTTAACTGTGATGCCGCTGTCGGGCGAGGCCAACCTTGTGAAGCGGAATCCAATGCGATCGAGGCCTGCATCGCAATGGCCCTTGGCGACGATTAGTTGGCGAGGACGGTGCCATCGAGACGCGTCAAGCAGAGCTCGTACGTGAATGCGCTGACCTTGAAAGTGTAGTGAAATCTGGTGCTTACTTTTTGCAAGTGTTCGGGTGAGGCATCTGGCCTGAGAGTCTTTAAACGTGGCGTTTATGTTTAAACGGCATTTTATCCTCTTATTGCATGGCGGCCCCGGCCTGCATGGCTACATGCACACGCTCGGCGACTTTTTGCCGAGAGAATATGCGGTTCATTGCTATGCCCAGCGTGGCTCGGTGGCAAACCCAAAGACTTTAGATGGCCTCGGCCTTAATGCACACTTCAACGACATCGATGACATCATCGCTAAGCATGGGCAGGGCAAGTCCATCACCCTAATCGGGCACTCTTGGGGCGCGGCGCTCGCATTACTCTATGCTGCCCACCGTCGTTCGTCTGTCCATCAGGTGATCGCGCTGGGAACCGCTCCGCTCACACTTGAGCTGGCCCATCGATTCGAAGAAGATCTGCGGGCGCGCCTGCCGGCTCAAGTGCTCAGCGAGATTGACGCCCTTGAGCAAGCCATGAAGCAGGCTCTGGCCGACGAAGATGCCTCTCGCCTCAACGCCCTCGCAAACCGTCGCTTGGCATTGCTGACACCTGCCTACCACCACAGTCATGCAGCACACGGCAAGCTGCCTGAGGTTGAACTTAATTTCACTGGTTTTCTAGAGAGCCAGAATGCGCTCTGGGCGCTCATTACTGCTGGCGAAATCGCAGCGCGACTTCAGGCTGTCGATGTCCCCGTGCTCTCCATTCATGGCTTCAATGATCCGATCCCGTGCGATGAGACCCACCGGCTCTTCAATACCTTACTGCCCCGAGTGCATTGTCATACCCTGCCGCAGTGTGGCCACTTTCCGTGGTTAGAGCCCGCAGCACAAGCTCGATCGGTTGAGCTCATCGAACAGGCCATTGAGTCACTCGACGTTTAAGCGATGTGCTGACCATGCGCAGTGACCGATAGCTGAATCCACGGCGGTCGCGCCGGCTGCCTCAATCGGCATCTGATGGACCTCGAGCGTCTGGTCAACTCAATCCAACGCTCGGCGATAGCGATGGTCGACCCGTCGGACATCGTCGCAAGGCCGGCAGAGCGCTGTGGGTAGCCCTGAGTTTCGCCGGGTACGACCGGCCACAGCCTTGAAAACCGGCCCACTCTTCTCCTCGTCGCATAAGATACACGCGTTCGGGCTGCCGTCGGCCTCGTGGTAGGGCGCGCTTAAGAGCGAGAGACAAATGTCACGACACACAGTGCCCGTGTGTGACGTGTTGTAAGACCATATCTGCGCACAGGGCGTTGTGAAGCCGAGTGCTTTGATGCACTCGAGTTGGGCCTCAGGTCCGCCGGTAAATCCTTGCAGACCGCAGGCTCTTACAGGCTCCGTCAGATCTGGGTTTGCGATGTAGACGGCCAAGTCCTTCAGGGTAGAGCAGAGACCGCACTGCCCGTAGTGGGTGAGCTGTGCGCCGGCTCTTATAAGCGCGCTCCGGCTCTCAAAGGTCTGAAGCTCATATTCGTTCGGGTTGGACGCGTTTAGCAGCACGCCACAGACCGCATCTTGGTCTCTATTTGGGGGGGCATCCGCCCCGTAGGGGTCTGCCGTGAGCATCTCGAAGGCGTTTGTCAGTTGGCGAGCGCGCAAGCTGTCTACCTCTGGGCCGGATACAGGCAAGGGGGTCCACACAGTGCCCTCACACTGGCATGCGGGCCCACACAGGTTGTCTGGAAGCCCTGACTTCTCATTGGGACGACCAAAGAGCGTCATGCAGGGCATGGACGCGTCTGGTTCGCAGACGGGCTCTAAGGCAAGGCATTGATTTGCATCTTCGTCCGATTGAATCGTCCGCGTTTTGTCTTCGTCGCAGGCGCAGAAAATCACCAAGAACAGTGCGGTTAAACAGCGCTT
>JBMHDS010000033.1:0-9452 GCA_049889275.1 Bradymonadia bacterium | reverse complement strand
TGACTTATCCCTCGATGTGCCGATCACCGTCCTGCAAGCGATCACAGGTGGCCGCGTCGAGGTGCTGACCCCTGAGGGTGGACAGGTTCGACTGTCAATCCCCAAGCATTGTCAGAGCGGTCAACGCTTACGGCTTCGTGGCAAAGGGATGACAAAAAAAGGTGGGCGAGGAAATCTCTATGTGCACATCCAAATTCAGGTGCCACACGTGGACGATCCCGCTTGCATCGCAGCGGCCGAGGCACTCGAACAGTTCTACGCGGCCGGAGCTGGCGATGAACCGGCTACGGAGTCCTAGTAGGGCTCGTTGAGCATTTTCTCCTGAACTTGGGATTCGTCGAGTCCGAATGCCTTGATAATCTGGTTGAATCGCTCGTTGGACAGGTAGGCTGTACCGTAATAACCCAGCAGAACCTCGTCTCCATCGAGTTCGAAGACAACTTTTCCGCGGAGAATGGCGTCATAAGCTGGCCCTGAGGCAGGCAAGCCAATCTGCTCGAACCAGGCAGCATGATCGAGATTTGGTTGTGCCTGTTTGAGGTGGTGAAAAGTGTCGCTATCGAACGCAAATAGACCTTGCGAGCCTTGTTGGTGCATCTTGGACTCCCAGAGACGGTTGCTTTGGTATACGTTTCTGTCAAGTTCACCATGCCGTCCCTAGGGGAGCCTTTCAATGGGATTGAACGAGACATACATACCTTTTTTGCACGAAGGGCGAATGACACCGCGTGCGGATGACTTGCAAAGCTACCTCAAGGGCGATGATTTGGATTTCCCCTGGTTGCTTCGGGCGGCTGTACGGAGCGAGTTGCTCACTGATGCGTTGGCAAACTTGGCCGAACTGTGGCTCGCTGGCGACGAACAGCCTTCCGTGGAGACTGCGTTTCGGATGGTCGAGGCTTTGGAGCTTCGTCGTTTGCGCGGTGCGATGCTGTCTTGTTTGGAACGCTTTGATGGTTCTGCTGAGCAGATGCTTTGCACGGGGCAGTTGGACGTGACGACGAGGGCGGTGACACGGTTCGGGCCGGGACAGTTCGAACGTGCCGCAGGTCAGATGAAGGGATATCCAATTGGCTGGGTTGGTGTCGATATTCTGCTCAGGTTGTGCATTCCAGGTGATCCGATCCTGGGCCGAGTGAAAGCGTATGCATCCGCACGACCATCACTCTACCCATTGGCTTGGCGTGCCTTAGAGGCGGATGAGGTGGCGACATCTCTAGATTGGGTGGCGGGGCTGTTGATGCGTGCGCCACAGTTCGCCGTTGAAGTGGCCACTCGTTTTGCGCTGCTCGCACCGGACGCCTGCGAGGCGCTTGCCGCACGTTGTGTCAAACTGCCGAATGAGACCCGCGAAGCGATTGCAGGTACGCTGCAGAAGAACCTACTGCGTACCGGTCGAGTGCGGGTTTGGGTTGCCTGCAGAGAAGCGTTGAAGGCCATCTCACACAGCGATGGTCCTGCGGAGCTTTCACCAGGATCTGGCTGAAGCTCACGAGTCAGTGGATTCATTCAGTCGACGAACCGTCACCTATCTGGGGTGAGGCGAATTCGTCAACGCCGAGTCCATAGAGCTCGATGCGCGGACTGCGGGCGTTTTGGTCGACTGACTCGGTTGTCAGCATCACTGCCCTGGTTTATTCTAACGCGGTTTGATGTAGCGAGTCGAAGAAGAGACCGGGAGAGGCTAGGATAAGATGATAAAACGAATTGTACTGCTCAAATTGAATCATTCCACCGAACCGATGGCTCAATTTAGCGCGCTCGCTGAGGCGACGACCCGCATGTTCAAGGATATCCCTCAAGTGTTCGATGTGCAGGTGTCACGTGGCACTGCTGAAACCGCTGAGCGCTCTTGGGACGTTATGCTCGAGGTACGCTTTGCCAACGAAGACGATGCGTCGGCGTATATGCGTGATCCGGTGCATTTGGCCTACATAGAGCAGGTGCTCAAGCCCGTTGTGGAGTTCAAAAAAGCCTGGAATTTTCAGCTTGCTCCGGGTGACGCTGCAGTGTCAGGTTGAGACTGTCGTTTATTGCAGCTCTTTGATGGCGTCTTCTAAGCCCTTTAGGGTAAGTTCGTGCATTGAGAATACCTCCGAGATCATGCGTATGGTCGGATGGCCCCAATAGCGTTTCTGAATTGGGTTAAGCCAAGCGCCCTTGCTGAAATGTCCCGTGAGACGCTTGAGCCAGTCGAGACCGGAGACTTCGTTGCGCTGCCAGTAGTCGATCGCGCCGTATATGGACACGAGTTCATAGGGCGCCATATGCGCATCCCCCACAACGATGAGTCGCGTTTCGGGTTGAAGCCACCGCATGAGCTCGTTTGTGCTCAATCCGTCTCGAAGGTGTGCATGCCGATAGACTTCCTCGTAAATACAATTGTGGAAGTAGAAAGCGTGAAACTCCTTGAAGTGACTCGCCTGATGGGCAGCGCTGAACAACTGGCTGACAAGACGCGCGAAGGGGTCCATCGAACCACCTACATCCATCAGCAGCAAAACTTTGAGTCGGTTTTCACGGGGCGGCGCGAAGATCAAATCCAAGTCTCCGGCATTCTTGGCGGTCGCCTCGATCGTCGAGTCGATGTCGATCTCCGAGCGGGCTCCGTGACGTCCTAGACGCCGTAAACGTCGCAGCGCCATGCCCACCTGTCGGGTGTCTAGGACAAGGTCACTTCGATAGTCCTTAAAGCGCCTCTTGGCGGCGATCTGCACTGCGCTTCGACCACCACCACTCCCACCCACACGTATGCCTGCGGGATTTTGTCCGCCGTGGCCGAACGGGCTAGTGCCACCAGTGCCGATCCAGCGGTTGCCGCCGTCATGGCGTTCATTTTGTTCCTTGAGACGCTCCTCAAACATCTTCTGAAGTGTCTCTAGGTCATGTTGCTCGAGTGCAGCAAGCTGCTCCTCAGTCAGTTGGGGCATCTCGATTGGGTTTGATAGCCATTCATCGAGAGCTTTTGCGAAGGCCTGGGGCCGCTCGGCGCCGGCGAAGTAATGTGTGAAGCACTGATCGAAGAGATCATAATGCTGCTCTGACTTTACGAGGGTTGCGCGTGCGATGGCATAAAAACGATAAAGATCGGCCGCGACAAGCCCGGATTCAAGAGCCTTTGAGAACATCAGCCACTCTCGACTTGAGGCTGGGATTCCAACACTGCGGAGCAGGTAGAAAAATTCAAGGAAGAGCGCGCCTCGCTTTGGAGGGGCTGGGTTTAAGAATGCACTCAACGCCGCCCTCGTTTGTCCTTAAAGCGTTGGAGGGTTTCGAGGTCCTGTTCTTTTTTGAGAAGTGAGCCGAGATACGGCACTCGTTCCGTCAGCGCGTCCACTTCGATCCCGCCTTTTACGAGGGCAGAGATCCAATCGATCAATTCACTGGTGGACGGTGCTTTTCGAAGGTCCGGCAAGTTGCGCAGCCAGTAGAACCGCGCGATGGCTTCGTCGACGAGTGTTTGCTCCACCTTTGGATGGTGGACACGAACGATCTCCGCCATGAGCGCTTCGTCCGGGAATGCGATAAAGTGGAATATACAGCGTCGAAGGAAGGCGTCGGGCAACTCCTTCTCATTGTTGCTGGTGATGATCACGAGTGGACGGACCGTCGCCCGGTGTTCGTCTCCCGTCTCAATGACGCTGAACGCCATTTTGTCGAGTTCGTGTAGCAGGTCATTTGGGAATTCGAGATCGGCCTTGTCGATCTCATCGATCAGGACGACACTCGGTGCGGAATCAACAAACGCCTGTCCCAAAGCGCCAAACCTGATGTACTGCCGAATGTCGCCGACATCTTTGTCGCCAAAGCGACTGTCATGGAGTCTTTGAACGGCATCGTAGACATAGAGACCCTCTTGGGCCTTACTGGTGCTCTTGACGTGCCAGGTATGCAGTGGTCGCCCGAGCGCTTCTGAGACCGCCTCGGCAAGCAATGTCTTACCGGTGCCGGGCTCACCCTTGATGAGCAGCGGGCGTTCCAACGCAAGAGCGACATTGACCGCTTCTCGCAGCTCGAGCGACGCGATGTAATTCTCAGTGCCTGTAAAATTCGTAAACACGTTAAGCTCCTTAATCGACCACCAGAATATGCCAGAAAACGAATGGGGCTACCACTGGCTATGTGGGGCTTGCGAATCCGTCTTGAGATACGCGGTCGAGCACTATGGGTGCCTGTGGACCTAAAAATGTTTGCGAGATTGGGAGTCCTTGACGGGGGCGTGCGGTCCGCGAACATTGCGTTGCCGTTGGTGTGAGGCCAGGGTATCGTGTGCACATCGATGGAGCAAAGGCAGGACTCACCATGTCGGATAAAAAGAGTTGGAGAGATATAGATAGGCAGCGGGAGGGTCGGAATGGGGGTGGTTCGCACCGCGATCGTCGAACGCGCAATGAGACTGCCACCGCTAACTACAAACGGCAGCTCGACGCATTTTTTGATAAGGGGGTCGTCCCAGACCATCTAAAAGACAAGCTTCCAGCAGGCGAGAACAAAGGTCCAAGCGGTCGGCAAAAGCTGATTCGCGAGATACGCGACGCCAAGGGCGGGAAGTCGCTGGAGAAGGCCGTCGATAAGTTTTTGGCTGAATACGAGATGCCCGAAGATCCAGAGTTTTGGCTGCGGGCGCTTGAGCACTCGAACGATAAAGTGCTCGCTGGCGTGCTTCAGCAGATGCAGGAATATCTAGACCGGGGTCTGCCGTTGCCTCGCAAGAATCTGTTCACCGAACGCCTTAAAGGGCTCGAATTTACGTCCTTTGACCCCAGAGTTCAGTCACGTTCAGCCGCCTTGGTGAATCGACTCAAGTAAGTATCGCTTCCAGGAGAAATTAAGCGTGAGAAAAGCAACATTAGCCACGACGCTGTGCCTGCTTGGTCTTGTGGGCTGTGGGGCTCACCAAATGTCTGCCGCTGACGCCATCAAGCCGGTCTCCGTGGCTGACCGTGCAGCACTCAAAAAGCGGGTCGAGGCATTTTATATGGCCGAATCGGCTGCGTCGATGTCGCAGGCGTTAATGGCTGTTGAGGCGCAGGCCCCCGACACTGCGGTTTACCATGAAGTCGCTGGCGTGGAGGCTTCCTTGCGGACGGATGAGCGAACGGCGCTGCAACATTTTGCCGAGGGCGCCCGCGACGGTTCCGCTGCTAATACGGCGCTCCTGCTCGACCTGATGCATGGCATCAACTGGACGCTGCCCGAACGGCGGCGCCTGGTACGCTTGTGGAACGGTCTGATCAACGGGCATCCAGATGCGGCAGTTAGGGCCGCGGCAGGTTGGCATTTGATGGTTCATGGCAGGTTGACGGCTCGGGTCGACTTGGTCCAGCGCGGCGGAAAACAGTTGGGCTTTCGCCCATCTTTTTCATTCATTGGGCCGTTTGAGAACGATCAGGGTAAAGGCGCCGATGCGGTTTATGGTCCAGAGCGAGAAGTGGACTTTTCGCGTAAATACGACGACCAGCGTGGCGCGATCGCTTGGCGCGAGGTGGTCCCAGTCGAGCCAACAGGTCTTGTTGATCTGGGTGAGATCTTTTACCCGAAGCAGTGGCGCGTAGCATATGGGGTCACAGCGGTTAAGGCGGCCCAGGCAGGCGCCTATGAGCTGAGATTGACCACATCGGACGGCGTTAAAGTTTGGGTAAATGACACCCTTGTGTTTGACAACCGAAAACTGTCCCGGGAAGCCTTCGATGGTCTGGTTATCCCCATTAATTTGGCGTCCGGTGCGAATCGGATCCTGGTCAAATCCATACAGAGCAAGGGGAGTTGGCGGCTATTCGGTCGCATAACGGCGAAAAACGGCGAATTGCCTGCAGCAGGCCAACTGCAACAGCTGCCGAATGATACGCCGATAGGGCCTGAGGGGCGTCAATTGTCGCAGTCGCTGGTCGATATCGACACGTTGCTTGACCGCAAGGTGGAAAACATTTTTCCCGAGGTTCGTCGCGCGGCGCACCGGATTTATTGGACCCGACGATTCGGTCTGCCCGCAGATGCGGCGAAGTACGCCGAGGCGGTGTCACGACGCTATCCGACCGCTATCTATTTCACGACCCTGCTTGCCTATTCCCTCTGGGATAACCAGGAGCGCGGCCGGACAGCGGACATTCTGGACAAGCTGGTGCAGTCGGTCGGGGCCCTTTGGCCAAGAATCGAGTTGCTGCAAGCTCGGTTTTGGCAGCAGCAGAAGATGCACGATAAGGCCAGGGAGTTGCTGAGGAAAACGGTTGAGAAACATCCCGATGCGATTCAGCCGCGTTTGGCGTTGGCTGGTGCATACAAAAAGGAACGCTGGCACACAGAGCGTTGCCAGCTGCTCGAACCCTTGGCCGTTAAATGGACGGATTGGCCCAATCTTCAATACCGCTATGGTGACTGTCTAGAGGACCAACGGTTCTACAGTCGAGCGGAGGCCATCTATCTCCGTTTACTGCGTCAGCTGCCAAATAGTCGCACCATCTTGCATCGGCTCTACTGGCATGCGGTCGGCAATGAACGACATGCGGCGGCAGAGAGGTATGCGACGCGGTTTACGCAGGCGCTTCCACACAAAAGGCTTGGTTGGATGAATCTCGCGGAGGTGTCCAGGCGTATGGGGGCATTTGATGAGGCGAGGGCCGCGTTGGGGCAAGCTATGAAGATCACCCCCCGGCACCCCACGCCTTACGTCAAGTTAGGTGCCATCGAGCTGCAGGCGGGTCGTCGCGAAAGGGCGATTCAAGTGTGGAAAGATGCCCTTTCTCGTAACCCAGATGACCAAGGCCTCTTGAGCAGGGTTGACTGGATGGCACCGGAAACGGCGGGACCGTGGCGCCAAGAAGTGCCATCGATGGAAGACATTAAGGCGTCGCTGATGTCCATGAGTCAGGTCAAGCTTAAGCCCGGCGCTGATGTCGTCTACGTGCTCGATGATGAGGTCAGTCTCCTCAATGCCGACGGCAGCAGCTCCAACTACGTGACCACTGTCGCGCTGTCCGTCAATCAGTCGGGCCGAGACAAGCTGACCAAGCTTAAGCTGCGCGCAGGACGGCACAAGATTTTGATGGCCTTCGCAATCGGGCCAAAGGGCAAACGGCAGGAGGCTTCCTCCATTCGAAGAAATACGGTCCGATTTAGACAGCTCGAAGTGGGTTCTGCAGTTGTCCTGCAGTATCGGGTCGACGAGCGCGCCAACGGGTATCTCTCTGGCTATATGGGCAAGAATTGGTGGTTTGAGACGCCAAATGCGCAGGTTGTAAAGAGTCGCTGGGTTCTTTGGACGCCGGCCAAAACGACGCTCAACCAAGAGGTGGTTGGCGATCCTGTTGAGTCATCCGTTCGAAACGTCGATGGCATGAAACGATACGAGTGGGTCGCAACCGATCAAGCGCCCATCCTGAGCGAGCCGCGGATGCCAGGATTACGGGAAGTGGCGAACCACCTCGCCGTGAGCACGGTGCCCGATTGGGCGATGTTTTTTGAATGGGAGAAGGCACTCCTGGTCGATGCCTTTAGGGAGAGTCCAGAAGTGGTCGCCTTGGCGGATAAGTTAAAGGCAGGCACCTCATCCAAGCAAGACATTGTCGAGCGCATCCACGCACATGTGATGGGCAAGATACGCTATCAGCAGGACTACGAACGGTATATTGCAGGTGTGAAGCCGCATCCGGCACCGGTTGTCATCGCTCGGCAATACGGTGACTGCAAAGATAAGGCTGTGCTCTTCATCACTCTTGCGCGCCTGGCGGGGGTTAAAGCTCACTTTGCACTCGTGCGCACCCGTGATGCGGGGCCGGTGCGACGGACAATTCCGATGCAACAATTTAATCACGCAATCGTATATGTGCCCAAGCAAGAAGGCATCGATACGGGGCGCTTCTATGACCCGACGGTGGATGTGCTCGATGTCGCGTCGCTGCGCCATGATGACCAGGGCACCTGGTCGATTGTGTATGATCCCATGTCCGGTGAGCACACATGGCGTCAGATACCTTTTCAAAAAGCTGACCTCGACTTAGAAAACCTGACGATGGAAGCCGCGCTGAGGCCGAATGGGTCGTTGCGAGGCGAGGTTAAACTCGAGGCCCGAGGCCGGGGAGCTGAGTTTGTCCGCAAGGCGGCTCGAAACCCAGATGTGTTGAAGCGGCTGTTGACTCGCTTAACAGTCCAAGAGGCGATGCCGAATGCGGCGATCAGTGAGTTTAAGGCCACTGAGGTGGAGTCCGTCTTTAAGCCGGCGCGGGTCGCTTGGTCATTCGGTGCAGACAATGTGGCCGTGAGGGATGGTCAGACCGTGCGCATGAAGATTCCGATACGGTGGAAACCCATGAGTGGATTTGAGCTACAGGAGCGTAAGCATCCCGTTCTATTGGGTATCAAACGAACGCTCGAGTTCGGGCTTGATCTTGCCCTGCCTAAGGGCACAAAGGTGCTCAGGCAACCCACGGATGAGAACATCACCTCGAAGTGCTTGGCCTTTGAGCGAAAAGTCACGGTGGATGACGATATGCTGCGGATACGGCAGAAAGTCTTGTCGCGTTGTGAGCGCGTCTCTGTGGAAGATTACGGTTCGCACCGCGATTGGGTGGCTAAGACTGCCCGGGCCATTGGCCAAGAGCTCGTGCTCCGCATGCCACGTACGGTGGTCGCAAGCCAGTAAGTATCATGGGCTTGACGTTCGGGGCGGGCTCAGGGAGGCAATCGCCCAGCGACTTGTCTCGGGCCATATGTGGCATGCAGCACCGCCCGACTCAAACGAATGTCGCTGTTCACTCGTCTGATGGTTATGGCATGGCCTTAGAAACCGAAACCGGCGTAGGCAGGTGAGGCAGAGCGCTGCGAAGGAACTCGATAGTGTGCCGACGCAGCACGGCCCGATTTAAGCGTAGGTCGCTGTTAACTTGTCCTACGGCTGTTAGATGCGCTGAGAAGCCGAAACCAGCCCAGGCAGGTGAGGCAGAGCGCTGCGAACGAACTCGATAGTGCGCCGACGCAGCACGGCCCAATTCAAACACACGTCGCCGTAGATTTGTCGCAAAATTGCGGCCTATGGCCTTGGCAACCGAAACCGCCGTACACAGGTAAGGCAGAGGACCGCGAGCCAAAACCATGGTGGAGTCCCATGATGCGGCATGCTTGAACAGCCGTCGCTCCGTCTGCTTGTCTTGACCTCAATATCTTGTGCGTCAGTTTCCGAAGAGTCGGGTAGGGGGCCCGCGTCCTCTGGACCTACAGCGACATCGACACTCACATCAGCCACTGGCTCATCACCGCTTTGACACATGCGCTCCTCACAGAAATCGCCTTCGTCGCAGTCCATGTCACTGAAACAACGGCCTTCGAGCTGGCAGCGCCAGGCGCGCGGGCAGACGCCCTTGCGATCAAAATCTGGGTTCACGCAGTGAAAGCTGGGTGGGCCGGGAATGTTTGCACAGCGCATGTCTCCTCGACATGGCTCATCGGCTCTCGGCTCG
>JBMHDS010000032.1:0-18248 GCA_049889275.1 Bradymonadia bacterium | reverse complement strand
CTCCGTTTTGCATCAAATGCATCGACTTTTAAAGTCAATTCATCATCATAATGGAACAGGCGGTTGCATTCGGACATGCGGATGCGCGCCATACCTAAGTCTGGGTGTGAGATTGACGCGACAATACAGATACCTGCAGATTGCTTCATGGATGCTGGTTCTTTCACTGGCTGTGGTGGTGGGCTGTGAGGAACAGGTCGCCAAGCCGACCGGCTCTCCGGGTGACGCGCTGCTTGACACCTCCAGCGGACAGGATGCGATGCGGCCGTTCGACGCGATGACACCTGTTGACGCTCGGGTGCGTGACTTCAACCCGCTCGTCGATATCGGCGCGCCCGATATGTCTAGTGTTCGTGATGGTGAGTTGGACGCGACTTCGAGAGTGGATGGCGAGGTACCGATGGCCTTACCGGACCTCGAACTGTTGCGTGACAATTTACTCGAGGACGTTTGGTTGGATGAAATATTTGTGACCGAGGATAGCTGTGCCTTCATCGAGCGCTGTGTTTCCGGCACGGGGATGCGTCGTCTGCTGAGATTTTCTGTGGCGACAGCAAACGTCGGAGAGGTAGACCTCGTTATGGGCCGACCAACTGACCACCCTGACTTATTCGAATACAGCCGTTGTCACGAACATTTTCATTTTGATAGCTATGCAGCATACCAGTTGAGACAAGGTGGCGAGGTTGCGGCCGAAGGACACAAGCAGGCCTTCTGTTTGATGGATACAGACCGTTATTGGACGGAGGACCCCGAAGTACGCTTGGAGGAACGCTACACCTGTGGCTATCAGGGGATCTCTAGGGGGTGGGCAGATACGTACGGGAGTCATTTAGACTGTCAGTGGATCGATGTGACGGGTCTCGCTGGAGGTGAGTACACCCTCGATGTACGTATCAATCAAGACAGGGTGATTCGAGAGGTTGATTACGCTAACAATGACCACTCAGTCGACATATCGGTGCCCGAGTTTGATCTGTCTGCCCCATGTCCAGAGGGCGCTCGGACGGGGTTGCGACGGAGCTGTGGATGGCGAGCGTTTACCACCGAACAATGTTCGGCAGGGGATCTTGTTGAGGTTGGCTGTGGAGGGTGTGGCGCTTTGGGAGAGGCATGTGAAGGCAGCGCCATGATAAGGGCTTGTGAAGGCGAGGGCACGCAGTGTCTGCCGAGCCGCGCGCTGGCGGAGAGCGCCAAGGGCTGTGGAGAAAACCCGTGTCCTCACATGGAATTTCAGTGCCCCGAGAGTGGTGTCTATACCGTTTGGCTGGCTGCAGCTGACCATAATGAAGATTTTACATGCACGCCCGCGATTCGTCAGGGACCGCCCGAACTGACTCGACCCTGTCTCGACCATGGTGTGTCCGGCCTCGAGCGTACGTGTGGCTGGTCGGCAGCCGATGGCGTTATGGATTGTAATCCGGGCGCGCGCTACAAGGTTGGCTGCAGTCCAGGTGATGGAGCGTGTCATGTTGGGCGCCGTTGTACCGGTGATCCTATGCTGCGTGTGTGTGAAGGAGAGAGCTCGTGCCTGCAGACTGGCGCCCTCGCTGAGAACGATGACGGCTGTGGTACGCAATGTCCCGCCACCGAATTTGTGTGTCCCTTGGCGGGACGCTTTGGTGTATACACTGCGCCATTTCGTCACCAGCAGCTGTATAGCTGCGAAATTGGTGTTGAGCTCATCGAGTAGTGTGTTTCCACCTTGACCGACAATTTCGACTGCATTATGGTGCCCACACAACATGCCGGGATGGCGAAATTGGTAGACGCACCAGACTCAAAATCTGGCGCCCGCAAGGGCGTGCCGGTTCGACTCCGGCTCCCGGTACTCTGAATTAACACCCGCCTAGTGCGGGTGTTTTTTTTAGACGTCAGACTCTTCACCCCCTCAGTGCTGGTAACGGCGGGACTCGTTTAAGGATGTCGTTGCCTCATCTATGCTATGCTGGCTGGGTCGTTCTTTACCCTTGTACCTTTGGATAAACGCAATGCCTGAATCACTGGCGAGTTTCCTACATCACTGCTGGGCGGTATCAGTTGAGCTCGCGCCGTGGCTTTTGTTGGGGTCGGTGGTGGCGGGTTGTCTGCATGTTCTTCTGCCGGCTGATTTCATCCAGCGGCGTCTGGTTGGCGTGAAAGGTGTGTTTACATCGGTGTTGATCGGTGTTCCGCTGCCTCTGTGTTCCTGTGGTGTCATCCCAGCGGGCATCGGCATGAAACGCGATGGTGCATCTGATGGGTCAACCGTAGGCTTCTTGGTCAGTACGCCACAGACCGGGATTGATTCGGTTTTGGTCAGCAGCGCTTTTCTCGGAACGCCCTTCGCTATCTTTAAGGTTTTGAGTGCAGCGCTCATGGGCATCGTAGCAGGCGTTTTTGCAGAGCTGGGCGCTCATTCAAAAGCAGAGCCCCACGCAGTGAAGCAGGGGAGCGAGCTGACGCGGACTTGGCGAGATGGTTTGTTGCACGCTCTGATGGTTGTGCAGAGCATCTGGGCCTGGCTTGTCTTCGGTATCATACTATCGGCGGTTATCAGCACGCTGTTGCCGGCCACCACTCAGCACTTCTTGAGCAATCTCTCAGCGTTTGAGGCGAGCTTAACGGCGCTTGTGATATCGGTCCCGCTCTACGTCTGTGCGACCGCCTCTGTGCCTATCGCGGCGGCGCTGGTCACCGGCGGCTTGCCGCTGAGCGCTGCGCTTGTGTTTTTGATGGCCGGACCTGCAACAAACGTCGCAACCGTGGGTGCAGTTTACAAAACGTTGGGTAAACGCTGTCTTGTCATTTACCTGTTCACAATTATTGGCGGTAGCTTCCTCTTAGGGATGTCTTTTGAGAGTGTTCTTGCAGGTACGGCAGGCGACACAAGCGTCTCGGGCCACGAACACCACTCGCTCATCGCGCAGGTTTGCGCATTGACCCTATACGGTTTGTTTGGTTATTTTGCCTGGGTGGGTTGCAGGAACGGGTGGAGGAAGCGGCGCGTGGCACAAGCATCAGACGTGATGGTAGTGATGGTCGAAGGCATGACCTGCGGCGGCTGCAGCGGTCGTTTAACTAAGGTCCTTGAGCGTGCGGGCGGTGTCAGAGAGGCGGTGGTCTCCCATGAGAATGGCACGGCCCGAGTCATCGGAGACATTGCGCTTGAAGATGTTCATGTGTTGATCGAGCAGGCTGGGTTCGATGTTGTCGAGCAATCCTGACTTGAGTCGTCGGCTTCAGCGCTCGAGGTCAACGATCAGTAGATAAGATGCCGCCATGTCGGAGTACACCTCGAGAAGGTGGTCTCCCGCCTCCGCAACTGGCAGTGAGAATTCAACAATTCGATTATCGCCGGCGCGCTCGAACAGGTCGACATCGAGGACCTGTTCGGTTTCAAGCGTGGCACAACCGGGGCCGTAGAGTTTGAGTTGGAACTCAGTGCCCGGAAAAATCATCTCTTCGAAGTACAGTCGAATCACCACGTCATTGTCGAGCTCGTTCGCTTGCACGACGAAGCGTTGTCCACCAGGAAACTTTGCTGCGAGGTAGTCCCGACTGCCGACCACGCACGCTGCTTGGACCGAGCAAATCGGGATCGAACCGTCGCAAAGTTTCTCAAGCCGACCGGCGGCGAATTCCTCTTGCGGGGTTTGGCAGGCTGCCACGAGCAGCGTTGCGACCGCTAGTCTCCACATGAGGCCTCGCTGAACATGCTGACGTCAAACTCGCTTGGCAGCTCGCATGGGCCGGCCCCTGCCGCAGCCGCCTCTGGATCGTCCACAGCACGGCCACAAACTGGCAGTGCTGTGACTTTGCCGTTCGAGGCATTAGAAAAAATCAGCAAGATCGACCGATTGTAATCGGCATCACCATCGTCATTTGCGTCCGTATTGATGGACGCAACGTCGAAGGTTATGCGGATGGCTGTATCCTTTGCTGGCTTCACTTGAATCGGGGGGGTCAAGCCAGGCTCATATTCGAGGCTGAACGCGGACGCGCTCTCATCGCCATCGTGAGCATTTTCGATCAAACACGCTTTCTTGACCTCGAGGGGGGCGCTACATCTGTTCTTGAGAAACACTGTTCTGCTCTCAGGTAACTTCAGGTCCCCCTGTACGCCACGGGGTCCATCGAGAACGAGCGAGCCGAATTGAATTGCATCGGTACTCGGCTCAACCACAGCACCTGTGCAATCGTCTTCGGCGCTGCCACAAGCCGATAACAGAGCAGTGATGAGGGCAACCGCGGTCCAAAATGTCGTTCCTACTCTCAATTTCGGCCACCTGTCCAAAAGGGTCGAGTATCACCTTTACTTGCAGCGAGCTTTTGCCACGCCGCCCACCATTCATCGGTTGCCTTTAGCTCAGCCTCCCGTGCCCTGCGGTGGCTGTCGCGCAGTTTTACGACAAGGGCCAAGGCTTGGTCCACGGCCGCTTGTAGAGGCGGCATGTTATACACGGAGATGTCCTGCCGCATAGCGGTTTCTGCATAGATGAGTCGCAGTCGGGCTTTCGACAAATTGAGCTCCGCATCTGCCAGATCGCGGGCTTGCCGTGCCGCATCCACGCGGGCAAGAGCGAGCGTCTCCTGCTTCATTTTTGCTGCCGCGCCGTCGCTCCCCTTGTATGCACTCGTGGCCAGCACAGCATTCAGTCCGACTTGTGACTGTGCATAACTTTCGACCGCCTCATCGCGTTTAGCACGGCTAATAACGACCGCATCTTCGGCATCGGCGACCCAACGGCGTGCGTCCACCGGTAAGCGCGGATCTGTCAGTGAGAGGCGATCCACCTGTAACCCAGAGCAGCCAAGGGACAGCGACATCAAAAAAGACAGTTGTATCAATCGACTCATCTTCATCTCATTTCGCCTTGTTCAAGGGCATTCCGCCACTCTGTCCGCCGGTGTATCGCTTCGCCGCTTCCCCAGCTGCTGCCGTCATACCAAGCGTCTTAAAGGTCGATATCAAGTTTGACTTTCCCACGGTAAGCCCACCGGCAGCTGCGCGAGCAAAAGCGTCTAACGCGCCAGTGGTATCCCCGGCACGCAAACTCGCGATTCCCAGTAAGTTTGCTTCGATAGGGCCGCCACCAATTTGTCCGGCACGTGCGAAGGCGAGGCGCGCCGCGTGGTAGTCGCGCGACGCCAGTAGATTCTCCCCAATGGCGCGAAGAGCGTCCAGATCTTCTGCGTTCTTCGATAGTCGCACACGGAGAGACTCAAGCGTCCCGTTATCCTTGGCAGCTTTGCGAGGTTTCAGCTTGTCGAATGAAACTGCAGCAGATTTCGGCAGTTTGCCCATGAGACATTCGCGTACCAACGGGTTGAAGTTATAGTGAATCCATCCCTGTTCAGCACAGCCGAGGAGAGCTTCTTTGGCTTGCTTCTCGAGGATGACGGCTCTTTGCGCGAAGCCTTGTTGTAAAGCCTTCGCCATTTGAGGATCCGTGCCGGTTGGTATTTTGATGGTCTTCATCCTTTTCGCTGTGGCCGATGAGACAACCGCGAGTCGCGCAAATGCAGCGGCTGTATAACTTGGATCACCCTCTCTGGCAGCCTTGAGATATGCTTGTTCTGTGACTTCAAGGAGCGTGACGAGCTCTTGAATGGTCTCTAAATCTTCACCCGGCTCAAAACTCTCTAGCGCTTTGAGAAAGACCTCTGCTTGTCCAAAATGAGCGCGCGCGCGAGCCTCGGTGGAGACGGTCGTGCCACCATCCAAGACACGCTGCAGTGTGGCTTCGCCTTCATCTGGCTGCCCGCTCTGTATTTGCGCGATGCCCAAATACGCGAGCGTCTCAGGACTTGCGTCGTCACCGAGCGGGGCTACCGTGCTCACGATGGTCTTATGCTGACCGTTGCGCTCCAGTAGCTTGACCAAGGGGAGGACGGCTAGGCCCCGTGCAGCGCTGCTGTCGGAAGCCTTGAGAGCGGCTCTGAATGTATCTCGGGCACCATCGATATCGCCCAGCTGCTCCTTTAACTGCCCGGCTGCGACATACAGTTGCACACGTTGCGCGCCCGGTGCGCGTGCGGCCTTTTCGAAGTACTTCACAGCTTGGTCGAGCTCATAGCGTGACGCAGCTGCGCGCGCGACCGTGGACCGGATTGCTGACAGCTGTGCGGATTTTGAGTACTTGGTTTCAAACTCCGATGCCAACCGATAAAGGGTCTTGCTATCACCGGCAGCACGGGCGGCGAGCAAGGCGTTGATGACGGCGCGTTCTCCCAAGGCTGTTCCTTCATAGGCTGAAGCAAACTTCTCGAGGTCGCCGGTGACGTCGCCGCCGTCTACACCGGCCGCCGCAAGAGCAAGCTCGTCAAGCTGGAACTGTTCGGCGCTCTTGACGATGGGTGCTATCTCGGCCTTGATGCTCGACTGTATAGGGCTCGTTTTGGCCATGAAACGGTGGCCGGCCCTGATGAGACCTAGATAGTCATTCGCGGTCTTGTACGAATCGAGCACCAAGTTGACTGCGGTGTTTCCCTCAGGTGTGGCTGGATACTCGAATGCCACAGCGTTAAGTCGGTCGATGGCGACTCGATAGCGGCCCTCATCGTAATCGGATTGCGCAACCGCAAACTTTACGCGGCGAGCCCGGTCCGGTTGAATCGAGCGGGCGAGCAATGCTTTTCCGGCTTTTCTGAGACCAGCGCGCGCAACGACCCGCTGCATGCGCGTTGAACTGCCTTTCAATGCAGCTTGAAAGTTAACGAGAGCGTCATACCATGCGTTGTCGCGTTCGTTGCCGGTCTTGAGTACCTCTGCGAGTTCTACTGCACTGCGCCCTGCGTCAAAGTTCAGCCCCGCGGCCACCTGCACATCAACCAGATTAGCCAAGATACTTGGCCGTTGAGTACTGTCGGGGAAAGTGCGGACATGCAGTTCATAGGCTTGAGATATCTGCCGCGCTAACCGTAAACGTGCGTCCGAGTTCTTCGGTAGTTTGTTCAGACTTTTCTGCGCAAGGATACCTAAGTTGGCGATCATCGTTTCTAGTTCTGCTTCGAGCCTCTCGCGCGTCTCAGCTGCGCCCGTGGGCCTTCGGATTTGTCGAAGGAAGGCGCGTGCGATGAGCCCTGCGTCTGAGCCAACCTTGTTGAAGTTCTTTGTCTTTTGGATCGCGGCATAAAGCATACGGCCATCCTCAATGCGCTTGTCTGAGTCCGCTCCGAGGACAAGGAGTTCACGCCCGGCGAGCAGGGCGCCGGCTGCGGCATCGAGGGTGCCTAATCGGTCGGCAAGTCTCTCAAGCGCAGCGACGTAGGCACCTCGGCTGTAAGCCAATCCCTTTAGGAATTTGATGGCATTCTTGTCTTTGTGTTCTTGGGTGTAGCAATAGACCAAGTCCACCAGCGCCTCGCGGCGCACATCCAGGTTGGACTGGGTGCCGGGCTCTGCCGTGCTCTGGCCACCAGCGCCAAACCATTTTTCGGAGGCGAGGATGGCCTCGCGGAAGTGTTTGAGCGCTTTTTTGCAGTTTGCCTCGTTGACCTGGACCCAGGCGTATTTGTAATGCCCCAGGCCTGTCATGCGATTGAAGCCACCCTCAAGCATCATGCCGTAGTATTTTCCGGCTTCCTTCAGCTCGCTGCGGTCAAAACGGTCGTCACCTAAAATGAGAAGGGCTTCCTGTCGGAGGGGGGTGCCCTGGTGGTTTGCAACGAGCCGCTCAAGCACGGCGCGCATCTTGTCGTAATTGCCGAGTTCGCGATGCTCCTGACCCATGTTAAACAAGACACGTGGAACCAAGGGGCTTTGTGGCGCAGTCTCTAAGACTTGGTTGTAAATGCCAAGCGCTTGCTCCTTTAGGAACCGTACCTGTGGTACGTGCAGAGATTTGCCGGAGCGTTGCTCACGCTCATAAGCAACTTGGTAGTGGTATCGAGCTTCATCGCCGAGCAGTTCTGCGAGGCGGACGTAGAGCTCGGTCACGTACGGCGCGCCACGGGCTTCGGCGATGGCGCGTCGGGTCTCCGTGATCGCATTTCGCGCCTTGCTGATTTGAATCCGCAGTCTCTCGACTTGAGGCTGGTCCCTGAGCTCAGTGTTGGGGACCGTGCAGGCGGCGATTAGACATAGGAGCAATGTTGATACTATTCGATACATCGGTCCTCCCCAACGACGATCAGGTCGTCGAGTTCATCGGTCCAAAATTCACCTTGGAATTTGAAGAAAGCTTTTCGATTGCCCGTTGTCACGACTGGTGCCGGGTAGAGCGGGGGGCCTGCCGAACGGGAACGTCCTCGCAACAGACCAACACCGAGTTCATGGAGGATCAGGTTGACGCCTTCTTCGGCTGCGAGGAGCTCTTCTGCGAGCGCGTCGATCTCACCGGTGAGTGAGGTCTCGAGGCCACGGCGTGCTTCCATGCGTCCGCGCCTATACATAGCGGTTAAATGGTTAGCCAGGGCAGGCGTAAAGTCGAAATCCGAAAGTTGCTTCGCTTCACGTTGAATGCGTTGAAAGAAGGCACTTTTTGTCTTCAAGGCAGTTCGCCGCTGGGCCGCTAGGCGCAAGGCCTTTGAGTTCAGCGCTTGTACGCCGGCGTAGAGGTCGTCGAGCGCCTTGCCGTGTTTCGCACGCAGTCGTGTTGCGGCTTGGCGCGCCGGACCAAACTGGCAGAGACGCCTGAGCGCGAGGGCCTCGAGCAAGAACCGATCAGGTGCGATGAGGTCCGCGTAGACGGGCGCATCCAAGGCCAGCAATAAGCCCAATGCCCGGCGTACGTCGCCACGTTCATAGTGTACCCAGGCCATCTCTAGGAGGAGCTCGGGGTCGCCAGGGGCCGCTTCACGCAGCAGCTCGTATCGTTTGAGCGCTTCGTCGTGAGCCTTCTGAGAGCTGTACAGTCTCGCTAAACTCCGGCGAATTTGAGTGAGGAGCTTGGGCCGAATCGGTGTCATGCCCTCGAGCTCGAGGAGCTTTTCAATCGAGCCTTTGATGTTGCGTTTGGACACCAGCTCAACGGCGCCGACGTACAGAGCATCGGCCCGATAGGCACTGCCAGCCTTAATGGCAGCAAAGTGGTCCTTGGACCAGCGCTTCTCGAAGAGCCTGGCATCGCGAAGGCCCTGGTGGTAGCTGACGAAGGCTTGCAGCTCAGACGGGAGGCCGACAACTTCGGCCGAAGCGAGGTAGCCATCGACCAAAGCGTCTTCGTCGAAGGCGCCGGACTCGATAATGGTCTGCAGGCCGCGAATCGCCTCCGCCAAGAGTTCTGGGTCTCTGCGTCCCTGCGCGATATCAAGAAACCATTGCGCAGAGGCGTAGGTTAAGCCGAGGTCTTGTGAGGCCCGTGCGAGTAAGCGCTGAGCGCGGTCATAGCGTGGGTCCTCGGTGGTCGCACCTTGCAGATAGCTCCACGCCGCGTTCGCGGCGGCGGCAGCCCGTCCTGCTTGCAATTGGTCTACGGCATACGTGAACGCAAGCTCTCTGTTCTGCGGGATCGCACCCGCACAGCCGAGCACGATGAGACAATGGAGTGTGAGTAGTGTGCGCATCATGGTGAGAGCGACAGACCGAGGCCAAGCCAGAGCTCATTTTGCGTGTCGGTTTCACCGATAAAGGCGACGTCGCGCAGATCAAACCGCACCGATACGTGCTCATGAAGATAGACTCGGAATCCGAGTCCACCGCTCAAGACGGGCCTCTGAGTGCGCGTGAGCCACCCGTAACCACCACCGGCCGACAAAAAGAATTCGCCATATCCAAGCGCGTCGTTCAACCAGGCGCCCTTCCAGTAGAGGGGCTTGAATAGGACATTGCTTGTGACGTATTGCTCGACGCGTTCAAATGGCGTGGGCTTCAGGTCGAACGCGAGCAACTCGTTCTCAAGGTCGGTATCGACGCCAAAGCTGTAAAAGAACTGCGCGACTTCCCACGCGAACAAGTCATTGAAGTGAAGCGTATACGAGCCACTCGCTGTCACGCCCTTGGTAAACGCATCCATTGGTAGATGACCCACGAATGCAGAAAACTCATGGGTTTGCGTGTAACGTCGATTTTGCACTGCGAGCGAAGGCAAAACAGACTCAGCAGCAGCGGAGATCGGCAGTAAAATAGATAGCGTTAGCAACAATCGCTGAAGCATCATATAGTCTCTTTTGTGATTGAACGAACCGAGTATAAACAAAGTCTGAGCTATGCCGAACCCCTCTTTTTATTTTGTCTGTGTTCTGACAGTTTGCCTGGCCCTTGGTTGCGAGACAGCGGCCGACTCGGAGCCTGATGATGCGGTCGATGCGGCCCTCGATCAAAGTGTCACAGACGGCGCGATAGACCTCGGGCCTGCAGCCTGCCAAGCAGATGAAGATTGCCGAGATGATTCAAGCTGTACCACCGATAAATGTTTGGACGGCCGCTGTGCATACGAGAGGATCGAGGGACAATTTGAAATCGAGAGGGTGATGGATGCACCTGAAGGTGTGGTTGCATTCGAGCGTTCTGGTGATCTTTTGTACATCGCGCGCGGCGAACTCGGCACGCAGGCCTGGGATGTTGGCAGTATTCCACCCAGAAAGCTTCTCGATTATGCGCGTGCTGAAGACGAAGCGCCCCATGCCGGCGCGCACTATTTCGATGGGGGCGTCGTGATTCGCTCAGGGCGTTGGATCTACATCGTTGACTCGACCGGGCGACGGGTTGGCGAATATCGGTCGAGTGACGAAGTTCGGGACATCTTGTCGCTCGGCGAGCAAACTGTCGCGTTGGCCCTCTACTCTAAGGGAATCGAGATCGTGGACCTCGGCAATGGGATCTTCCCGATGCGGGTGGGGCGTACCGACACGCTCGGCCGAGCCAATGAGCTGCTCCGCATTGAAGATAGACTCGCGGTCGCAGATGGCTTGCTTGGCATATCCGTTGTGAACATCGCGGACCCAACGACGCCGATCTTGCAGGAGGAAACGCTCGAGACGTCGGGACGTATCGATCATCTGAGTGGTTCGGGTCAGCTTGTGGTCGCCGATGAGGCGGGAACGGGAATTGGCTTCTTCAAGGCGACGCAGGAGGACTTGCGTCGAACCAGTCGGCTCGTTCGGCAAGACAATATTGTTCGATTACACGCTTCGGATCCTGCGACGGCCCTAGCTGTTACAGGCGATGGTGTCTTGAACGTCTATGATGCGTCTGATTTGGACAACCCCGGCCTCTATCAGCAGGTTGAATTCGGTTCAACTGTCATCGCCGCCACTTATGTCGACCGCACTCTCACTGCACTCACTCAGGATGGCGAATTCAAGGTCGCAGTTTATTCGTGTGGGCTAGAAGGAGAGGCGAGCTTGCCATCGGATATCATCCCCGATGGTGGTGCCCTCGATGCTGCGACAGCAGTGGATGGTGGCGCACCTTAGGGCACGATGGTGAGCGTGGTGTCGAAACGACCGTAGACTGAATAGTTGTTTTCATCCGTAGCCAGAGTTGCGCCGAATTCACCGGAGATGCTTGCGCCGTCATCGGGTGCGAACTGGGTGAGCTCGAGTGTCCCGGAGACAAAGTCGGGTAGGGGACGATCTTCGCGCGAACCCACCACCAGACCATCCGTGGCGAGGTCGTAGTTACCAGGCGTAATTTCACTGACTCGCGTTCTATCGAGAACGACCTGAACGATGACAGCGCCATCGTCGATGAACTGTACTGCGAGCTCATTTGCAGACAGAAGGGCTCGGACCGAATCATGCTCGAGCGAGTAGACTCGACCCACGCTCCCTTGCAGTTTCGTCTCCTCCTCAGCTGCGCCGCAGCCGAGTAAACCCACCACCAGAAACAAGCGCCACCAGGTCATCGAAGTGCATCCCGACGGGCATAGCGAAGCTCGAACTCGAAGCTGTCACCGCTTCGGACAGCACATTGGTAAACAACGATGGCTTTGTTATCTGCGCCAAACTTGAGGTTCGGGTAGCGGCCGCACAAGCCCATCTCTCCGTTGTCGATCACCTCGGTGAGCCACTCATCGTCCACAAACCACGCGAACACGACGGCGTCATCTTGCGGATCGCACGTTGTGCCGCGTCCAACACGCAAACACCGATACCAGACCACGGCGACGAAACCGCTCTCATCGATAGCGATCGAGGGGTGCTCTCCCTCCACGAAGCGGGCGTCACCGAGTGCTGTTAGACTCCATTCGGAAAAAGCCGTCCCCGCGGTCCAATGCGCGACGTATGGACGCCCGTCTTCAACGTTAAAGAAGGCGATCCAAATGTCCCCACTCTCCGGGTGGACAGCCATACTCGGCCGCTCTGACGTTTTTCCTTCGTAGAGACGGGTCTTCTCCCAACTCTCCCCCCCATCCGTGGAGCGGGTGACCCAAAGACCGAGTTGGTCAGCGGACTGTTGCTCCACTGGGTTTGAGTACAATATCACCGGCTGGTTTTCTGTATCGAAGGCAACTTGATTAAAGTCTCCAGCCCCCTCGCCGACATCCACAGCGAAGTTCTCCCAACCACCGTCGCGGCGCCACGCAAATTCCATGTCTGCACGCGTCAGGTCGTCACCTTGCAGGCCGCCACCGTGGACATCCCGATACGCGATTGCCGGCTGGCCGGTGCGATCAAACGCGAGTCCAGGCCAGTAACCGACCACCGAGCCGAAGTCACTTGCGGGCATTCCGCTCATCGCTTCGTTGCTCTCCGCGACAACGGTCTCTAAGGCCCAGCCATCGGTGTCCGGGGTCAAAAGTCCGACATCATTGGCGCCACAGTATCGAAGGAGTTCGATGGGCTCGCCAGTCATGGTGGCGACATGCGGGGTGTGGTCTGCGTCAAAAGCGAGACTTGCGCCGACAGGCGTGCCAACCAGAAGTGGCTCATGTATGGTTTCGGCACGCCAATCGCCACCGCTGAACGTTGCGTATCGGAGTGTCCATGTTGTCTTGTTCGGCACGCCCGCCTCATCGCCAACCTCAGTACAGGGCTCGCCGCTGGTGCCGCTCGTGCCAAAATAAGTGACACCGATAACGCCATTGCCCGCGACCGCTAAGCTCGGCTGCTGACCGGTTCCACCCGATTCTACGGTGCCGGTCGTCCATGGGTTACTCCTATCGGGTGGGGTTCCACGATCCATTCGGGCAGGCACAGACATGTCCATCTGAGCCGGATCGGCGGACTCGGTGCCTCCATCACCACCACAGCCGAAGAAAACGAGCAGGCTTGAGCAGATCGACAGCACTTTAGGGTTAACGCGCACTACATTCCTCCGTTTCTTCATCGACCTCAACTCGTCGACATGGCGGCTCATGACAACCATCAGCGATCTTTTCGACGCAGAATCGGTATTTCTGGTCGGGGTCCCAATCGCGTACGGGTAACAGGTCTCTAATCGACAAAGCGTATAGATAATCGGGACCGTCACCATGGCCTGCGAACGCGTAAAAGCATTGGTCACCGGCCTCAAGGCCACCAAAACGGCCCGTTGATGCAGGATGCATCGGCAACTCTTGGACAGGCATCACGGTGTCAAACCAGAGGTTCGTACCCGTATAGACCTGCATGAGGTGGTCCACTTTGCCGCCATCCAGTTGAAATACGATCCTGACCATGCAGTCTTCACCGGGACACGGGTGTCGGTAAGCATACCAATCTTGGTCATGCTCATAGGAAATACTGCCCTCGATCCAGTCACTTTCTTCGGTTCCACAGCAATGATTAACGAAATTAAGCGGTGGCGTGCCCATATCGGGCATCTCTGACATATTGGCATCGGCCAGCACAGCGGCGTCCTCCGACGCCATATCAGCTCTGCCGCTGTCCGCAATCAGCGCGCTATCGGCCTGAACGCCCGCATCGCGTTCAACCGAACCACCCGCATCGCTTTGGCCGGCGTCGCGAGGGCTGACGCGCGCATCGTCTGCCACGCCTTGGTTTGCGTCCGGTGTTGCGAGGTCGACGCGTGCATCTAGGCCTGCATCGTGAGCCGGCGCTGCGATACCCGCATCCAGGTTCGCATCGAGGCCAGCATCGAGTCCGCTATCGGCTTCGGGCACACCGCCATCGGGCAATCCTTTTTGCACGCCCTCACACAGTTCAATGGTCACTCGACGTTCTATGTTGAGGGTGAATTGACCTGCGCCGTCTTGAGAATCAACCACGATAAAGTATGTGCCGGGGCCATCGTAGTTGAGCACAAGGTCTTCTCGATTCCCGGCGCAGCCGAGCTCTTGCGCGTCGGGGCTGCAATCGAACAGGCTGTAGACGATGCCGTCAAATGCAGCATCCAGATTCACCGTGACTTGTGAGGGGTAACTGATGCGCAATGCATAGACACGCTCTCGCCCGCCTTGGCCACCACAGGAGCCCGCGAACTGGCTGACTGGATCGAGCTCGCCTTCGACGCGCGTCTCGTCATCGCCAATGCGTCTGACTTCAATTCCACCCGGACAACTTGGATTGTCCTCTCGTCGGGCGCTCGCCGATATGCAGTCGGGGTCGGCCGGATAATCGATGAGTCCGTCGAAGTCGTCGTCTTCTTCGTTGGCGCATCGTGGCGTGTTTTGTGGATCGGGCTCGGTGTCGTCAGTCCAGGATGTACAGCCAGGATCGTTTGGGTAGTCGGTTTGGCCGTCGCCGTCGTCATCGATTTGGTTGTTGCACTGAGGCTGCATCTCCAAGCACGGATCTTCGGGTTCGACCCCGCATAGATGTACCGGCACGACGCGCTCTCTTACAGCGATGGCTCGATTGAGGCCAATGGGCTGATTGCTCCGCATTGATTCGGGCATGTATACATTGGACGGCTCGTTGAGGTCAGTTTCAGCACGTGTTCTGACCCTAAGCACGTAGCGATTACTTGGTGATGAACCGTCTCCACCGAAATCACTCACTCTGAGGAATAGTGTGTCATCGCCGAAAATGGGGGCTGATATGAAAGCCCGGTTCGGGGCAGGGGAGCCGTCGTCATTCGCAGGCGTAGATGGGTTGAACGACCTCTGCACTTGTAACGCACCACATCGGCCACCCGGTAGACATTCGCCGACGCCCGCACATTGTCCGCCGATACACTGATTTCCGTAACCAGCACAACCCCACCCATTTTGGCATTCCGTGTTTAACCCAAGGCACTCTGCATCCTGTTCACATGGGGAGGGCTCGTGGACGCGGACCATGGCCACAGCTGCCTGAATCTTACGGGCAGCCTCGTCCGAGAGGCCTGTTGGATCGAAGATAACCTCGGCTTCGAGTAGGCCGGGGCTACATCCTTCTAGATCGAACCTGAACCAGTCCACATCTCCGGCGACACCAAAAGTACCCTCGCGCTCCTGCCATTCCGTCCACGAATCTCCGCACAGCGACGCGTCCAACACGGTGGCGTCTTCGGCATCATCATTGGGTTCATTGGTGTCAATATCTTCTGTGAGCGAAAAACGTACGGTATATGCATTGTCTGCATCAGCGCGATTTGCTGCGGCGCTTCGCACTCGGAGAAAATACGTGCCGGCCGCCGTAATGGGCACCGTTTCAACGATTTGTGTCTCTTCGCGTGCAGCGGCGAGGTTGCTCAGCTGCTGAATGAGTTCGCCCTCGGCATCAAAAAGCTCCAGCGTCGGTTGAGTCTGGGTAATGGGCATCGTGAGGGACAGATTCATTATGAATCGTCCCGGTACCTCTAGCCGATACCAATCTTCATCACCGTCACAGGCGAGATATCCTGTTTTAGCAATGTCCGGTGCGAGGGGTGTTGCGGCATCTCGTTCACCATTTGGCTCGTGTTCGTCCGGCTCGGGTCCAGTCTCGACCATGAGCCGATATGCATTTCGAAGGTCTTGATAAGCGTTGCTGGAATCGCGCACGAAGAGCGCGTGCTCGCCCGGCGTGACACAGTGGGTGCCGCTCGCGACGCCTGCTCGATTCAAGCCTGTCGCGACAGCGACGCCGTCTGCATCCACAACGCCATACGTCGGGCTGACGGGCGATATCGCCGATGTCATCTCGAGCCGAATGGTGACCCTCGGGTCGGTGCCTGTGCTGAAGCGATACCAGTCCTGGTCCTCCACAGGGCAGACGAAACCTTCGACGTCTTGGCCGACCGCAAGCGAAACAGCGCTGGCGACGTCCTCGGAGCGGTCGAAGTCGCAAGTAGGCCCAGGCATGCCAACATCGGGCGCTGGTTCGTCTTGGTTCGTTTCGGGCTCCGACCCGCAGCTTATGGCTAAGCTGCTAAGGACGATTAACGCACTGAGACGGATCGAACTCTTCAGCGGGTACAAAGTCTTCATCCTTTAAGTTCACAACACCTGACAGTGGTGTTTTGCGGTCAAATTCTTCCGAGTAGGCCCCTTCGAGGCAAGCGATTCGCCATCCGGCAAACGTATTCGGCTCATCGAAGGACTGCTCACCCGCGAAAACGAGAATGCGGTTGCGCCCACGGCCGAGTCCGCCCAGGGCTTCCTCATCGCGGGTTGGTAGAAGGGTGACGCCACCAACGCGAAAACTGTAGCAGGTGGTCTCGCCACCCACCGGCTGCTCTCGGATCTGATAATCGTAGGCAACGCGGCTGCGTACATCCGCATCATCGCACTGCGGGTTGCCACCTGTACGAAGCTCCACACCATTTGGGGTCAGATCCCAATCCAAGTCGCCGATATCATCGCGGCGTACAGCGTCGGTCTGGAATCGATATTCGACCGGGTCGGGTATCCCGTCAACGTCTGTATCTACGCTGCTCTGGCTCGTCCCGATAAAGACTTCTTCACAATTGTTCAGTCCGTCGCCATCATCATCGAGGTAGACACAACGCCCGTTGTCATCTGTGTTGCAGTCGCAGAGCCCGTCTTCGTCTGTATCGGTGCAATCGGGCTCCTCTGAGACCGTGCGCGGGGTATAGCAGCCTGAATCGGTGGGATCGAGCGGGTCAAGCCCAGAGATCGCGAGGTTCCATTCAATTCGGTCCCGTAAGCCATCACCATCGGTGTCCGGGTCGAGCGGATCCGTTCCGATGCGCTCTTCGATCAGATCTGCGAGTCCATCGCCATCTGTGTCGATCAGTGGGTCGGAGCAGTCGATCACATCGTTGGCAGCTAAGTCTTTGTAGGCCCCTGTGTCGAACCAAGGGATGCTCGAGTCAGGGATTTGCCCCTTATCACGAACCATTTGACCGTTAAAAACAACGAGAGATGCCAGATTGAACAGGCGTTTTAAACTCGATGAGGCCAACTGCAAAAAGTCGAGCCCTTCACCGCTCGCGAAACTTCGGAAAGTGCCACCGCCAGCGTCTGACATTCGGGTGAGCAAGGCCTCGGCGGGTGCATCCGCGAGCGAGCCCTGGTCGCTCGCGAGGTATGCGGTGTGAAACACGATCTCTCGCACACCGAAGATGTTCTTCAGGTCACGCATGCGGCGTATGGTTTCGGTGATCGCTTCTCCTTGGCGTTGTCTGCCCGTCGTGCCGCCGTCATCGGGCAGACCATCTGACAAGAAGATCACCACATAGCGACTGCGTTGCCGGTCTTCTTCGTTCGCTTCCCGCATCTCTGTCCGCATCTCGAAATACGATTCGTCTAGGGCGTTCAGATAGTTCGTTGTACGCTCCGTCTCTTGAAGCGCCAGCGTTGCGGTCTCGAGGGTGTCTTCGTCTCGAGTGAAATATGAGACGGGTAGCCCATTCTCGCCGAGAACGGTGGTGCGAGACTGTGCATTACTCGAGAAGGGCAGGATGCCGATTTTAGCAAACGGGTTATCTTCGAGAATTTCCGTCCACGCTGCGCGTACAGCCGTGACGCGCCTGCTCTCGCCGGTTTCTTCGTCGGGTGGGTCTGTTACCGCCATACTGTCCGATACGTCGACAACGAAGAGAACACGCAATGGAAACGCCAGCTCACCGGGTGAGCGAGTGCAAAAATCCCCTTTGATCGTGATGCGGTCGTCGCGAGGAGGCGGCGGGTCCGGTGGTATCTCGACCAATTTGGAACGACTGCAGGCGCTGGCCGCCAGGCAAAGTAAGAGGATACGTATCATGGTAAGGCCGCATCACTCTGTGGCGTCGGCAGAATCGAGTCGGTGCCGAGGCCGCTGTCGGCGGCGTCGCGACACTGGCCGCAAGCCGATTCTAAAATACCCATAAAATCGCGAATGCGTTCGAGTTCCCACGCCCGTAGACAGTGTTCGTCTTCGTCAAAGATCTCGATGGGCCAGAATAGATCCGAGGCGATATCGGGGATCGCGAGGGACAGATCGCGCCGGTAGTAGCGACGGACCAGCTCCACCAGCTCATCGCGGTGGAACAAGACTCGGCCGACCAGCTGTCGCACAGGTAGACATGTCTCTAT
>JBMHDS010000031.1:0-18119 GCA_049889275.1 Bradymonadia bacterium | reverse complement strand
GCATTACGCGCAACAGATTGGACCAAGTATTGGCTCGAAGCGCTGACCAATGCGCAGCCTGACTTTTTCGGTGTCGGCTGTGGATGGGAGACTGACGCGCTGTGACTGAGCAGACGAGATTAGCCATGGGCGATGACGGACGGCATCCACCGATCGTTCTGATCACGGGCGGCAGCGCAGGCATTGGACTTGAGGCCGCCAAGCGCTTCCATGCGGCCGGTGCATACTTGATTCTGATCGGTCGCGACCGAGGCAGGCTACAAGCCGCGCGAGACACCCTCGGCGTACGTGTTGACACCATATCCGCCGATATCGGATGCCGTGATGATTTAGATCGCATCGCTGCGCATATTGATACAACCTATGGCCGGCTGGACGCCTTGGTCAACAATGCCGGTTTTCATGAGCGTGGGCCCTTCGCCCACATCGATGCGGTTGATGCCGCAAGGATGGTCGCAGTCAACCTGGAGGCGCCGATCTATCTGACCCGAGTCTTGCTTGACCTCTTGCTGAAGAGCCATGGCCACATCATTAACGTTGCCAGCCTTGCGGGTCGACTACCGGTACCAGGTTCGGCCACCTACGGCGCCACAAAATTTGGGCTGCGTGCATGGTCACTCGCACTTGGAGATGAATTGCGAGCGGCGGGCGTCCGCGTGTCGTGTGTGTCTCCAGGCCCTGTAGATACACAGTTCATCATGAACCATATCGACTCCGTCTCTGACATCACCTTCTCTCAACCGGTCGTAAAGCCGGAGCGCGTCGCGAGTGCCATCTTCCACTGCTACAAGCAAGGCGGTGACGAGATCTGTGTGCCACAAAGGACGCGTTACCTCACCACGGTCGGGTACCTGTTCCCATCCATCAGACGTATGTTGCGTCCCTTGCTCGAACGCAAAGGCGCAAAAAAAAAGAAACGGCTCAAGCAGGCTCGGGCGCCTTCGAGAGAACCATGAACAGCGTCATCCCGATGGGTGGCCGGATACGATTCTCTAAGTGGCGAAACCAGAGGTTGAGACCGTAACGCATCACGCGTTTTCTGAGAGTCACTTGGCCGTAGCGAAAGCCCTCGTCTACATTCCGCCCCAGTATTTTCTGTGAGATATAGGTCGGCGCAACCCCGAGTATATTCCAAAAACGAAGAGACTCGATGGTCAAAGCACGGCCTTCCACTAGACGTGCGAGTTCGCGCTTTTCGTAACGCCGAAAATGGCCGATTCGCTCATCCCGCTCCCCATACAGCGCCATGAGCGCGGGCACGGTGATGATGAGCTTACCGCCTGGTTTGACAAGCGCTACCAGTTCATCAAAGAGCTGCTGGTCATCCTCGACGTGCTCCAAGCAATCCATGCACACGACGGAATCAAACCGTTCACCGTCTTGAATCAGCTGGTCAGCCGTGGCTTGCCTCACCCTAGTCTGATCGACCCCGAGCGCCTCATAATACCCGCGTACGGCGTCAACGGTTGCGGCGCTTGTGTCGATGCCGCGCGCATCCACGCCCGCTAAGTTCAAAAACGCAACAAGTCCGCCCGCGCCGCAGCCTACGTCTAAGACAGAGTGCCCTACTGGCAGCTGCTCGGCGACCAACTGAAATAGATTGGCCGCCCTAAAATCAGCCAGCTGGACGCCCACCAAATTTGCTTGTTGTTGTTCTAGATCTGATAGATGGCTACCCATCGATTAGACCTCCTCGAGGCGGTGTTTCAAGCGCGCCTGAATCGACTCAATCGCTCGCATTTGCTTTGCGGCGCTTTACAATAAAATAGGCAGCGATACCGACCACTGCGAGCCCGGCGATCAACCACATATTGTAGACCTTCGCCTTCTCGAGGAAGACCTCCCAATTCTCGCCAGCCCACAAACCGAGGTATATCCATAATGGTACTGAGAGCAGCGCCGCGAGCAAGTCGAGGAGAAGAAATTTCCATACAGGAAAACGTGACATGCCCGCCGTGAGGAATACCACCGCTCGAATGCCTGCGACAAAGCGACCAAAGAATACGGCCCATGAGCCAAAGCGCTCAAACATACCGTTTACTTTTTCTTTAGCAGCGGGCGTCAGCACTTTCTGGACAAATCCGGGGGCTTCAGCGCTATCACCAATCCGACGTCCAATCCTGTAGAGGCAGTAATCTCCCACAAGAATAAAGACAATGCTGACGACACCATGGATCCACGCGTTCATGAGCCCTTGGCTGGCCATCACCCCACCGTAAATCAGTGGGATATCCTCGGGAATCGGAAAGCCAAGCCCGGCTAAAAACAGCACAAGGGCAACAGCAAAATAATTAAACTCGGCGATGTAATTGGTGATCCATTCCATACCTAGAAGCGCCCTTCACACACCCGTTCCCTCGGTTCACGGTGTCTCACTTTTAGGGCCTGGATGCAAACATCATTTAAACAGGCAGCCCCATGAAGAGCGCCGACTGATGCCACTTGCCTACGGCGCTGGAGGACAGCTGACTTGATAGCAGGCCTGAAGGGCATCTGAGCATTCGACAAAGATACTCTGGATGCCGCCGCGCCCTCCGCCGCCCGAGATGGTGCCGATGGCGCAGGACACAACCTCATCCACAAAGAACTGCACGTCTGCGCAGCCACGGGCCGTGCATTCGCCGACACAAGCGAGACTGATATTCGGTGGCCGCTGCCTCAAATCGAAGCAGCCAAATACGCAGTTCACGATCTCACGACAGCTCGCCACCGGACACTGGCCGCAATCAGCCGGGCAGTTAACACATGATTCGAATTCGTCATCTTCGCAGACACCGTTGCCGCAAACGGAGCAGACGCCACAATCTTGTTGGCAACTCGCACAGTTCTCCGCGCCTGAACAAACCCGATCACCACAGCCCGCACACGCACCGCAATCTTCTGGGCACTGAAAGCAGCTTTCCGTGTCGGGGTCGCAAGCGCCGTCTCCGCAGCTCGGGCACACATCGCAATCAGCGGGACACGTCGCGCAATCCTCACCATCACCACTGCGGCAGAAGCCGTCGCCGCAGGTGACACAGACGCCGCAATCTTCGGGGCAGTCACTACAACTCTCTCCATCATCACAGATGTCGTTGCCACAACCTTCACAGAAGCCACAGTCGACAACACACGAACTGCATGACTCATTGTCGGAGCAGACGCCGTCGCCGCAGGTTTGACAACGCCCACAATCCTGTGGACACGTCGAACACGTCTCATCATCGGCACATCGCCCATCACCGCAGGGGTCACAGGCCCCACAATCCGATGGACAGCGCCGGCAGCTCTCATTGGCGCTGCACGTGCCGTCGCCGCAAGACGCCGGGCATTCACCACAGTCTGGCACGCAGGTCTCACACGTCTCCTCGCCGTTGCAAAATTTGTCTCCGCAAAAAGGCTCAGTCCGGAATGCGTCCGCAGGCGTCGGTGTCGCATCACTTGCGAGTGAGGCATCAGCGATCAATCCAACATCGCTACCCCCTGGCCCTTCAGGCCGACTTGGCGAGTCAATCCCACCTCCAGTCTTTGTAAGGCAGCCGGTGAACAGCAGCCCGAGCAGGCCCAGGGTCACTATACGCTTCATTCGTCTCTCATCTCCCGTGCGCAAAGTACGCAGCTAAGTTCGGCCCTGTCAGAGCTCACAGATGTAATGATAATTCCGGCCGCATGGCCGATCATCCCATCGTCCCCGGCGGCTTTGAATATGCATAATTCCGCAGTCTTCGCCATCGCCACCGTCGTTAGGCTCACCGCTATCCCAATCGGTAAACGGCATCATCTCGCCGTCCAACCAAACCCACTGGCCCTCGTTTTGGATATCGTTCATACCAAACCAAGTCTCGTCAAAACCACGCTGGTCCGCTTGCTGAAACAACCACACATCGAGCGGCTCAGAGTCGACGGTCACAAGGTCGCCTCCCACACGCTGACACAGGCTCCGTGCTTCCTGCCACGGCACCTTGACCGCAAATGCGGCGACAGTTGCCACATTCGCGCGACCACAGAAGAGGTAACGTGTTCCCTCGAAGGTTCCGCTCTGACAGGGGCATGCCTCTCCTTCGTCTACGTCACCATCGCAATCATCGTCGAGCCCGTTGCATAGCTCTTCCGCCTGTCCGGCATTCACGTCTTCATCGATAGCCCCATCGCAGTCATCGTCGATCCCGTTGCAAGCCTCTGGGTTGTCGCCTGCGGGAGCGCCCTCATCCACCAGTCCATCGCAATCATCATCGGCCTGATTGCAGACCTCATCGACGGGCATGCAAGCTAAACAATCAGGCGGCAGGCCTTCGTCTACCTCGCCATCGCAGTCATCATCGACACCGTTACACACCTCGTCGCCAGGCATCGCATCAGGCGGCGTCTGACATAACGACTGGGTCGAATCCTGGGGATTACAGGCGATTTGCCCGACGATGGGACAATCATCGATTGTGACAGCGCACATCTCTCCCAATGAAAACACTTCATCGATCGCGCCATCGCAATCATCATCTTGGCCGTTGCACTTCTCAATCTCAGGCCGGCAAGGCATCGGATTAGACATCGCGTCCATAACGACCAGCCGTGCGTCAACAAAACCGCCATCGCTCCCCGGCCGCCCTGTACCGCCAAGTAAGTCACCCGCCCCGAAATCAGCATCCATTTCCGGCGCCTCAACCCCCATGACGCAACCGAGCATGCTCGCACAGGCAGCCATGGAGAGCGTTCGCAGCCAACCGAATTTTCGAATGTGGCTCCAAGTGTTCATACGAGCTATGCCTCATCTCTGTGCACCGACATACCGTACACACTACCGAACATCGGACTTGGAGAGTAACTTTTCAACGTCCAATGCGTAGTGGCTCCGCTTGGCGGTGCATTGACCGAAGGTATCCAACGCATTCGCAAGGTGGCGCTCGAGACCCTCAATGCCCGAGTCCTTGAAGAGCGCCTCGGTCTCTTTCGCCGCCGACTCGTTACAATGGCTCGCCGCATAGTAAGGAAGCCAAGACATACGTCTCTTCCCCAGGCGTTTCTGGATCAAGTCCAAGTGATTCCGCACCCAGGACCAAGCCTCATCACGGGTCTTCATATCGCGCGCTGGACCCCACAGAACCCCACTGCGCTCGTTGTGCTTGATTCGATCATCTTTGAACAACCCCATGAGGCGTTGCACGCTGCCTGGATACCTGTGATTCCGCAAAGCCACGAGAACCTGTGCACGCTCGAAAGCGTCAGTTCGCTGATGCAGCGTACCTTCGAAACGCTTAAAGCTTGCTTCATCGCCCTTCATCCGGCCAAACACCCACATGGCCACACTGATGGCCTCCGCATCGAATTTGGCCCCAGAGAGAAACGCATCAACCTCTCCAGCGGCCCACTTGAGCACACGGACATCGCCGGCGTTACCATGCAGGGTCAGAATTCGACGCCGGATATCGAGTTGCACTTTCGTCTTCGCATCAGATGCATTGGGGCCATACTTATCGAAGAGATGCGCTGTCACCTTCGCGAGATGGCGCCGCCAACGCTCTCGCTGTGAATCGTCTACCAAACCACCGATGGCGACCAACGTCTTTAGGCCACTCAGCACCAAGCGCGGCTCAGATTGTCCAAGCAGCCGTTGGGCCTGACTATGAATACTCGCCACCGACACATCGGTGCTCGCCAGCAACTTCGCCATGTTTAGGCTGACGGCGGTTTGCACCAGTGAATCGGCCTTTGACATCTCCACCTGAAAGGCTTTCTCATCCTGGCCGGCGACCTTCCACACGTAGTATCCTCTTGCGGTCGCGTTCGGCAGGAAAGGCCCACATCCAGACACGTTAATGGCCTCCTGCTGTGTCTTCAGGATACCGCAATGGAGCGCGTCTTCGGGTAGCGACTTAATGCAATATGGCACATGCCATACGCCACCGCTGAGCGGGCGCCCCCCCACGGGAGCCCAGCGTTTCTGAGATAATTTTATCGAACTCTTTCCGCCTGCACAGGCACCGACGTCAAAGGTCAGAAGTGGCACACCCGGCTGATCAAGATATGTCGACATCGACTCTATGATGCCGGCGTCGCCACTCTCTCGACCAACCTCACCGAGTAGGTCGTTATAGGTGGCGTTTTTCCATCGCGCTTTATCCAGATACTTTCGCACCGCTGCCCGAAACACCTCAGCGCCGACATGGGACTCGAACATGTCGAGCACAGCGGCTCCCTTCGTGTAGGTGATGCCGTCAAAAGCGTCACGCACATCGCCCTCGGTTCGGATCGGCTCGCGGATACGGCGCGTCTCACTCTTGCTGTCCGAGGACATGACGCTACTGACCCCATCGAGCCGTCTGAATCGCGTCTGCCAATCAGGTCGTAGGTCCATGACGGTCTTAGCCGCAAACCATGTTGCAAACGCCTCATTCAACCAAAGGTCATCCCACCATTTCATGGTCACAAGGTTGCCAAACCACATGTGCGCGATCTCATGGGCGTGAATACTCAGATAGCGCCTAAAGCTCGACTCTGGGGCTTTGGCCTTATCGAAAAGAAGAAGGCTATCTCTATAGGTCACGAGCCCAGCGTTCTCCATCGCGCCAGCTCCAAAATCGGGTACAGCAACAAGGTCTAGCTTTCGATAAGGGTATCGGGTACCGAAGTAGGCCTCCTGGCTTGCGACAACCTCCGCTGCGTGTGCAAGCGCTGACCTCGCATCATCGCGACGACCCCTGGGCGTGAGGATGCGGATGGGCAGCGTCGTACCGTCTTCGCGCGTTAGGTGAGACATCTCGTTTGAGGCAACATCGATGGGACCGACCGCCAGCGCTACGAGGTAGGTTGGCATCGGCGGCGTTTCGAGAAAATCTCGCTTTACACGCTCACCATCAAGCACCGTCTCAGAACCAACGGGTGCGTTTGAGAATGCTCTGACACCCTTTTGAGTAATGATCGAAATCTTAAAGGGCGTCTTGAAGCGTGGTTCATCGAAACATGGGAACGCGAGACGCGCTCCAAGAGGCTCAAACTGGGTGTAGATGTACCAATCCCCCGCATGTTCCACCCGATACATGCCCATCAGCGGGGTCTTCATCTCGCCTGAAAAGAGCAGATCTATAGTGTAAAACCCAGGCGCCAGCCGACTCGACGCACTGATAGCGACCGTACTCGCCCCAGTCCGAATCGTCCCAGCGACCATTTTATCACCGTCTTTGGGGGTGATGTAAGCCTCCGCCACCTGGTGGTTTGAGCTGTGCAGCCAAAAGGTATCGACCGATTCACTCAGCTTCACTCGGATGGATACACGTCCCCGGTAACCAGCCTCCTGAGGCCGAAGTTCGAGTTCGAGTTCATAGTTCGTTGGGACAACATTTAGGGGCAAACGCTTTATCCGGTTAGGCGTCTCACTCGCCCCCACCGAACTGACCTGCGACGCCTTAGGCGGAACCGCCAGGCCCCCGCAGCCAAGCAACATCAGTGAAGCCAATACACATTTCATTCGCAAAACAGCACCCCGTTCAATTAAAAAAAACGTTCATCGCTTGTGGACTCCCCCACCTCGCAGATGAACAGCAACTGTTGACTGCGATAATCAGGGTAAGGCAGCGACCACTGAGCTCCGTAATCCTTCGGTTCCAACGCCGTAACACGGTCAAAACCGACGCTTGCGAGGGCGCTTACAATATCAGCCCGTGTACGGCCATCCACCTCGAAGGCGCGCCCACCTGTAAATCTCTTCATCAACCACTCAAGCGCGCGCCCAATGGGACCAGGCTTTGGTTGCTCATTCTTCGGCACAAGGTCAAAAACGAAAAGCCCCGCTCGCGAATCGCGCAGTGACGTGTAGATTTTCCGCCACATGGCCATCTGTTCCTCCTCTCCGAAGTACATAAAGAGCCCTTCTGCGATGACAGCCGACCGCGATGTTTGACCGACGACATCATACAACTCAAGCTCCTGCACATCGCCGCTCACGCAGCGCCAATTTTCTCGTTCTAGGCACTTCTGCCCATCCGGATGCGCACCAAGGAGCGCCAGTTTCTTTGCGACGACAGGCTCAAGGTCGACCTCCACGTAATCGAGCGCCTCGGAGGCCGACATGCTTACGCCTCGTC
Source organism: Bradymonadia bacterium (assembly GCA_049889275.1). GTDB lineage: Bacteria > Myxococcota_A > Bradymonadia > UBA7976 > UBA1532 > UBA1532. Next base: position 10,062 of record JBMHDS010000031.1, on the reverse strand, counting down.
GAGACAAACCGGCCGCCAACTCCACCACCCTCACCGGCACAAAGGCCTCAACCAAGTGATCAATCGCGCAGTGGCGATGCAGCAGAGAAACCCGAAGCGAACGCAGTCGCCAAATGAACAGACGCGCGACCGCCAAGGCAATGTTGGTTATCTTAAAGACGATCCGGCTCTCCTGGGTCTCGAAGTATTCGGAACAAGTAAGCTGCCCCCATCGCCAAGTCTGAGCCGTATAAAGCGCCGTCACGGAAAGGTCGCCCGAAGCCTCCTTGCCAGTTTCGCTCTTTGCCTGTCTAGACTCGGTCATCACATGCGCTCCCAATCAACGCTGTCAACCTCACCATGCACTGCCATGAGCCATAATTGAAGTGCATAAAATTCACATTTCTTCCCAGCGGTAGTTTTGTTATGTTGATTTATACAACACCCCAACGGCAAACCGCCGTATGGGTATTTAGTCGCACCATCTCGACCACTACGATTGAGCGAACGGATGTGTTAGTTATAGTAGGGCTCGGGTAATACGATTCTGCTTGCGAGAGAGATAAACGGCCATGCTTGATGCGTCCCACCTTCCGAACATCATCGCGTTGAGCCCATTCGAGCGTCCTGACGCACGGTTAGTGGCCGCGTTTGGCAATGCTGGCGCGTTTGGCATTCTGGACCTCGGTCGTGACCCCGAAGCTGCGACAACCGCGGTCTCAATGCTCGAACAGAGCTTCGATGGCATCTATGGCGTCCGCATACCCAGCGGTGTTGAGCTAGACCCGGAGACACTCAGCCCACAGGTCGGGCTCGTGGTCTTCAGCGCCGCGACGGCATTTCAAAAACTGGATGGCCGGCTATCACTTGTTGAGTTGACCCAAGCATCTGACACTGGGGCGGCGATCGAAGCGGGCGCCGATGGCATTGTTTTTAAGGCTTCAGAATGCGGCGGTGAGTGTGGCACCAAGTCGGCCTACATGCTATTTCAAGAGGTTGAACGTGAACGCCCGAGTGTACCATTTTGGTTTCGGGGCGGGTTCGGATTTCGAGGGGCCGTCGCCCTCGCCACCCTCGGGCGCTGTGGCGTCGTATTCGACGGTCAGCTGGCTTGTCTTCAAGAGAGTACGCTACCGCTGCGGCTACAGAAACAGCTCGGCTCATTCGATGGCACAGAAACCCGTAAGGTCGGCGCCCTGCGAGTCTACGACCGACCACAGTATCGGAACGTGCTCGATTCTCTGGCCAATCATCCAGAGCCGAACACAATGCTTGGATGCGAAGACCTGACCCAGACAGCATGGCCAGTCAGCCAGGATGCGGCTTTTGCGGCATCCTTTGGCGAACGCTTTGGAACGGCCAAACGGCTGACCGCGCGCTTCAACAGCGCGCTTGGGACGACCGCGACCAAGGCTTACAAATCCGGACATCTCGGACCGAAGAACGCCTTCGCAATGTCGGCTGGAATCGATTACCCAATCCTCCAAGGGCCCATGACACGTGTCAGCGATACGGCCGCCTTCGCTCAGGCCGTTGCCACAGGCGGAGGGCTACCGTTTCTCGCGCTGGCACTGATGAAGGGCGAAGCGGTTGAAAAGGTCATTCATGAGACAGCGTCGCTGGTCGGTGAGCGCCCTTGGGGAGTAGGCATATTGGGCTTTGTGCCCGAACAGCTCCGCCAAGAGCAGATGGCCGCAATCAGCAAAGCACCGCCACCGTTCTGCATTGTGGCAGGCGGTCGCCCTTCCCAGGCAAGACAGCTCGAAGCGCTTGGCACAACGACGTTCCTACATGTTCCCTCGCCTGGTCTGCTCGAACTTTTTCTTAAAGATGGAGCCCGCCGGTTCATTTTCGAGGGCCGAGAATGCGGCGGTCATATCGGTCCTAGGACCAGCCTTCTCTTATGGGAGCAGCAGCTCGACATCCTCAGCGCCCAGAGCGATCTCTCCGGGGTCACCGCAATCTTCGCAGGCGGCATCCATGATGCGCGGTCTGCCGCCATCGTCAGCTTGATGGCGGCGGAGACCGCAGAGCTAGGCGCTGAAGTCGGCGTACTGATGGGCACAGCTTACCTGTTTACGAAAGAGGCCGTGGACGCGGGTGCCATCGTGTCTCAATATCAACAGCTCGCAATCGAGGCGGAGACCACGGCGATCCTAGAGACCGCACCTGGCCATGCGACCCGCTGCCTCGACACCGCATTCGCCACGTCTTTCGAGGAAGAACGCGCGAGGCTGGTCGCGGCTGGATTGGAAGGCCAAGAGGTGTGGACGCAACTCGAGCGACTCAATGTGGGTCGTCTCAGAATCGCGAGCAAAGGTTTGACCCGCACCGCTGAAAGCCCAGCACTGCTGACTGTGGACGAAGCCGGTCAGCGCGAGCAGGGTCTGTATATGATCGGTGAAGTCGCGGGCCTTCGGCATACTGAAACCACCATCGACGCACTCCATCGCGAAGTGTCTGCTGGCAGTCGAGCGTTGCTGGACGAGGCCGCACAAGCGCCTCAGGAGACGCACATGACTCCAGACGCCAGCCAAGAACCCATCGCGATCATCGGTATGGCCTGCATTTATCCCGATGCGCCAAATGCCGACCAGTTCTGGGCGAATATCGTTGAAGGTAAAAACTCGGTTCGTGAAGTCCCCAAAGCGCGATGGGATATTGATATCTACTACGACCCGGATGCGACGGATGGCTCGAAAACGCCATGTAAATGGGGTGGATTCCTCGGTGCGACCACCTTTGATCCACTCGAATACGGCATTCCGCCAAAATCTCTTGCGTCGATTGAGCCGATACAACTGCTCAGCCTTCAGGTCGCTCGAGACGCGCTTGAGGATGCCGGCTACCTTCAGCGTGAGTTTGACCGTGAGCACACATCCGTCATCTTCGGAGCCGAAGCAGGCACGGAGCTCGCTGGAGCCTACGGGTTTCGAGCGGTCTACCCACAGCTGATCGGAACGCTGTCCGAGTCATTGGACGAGCGCTTACCCGAACTGACGGAGGACTCGTTCCCAGGTGTGCTCGCGAACGTGATTGCAGGGCGTATCGCAAATCGTCTCGATCTCGGTGGCGTCAACTATACCGTCGATGCGGCATGCGCTTCTTCCATCGCCGCCCTCGACCTCGGCGTAAAAGAACTCCGGAACCGCTCATCGAATATGGTTCTTTGTGGCGGCGCTGACCTGCATAACAGCATCAATGATTACCTGCTATTTTCCAGCGTACATGCGCTCTCACGAACTGGGCAGTGTCGTAGTTTTGACCAATCGGCCGATGGGATTGTCCTTGGCGAAGGCGTCGCAGTCGTTGTCCTTAAGCGCCTCACCGACGCCGTTCGGGATGGCGATCGCATCTACGCTACGGTCAACGGTGTCGCCGGCTCAAGCGACGGCCGGCATCTGGGACTCACCGCGCCCCGCACAGAGGGGCAAGCGCGGGCGTTGGATAGAGCATATGCACAAGCTGGCCTTTCACCTGCCTCCGTAGAGCTCCTCGAAGCCCACGGCACGGGCACCGTGGTGGGCGACAAAACAGAGCTCGAAACAGTGGAGACGGTGTTTCGGCGCGCAGGCGCTGAGGTGAGTCAATGTGCATTGGGCTCTGTTAAGACGAATATCGGCCACACGAAGTGTGCTGCCGGGTTAGCCGGCCTCATCAAGATCGCGTTATCGGTATACCATCGCGTGCTTCCAGGCACCCTGCATCTGGAAACCCCAAATGCAGCCTACGACCCAGATGCGAGTCCCTTCACGCTGGCATCTTACAGTCGACCCTGGGTATCAGACCGTCGGGTTGCTGGTGTGAGCGCTTTTGGTTTCGGTGGTACTAATTTCCACGCAGTGGTCGCAAGCCATCCAGCGAGCCCCATAGAGCAGTCAACGGTTTGGCCCACCGAACTCTTTGTGTTCAAGGGAACTGACTGGCAACAGGCCACAGACACGGCGCGCGCGCTCTCCGCCTGCTTGGCGGGAACAAACAAGCTCCGGCTCATCGACCTCGCCTACAGCGTCGCACTTGAGAATCCGGACCAGCCCACCCAATTTGCATTTACGGCAGATGATATCGACCAATTGGGTGAACGTCTGACAGAGATTGAGAATGGTTTGACCGAGGCAACCTGGCTGTATACCGACACCGGCGTTCGCGGCAAGGTCGCCTTTTTGATGCCAGGACAGGGTAGCCAGAAAACGGGCATGATGGCTGAGCTCTTTCAGTTTTTCCCGCGACTGCACAAATATCTGGCTGCCGGAAAACCTTGGGTTCCAACCCTCTTTCCACCGACAGCGTTCACAGAGGAGGCCCGGTCAGCGCAACAGGCGGCGATCACGGACACGCGTGTGGCCCAACCGACACTGGGCATGGTTGACATGGCCACCGCGTCTGCTCTTGAGCGTTTCGGCCTTCGCCCCGACATGGTTGCCGGACACAGCTATGGTGAGCTAGTAGGCCTCTGGCTCGCAGGGTGTTTCGATGATGAGACCCTCCTTCAGTTGAGCCATCTTCGAGGCTGCGCCATTTTGGAGGCGGCTGGCGACGACCCAGGGACAATGGCCGCCATCATGTCGAATGTGGCCTCTGTCGAGCCACTCATTGCGGATATCGATGGTGTCGTGATCGCAAACATCAATGGTGCGAAACAAACGGTCATCTCCGGTTTAACGAGTGCCGTCGATGAGGCGCTTGAAAAACTGAAGCAGGCAGGCATTCGTGGCCGGCGTATTCCGGTCGCCTGCGCATTCCATAGCCCCGTGGTTGCAGCGGCAAGTCAGACACTCCGGAGAGCCCTGCTCGCCACGGAGGTGAAGCCGCCTCAACTTGCCGTTTGGTCCAATACGACTGCGGCACCGTACGGCGATACACCAGCAGAGATCGTGGACACATTATCGAAACATCTGGCCGAACCCGTACGTTTCGTCGAACAGATTGAAGCGATGCACGCCGATGGCGCCCGATTCTACATCGAGGTGGGACCGGGCCGAGTACTCACTAACCTCGCCAAGCGCATCGTAGGCGAAGAAGCGCAGAGTTGCTTCATACCGGTAAGCGGAGACGCCAAAGGACGAATCCGTGATCTTCTCGCCACATTGGGCCGGTTGAGCGCACACGGCTTCGGAGTGGACTTAGGCACTGAGCTTTTAGCGCGGGGAGCGACGCTGATTGACTTCAGCTCCACAACGAAACCGTCACCAACGACTTGGCTTGTGAATGGGCACACGGCATGGCCTGCCCACGCCGCCCCCCCTGAACCTGTCAGCCCCCTCGGGCAAGCCGCCCAGACCACACCGCATTCATCATCAAAGAATGAGGCTGCGGCTGTGGTGCTTGGGTACTTGGAGAACATGCGACAGCTGGTCATCGATCAAAGCGAGGTGGTATTGAGCTACCTCGGGTCGTCTCGTGGCGCATATGAGGCCCGACAAACCACTGCGACTCGGCAACAGCCTGCTGAGGTGGTCGTCGAGGTGCAAGAGATTGAGCACACGACGGAACCAGACAATATCGAAGAGGTTTTGATCGGGCTCGTCAGTGAAAGGACAGGCTACCCACCGGAGATGCTCGATCTCGATCTAGACCTTGAGGCGGCATTGAGTATCGACTCGATTAAACGAATTGAGATTCTTGGTGCACTCGGAGAGGCCCTTGGTCTGTCTGCGAACCAGGGTGGTGCGATCGAATCGCTCGTAGAAGAGCTGGCTGCCGTCAAGACCCTTCGAGGTATCCTAGAATGGCTCGAGAGCAGAGAGACAAGCGAAACTGACCCACCAAAGACGGCTGACGCAGCGCCGTCCGGCTCCGGTGATTCGAGCACAACTCGCCAGCGGCCGACGCTGCAACGCTACACTTTTTCGGTGTTGCCCGCACCATTGGTTGAGTACAACGGGTTGACCATCGAAAACAGGCGTTTCGCAATCGTGCCAGGTCATCTGCAACTGGCGCAGCAGATGGCGAAGAAGTTAACATCGCACGGCGCTCAAGTGTCATTGCTCGCCGCCGACGCCATCGAACCCGATAAATATGATGGCCTGATTATGATCGATGATCGTGCGACGGCTGATGTGGATGGTCTTTCGCCCTACAGTATCTTCTCAGCCCTGCAGACAGCCCTCGCGTCAGAGCTTTCATGGGCACTTGCAGTGACAACACTCGGAGGACAGTTCGGGCGACACGATCAGCAGGCTGCGAATCGAACAAACGGCCTGGCCGGTTTGGTCAAGAGCGCCGCCGCTGAATGGCCGTCAAGGCGCATACGCGTTGTAGACATCGACCCTGAGACACCTGCCGAGGAGACGGCGAACAACCTCTACGATGAACTCATTGCCGACGATCAGCTCGTTGAAACCGGCTACCATAAGGGGCAGCGGCTGATCCTGCGCGCGGCATCCACCCCCAGACTGTCCAACAAAGATATCAAAGGCCCCATCGATGAGGACGCTACAGTACTGGTTACGGGTGGTGCACGGGGCATCACAGCGCATGCAGCCATTGCGCTCGCCCATCGAACCAAGTGCCATCTCGTCTTAGTTGGACGAACCCCGCTGGAGGACACAAGTACCCTGCCCGATATAGGCGATGAGCGTGATCCGATCGCGGTCAGAAAAGCGCTGATCGCCAAATATCCAGACGCCAGCCTATCCGAGATAGAGTCTATGAGCAGCCATCTACTCGCTCAGCTGGCCATGCACGCCACGCTCGCTGCAATCCGAGCAGCAGGCTCCCGAGTGGACTACATCACCACGGACGTTCGAGACGAACAGGAGCTCGCTTTGCTCATCTCACAGCTCTATGAGCAGCATGGGCGTATCGATGGCTGTATTCATGGGGCAGGCGTGATCGAAGACAAGTTAATTCAACACAAATCTATGGAGTCCTTCCGGCGGGTCTACGACACCAAGGTGATTGCAGCCAAGACGCTGTTGAAGCACTTGAAGCAAAACACCAAATTCATTGTCTTCTTTTCGAGCATTGCGGGCGCCTTCGGGAATCGGGGGCAATCAGATTATGCCGCCGCTAATGACTGCCTAGACAAACTCGCGGTCAGCCTTAACGAAAAGCACGATGGCCGCGTCTTGTCGATAAACTGGGGCCCATGGTCAGGTTCAGGCATGGTGTCTCCTCAACTGGAGGCTCATTATCAGCAGCGGGGCATTGGCCTGATCGACGTGAATGAAGGCATCGAGGCCTTTATGGACGAATTGCTGACCGACGATAAAGACGCTGTGTCTCAGGTTGTCCTCATGAGTGCGCAAATCGAGGACCTCAATCTGAATGGCTAGTTATCCTTCGGAGGGTATCGCCGTCATCGGCATGGCATGCATCTTTCCCGGTGCGCCAGATCTATCCACCTACTGGCAGAACATCAAAGGTGGTGTGACGTCTTTTCAACCGGTTCCAGAGCATCGTTGGCCATCGGTTTATTATGAACCGAGTTCCAATCAGGTAGACCGGTTCTACTGCCGACGTGGCGGCTTCATCGACGAATACGCCCGTTTTGACCCACTCGCGTTCGGTATTATGCCCGTCGCGGCTACGGGCAGCGAGCCAGACCAGCTCTTAGCCCTCGAAGTCGCGTCCCGCGCCATCTCGGACAGTGGCTACGAGCCCGACACCTTTTCCCAGGTCACCACCTCCGTGGTGCTCGGTCGCGGTAATTACATCGGCGCCGGCATGACGAGACTCGAGCAACACGTTCGGACTGCGGAGCAGCTCGCGACCTCACTGCGCGATCTACTGCCCGGCCTGTCCGAAGACGTCGTCGAACAAGTTAAACGGGAGTTTCAAGAGAAACTTGGAAACTATGGTCCCGACACGGCGATTGGGCTTGTGCCAAACCTGACCGCCTCTAGAATTTCCAATCGGCTCAACTTTGACGGACCCGCCTATACCGTTGATGGTGCCTGCGCGAGCTCACTTCTCGCATTGGACCAAAGTGTTCAGCTCCTGCGAAGCGGACGGTGTGATGTGGCACTCGCAGGCGGTGTCCATCTCAGCCACGATGTTGCCTTTTGGAGTGTCTTCTGCCAGCTCGGCGCATTGAGCCGAAAGCAGGACATACGACCCTTCGATCGAGACGCGGACGGATTACTGATCGGAGAGGGTCTCGGGATGGTGGTCTTAAAGCGACTCTCCGATGCACGACGAGACAACGATCGCATCTATGCCGTCATCAGAGGCGTGGGCGTCTCGAGTGACGGACGCGAGGCGAGCATCATGACACCTCGAGTCGAGGGCCAGATGAAGGCCTTGGCGAGTGCCTGGCGAGACAGCGGGTTGAATCCGGATGAGATCGGCTACCTCGAAGCGCACGGCACCGCAACGCCGGCTGGGGATACCGCCGAGTTGACGACGCTTTCGCGTTTTTTTGGCGAAGGGTCGGGGCCAGCTCCACACCTGGGATCGGTCAAAGCCTTAATCGGACATACGATGCCGGCGGCTGGTATTGCGGGCTTCATCAAAGCCTGCCTGTCCGTCCATTATGGCCTTAAACCACCCGCGGTGGGATGCGCCGAGCCAAACCCCAAGGTCAATGAGACCCGTTTCCAGCTCAATCAGACAGCGATCCCCTGGTCCACTAAAGAGCGTATCGCTGGGGTCAACGCCTTCGGTTTTGGTGGAATTAACGCCCACGTCGTTGTCAGCGATGCTGGCGAGCCTGTTGCCATCGACGCCTCGTCCAAACACTACGACGCGCCGGTCGTGGCAACTTGGTGTGCAACCAATCCGAATGAACTGCTCGCGGCGCTCGATGGAGAGCCCACGAATCGGACAAACCCCGCTGAGCGGTTTCGGGTCGTGATCCATTCGCCAAGCGCTAAGAAACTTGAGCGGGCGAAAAAGTTTGTCGCAAAGGGCACGCGATGTATGGGGCGTTTTGGACTCTGGTACGAACCTGAACCCGAACCACAGAGCGCCGACTCCATCGCGTTCCTATTTCCGGGCATTGAAGCGAGCTTCAAGCCAAAGGTAGACGATCTGTTCGATCTGGCAGGGCTGCCTAGATTGCCGACGGATGCAGCCGAAAATCTTGAAAAGCAGGGATTTAATGTCATCGCTCTCGGCCGTTCGCTGCACCAAATATTGATCGCCGAAGGGATAAAGCCCACCGCTTATGCTGGCCACAGCGTTGGCGAATGGGCAGCAATGCTCGCGTCCGGCATGATCGACAAGGATGCTGGCGATGAATTTATTGCCTCACTCAGGCCAGGTACGCTGGAGGTGCCAGGCGTGGGCTTTCTCGCTGCAGGATGTGGTGTGGAAAAAGCCCAGTCCGTAATAGCCAACTGGGACGACATCTCCATCTCGCACGACAATTGTCCGCATCAAGTGATCCTTTGCGGACGCGATGACCAGATTCTGCGCGCACAAGAGGCCCTCACGGCCGAACGAGTTCTTTGCCAAGTGCTCCCCTTTCGCTCGGGTTTTCACTCTCCACTTTTTGAAGACTTTGTCGCCCCACACAGAGCGCACTTCCAAGGGCTGCCATTGGGCACCCCCGACTACCCAGTCTGGTCTGCAACGACGGCCGAGCCCTTCCCCTTAAATGGCAAACTCATTCGAGAGTTGGCGATTCGCCATCTAACCGAGCGAGTCGCATTCAGACCATTGATCGAGGCGTTGTACGCCTCTGGGAAACGGATCTTCATCCAATGCGGTGTGGGCAGCGTGACGAGCTTTGTCTCAGACACATTGAGAGGACGGCCCCATGTCGCGGTGAGCGCCGCCGACGAGGTGTTGAGTGGTTGTGAACAACTCCTCAAGCTGAAGGCCGCTTTGTTCGCATTGGGTGTAGACATCGACCCAGGCCGAGCGTTGTCGACAAATGAGGCCGAACGCGGTGGTAGCCTGAGACTTCACCTCGGCGTTCCATTGGTCCGTCTACAGACCCCCATTAAAACTGAGCGCGTTGGACAGGCTGACTTAGAGTTGCCCTATGACGATCCTGTTTTCCAAGCCTACAGGGATGTCATTCAGACCGTCGTCGACACATCTCGAAGAGTGGCAACGACTTATGCCACTGCAACCAATGGCAATGCTCAGCAACGCACGACAACACATCGCCTGTCTGTCGAAGCGCAACCGTTC
>JBMHDS010000030.1:0-25151 GCA_049889275.1 Bradymonadia bacterium | reverse complement strand
CTACCACAGGGTAGTTGTGACATGTCTATCATTCCGGCCCTATCAGGTCTGTTGCGGACTCAGCTTGAGAATATAAACGACGGTACAGATTTACTCACTCTCGAGGGTCAAGTGCGCGTCTCAGATGCTTATCCGAATCTCAAAGTTGATACGTTTACAGATGGCACTTGGAATGGCTACTTCGGTGAGGCGGAAGCGCGTCCAAATCCTGAGGACCTTGTCCCAGAAATTGGGACATTCGAAGGCTGTAGAGACACTGAGTGTGCATTGCTCCCTGGTGCTATGGAAGAAATGGGCATGAACAACCCCTAGGTTCCGGTTCATGATGTGCTCTTTAAAAGGGTGGCTTCGGCCACCCTTTTTTTGTGTCGTTTAATACAGAAAGTTTGGCCGATCCAATGCGGCGAGGGGATGGACCGGCAAACAGCGGGGGGAGATGAACTCAGTCAAACGCGGAGAGAATACCCTGCGCTTCGATGAGAGATAGGATCTGAGAGACCGTCTCATCGACCGTGTTTGAGCTATTGTCTACACTTAAAGCCGGTGCAGTGGGCTTTTCATAGGGCGCAGTAAGGCCTGTAAAATTGCGTATTTTGCCGGCACGTGCCTGAGCATAGATACCGGTTTCGTTTGGAAAGAGGGCCGCGTCTCGTTGCTCGCATACATCGATTGGTGCGTCGAGATGGATTTCAAAAAAGCGATCAGCGCCAATTCGTGCTTTGGCACGCGCCCTATCGGCAGCATAGGGGCTCACGAATGCAGCGACGACCAGAACGCCGGCCTCGTTGAGAATCTTGGCTGTCTCTGAAGCCCGCCGACTCGATTCAGAGCGATCATCGGCGCTGAATCCGAGGTCTCGGCTCAGACCTTCGCGCATCGTGACACCGTCGAGTACATGGACGAGACAGCCTTTTGCCCACAAACGCGCTTCAAGCGCATATGCGATGGTGCTCTTTCCTGAACGCGGTAATCCGGTCAACCAGATTGTCGCTGGTTTATGACCCACTCTCTGCACCCGGGCTGTGGCTGAGACTTGACTCGAGACGGCGTTAAGCAGCGGATGTTGAGTCTGACCCCGGCCAGCTGACTTACTCGGGATTGATTCACTCACATGTCTGTCGAGAATCATACCAGCGCCAACCGTTACGTTCGTGACGCGATCGATAATGATGAAACTTCCCGTCGCTCGGTTCTTTCGGTAGGGGTCGAAGAGGATCGTGCGATTCGCTTCAAAAAATATCCGTCCGACGGCGTTTAGTTCGAGCCCTGGCTGACCGTTGATGAGCGTCGGCTCTGTCTGCTTGAGCGTATTGATATCGACTCGATATCGGACTGCAGCAGCCTCGGCAGGCACACTTTGAGTGCCAACCTTAAGCATATAGTTACGCCCCGCGGCGAGTGGCTCGTCGTGCATCCAGACGACCATCGCCTCAAACAAACGTTCGGCTTTGGGTACATTCTTTGGCCGGACGAGCATGTCACCCCGACTGATGTCGATTTCGTCGGTGAGTGTCAGGGTGACCGCCTGTGGGGGAAATGCTTCTTCGAGATCGCCATCGAACGTGACGATCCGCTCGACCGTGCTGGTCTTCCCCGATGGCATCGCCATCACAGTGTCGCCCTTGCGAATCACGCCCGAAGAGACAGTCCCTTGGTACCCTCGAAAGTCGAGGTTTGGCCTGAGAACTGACTGCACAGGTAAACGAAAGTCGATGTAGTTGCGGTCCGATGCGATATGTACTTCTTCGAGCATCGATAGCACCGGGCGTCCCTGAAACCAGGGGGTCTTGTCGCTGCGATTAACGACGTTATCCCCCACAAGTGCCGAGATGGGTATAAAATGTAAGTCTTTAGTGTCCAGTCGAGCAGCGAATTGCGTAAAATCAGCTTTTATTTGGTTGAACACAGACTCGTCGTAATCCACGAGATCCATCTTGTTGACCGCGATGATCAGGTGCTGGATGCCGAGCAAAGAGCAGATGAATGTGTGCCTGCGCGTCTGGTCTAAGATGCCCTGTCGGGCGTCGATCAGAATCACTGCCAGATCGGCAGTGGATGCACCCGTCGCCATGTTTCGGGTGTATTGCTCGTGGCCTGGCGTATCGGCGATGATGAATTTGCGTCGTTGGGTCGAAAAGAAACGATAGGCCACGTCGATTGTGATGCCTTGTTCGCGCTCTGCCCTCAGGCCGTCGGTGAGCAGCGCGAGGTCTGTCTCCTCGCCGACCGTACCGTGCTGACTACTGGCAGCTTCGATCGCGGCAAGCTGGTCCTCGAAAATCATCTTGCTGTCGTAGAGTAGCCGGCCGATCAATGTAGATTTGCCGTCATCGACACTGCCGCAGGTAATGAAGCGCAGCAGGTCTTTCTCTTCGTGCTGCTTGAGATAGGCTTCGATGTCGTCGGCAATCAGCTCTCTGTCGAGCGCATCAACACTCATTAGAAGTACCCCTCGCGTTTCTTTTGTTCCATGGAGCCCTCTTCGTCAAAGTCGATCAGGCGCCCTTGCCGTTCCGAGGTTTTGGTGAGCAGCATTTCCTGTATGACGTCTGTTAGCTGCGTCGCCCTTGATTCCACCGCACCCGTGAGTGGATAACAGCCAAGGGTACGAAATCGGACCCATTTCATTTCGGGCGTCTCGCCCGGCTTTAGGCGCATCCGTTCGTCATCGACCATGATCCAGGTGCCGTTTCGTTCGACGACGGGACGCTCCGCAGATAGGTATAGTGGAACGATCTCAATGCTCTCCAGGTGGATATAGAGCCAGATGTCCAGCTCGGTCCAATTGGACAATGGAAAGACTCGAATGCTCTCATTCTTGTCGCGATTGACTCGCCCATTGTAGAGATTCCACAGCTCTGGGCGTTGATTCTTTGGGTCCCATTGAGATTGCCCATCTCTGAATGAATAGACCCTCTCTTTTGCACGGGACTTCTCTTCATCGCGACGTGCCCCTCCGAATGCCGCATCGAATCCACCCTGTTTCAAAGCTTGCTTGAGTGCGACGGTCTTGAACGCATTGGTGTAGACATTTGAGCCATGTTCAAAGGGGTTGATCCCCTGCGCGACCGCGTCTTGATTGGTGTGCACAATCAACTCGAATCCATGTTTGGCGCAAAACTCATCCCGAAATTTGATCATCTCCCGAAACTTCCATGTCGTGTCGACATGGAGCAGCTTGAACGGTAACGGGCCAGGGTGGAACGCTTTGCGGGCAAGATGCAGCATCACTGAACTGTCTTTGCCGATGGAATAAAGCATCACAGGATTCTCAAACTCGGCGACGACTTCACGGATGATGTGAATACTCTCCGCTTCGAGTTGCTTGAGATGAGAGAGTTGAAAATTCATAATTGGGCGTACCCGCTGTCGTTTGTTCACTCTCCGCTTAACCCGAGCTGCAGGATTGAAGCAAGCATAGACTGCGTCAATCGAGCTCCCGGTCGAATGTTCGAAGGATCGGCGGGTCGTTGTTGTATCGCGTCTTGCAGTCGGTTCTCGACGCTACAGCCCTTCATCCACCAGGAAGGCGGCGTGCTCTTCATAAAATTCACGGTAGTTAAATGTATCTACCAATCCACCGAGTTGACCGATTTGATCAAGATGATCCGCAGGAAGGCAGCCGCGGAATCGACCCCACTTCGCCGACTCAACAGGGACCAGCCCATCATTTGCGCGTAAGATGCCGCCAAGGTAAAGGAAGCTCGTTGCGAATTCTGGGGCGATGGTATCACCTCGGCGTGGTATGGGCAGTTCACCGCCGAGACATTCGGGGCGTCCATCCGCCAGTCGTCCGGAGAAACCTGCGTAACTGAAATACTGAACATCAGGGTCGTCGAGCATCACCTCATTGAAACGTTGCATCGCCTGGGTGGAGCAAGTCTGCATCGCGGCCGCGATGTCTGGGTCTTCCTGCTGGTCATCCCAGACGAAGCCCGAGAAAACATTCAAGAGTCCGTCCGCGATGCCCTGGACAGGGCCATCGGTCAGGCCCAAGAGGGCATCCGCCACTTGGGTGCCGCGGTGAGGCGTTGAAATGGTTGTAAGCGATGCGATGTGGCGGCCGTAGCCGCCGTCTGAAATCAACAGGCGCATATCGATTCCACCCTGTGAATGGGCAATGATATTGAGTCGATTGGCACATGCACAATCGCGAATGAGATCGAGTTGCGGTCGTAACTGCTGACTTCTTATCAAGGATGTATTGAAGGGATCTGAGACCGTGATGTAGGTCTCATAACCTGCTTCACGCAGCTGAGCCGGAACGCCGTAGAAGTAATCCCATGGGCCTAAATTCTCAAAACCGCCCATTCCATGCACAAAGACGATCGGATTGTTTGTTCGAGAGTTGGGCAGTCGACTGGGCAGCATTGCACAGGCATTGCGATCAGGTTGGCAACCGCGCTCCATTCGAGCGTCGGGCGCGATGTCGGATGCATCCGCTGAGCTCGCGTCCGTGGGTTCGTCAAGCGTTGCGTCTGAGGTATCTGCGTCGGCTGTTTGTGGCCCTATATCGAACGGAAGGGGTGCACTGCTGTCGCTTTGGGTGCGGTTGAATGCGTCCATTGATTCGAGAGACGCGTCTTCCATTAAGTTGGTTTGTGAGTCACTTGACGCCGAAGTGACGCGCGCGTCGGTTGGTTCAGGCGCTGGTGCACGCGCGGGCGAGGGGCTATCACATGCCGCAAAACTCAAAAACATGAGGACAGAGAAGCCGAGTAGATGACATTCGGAGCTGGTCGCCATAGGTACGTAGATAAACCGTTAAACAGATGCGGACGCGCCATGATAGCGCAGACGAAGGTAGGCGTCAGCTCACAATCTCGACTGTGGCTATCAGTTCCAGTGGTCAGATGATTAGACTCAACATGCTGGACCCGAATGAGGTCGGGGGCAGTTGACGAGGTTGGTCATTGTCCGGCCCTGTTACTCATTGTCAGTCGGCTTGAAATATCCAGCTTCAGGGCTGATTGCGTTTAACGCGTGAGGTGATTGCGATCGCGTGAAAGCGCCATGAGGCGATTCGAGTCTTGGCGTTTGGTTTTGCTGTGCGCGTCGCAGCTTGTGGGCGCTGTCGAGGAGCGCGAGACGATCGAAGCAGGCGCGGTGAGCAGGGGACCCTTACCGAAGCAAGCCCTGGAGCGCTTGACTGAGACTCCCGCTTGGACCGCGGTCGGCATAGATATACTCAAAGGTCTCAGCATTGATCAGAGCATTAAATGGGAGGCCAAAACGACCATCGGGACCGACGTATGGCCACATGTTTTCAAAGATGGTCGCATAGGCGCGCCCATTACTGTGGTCAAGAAAGACCGAATCGAGTGGCAATCCATAACGCTCGGCGTACTGCTGGCAATAGCGTTGAGTCGCTGGCGCATGGTCAGGTGATTCACCGACGATCACGGCAGCTTTGAGTCCATCGAGTTGGGGGTTGTTCAGCATGGCGGCAACTTCGGGCATCCAACCCGAGCATGCACCACACCAGCCTGCGGTCAGCACAAACCAGCCAGCCTTTTCACCGGCAAAGTGGTCAGCCATCGCGACCTGTTCACCTGTACCACAGTTGGTGAGGGCGAAGTCATTGACGGTCTCACCGACACAGGCCAAGCCAGGGTTGTCACATTGGGCTGGTCGTGTACCGCCACCGCCGCCACCGCCGCCATCGCCACCGCCATGGGGGATGGTGCCCTCGTAGGGTTCATCGATGGTGAAATCATTGAGGCACCATTGGTCGCCATCTTCGACCGGGATCGACAGTGAATCGCTGACGGTTACGTGGTCGAAAACAAGATTCCTCAAAGTCGCCGTGAAGCGATTGTCCTCGAGACTTGTGATGTCAATTTCACCCTGCGATGCGTAAAAGACTTTGGTACACGCGCCGCGCACTGTGCAGTCGCTCATAATCAATGGACAGATGCCGCAATCCTTATAGTTCACCCCATCCATGACAACCGTACCCGTCTCCGTCGGTGCGGTAGCACGGCCCGAGTACAGCCGGATGATGAGATTGTCGATGGGCGCCATCTCAGAGGTGACCGCTCGAATTTGCAGACCATACTCCTCGACTGTTACTTCGGTGCTGATAATCTCGATACCGTCTTTTTCGCAGGTTACGGGTTCATCGACGTTATCGCCGCCGCCGCCGCTACCCATTGTGTCTTCTTGTCCGTCGCCGATGGCAATGGTCTCACCGCTGTCGGTGGAGTCTCCGCTACAACCAACGGCGACTAAGGCGCATAGAGATAAAGTGAACAACCTCAATAAGGTACGATGACTCATGAAAACCCCGTCTTGTCATATCCAGCACTCGTTACTTTACAGAGTAGACTGCCTGATTCACAAGGTTCGCTGCAAAAAA
The DNA here is from genome assembly GCA_049889275.1 of Bradymonadia bacterium. Lineage (GTDB taxonomy): Bacteria > Myxococcota_A > Bradymonadia > UBA7976 > UBA1532 > UBA1532. The sequence goes on along the minus strand of JBMHDS010000030.1, from coordinate 18,793 downwards.
TCTCCGTTGCGTGATGTCTGTGCCCCCAGGAGAGCGAGATTCTCGTTCCCTCAAGTCTGTTTTTGGCCGGGCTGCATGCCATCGTCATTGGTTGGAACGCTATGGGGTCAAAGCGCATTTCAAAACGGGGGCTAAAATCGACGAGTATCATTTTTTTTGCTGAACGTGCACCAGTCGGCGCATACTCGAAGCCGATATGGGTAATCAAAGTCCAAAATGCGGTCTCGTCCTCTCGGGAGGCGGTGCCCGAGGTGCCTATGAAGCGGGTATCGCGTATTACCTGTTTGTAGATGGCCCAGCAGAGCTTAGAGAGTCAGCGCGCTTTAGTGTTCTATCGGGCACATCCATCGGAGCGCTGAGCGTATCGGCTATCGCCTCAACGATTCATCAGCCGGCGGTGGGCATGCGTCAGTTTAGTGAATTGTGGCGATCGTTGACGCTTGAGCGCATCTTGCAACTTAAGTTGAGCGATGTGGTTAGTATGCCCGGCTGGCTTATGGGTCGGACACAGCGGGAGGCGATTTTTCCCGGAGAACCTGTCCGCCAGATACTCGAAGATGCGATTGATTGGGACCAGATGCATGTCAATCTGGCGAATGGACTCGTAGACGCGATCTCGTTGTCGGCCACACAGGTCCCGACCGGTAAAAGTGTTGTCTTTTACGAAACCAGCGATGGACGGCCACGTAAGTTTTCGAGGGACCCACACGTACGTCCCGTACATGCTCGGCTAAAGCCAGAGCATGCGCTCGCATCGGCCGCCATTCCCTTCGTTTTTCCCCCGACACCCATCGACGGTATTCCGTACGTAGATGGTGGCCTTAGACAAAATACACCTTTGTCACCTGCTTTAAGACTCGGGTCGGACCGTCTTCTGGTGGTTGGTCTCGGCACGGGCAAAAGCACCGACGGCCCGCTGCCAAAAAACGTGAAAGCGAGTCCCGTTAATGTGCTCGCAAAAGTGCTCAATGCGCTCATGCTCGACCATGTTGACTACGACTTGATTCGTTTGGGGCATGTCAACCGATTGCTTAGCGATGGGGAGGATGTGTTCGGTGGGCAGTTTATTGAGCGGCTCAATCATATGGTGGCGCCGATTCGCGGTGCGAAGTATCGAATTATGCCTCACGTCGTCTTGAGGCCATCACGGGACCTAGGCGTTATGGCCGCTCAGCACGTTAAAGAAAAACGTATGCGGTCGACGCGCAGTCTCATCGCAAGAGTGGTTCGTACCCTTGCGAGGATGGAGGGGAACGACGAAGCTGATTTGGTGAGTTATCTGCTCTTCGATGGGCCTTATTGTGAAAAGCTGATGAGCCTAGGAATTGAAGACGCACGCGCAAAGACAGATGACTTAATCCGTTTGTTTTGCGACTGACGCCCCAGATTTTTACGCCTCGGCGCCTGCACCAGCACCAGGCGGCGAACATATAGCTAAAAGTCAGATTCGCCTCGACACCTGAGCCCAAAACCGGAGAGGACCACCGGTGAGCGGTTCCGCCCAAGACCCATCCAGACCGAGCGTTCGTTTTCTCGCTCACTGAAGTCAGCGACAGATATGCCATGAAAGGAATGACTCAGGATCGCGCTTGACCTCACTCTGACGTTGCGTCCCCAGTGATTTCCATTGGTGTTGAGGTCGTGGACCTGGATCTCCAGCGTTTGTTGTATGTCGTCAAACCCAGGGGCTGTTGGATCTAGGGTCTCGACCACTGAGAGTGCATAATTGTCGTGCGCGGAAAAATGGACGCGGCGCACCCACTGGCCCGATACAGCAGGCAACCAACCCTGAGCGCCAAAGTGAAGTTCAAGCTGCGCCGCGCCTTGTATGCGTGCGGGGCGCATGAACTCTGTGATCGCCGGCCGAAATGGTATGTCTCTATCTGCAACAGTGATGCTCATGTTTCGCTCAGGCGTGGGCACGACCATCCAGCCGGCTTGACTCACACGCAGCAAATGGAGCGCGTAGTCATTGCCGCTCGCTGCCATTAGGTAGGTGACATCTGAGCCGCCTTCTCGACGCTTGACTGGGGGACTGAGCCAATGTGCCGGCCCAAACGGGTAGTCGACAGGTTCGGCGGTGTGCACAAAAGACCCGTTTACGATCCGGTAATCATAGCGTCGTTCATCGCAGAAGACCCATACGGATGTCCCATCGCTCTCTCCGTATGTCTCTATGTGCCGCACGGTTCTGCATGGTGCCTCGGTCCTTGCGAGTACGCGCGGTGCGAGATGCCACAGGAGCTCATTTCTGATGTCTTCTTGTGGTGGTTGGGCATCGCCTGCATCTTCGACTGAAGCATCTGATGCGTCTCCAGCGTCGCCTATACCGCCGTCGAGAGCGCCACCGTCAATGGCACCGCCGTCGCTTCCGACACCCAGGTCGACGCTCTCCTCCACCGGGGTCTCCACGATTGGCCCCAGTGGACAATCGGCTGAGCAAAGTTCAGAGTCAGCGGTCTCAACCGTGGTTGCATTAAGTACGTAAACTGCGCCAAAACCGCTCATATGTTTCAGCTCTGTTGCCTGTGGCCAGCAGCCGAGGCATGCATTGCGACCTTGCCCAAGCGTATGCATTTCGACTCGCTCTGCATATGCAACGCCGGTCAATGGACCCTCATCGCCGTTTTTGACAAACCAAGGGCCGTTGAGGGGCTCCGTGGATGGCAGTGAGACATCATCGAACGCGAAGGTGTAGTGGCAACAGATGCTGCCATATGCGTATCCATCACAGTCATTATCGGTGTGGTCGCAGGTTTCCGGAGCACGGCTTGGACATGCGGACTCCGGCGCGTTCGGTGGTACAACAAGTTCGGCCGCTTCGACCGGTCTGACCTCGGGCTGTCCGGTTTGCGAATCCCATACGATGGCAAAGACTCGGTCACCCGTTGTGCTCATGAGGCCGAGCACCGCTTCGTTCATGGCATCGACCTGCCGAATGCGGCCCTGTTCAAGCACGAGATGCGCGCCTGAGCTCAACCGTGCCGTTCTCCCGTATGAAACGGGGTTGGACCAGGTCAGCAAGTCAGTCGTTGGCGATACGGAGATGAGGGCCTCGGTGAGCGGAATGCCGGCATCTGGCAATCGCGCATCATCTAGACCGCTATCTGCGGCACCTAAATCGAGGGGCTGCGCCATACCAACGTCGGTGGCCTCCGTGCCCGCATCGGCAGACGGGTTGTCCTCGAGCATTTGTTCCGCCCAAACGAGTTCGTTGGGATAGGTTGCAACACCTGGACGTGGATCCCAGGCGACCACCTCATTCGTGGTTTGTCCGACTGCATAAAAGCCTGTGCTGTCCAAATTCATTGAGCCTCGTCCAACGAGGCGGGTATTGAGGGATGAGCCGCACCGCCATGTTCCCAATTCGTTCGCCGGGCCACTTGGCGCGCCTTCCAAAAGTGCACAGATTCCATCTTGATAAGCAAAAACCCAATGACTGCCCGTCGTTGTGATATCGACTGGCAATGGTCGATTGCGACCGATCGTCGCGGGCTCGCTGGACATCGTGTCATTGAATACGACTGAGCCGATTGCAGCGTCACTCTCAGGACCCATGGCACCGACCACAACCAATTGATCAGGGTCTGCAGCGCCCGCGCTGCGCGAACCGAGGCGCAGCGGACCGTGCAGTCCGAGTGGCGTCGCGTCGCTATCGCCGTTTGAAAGCCCAAGCGACAGCCAGGTTGTCCCATCGCTTGAGGGCAGGAACACCCAACCCGGATGACCGTCTTGCTGATTCGGTGCACGAATTCCGCTCAGCGGTCGCTCAAAAGGTGGCAGGTAAGTCAGAAACTCAGGTGTCGTCCCCGCGACGGTGACACGGTCCGGGTCGATCGGCCCAATGGGCTGTGGCCTTTCATCATCGCCCGGCGCGATTTCGACGCGAAATTGCCGTTTGAAGAGTCGGCCACCGCGCCACCAGACCACGGTGGTTTCATCACCACCCCCGATGACAACATACTCGTGGGCCTCGGGCAAAACGTCATTAGGGATCTCGGTCACGTAATCGGGCAGGGCGGCATCTGCCTCGCCCATATCGAGGACCTTGGCGTCTGGTTGCATGTCAGGCTCTGCATCGATGGCCTGGACATCGAGTTCGATTATCGCGTCGCCAATCGGCGGCGCAGCGTCTGGAGCTGGCCCAAGTTTGATGGGCTGCCCCGGTTCGCTACATGCCGTAACCAATGCGAGTACAACGACGAGATAACGTGGCGATAAGTGTAACATCCTCATGGAATGTACATATCTGAAAACGATGGTTGTCGTCTACTCTTCTACGCGCTTCAGCAGTCGGATTTGTCGCGCGCCAACCTCAACCTGATCTGCTGAGATCATCTCGTTCGTTTGTAGGTCCGCATAGCGCCCGGCGGGCAGACCGCGTGCGGCCCGTGCGCCTTCACCGCGATTGACCACGACCACGACGTCGTCATGGTTCTCGTTTCCGCATGACATTTGATAGACCCACTGGTCGCCGTCTGAGCTCAGCGTCGTCCTTCGTCCCCGGCTGAGCGCTCGATATTGCCGACGCATACGGATCCAATTTTTGAGGTTCTCGCGGAGCGCAATTTGGGCGTCCATGAGTTCATTATCATTCCAAGGCATCATCCGCCGGTTGTCAGGATCGCCTCCCCCGGCGAGACCGATCTCGTCACCATAGTAAATGAGGGGAATGCCAGGGGATGTCATAAGAACGCCGAAGGAGACGCCCAGGAGCTCATAGCTTCGGGCATCTTGCGGTTGAGGAGGATTGTATGACCAACCCTGACCTGGATTGCTGCCTTCGCGACAATTTCCGATTTCGCCGCTCGCAAAGTGTATCGCGCGAGGAATGTCGTGGTTGCCGATCCACGTCGTCATGATGGCGTCGGTTGGATATGCGTTCCGGTTCACATTGTCCATCCAGCCCTGTAAATCATTCATCCGACCTTGGAAAACGCCCTCACAAAGCCTTGCCTTCATTGGGAAATCGAACTGTCCGTCCAGTTGACGCTCCGGATCGATATAGCTCGCGAGTAGGGGAATATCATCGTACGCAAAGGTCTCGCCAACGAGGTAGAAACGTCCGCCTGCTGGCTCTGGAAATGCCTCATCAAGCGCCGCCCTTAGGTCGTATAGCCACTGGTTGGATACATGCTTGATAGCATCCAGGCGAAAGCCATCCAGATTAAATTCTCGTGCCCACCAAATCGCGTCGGCCACAGACCAGGCTCGCGCGGCCGCGTTATCGAAGTCGAATGGTGGTAAGTAATCGGTGAACGCGCATCGGGTACCCCAATATGGGTCATTCCAGAGATTAAGCGGCCCACAGAGGGCAAACCCATCGGCTGGTCGTCCATCACGTCCGTCGCCGCGCGCGAACCAATCTGGATGGGCACGGTAGAGCGGGCTTTCAACATCGACATGGTTCATCACGTAGTCAAACAAGACCTTCATGTCACTCGCGTGTGCACTGTCGACGAGGTTATGCAAATCAGCACTGGTGCCGATGCGTGGTTCCACTTGTGGAATTGGCGATGGATTGAGGGGGTCGGTATAGTCGATATCGGCGGGTGATGGCCAATAGCCATGGTAGCCTGAGTATAGGTTCGGGTCGGTGTTTGGATCGATGGCCGCACCTGCTGTATCACGGCTCTTGTACGGAGCCGACAGCCAAAGCGACGTGACGCCGAGATCCTGCAAGTAGTCCAATTTTTCTGCCACACCGACCAGGTCACCACCTTCGAATTGTCCGCTTGCGCCGGTTCGGGCGTCACCACCGGTTGCGCCAGGTACACGCTGTGCTTGTCCGTCGGAGTCATAGAATCGGTCAACCATCACGAAATACATGATCTCGTCGCGCCAATCGGCGACCGATGGATCACCACAGCGCCCAAAGCGTGCGTTGGTCTCAGAGCAGTCGACAACGCGAACAGAGTTTCGTCCCCCAACGCCATCGGATATCGATTCCGCCGCATTCGGATCTTCGATCCAGGTTGGCTCATCGCTGCCTGCCGTAAACAGCACGAACTTGTATGCGTAACGGCCGTTATCCAGCGGTACCTCGGCTCTCCAGAGGTTGTTCTCAGTCCGGGCCAGTTCGATTGCACCCGCGAGCCAATCTGTAAATTCACCGGCCACGAGCACGCGGGCGGCATCGCCCGCTGAAGCAGCGTCGAGGTCGAAGGTCTGGAGGCCACAAGGTCGAGCCTCACATAGACCGCCGCTGCAGGTCTCGTCTGCGTCTGGACAATCTCGAAAAGTATCGCATTCCGGCTCACGGCATTGAGACGCGGCGCAGATCAGTTCAGCGCCACACTCGGTGTTGTCTAAACAACCACGACAAACGCCATCCGCGCACACTTGACCTGCGTCGCAGTCGTCCGCGGTCTCGCAAGGGGCGACCTCGCAGCGGCCGGTCATCATGTTGCATCTTTGACCGCTCTCACAGTCGCACGGCGCGCAGGCGTATCCGCGACAAACCGGTCTCGCTTGGTCCGTACAGTCAGAATTGAGCACACACTCGTAGCTGGCGGGGCAGCTATGTTCGAGAATACTGTTGCCGTCCTCTCCCACGCGATTGGAATTCTCGGCATCTTGCATCCACTCGCCGTCTACGACGAACTTATACTCATATCTGCCTGGCTTCAGCATGACGTCTACCGTGTACTCGTCAGCGGCTGTTGGACCCGTCAGCGTATAGCCACCAGCCCACGCCGGCTCACACTCGAAGTCCCCTGCAACCTGAACCCTTTCTGGACTTGCTCCGACTTCCGCTCGGAACACAAAGGTGTGTACACAACGTTCGGGGTCATCTTCATTGGTCCGCGGTGTGCCGGGGCACTGTTGCTCGGTGCCGCCATCTATTGCTGTGCCTGCGTCTGTACCACGGGTCTCGCCATCGCCTACCTGCGTCCTCGGGTCCTTCGGATCCGGATCGAGGCAGGACACCATGAGTGTAGATACGGCCAACAGGACTAGCTTTGTGCAATTCATACGAAACTCCAGCGCGACTTCCCGGCTATTTACGGGACGTAGTGACTCAAAAGCAAGTTAATAAGCCAAATGTTTATAATTAATGACCTTATCGAAATTATGATCCACCGAAAGTCAAATAATGTTTTACAACCGGATTGAAATAGGTATACATATGTTCAGTTGTAAATGCTGAACATATGATCATGTTACTCGAACTGCACATTAAGAATTTTGCCCTCATTGAAGAAAGTGGTCTGAGTCTGACGAATGGCTTAACAGCACTCACCGGTGAGACAGGTGCCGGTAAATCGTTACTCCTTGAAGCCTTGGGTTTGGTGATTGGAGAACGCGCTGACCGTTCACTGGTGCGACACGGCTCGGCGGCTGCCGATATCCAAGCTATCTTCGACATCGAAGACAACGCTGCTGTGAAGTCGATACTCAATGACTCGGACATTGAGTTTGAGTCGGAGTTGATCTTAAGGCGAGTGCTCACCCAGACTGGACGCTCGAGAGCGTACGTAAATGGAGTTTTATGCGCGCGGTCCTTGTTAGCGAAGCTTGGGGACCAATTGGTCGATATTTTGAGCCAACATGGGTTTTACAGACTTGTAAAACCAGACACTCATCTGAGCGTCGTAGATGAGTTCGCTGGTTTGTCCGATGATTTGGCCGCATTTAAGGAGATTTGGCTTGAGATCAAGTCACTAGACGATCATATCGCCGAAGCGCACAGACAAAATGAATCACGCGCGGAACGACAAGACCTCCTTATATTTCAGCTCAACGAGATTCAGTCGGCTGGAATAGCAGATCCCGATGAAGAGAGACGGTTGACGGCTGAAATTGGACGCCTTCGCCATAGCGCCACGCTCAGCGAAACCGTAACGGATGCGAGTGAGCAGTTGAATGAAGCGGACGGCTCAGTCATTGAGAGACTGGCCTCCATCGAGCGGTCGCTGAATAAAGCGGCTGAGCTGGACACGACACTCGGAACGCTTGTGGAACGACTCAATGATGCAGTCGCCCAGCTTGACGATGTTGCGTGTGAGTTGAACCGATATGGATTCGAGATGCCATGTGATCTCGGCGAATTAGAAAAGCACGAAGAACGCTTAAGCCTCTTGCGGCGATTGATGCGCAAACACGGCGGCAGTATGGAAACGCTCCTTGAGAAAAGAGCGTCTTTGGAGCGGGAACTCAATTCATTGGAGAATCTAGGCGCGTCCATTGAGGGCCTCGTCGAGGCGCGCAACTCTCAAGGCAGGCGTCTACGGCAGAAAGCCAACGACTTGCAGAAAGCGCGAGAACGGGCATGCCGCAACTTTGTGAGCGATGTCAGCATTCAGCTGAACAAACTCGGTATGCCTGGGGCTCGAATAGAGATTGAGTTTTTGGCGCCTCAGCGGGGCCTATGGGTTGGCGACGAATGCATCGGCTCCTCGGGCTTGAAGACAATTCGATTTCTCGTCTCTACGAATAGTGGGCACGCCGTCCAGCCCATCGAAAAAGTGGCCAGCGGTGGTGAGTTGTCACGTATCATGCTTGCGATGAAGCGGGTGATGTCGAGGACGGACACGGCGTGCACCTATGTGTTCGATGAGGTCGACGCAGGTGTCGGTGGCGAGACGGGCGAGGTGATCGCGGACATGTTGCGCAGCATTGCCAAAAACAGGCAGGTCCTGTGTGTTACCCATCTCGCACAGGTTGCGGTAAGAGCAGATGCACATGTAAAGGTGCAGAAACATCCGGATAAAGCACTGGTTCGCTCGGATTTAACTCACCTTGACGAGTCGGGCCGCGTCGTTGAAGTTGCGCGAATGATTGGCGGACGGTTAGGCCAAGAGCACACCATTCGGTGCGCCGAAGAGATGTTAAAGCTCACCACGGTTGCCGCCTGACTGACTTATGATTTAAGGTGCCGGGAGCGTATTCTCGCGGTCGTTTGCGGCAAAGGAGATAAAATCATCGATTCGGTCGACGAGAGAGCTGCAGTCAATAAACGGGTTGCGATTACCCTGGTGACCTTCAATGCGTTCGTTTCTCAGTCGTTCGCGGTCGTCGGGCGGGTCGAGTCGGTTCCATCGTCGTAAGACGTCTTCTTCGGTTCCTGGAATCTCGATGCCCCAGCGTGCGGCCATGTAAAAGGTGATGCGAGCGACATCGCCACGGCGTTCGGCTCGAGGCTGCCAGACCAAATCACCGGACGCGTTCTCACCTGACATGGATGGTAGATGGTCGAGATTCCGTTCATTCACGACGTCTCCGTAGCGCAAACTACCCCGCGTGGAGTTGGAGCCGGGCGTTGTGGGCATTAGATTATGTATGTCGGATTGCTGATGGCTGTAGACAATCGGCTGACCTTCCTCGTTGGCCATCCGCGCCCTTGGCAGCACATGTTCGCAGTTGATAAAATCTCTGTCCGGGTCATCGGTTCGCGGCGCCGTCGCCGTATTGCCGGTGTAGACGCATTCGACCACATAGCTGCCATCCCGAGCCTGGTAGCGCTCGACTTCTGTAAACATAATACGACGGGCAGTTGTGTAGCGATTTGGATTGCCACCGAGGTCAGGCTGGGCAGCAATCGGATTATAATCATTGTGCAATTCGTTGTGTAGTTCTGCCAACAGCCGCTGGTCAGGTATGTCTGCCCACGCGTTGCAAGGATCCCCAGCGGTAAAGCCCGAGTCTGTCTCAGTAATGGGCTTGGGTGGAACATCCGGCCCCATGTCCAGTGCTGGTCTGGGGTTTACCGAACGGTCCGGTGCTGACTGGGTATAAGAAGCCGGCGTTTCAGGCCCACACGCCCATAGCAAGCAGATACCCATGACGGCCGGCCCGACGTGCCGGCGCAAGCTTGCACTCTGCAAAAATATACGCATCACACCCTCCACTGTATTGGACGAAATCGTACACGCAGTGTCGTAAAGATTTCCAGTCTGGATGAACCCTTGACGCTAAACAGGTCAGGATCTTACGCGCATGTCGACCGACATTTGCTCGCGCGGTGTAGTGCACGCTAAGAGCGGCGGCCCTTACGGGTCTCTAAGACGTAGTCGACGAGCGCCCCATCGCGGAAGCTCATTTGCACGCGACCGTCGGTTCGTTCGACAACGATCGACTGACCACTCTCGATGCTCCACTCCTTTGCGGCAGCAACGGCTTCTAAGCGTCCATCGATGACTTTCTCTTCGACACGGTTGCTCACGTTGAAAGTCGTTGGATCGACAGGGATGTCATCTTCGTCCCAATCGGCATCCTGTCCTGCATCTACTGCGGGATTGCTGGCCTCAGCTGCCTCTGGCGTCGCTTCAGCGTTGACTTCTTCATTCTGCTCTGTCGCCTCGGCGACCTCTGGCTCGACGTTTGTGGTCTCGGACATATTTCAGTTCCTCTGCTTAAGTGTGTGCCGGGATCATCTGGCGCACACGTCTCACGGTTGTTCGGGGGGCGTGTCTACCATAGTTTGAGGAGAAGATACAATCTGTATTCTAGGCGTTGCCTTCGCAAACTCAATTCTGCTGCAATTACTCGGCAAAATGTTGCAAACTGTAGGTACCGATGAGGGGAGTGTGAAAAGTTGGTTTGGGCTGTAGATTTTGGAGCATGCCACACGCGTGTGGCTGCCTGGTCTCATGAACAATCGTCAGTTGTTCACCTCGACGCACCTGAGTTGGAACGAATCACAGAACCCTACGCCGTAGGGACCGAGCCGCCATTGATCCCGTCGTTGCTGTGGCAAGCGAAACAGAGCCGTGGTTTGCTGTCCAAACTGAAAAAAACTCAAGTGCAGGTCGGTCGGGCTGCATCTGAGAGGGCCGATCTTGCGTCTCCAGCGGTCGATCTTGGTGCCGTCAAAACATTACTCGGTACCGCGCCCCATGCCCGTCTCGACTCATCGCGAGATGACCAGGCGAGCGTTCAATCCATCGCTCGGCATTTTTTTGTCGAGGTCTTCGGAACGTTGAAGCGGAGGTATAAGCAACCGAGAGATGTCGTCTTCACGGTTCCGGCAGACGCGTTTGCGCCATATCGCGAACATCTAACAAACATTGCGAAGGAGAACGGCTTTAAGGGCGTCTCTTTCATCGATGAGCCGGTTGCTACCGCGCTCGGCTATGGTCTCGACCTGGGCAGTCACCGGGTCGTCGTCGTCGTCGACGCTGGTCGGCATGCGACACATCTTGCTGCGGTGAGACTCACGCCACGACAGGCTCGGCTTGGGACCTGCGAGGTGCTCGTGAAGGCTTCAGCAGAGTTGGGTGGGGACTTAGTGGACCGGGCCCTTGCGAGCGCTCTACAGGCGACGCAGCCGAGACCTGAGTCCAGTTCAGATCGTTGGTACGCCGAATTGTTGGACGACGTATTTCTCGATGAAGTGCGCCGTGCCAAAGAGCGGGCGGCATATGGTGAGCGCGCTTTGCTCAGTCGGTCCATCTTGGATGGGGCCGAGCCTGGTGACGCCACCGTCGTCGCATTGGATCACCGGCGTATTGAAAAGGTCGTTGGTCAAATGGGACTGTACAATAGGCTCGAGGTCGCGCTCAGCAAGATCATTGTGGGCCTCGAGTCTGTGGGTCTCACCATGGGAGACATCGACGATGTACTCCTTGTGGGCGGCTGTTCGCTCTTACCCGGCTTCAAAGACATCGTGCAGTCACATTTTCCCGGTCAAAAGGTTCACCATTGGCAGCCCTTCGATGCCAGCGTCATTGGTGCAGCGCGGTTTGGTGGTCAAGGTGTCAACGCCTATGATTTCGTTTCTCATACCTACGCGCTCGCGGTTCATAGTGGTCAATCCAGCGAGCCGCAGTTTGTCACTGTGATTGAGAGCGGCACACACTTTCCGACGCCGAGAAGGCATTGGCAGATGCAACTGAGCCCTGCCTGTATTCACGGTCAATCTGAAAGTTATTTTCGGCTGGTCGTTTACGAAATGGCGCCCGAGCCGAGTGGCGACAACAGCCAGGCGAAGGGATCGGCACGAGCTGAGAACAAGGCACCGAGGTATCGGGTTGCTTTAAACCAGGACAGACCGATAACGGGAGAGCTCGTACCGCCTCATACCCCAGACGATCTTGGCCCGCGCCTCGATGTTTCATTTTGGGTGGATCCCAAAAGACAACTGAGAGTCTCTGTCCAAGACCTCAAAACGGGTAGACTGTTAGTCGACGATGAGCGCGTGGTTCAGACGATGTAGTGCGCCTAGAGTGGGTTGTCAGGGCAATAAACATCTGAGCTGGGCTGCACGCCGTATATTGTTATCGTTTTGACACTCTGGAACGCGGTCATCTGGATCCACGGAGATGTACAGGCGAACGTTGCTGTTATAACGAAGGTTGTTCGCACGCATCTCGATTGTACGCTGTCCACCGATTTCAATCCCATCTTCTATGAGGGTCTCATCGAGTAAGGTTCCGCCTTGATCCGGCGCGCCGGCAAAGGCGCGCACCAAGAATGGCCCGGCATCTTCACGACCCAGGTTTGCGACCGTCACGTCAAACAATGCCACCGGGCAGGTGGTCACCATTAACTCGGCCCCAACGGCGACCAGGTCGGCCTGAGCTGATTGCCCCATGAGCGTGGCGCTGCGCTCGTTATTGTCTTCACGACATTCGCGCTCGAGACCAAAATCCGAACCGGCGCTTCCATCGATTTTGGCAATGATCTCATCGGGCAGTTCCCCCGGTTGATTCGGGTCTGCCTCCACCTCGTATAGTGTGGTTAAACGGCGCTGCTGACCTGCTTCCAAAGGGCTCCCCAACGGCACAGCCAAATGCGCTCCGTCAGGACCTAGCAAGGGGCGGCGTTCGCCCGCCCAAATGCCGTCGCAGGTGGCAAGAATATCGGCGCCAACTCGCAAATCCCCCTGATTGCGCACGAGCATCGTTATCTGAGCGCTGTTCGATAGAGCACCGCAGCCATCGCCCGGTGCCGTGACTTGAATTTCATCGATTAAGAGATCTGGTGCTGCACCAAAGCTACGCGGTTGTGACCTATAGGTGTTGTAAAGGCGGCCATTGAGCCGTTGCCAGCTCTCGGGTGTACGCGTCGGCACTTGGCCATCTTCATAAACATTGGTGACATGGTAGGCATGTTGATTCCAGATCCGGCGAGCAGACACCCAGCGGTCGTTGGGGTCACCCCAGACTTCGAGACCGGAATTGTAGGCATCTCTTAACCGTGGGCGTTGCGGGTCACCCGATGGCTGCGTTCTTTCCGAGCAGAATCCAGACTCCGTTGACGTAGAGAATACAATCTCAGCGTTTCCGTCGTTATCAACGTCTGCCACAACGGGGTATTCGATTCGAGTGCGACTCTCCGATGGCTCCTTGAAGAGTGTCACGCCGGACAGCCCATCGTATATTCGAAACCAGCATTCATCGTTGTAGATGACCTCGGCCGCACCGTCCCCGTTGAAGTCGAACAGCGTCGACCCAGTCACTCGACTGGAGTTATCCTCGGTTTCTCTCTTCCAGCCGTTGTGTAGACAGACACACTCGCCACGCGTGATATTGCACACCGAATCACTGTTTCGGCAATCCTCATCCCGATTACAGGCAACACCACCGGGATTCCGCGGTGCGCCGGTTTCGTCCCCGCCATCGGGCGTGGGCTCATCCCAGCTCGGACACTGCGCCGAGGGCTCTTGTAAATCGAGCATGCCATAGCCCGATTCAAAAGCGCTCCCGACCTCGGGGAAACCGTCGCCATCGAAATCATCCACGTTTGGCGCGCCGCCACCACGCCCAAGGCCCATCGGGTAGTCCCTCAGAAGTAATCCCGTCTGGCCGTTAAAGACCTGGACACCGCCCGCGTGAACAATAATGAGTTCCGGTGTACCGTCGAGTGGATTATCTGGACTCGGTGCCAAAGCCTGGTCACGGCCGAGCACGTCGGCAACAGCACAATACCCATCGCCAGCGGCTTGAGCGCCATTGATGTCTGGGCCGCGCCATTCTAGGACGAGCTCTCCGTCACAATATGCCCGTTCACGTTCGTTCGTGGGCTGTACTTGCCCACCTCGGTTTGCACAATCGCTTCGTTGAGTCGCGCCGGGTGGTGGTTCGGGCCAACTGTAGACCGCCGTGCCTCCAATTATCTGTGGTCGCCCAAGGCCGAGAATATCGGCGACGCATGCGATCGCGCCTTGACCGGGATTGCGTCCCATAGACGCCCTTCCCTCAAATCTATCAATGAACTGCAGTTGCCCCGCATCATTTCGTCCAACCGTGATCACGGTCCGTCCCACCACAATTTCTGCGAAACCTGAGCCGTCTAGATTTGAGATAATCGGTGCAGGGTTCGGTCCTTGATCGAGCTCATTGTTAAAGGCGACATCTAACTCACGTCCCTCGTTGTCAAACAGGACTAGACCACCATTTTCGTGGTTTGCGACGATCTCCGGTCGGCCATCGCTCTCGGCAGCGGGGTCCAAATCTCCAAGAGCCATTGGGGCCGTCGGGTCCAGAATCCCATCGCCGCATCGATAGGAACCCGCCTCAGGCAAGGCATCTCCTTGTACCCAACGATGCGGGCCTAAGACTGAAATCGCGTCAAGCCCCTTAGATGCGCCACCACCGTGTACGATCCGCAACGCACCATTGGTTGTGAATGTACTCTCGCAAAAGCTCATAAAGATCAGGTCAGGAATGTCGAGCTCCGATATCACGCCATCTTCATTGTCATCATTAAGGTTGCCAACCAGTGGAGTGACAACCACTTGCGTACTCGGTCCAAAGGGCCGGTCTGCGGCCACGGGGTCATCCGCTGTGCCGCCCCAGACAATCTCTGGTTGAGGTAACGCCTCATCAAATGGAGCGGCCGCTAGTCTACAGCTTGGTTCTACCGGTTGGCCCACGCAAAGTCCTGAGCGACATTGCATGAACTGTGGACAATCCCAGTTACCCCCGCACGAACAGGCGGCTTGACTAGGTTGGTGCTGAACGCACACGCTGGTAAACCCATGTTCTTCGATACCGCACTCATACTGAGCGACCTCGGCGCTACCGTTGTCGGCGCAGCGTAGCAGTGTCTGACCCATACACCGTGATGCTCTCGGTTGGCATACTTGCGGTTGACATTGACCATCGCAGTATTCGTCCGGTTCACAATCTAGGTCAGCTTCGCAATCAAGACTGACGCAGATACCGCCCAATTGTGTCTGCCGGCAGCGCTCACCCATGGGACAGACAACGTCGGCACAGTCCACTTGAACGCATTGAGGTTCGGCGCCTGAATCGTCGCATCGGGTGCCTTCACTGCACAATGCGTCGCCGCAGAGCTGATTATCGCCGGGGACAAAGCCTGAGTCATCCAATGAGGCGTCCAGCAAGGTCCTCGAGATGAATCGATCGCTCAGCTGTGGGGCTTCGAATGAAGCGTCGTTCGTTTCAACTTGGACATCGGTTACCTGGGGCGTACAGCCAACTAAAAAGAACGTAAGCCAGGCATGTTTCAGCTTGATTTGTATTTGCATTACTCGCTCTGATAGACCAATTGGATGATGCGCCACAGTCTAGTCAATCTCGATATGTTTTGCACTGTCCGGCTTGGAGACGCGTCGATAAACCGTAAATTTGCCGACCTGGTGCCCGCAATCATACTTTTTGACTGTTCAATCAGACCAAAAATTGGCATCTGCCAGTGTCAGTAGATTCTGATTGTTCAAAATCGATGAGGAGAAACGATGGCGCCTAGGTTCGTTGTACTAAAGTTTGGAGGGACGAGCGTCGCGAGTCAGACCCGCTGGCAGTCCATTGCCGGGGTCGTTCGGGCGCGGATCGATGAAGGGCTGCGTCCGGTGTTGGTCTGTTCAGCACTCGCTGGTGTGAGCAATCTTCTTGAGGGGCTCCTCGATCGTGCGCTTGTGGACGAACATCGGCCCGTCGTCGATGAAATTGTCCAACGACATATTGCCCTCTGTGAGGAGATGGGACTCGAAACAGATTGGCTTGAACTCGAAGTCAACCCACTTCGTCGGCTCGCGGATGGGGCGGCTCTCATCGGTGAGGCCACACCTCGGATGCGCGCCGCCACAATGGCCTTTGGTGAACTCTTATCAACAAAAATCGGTGCTAAGTTTATGCTGGCTCAAGGCATAAATGCCCAGTGGGTTGACGCACGCGAACACATGCTAGCGCAATCTGGAAGCGGCCAAGCTGCTTGGCTTTCCGGTCATTGTGATGATGCCCACGAACCTCGAGTAGAAAATACATTTGCTCAATATCCATGCGTGATCACCCAAGGTTTCATCGCGCGAAATCGCGATGGGGAGACGGTCCTCCTCGGCCGTGGCGGATCCGATACATCAGCGGCCCTGTTCGCAGCGAAGATTGGTGCCGAACGATGTGAGATCTGGACCGATGTGCCCGGTGTCTACACCGCCAATCCAAGGGATATCCCTGACGCCCGCATGTTGCGTCTGCTCGGCTATGACGAAGCCCAAGAGATCGCTTCGTCGGGCGCCTCTGTGCTACATCCAAGATGCTTAGGTCCCGTTAGGCGGCATGGTATTCCATTGCATGTCCGTTGTACTCAGCGACCGGAGTTAGTGGGCACTGTTGTCGGCCCCAACGCGCCCGATACCGCCGAGGTCAAGGTGATCTCCGCTCGGCGCGGGATCACGCTCATTTCAATGAATGCGCTCGGCATGTGGCAACGGGTCGGTTTTTTGGCCGATGTCTTTGCCTGCTTTAAACGCCACGGCGTCAGCGTTGACCTCGTGAGTACATCAGAGACCAACGTGACGGCGTCATTCGACCAGAAGGCGGCGGTGGTCGCAGAAGAAACGCTACAAGCACTCTTGGTCGATTTACGCGAGCACTGCGAGGCGACCTTACTGCGCGACTGCGCATCGGTCAGTTTGGTTGGCCGTCACATTAGGGCGATCCTTCACCAACTCGGACCTGCATTACAGGTGTTTGAATCGCAGAAGATTCACATGCTTTGTCAGGCTGCGAGCGACCTCAACCTCACCTTCGTCGTTGACGGGGCTCAGGCCGATCGGCTTGTGGGAAAGCTGCACGCGCTCTTGTTTAACGACGAAAAGGCGGCCCCCCACCTCGGTCCGACATGGCGCGAGACATTCGAAGCACAGGAACGCAGCCGAATCACCCTTCAGTCCTGGTGGCATGCCAAAGCGGATGCACTTTGTGCTTTGGCTGACCCTGTTCTGCCAACGTATGTCTACCATGGCGAGTCAATCGATGACGCTGCCCGCGATCTCACGAGTCTTGAGCCCGTCGACCGAGTCTTCTATGCCATAAAAGCGAACGATAACCCCGATGTGCTTCGTCGTATCGCCGCCCATGGGATTGGACTTGAGTGCGTCTCCATCGGCGAGATTGAGCATGTATTCGAACATTGCCCTGATCTGGTTGCTGACCGTGTGTTGTTCACGCCGAATTTTGCACCTGAGGCAGAATATCAAGCGGCATTCGCGCGCGGTGTGAGAGTGACGGTGGATTCACTTTATCCTCTCGAGACCTGGCCGAACACGTTCGCTGGTCGTGAGATCATGCTGCGACTCGACCCCGGGCGTGGTCGCGGTCATCATGCCTACGTTCGGACCGCTGGCGCCCAGTCCAAGTTTGGTATTTCTCCGGAGGACTTGCAGCGCGCAGCCGATGCAGCGGATGCAGCTGGCGCACGCGTTGTGGGTTTGCATGCCCATGCTGGGTCCGGCATTAGGACCCCGGATGCTTGGATGCATACGGCACATTTCCTCAATTCCGCGCGGCGTTTTTTTCCCGATGTTCGGGCGCTCGACCTCGGCGGTGGCTTGGGGGTCGTAGAGCGGCCAGGGCAGGCCCCGCTGGATATTGCCAAGGTGGGGATCTTGTTGGCACGTTTCAAGGCGCTGCATCCAGAAGTGGAGCTTTGGCTTGAGCCAGGACGTTACTTGGTGGCACAAGCCGGCGTCTTGTTAACACGGGTTAATCAGACAAAGATCAAAGGGGATGTCGCATACATCGGCGTCAGCGCAGGGATGCACACATTCATGCGCCCATCCCTCTATGGCGCGTGGCACGAGATCGTAAATCTGAGCCGCTTTGGTCAACCGCTTGAGCGTGAGTACAACATCGTCGGACCCATCTGTGAGAGTGGAGATACGCTGGGATATGGCCGTGCATTACCTGAGACCCATGCAAACGACGTCATGCTCCTCGCGACCGCTGGGGCTTACGGTCGTACAATGAGCTCCGATTACAATCGGCGCGTCCGCGCGCAGGAAATTATCTTGTGATGGCCTGGTGAAGACAAGCACTCCGACCTCACCAAGAATAGGGTGGTTTAACGGGACTTTTGAACCTGCAATTTGACCTTAGGTCAAATTGTCATTAAGCATCGGGCGAATGAATACTTCCACACACACATCCACCTCTCCTGCTGTCGGACGCTGGCTTCTTGTCGTCTTTGGCGCGATCGCCGTGATGGTCATGATCGGCGGTTTGACGCGCTTGACTCAATCTGGGTTATCGATGGTCACTTGGCGTCCGATGACCGGTTGGCTACCGCCAATTGGCGACGCCGAATGGCAAGCCGCCTTTGAGCAGTACAAGGCGTTTCCGCAATTCCAGAAGGTCAACCAGGCCATGACGATGGGTGATTTCCAGATCATTTTTTTCTGGGAGTACTTGCATCGCCTTTGGGGTCGAGTCATCGGGCTGCTCTTTTTCGTCCCTTGGCTCTATTTTGTGGTCCGGAATCGAATGTCGCGCTCAATGAAATGGCTGACCTTTGTGGCTCTCTGCCTCGGTGGACTTCAGGGCGCAGTCGGTTGGTGGATGGTAAAGAGCGGTCTCGTCGATAACCCGTCGGTCAGTCATTATCG
>JBMHDS010000029.1:0-2624 GCA_049889275.1 Bradymonadia bacterium | reverse complement strand
GGGCTCATCTTGAGCGCATTCTCAATTTTTTCGGGCGACAGATTCTTACCACCAGCCGTGATGATGATTTCTTTCTTTCGCCCGGTGATAAAAAGATAGCCGTCATCGTCGACCTGACCGATGTCGCCGGTGCGAAGCCAGCCATCCTCATCGACTGTTTGCGCGGTCGCCGCCTCGTTGTGCAGGTAGCCCGCGAACACATGAGTACCCCGGGCGATGACCTCACCATCGGGCGCTAACTCGAGCTCTGTGCCAGGCACGCGGCGACCAACGGACCCCAGACGAAAATCTCCTGGCAGGTTCATCGTGATCAGACCGGCCGATTCAGTTTGACCGTAGCCCTCCATAATCGGGATCCCCACACCGTGAAACCAAGCCAGCAGGTCTTCCGAGATCGGCGCCGCTCCTGAGTACGGTAATCGACATCTTCGCAGACCGAGGCGCTCTTGTAGGGGCCGAAAGATCAATAGATCCGCGAGCAACCATTTGAGCTTTTCAAAGATGCCTAGGCGACTCGCACCGCGGCGCTCCCACAGCGCCCCCCCCATCTGAGTTGCCCAGCGAAACAAAGCGCTCTTCAGCGGTGAGGAGTCCTTCATCTTCAAGGTGATCGTCGCGTGCATTTTCTCCCAAATTCGCGGCACGCCAAGGAATATAGATGGCGATACATCCACTAGGTCTTGGCGTACGGTGTCGATCGACTCTCCGAAGTGCACAACAGAGCCAGATGTGAGTGGAATGAAATAGGTAAAAATCTTTTCTGCAACGTGGCAGAGAGGCAAGTAGGAGAGCAAGGAGTCCTGTGGGCCTAATTGCATGCGCTCTATCAAAGCGTCAGTGATGCCGAGGGCGTTTCGCCCTGTGAGCAATGCGCCTTTTGGCTGACCTGTTGTCCCCGACGTGTAGACAACCATCACCGCGTCATCGGCAGATCTCGCCATCACTTGGTCTCTAAACCATCCATTCGTATTGTGAAGATTCTCGCCGCGTTTGAGAAAATCCAACCAAGGGATGACACGCTCATCCTGTATCTCGCGCAGACCGCGCGGATCGAAGACCACAACACATTCAACCGTAGGCGTCTGAGTGCGGGCTGCGATGACTTTATCCACTTGCTCTTGGTCTTCGCAGAAAACAACCTTCGATTGGCTGTGAGATAATACATAGGCGACATCATCCACGGGGTTGGTCTGATAGATACCCACCGAGCGTGCACCGAGTGTTTGGACACCCATGTCCGCAAAAAGCCACTCGGTTCTATTTTCACTGAGAATTGAGACGTGGTCGCCCGGGCGGATCCCCGATGCGTAGAGCGCCGCAGCTGCACGGGACGCCCAGTCGGCGTAGTCAGCCCAGGTAAACTCTCGCCAGACACCAAAAGACTTCTCACGCAGTGCAACACGCGAGCCATTATCTTGAGCTTGCCGATACAGACGTCCAGTCAATGTGAACTGTAAAGCCTCAGACATCGTCCACCTCTGAACCAGCCAGCGCCTTGCCCATATACGCCGCAGCAACGGCCGCGTTTCGCTGAACAGCCTCCGGCAGCCCCTCGGCGATCTTCTGACCGAAATCGAGCACAGTGACTTGATCAGCGAGATCGAAGATAAACCGTAGGTCATGCTCGATGAGCACCTGTGTGACACCCAAGACCTCTTTGATATCGAGGATGAACCGAGCCATATCCTCTGTCTCTTCTTGGTTCAGCCCCGCGGCGGGCTCATCGAGGAGCAGCAATTGCGGTTTCATCGCCAATGCCCGCCCGAGCTCAACGCGCTTCAAGATTCCATAGGGAAGCACTGAGATGGGGTACATGCGATACGCCTCTAGAGCGAGGAACTCGATAATCTCTTCGACGGCGCGTCGATGCTCCACCTCCACTCGCCGCATCTTCGGCGTGCGAAAAACGTCATGGAGCACACCGAGTTTGTAGAGATGATGGCGGCCGAGCAGCAAATTATCGAGGACCGTCATATGTTCAAACAAGAGTAAGTTTTGAAACATACGTGAGATGCCAAGCCGAGCGATACGATCGGGCTCGCCCCGGGTGATTTCATGCCCCCTAAAGCGAATCTGTCCACGCTGTGGCTGGTAGGTACCAGACACGCAGTTGAACATTGACGTTTTACCCGCTCCATTGGGCCCAATAATGGCGTGAACGCTGCCCTCGCGCACCTTTAGGTCGATACCCTTGAGCGCCTTTACACCAGCAAAACTTAACTCGACTCCCTCAAACTCGAGGGCTAAGGGCGTGTTCACGACAGCCACCTCTTGCGACGCCGATAGCGTTTAACTTCGCGGTAATTGGTCTCAGTCTCACTCCCTAGCCCGAGATAGAACTCTTGGATGTCCGGGTCATTCTTGAGCGTCTCCGCAGTGCCATCTAAGACCACACGCCCATTCTCCAAAATATAACCGCGGTCTGCTAAATCGAGAGCGACGGATGCATTCTGCTCAACGATCAAAATCGAGACACCGTCGTGGTCCCGGATTTCACGTATTAAATTTGCGACATCTTGGACGATCTTGGGCGCGAGGCCCAGGGAAGGCTCATCGAGGAGCAGCACTTTAGGCCGAGACATGAGCGCGCGGGCGATGGCGAGCATCTGCTGTTCCCCACCAGA
>JBMHDS010000028.1:0-8667 GCA_049889275.1 Bradymonadia bacterium | reverse complement strand
CATCTCACCGAGGGCCGCGTTCTTTGCTTGCTCAACGAGCTGATTCTGTGCCGTGCTCAAATCATCGACAGTCTGTTGCAACGTCTCGATATTGTTATGCAGCTCCAAATGGGAGGCGAGCACCTTGGCGAATGTGCCGGCCGCGCTGATGAGCTCGTTATTGACCACCGCGTCCGTGGGCAGCCCAATATTGAAGGTACCCACAGGGCCTCGGGCCGTTATCATCGGTGAGATGACAAACTGAGTCAGCTCGTGATTAGCATTGAGCATACGCCAATCTCGAAAGTCGCCCAATTCATGTTCATTGGTGGTCGCACAGCGGCCTTCTCGGAGTGCCCAATCGATCGCTGTGCCGGCCAATTCGACGCGCTCCCTCGACTGCATGACCTCGCCAGCCCCACCGAGCGCAACGACCTCGAATTGCTCAGCCGTTGTGAGCAACGCCATGCTGGCTCGCCGTACGCCGAGGATGGTGGGTACGGAGCGAGCGACGACCTCATAGAGTTCGTCTTTTGAGCTGGCGACCGCAGCTTCGGTCGTCAGCGTGACGAAGCCATCGTAGCGGTCCGCGCTCGATATGTCTCGATTGCCCATATTGCCCCCAGCATACCCTCACGCTGTACACGCGTAGAGATCTTGTGCCCCATACTCACATATTGCACACTACTCGTCGTCATTGGGCAACTATTTCATGCGAGAGTGCGGGTCCCGTATGGGTTGGATGCGAGAGCGCGGACAAGATCTGGGTGCACGTTTAAGTCGCACGCTGCGAGACGGCCTTAGACCGATACGTGTTCAGGCCTGGGCGAGGGGGCATCGTTGATGATGCGTTTTATTCGCCTACGATACTCAAGGCAAACTGCTCGACAAGCCCTCGCTGTCCTGGTGCAAGATCGGTGACGACGAGGCGCCAGGTACCGGTGAGTTCGCCGATGGGCGCAGGTGAAAGAGTTACGGTGTTTTCGTAGAACGTACGCCCCGTCGCAGTCCCGCCTGCCACCAATTCCCAGCTCTCGCCCGTTGGGCTTAACAGACCGACTTTCACTTGTGACAAGTCTTCATGGCTAAAGACGACGCTCACGCTCACCTGACCGGCGGTCCCAGCTGGCACAAAGAGCTCTATCGAGACCCCGCTCGGGTCATTATCGGGAATTGTCACGTCGGGGAGTATCTCAAAATAGGCAGGCTCGTTTGCAGCCTCAGAGGGTGTCTCCATCGCCTCGTTACGGGACTTCTTGACCAACATACGCACGATGTCGAGGTCAAGATGGGGCACCGCAGACTTGGTCGCACGCCGAGGTCGCCACAGGAAGTCTGGGTGATCCTCCACTGACGCGCCATACCATTCACCACCGATAATCTGACCGTCACCATCCACCTCGAGGATATACGTGTAGCGGTCGGTCCGCTCGTACTCGCCGCCTTCCGCAGGCTCGCGTGAGGCGTGTGATTCGGTGATATATGTGAGCGACGCGTTGACGTCGTAAAACGTCTTCGCGTCTGGGTTGAGGGAATAGGTCTGCCCATCTCGGCCCAGGCGCTGATTTGCCTGCTCTGCTGAAATCAACTCCATCTTACTGACCTCGAAGGCGACCACTGGTTGGTTCCACACCTCGTAATTGTAGGTCCGGTCTTCTGCAAAAGATGTACTGTGCAAGCCGAGATAATTACTCATGATGACGTGTAGGGTGCCGGGGTTTGTGTCGCGGCACTTCACGTCTATGGCGCGGCCCTGCTCGTCCCGTTTGACCTCATCATCTTTGGCGTTGCAGCGCCCGCCGATCAGGTCGGCGCCGGAACGATTGTAGGCCGCGATCAGTAACGCCTCTAGGTCCCCTACATGGAATGTGACGCCGTTGTACTCGATAGACTTAAGCGGTCTGTCTTCGAGCATGGCTGCGGGCACCCAGGCATGACAGAGACCAAACCAAGATTCCACGCCGTCACGGTCATCACACTCATCGATTTGGCCATCTCCGTCGTTATCGACGCCGTCCCGGGCGGCTCGATTGCCCATATGCTCAGAGATATGGCGCGCGAGCGGTCCGAGTCGTTCGTAGTATTCGGTATCAAACGTGGCGCAGGCATCGCCTCGTTCGTACGGCCGCAGCGCCATGAAGCTTGCATCCGGCAGCCAGCCATTGAACGCTTTGTCGTATTTCTCGGCGGGTGAGAGTTCGCCGTGGGCCCAGCGTACATTGATGCTGTTGTCTTGGGTTGCCCAGTAGGTCGATGGCCAGATATCCCGCTCGGCTCTACCACGTGTGGGTAGTTCATCGAGCGTGTAATTCAGTTCGATCCCTTTAAAGCGGCTTGGATCGTTCTGTTGATTCCAACGCTCCTTCGCCTCCACCGCGCCGTCTGCCGCCGTATCCAACTGATGACAAGCGCTACAGCTTATCAAAGTGACGAGCAGAACCATTTTGCTGATGTGCGATTCTCTGATCATTGCGTTCTTCAATGTGTGCTCTCCGATTGGGTCACCGTGACCAGCTGCTCGCGCCCGGTGAGGGATTGCGATGCAACAAAGCTACTTCGGCCTGCGGGACCCACCCTTTTCGAGTTGATCTTTCGGGTTAATCCCCAAGGCCTACCAGTGAGCATCGCCGAGGTCGAAGACCACGGGGTCACAGCCTGTGGTCGCGATGGCGATGAGTAGAATTGTAATCACTGCTAACGTCTTCATGGTGTCCACCTTCTCTGTTTGGGTTTGACGTCCTGATAAGCAACACCCGTGCCAAATCTTCCGAAGGGTAGGTTTGTGGGGTTTTGACCGCCAAATGGGGTGGGATGTGCCCATATGCTTTCCACCCAAAACCCCAAGTGGGGACTTAAGTCGCCAAGTGATCATTTAAGACATCCATCCTGTGGGCGACGTTTGCTCAAAAAGGAATAAACGCACGTGATAGGTTGTCGTTGTCGACTCCTTTAACTCTACCCACACCCTTAAATCTGCCAGGTGAGAGCGCCATTGTTATTTCGCATAGGGCAACAAGGAGAGCGCCCTCAACGGTCTTATTCTTGACCCACAGCTCGTTTTGCGAGTTGATGCTCTCAAGGGAGTCCATGGTGCGTATCTGTCCTGAATGCAATGCTGAGCTCGAAGCAGAAGTGTGTCCTAAAGATGGGCGACGCACCGTTGACGCTGCGGTCTTCAAGCGCGAACAGACCGATCCTTATCTCGAGGTCACGGTAGACGGCAAATACCGCATCGAGACGCGCCTCGGTCATGGTGGCTTCGGGGCGGTTTATCGCGCCCAGCACGTAGACACCGGCGGTGATGTGGCCATCAAGATTTTGAAGCGGGAGCTCGCCGACGACGAGACCGTGGTCAAGCGATTCTATCTCGAAGCCCAAAACACCCACAAACTACACCACCCTAACACAGTCAGGCTGAATGACTTTGGCCACATGGAGGGCGGCGCGTTATATACGGTGATGGAGTATGTGCGTGGCCGCACGCTCGCGAGTGTGCTCGACCAAGAAGGCGCCTTGCCCCTCGCGCGCTGTGTGCGCATCATCTCGCAGGTGCTTAAATCCCTCGGCGAGGCCCACGAGCATGCGCTCATTCACCGAGACATCAAGCCCGACAATGTGATGTTGGTGGACCAGTACGGCGAGACCGATTTTGTCAAAGTCCTCGACTTTGGCATCGCAAAGAGCCTTGAGAGCAGCGCGTCGATCACTCAGGGCGTCGTCGGCACGCCCTTCTACATGGCCCCTGAGCAGTGGTTGTCACTCAAGCCTGACCACAGAGCAGACCTGTATGCCGTTGGATGTTTGCTCTACAAAATGCTCACCGGCGAGCTGCCATACGATCTGAAGGGCGCAAAACCCACGGTGTCTGGGCTGATGTGGGCGCACGTGCACGGTGAAGTCAAACAACTCACGCAAGCCCTCGAGGGGCCCGTACCAAGAGGCCTTGAACCCCTGCTTTTGGCGTTGCTGGCGAAGTCACCCGATGCGCGACCAAACTCGGCGCTTGACGTACTCGATGCGCTCAACGACTTAGACCAGATCAAAGATTTTGGTCAGCCTGATGCTGAGGTCGAGACTCACGCAGGCGAGACGCTCACAGGCGCAACACTGGATGCCGATATAAGCATAGATATGGCCGGCGGGTCTGCGAGCGCGCGGCCTGATAGACCGGCGCAGTCCACGGACAAAGACGTCGCGCCCCCAGCGAATAAGGCCGCCGAGTTAAGCGGTGTCTGGTCCACTCAGCAAAGTGTGGGTGGATCAAAAACACCCCAGGTCATGCTCGTTGTCTTAGCGCTCGCCCTGGTCATTGGTGGCGTGCTCGTGCTCAATCGCTCGTTAAAGACCGAAGATTCGGGTTTGAGTGAAGCGCAAGAGCCCGCCCCAAAATCCGTGGCTGTCCCGGCAGCGCAGCCGAGCGCCACTGACCTTCCACAGAAAAGCCCCGCGGCCCACCAAACAGCGAAGGTCGGAGACGCATCTTTACAGGCGAGCACAGATGCAAACGTCAACGCGCAAGAGCCGATGCGCGCAGATCAAACTGATTCGCCAGAGACGCCCGCGGCGCAGGCTCAAGTCATTGAGTTGTACGTTAAATCAAAGCCAAAAGGGGCCTCAGTTTACTTACAAGACCCCAAAAAAGAACTCGGTCAGACGCCATTGTCTGTGGCAGTCGACGAGCAAATGTTGAAAGCGCTCAAGACTAGGGGCACACTGACCCTGCGCTTTAAGCGCGTAGGCTACAAAGACACAAGCAGGACAGTCCGTTGGAAAGATGTGACGAACAATCAGCTGTCGACGCAGGTCACGCTCCGAAAGAAGCGTGTGCGCAAGCCATCGACGGACAAAAAGACCCCTGTGAAGGCGCCCGCGCCAAAGCCCGCGGTGCCGAAAAAGAAAAAGGCCTTACCGCAGCTGCGCACTCCTTAATCTTCGCGCTGACCGTCTGCCTGATGGCGCTCTTGGCGCCGCAATCCGCCTTCTCTCAGGTTCGTCTGCCTAAACTGCCTACAACCGAAAACCCAACACCAGAGGCCATAGAGCGGGCAAAAGCGAGCTACAATCGAGCAGCCGAATTCTACGCCGAGGGCAAGAACAAAGCCGCCTTGATGGAAGCGAAGGCCACCTTTAAGGTGCTGCCCAACGCCAGTTCAGCCTTAGTGCTCGCCACCATCTATGTAGAGCTTGAACAACCATGCGCAGCCTTTGACATCGCGCTGCTTGGTCTCGATTTAGATCCAACGCCCGCAGAGTCACAATCGCTCGACGACCTGTTAAAAGGCCAAGGTAAAGCCTGTGGTACAGGTTTTGGCTGGATGGATTTGAAGGTCTCGCCATCGAGCGCCCGAGTCCGGATCGAAGAGACCGTGATCCCCATCCGGCGACTGATCGGGGTGCCAGCGGGCGCGTATACAATCGAGCTGATGGCCGATGGCTACAGGAGCCACACCATCAAGACTCAGGTGAACGCCGGTGAGCCGTTTGAGTATCGATTTGATCTCGAGAAAATACCTGCGCCGGTTAAGGTGACGACAGCCCCTGTCTTAAAACCGAGCGCTGCGGTCAAAGAGCCGCCGAGTAACCTGCGCCGAGAGGGTCATGGATACCAATGGGCGCTCATCGGCACAGGTATCGCCGCGATCGGTGTACAAGCCGTGCTCTTGTCACAGGCACACACAGCGGCCGACCGGGCGGCAGCGCTCACAGCGCCTACAGCCGAGCCCTCGTCGGTTCGTGAACGCCGCTATAACGATGAGAAGTCAAAGGCCGAGACCCTTCAGCTCACGGGATGGGTCATGGGCAGCTTAGGCGTCACCGCGGCCACCGCGGGTCTGATCTGGTTGTTTTGGGACGGGTCTGAGGCAGCGCGCGCGTACATCGTACCGAGCGTCGATGGCCAGGGTGCCACCATGGGCTTTGGAGGGGCATTCTAAATGCGTAACAAGGGCCGTCTTTTCATTCTTTTCTTAGTGAGTCTCCTCTGGCTGCCTGCATGCGTGAATGTGCCCAAATTTGTGCCTGGTGAGCTCGACGCTGATATAGACGCCGATTTGGGTGCCGCAGGGGGTCCAGTAGACCAGGGCGTGGAGATGGGCTTGGACTCCGCACGGGATGTAATGGACCAAAGCGTTCAAGACGCTTTCACTGACACTGATGTGGCTACGATAAGCGATGAAGGGGTGCCTTCACCGCTGATTCAGATCACGGCGAGTCGCGATTCTGGGGTTGCACCCCTACTGGTGCATTTTTCAGTGGAAGCTGTGGGCGATGCAATCTCGCAGCGCGACTTATATAACGCAGAGTATCAATGGACCCTCGGCGATGGTGCGCTTCAGGAGACCTCGTATGAGCCGATGGCGGTTCAGATCTATGATTTTGAAGCCGCGGGCGATGCAGGTGAAAACGTCATCACCGTAGAGGTGTCAGTCACCGTCACCCTGCCAAATGACGGCGGCACACTCAGTGCCAGTACGACCGTAAGCGTTGAAGACCCCGATGAGCATTTCTCAGGTGAAAAGACCGTTTGCTACGCAAGGGCAATTAACGGTGCAGATGCAGACTACGAGGGCTGCCCCGATGGTGCGTCCAGGCCAGATTTGAACGGCCATCCTTTCTCTCAGGTGTTGAATGAATTGGATCGTTTAGCCGGTCGGCGCATCCTTTTTCGACGGGGGCAGACCTTCCAATGGGGCGATCAAACCGTTGTGTTGACCGCAGATGGCGATGACAAGCCGACTCTCATCGGTGCGTTTGGTACAGACGGGGCGCGACCCATCCTTGAGTATTCGGGTACCGAAGATATGTTGGCACTCGCCAATGCTCATGACGTGCGTATTCAAGACGTAGTCCTCAGAAACGTTCGCGGTGTGGAGCCTCCGCAAGAAAACACGACTGTTGCAATCGACGTGCAGAGTGAAGCCTCAGGTGTGCTCATGGACCGTGTTGAATTTATCGACTTTGCCTCCGCTATTAGCGAAGACGGTGGTGCGCCAGAGTTCAGTCAGAGCGCGATCACGCGTTCCGTTATCGGCGGTCGTCATAACACTCGACGAGAGAAGGGTGAGGTCACCCTTTCGGTCAGCGCGTTTGCCTTTGTGGACAACGAGATTAGAGGGCGCGGAGAATCTCAAAATTCAAACGCCAACCACATCACTCTAAAGGTTCTTGGTCGCACCCTGATTCGCAATAATCATTGGTCCGCGCAAGAAGGCGAGGTGTCGGATAGTCTACTGAACCTACAGCTCAACCTCATCAATGATTGCCCGCCACCGATCGTTATTGCAGGTAACCACTTCACCGGTGGTGGGTTTAATCAAATCGTCGATTTAGTTTCAGAGGATCGATACGAGGACAATCCATGTGCTGGTTATGTTCGCTTTGAGCGCAATCAGCTGACATGGCGCGATGGTCTAGCCTTTGACCGGTCAGGCTCAGAGCGTCGGGCCATGGTCGTCCTGCAGACTAAGGGCGCGGTGCTCCGCAACAACATCTTTGATCTCGGCCCGGTCGCACCCGACCAAAATTACCTTCATTATGGCATTTACAATGAACAGGTTGTGGGTATCGGTGGCTTAAATCACATCTTGCATAACACCTTTACTGTTGGTGCCTGCACAAATCAGAGTCGCGAGGTCAATAATCGTCGAGTTTACGCGGTGGGTCGCGATGATCCGAGACAAAACGCGGTTCTAGTCCACAATCTCTTGCTCGCTCCAGACGCAGGAGGACCAGACACGATCGATTTCTCAAACATCGCGCTAGATGAAGCCTCTATGCGGGTTAATTACCGCTACACTGAGTCTTGGCCTTTCGGTGTGTCGTCGCTTAGCAGTGAGCCGGAAACGGAGGCAGACTATCGTTTGAGACCTGGCGTTGCAGACGCGCGCGCCGTACCCGTTCTCAATGAGGTGCCGGTGGATTTTGGGGGTCAATCCAGGGGCGCGATGACCCTGCCCGGTGCTTGGGCCGATCCAAGCACCGAACCGTCAGATGGTGGCTGCACGCCGCGACCAAGCGACTGACAGGCCGCGCAAAGGCCTGCACCTTGCTTAGGTCATGCCAAGCTCGGTCATCCTCAGCTTGAGCCCGCGCTGAGAGACTTCAAGGGTAATCGCCATCTGTGCCGTATTGCCCTCGCAGGTGGCGCCCACCGCTTCGATCTCGGCGCGGCTTAGATCCTTCGCCTTCTTAATCAGTGTGCAACGCTCCATGAGCTGGTAGAGCGAATTCTTAGATACGCTGAGCGCCCGTGCGGTCGCCGCGATCTTCCACTGGTTGGCGCGCAGCGTGTCCACGAGCAGCGTATCGTCGATGTCGTCGAGATTGGCTCTCTTACCCCTTTGACCTTGGTCTGGAGATGACCGCATCGCAGGCGCCGGCGACACCGCCGCAGCGAGTGCGCCTGCTTCAGGGAGCAGGCGCGAGACGGCCACATTGATCATAACACTCGCCTCACCCTTACTCGCGATGGCGAGCTGACGGGCGACGTTTCGCAGCTGTCTGACATTGCCAGGCCAGTTATAGGACACCAGCCGCGCGACGAGCGACGCCGGTAGCCACAAATGCTTATCTGTGGCGTCCGGCCGCAAGCGGTCGCCCATGCCGATACGCTCGACCTCCGCTTTGAAGAAGTGCATGAACAGCAGGCCGACATCTTCGCGCCGCGCTCTGAGCGGTGGCACATGAATT
>JBMHDS010000027.1:0-114053 GCA_049889275.1 Bradymonadia bacterium | reverse complement strand
TGCATGCAGGCGTTGCCCCGTCACATTGTCCGCCGCAAGCATCACAGCGACCGGCATCGGGCTCGCAGGTCTCGCCGTTGCAGCTGTAATCGGCCGGACATTGTGCACCACCAGCGCAGCTCGGCAGACAGAAGTTCCCATTTTCGAGCGTGCTGCATGAGAGGCCGTCTGCGCAGCTAGAGTCACCTGTACAGCTTTCGCAGGCCGCACGTGGTGTAACGCATTGGCCGCTCGCCACGTCGCACGCCAATCCTTCATCGCAACTACGGCCTGGGCAAACTGTGCAATCGTAGTTCACGGGCACGCACTGTTGTAATTGCCCGAGGCACGTGAAGCCGCTGGGGCAATCCGGCAACTCCGGTCCGCAGGCGGAGGTGCAGAAGCGGCCTGTGTTTCCGATCGGCGTACAGGCGGCCCCATCACCGAGAGCCGCACAGTCTCGGTTGCCCGTGCATGCTTGACACAGCCCCTGGTAAGTATCCCCACCGCCGACATCCGGTGTTTGCATCGCTGCATCCATGCCAGCGTCCTGATCGATGACCAACGCGTCAGGGGTTACCGTTGGCGGTGTACCACACGACCATAAGTACGGCCCTTCGTTGTTACAGACCAGGCCCTCGGGACACATCAGCGTTCCATCTCCACACTCACGACGCGAACATGTCATCGTGTCTTGCAGGCAAACCCGACCGGACCCTGGGCAGTCACCTAGACTTTGGCACGGTTCGTTGACACATGATTTTGCGTCATCATCGCAGATGAGTCCTCGGGCGCAGTCGACATCTGTCGCACAGCCTTTGTCTTCATCTTCGCTACAGGCGGCGAATAGGCTCAGTGACAGGACGCAGGTCACAGCTATAAGGTATGGGGCAGCTTTAGTCATCAACACTCTCCTTGCCCATGTCTGAATGGGCATTGGCCATGATTTCACAGTGTTGCGCCATCTGGCCGTCTATCAAAGGTGCCGGAATATATGTGAGACAGTGGGTTAGAGGCAAGCCCTCAATTACGCCTGAGTCAAATCTAAGGTGATTTCCTCTGAATCGGGCGTGATTGGTGTCAGCTGTTTATGTTGCCTCCGATGCATGCTATGGTCTTGGCAGTTTATGTTGACGATCTCTGGGACGTGAATGAGCACCAACAAGCGACCTGATGTGTTTTCCACTCACTCTGCGGCAAAGTACTGCCGCGTGACACCGATGACGATTATTCGATGGGTTGAAGAGGGTCGAATCAAAGCATACAAGACGCCGGGTGGGCATCGCCGTATCATGCGTGCGGACCTAGACGATTTTTGTAGAACGGCCGGGATTCCAATCGATTGGCATGAGGGGGCCGGAGCCGGTCCAAAGCGTGTGCTCGTGGTCGACGATGATGACGACACCGTACACGCGATCCTCGATGCGCTCTTAGACGCGGAAGGTGACGATTCGTTTGCCACATTCAAGATCGAACATTCCAACAACGCCTTCGATGCTGGCTTAAAGATGCGTGACCTGAAACCTGACATTATCTTTCTAGACCTTGACCTCACGGGTGCGGATCCGCTTCAGCTGATCGGCTCCATCCGCGCTGACGACGACTTCAGTGGCTGCCGCGTTGTGGGCATCGCCTCGGAGCAGACCCCAGCGAATATGCCCGTCGACCGCGTCTTGCACCGCCCTCTCGTCCGAGGCGAGGTGCAGCAAGCGACGGGTCCAATGCCTATCGTCAAGATATAGGAAGCTCAAGGGCGGCGGGTCGGGCCTCGGGTCCATCTGTGATGGCATCACATAGCCGTAGACGTCTTTCTATACATGTGGTTTAGTGTAGCATCAGGTGTGCAATTTGCCGAGTCGCGCGGGAGCTGTTTGATGAGTCGGTCAATCGGTGTTCGAAGTCTTTTATCAGCCGGTATCAATAAGTTAAAAGCGACCTCCGATGAGATTCCCATTACAGGAACGCGTCGTGCGGTCGTTATCGCAACCGCAGCTCAGAAGGGCGGTGTCGGTAAGACGACGACCTCTGTGAACCTCGCTTGCGCTTGGGCCAAGCATTTCAAGTATCGCGTATTGGTGATCGACGTTGATCCACAAGGGCATGTATCTTCGTCACTGCGCGACAGCCTAAAGCCCGCTCGCGCTTCCATTTCGGATGTCTTGTTGGCCGAGCGTCCGCGCGACATCCTAGACGCTGTCTTCCAGACCGATTTTGATGGCTTAAGCCTGACCGCCGCAGACAAAGGGCTCGCAGAGACGGATGCACAGCTCGCCACCAGAGTGGGCCGCGAATACATTCTGAAGGCTGCCATCGCCAATGCGCGCAGTCACTTCGATATTATCATCATCGACTGTCCACCTAATCTGGGTAACCTGACGCTGAATGCGCTCGTTGCTGCCGATTGCGTACTGATCCCATGCGATATGAGTATCCTCGCATTCGAAGGGGTGGCGGATCTGCTCGGTACGGTGCGCACTGTTAACCTCCGATTGGGGCAAAATTTAGACGTAGCCGGTATCATCAGAACCCGCGTGGATGGTCGTACACGGCAGATTAATGACGCCATCGGTCGGGCGTTGACCGATAACTATGGCGACTTATTGCTCGAGTCGATGATTCCGATTAACTCGGCGCTTGCGAAGGCGCAGGCGGCTGGCATGAGCATCTATGACTTCCAAGCGAAGTCGCGAGGTGCTGAGGCATATACCCGCTTGGCTGGAGAATTACAGGATCGTCTTAACCTCAAGCCGACCGCTGCAAGCGCGGGGCGTGGGCGTCACTGACCGCGATCTAAGCTGTCGCCGTGAGATCGGTTACAGCTTGACGTGAAGATTCTGTATACTGAGACCGTCACCAAAACTTGTTTGTGCAATTTTAATTCAAATTGAGCCTATCCTCACTCAAATCAAAGGCGTCATTGAGAGTGCCGAAAGCGGCACCTAAGGCGCGTCGACGCGGCAAAAAGACTGCGCCGACACCGGTTACTATCGAGTTGCTCAGGTCTATTCCTTTCTTTAATGGCCTAGACGACAGCCATCTCCAGCGTCTGCTCGATCATTCCAAGCACCTAGAGTTTGCTCGGGCGGAGCATGTTATCGACACCAGACCAAGCGATAATGCAAATGAGGTCTTGTACCTGCTCCTATTTGGCGACGTCAGCGTTCATCGCACGCAAATTAAGGGGGCAGAGGAGACCTTTAACTACCTCAGTGTCGGTGATTTCTTTCTCGAACGGTTGGTAGTGGACGAAGACACCCGTAAACTCAGGTTAACGGCGATGTGTCCTGTACGTGTTTTGCAGATGCGTTACGCCGACGTGAATGCGTTGCTCAGCCTTGATGCTCGGCTCAAATCTGATTTTTATGACAGTATCCGACGTGTGGTCGAGAGGCAGAAGACACGTTTTGACGACAAGTTCCAAAAAGATATTGCGCGCTTCCTTGTGCAAGAGAGGCTCACTTTTGCGGGGCGTGTAAAGCTCAAACGCATGGACCTCTGCATTGAATGCGATGGTTGTTACACAGCCTGTAAATCACGCCATGGCACCGACCGACTTGGTCCGAGCGAGGTCAAGTTTGGGCTTACCGAGGTCCCTCAAAATTGTCATAACTGCGTTGTGCCCGAATGCATGGACAAATGTAAGTTTGGGCATATCGGTCGCCATCCTGTGACAAAAGAGATTGTCATCGATGACAATTGCATCGGATGCACGATGTGCAGCAAGGGATGTAGCTTTGGCTCCATTCGTATGCACCCGATCACAGACCTCGACATTCCAAAGTATTTTCCGAATCGTTCACCGGATGCCAAAGGCAAGGCCATCGCCCAAAAGTGCGACAACTGTACAAACTACGTTGACAAAGCTTGCATTCAAGCCTGCCCCACTGGCGCGTTGTTTCAAATCGATGGCGCAGAGCTGTTCGATAATTGGCGTCTCATCGCCGCAGAAGAACAGGAGGGCGGTTATGCACCGAGTCCAATAGAACAGCCTCACGGATGGCGTCAGTTCTGGCTTTTGATGACGGTGCTGGTCACGTTGATTCTGACGTGGGAATGCTTCGGCCGACTTTTTTGGCCCGAGTTGACCTTCACAGAGACTTTTTATCGTTTCGGTTGGCTCGCAGAGGGGGTTGATCGACAGGTGCCTTTCCGCGCAGGCGATCCCTTCGGTCATGCTCTTGGCTACATCGCTGCAGGTATGGTGATAGGCACTCAGGTTTATCGCTTGCGTGGTCGACTCGCTTCGACGCCTGTGCTGATGGAAGCGCATATCTGGCTCGGTGTGATGGGCGCAATCGTGGCGTTCTTTCACACCGCATTCGTTTTCAGCGACCCGATTGCGTTGGCGACGTTCGGCACGATGATGCTGGCCGTCGTCACGGGTTTGGTTGGCCGTTATGTCGTCTACATCGTGCCGCGAAATCGGCTCGGTCATCAATTGCATCTCGATGAGGTCAGCGTGCGCATCAAAGAGGTGACTCAGGCCATTGAGAACGCGTTTGAAGACCCCAATATGGGTCACACAGCGATCGTACGCCTACAGGATATCGTCGGTCGAGAGAAGACGGAGTCGGCTGACGAGGAGGTGAGTTCTCGCGACTGGAAGCAGCTCTTTCGCCATCTGGTGGATCTTCTGCGGCGAGACGCGCGTACCCGGCGACGGGTGAGCGTGCTCATGACGGAGATGGGTGAAGGACTCAAAGCAGACGAAAAGCGTGCTTTGATCGAGAAAATGATGACAGAGAAAAGCCGTTTGGAGCGAGCGATCATCCACCATGAAACACTGGCGCGCGTGTTGAAACGCTATCGAATTGTGCATGTTACCAGCAGCAACATTATGTTTGGTGCTTTGGTTTTACACGTCATCTTTGCGTTGATGTATCAAGTAAACTGATGGCGTCACCGACGCGCTGCGGCCGCTGTCGCGTCGTAAATTTCTGATCCAATGATGACCCTGAGTCAAAAAATGGCTACGATCCAGCCCACGATAACGGCAGGATAAACACAGGCGCGATGACACGCCCA
The DNA here is from genome assembly GCA_049889275.1 of Bradymonadia bacterium. Taxonomy (GTDB): domain Bacteria; phylum Myxococcota_A; class Bradymonadia; order UBA7976; family UBA1532; genus UBA1532. Next base: position 109,049 of record JBMHDS010000027.1, on the reverse strand, counting down.
TACCTCGAGATATACACAGCGAACCAGCATCGGTTACTGTTCTGGGTTTTGTTTATCATTTCAGTAGTTTGTTCTATGGGTGGGCGCGCCGTTGCCGTGGGACCGCTGTCGACGCCACACGCGCAATATGACAACAACGATAACTGCACCAAGTGTCACGATATTTTTGGCGGCATGCCGCGGTCAAATTGCTTGGACTGTCATAAGAAGATTGCGCAGCGGATTAATCAGCGCCGGGGTTACCACGGCCGCAACGCGGCGACCGCAAAATGTCATGATTGTCATCGGGAACATCGCGGCCGCGGTTATGGTATCACGCAGCTTAACAAACGAACCTTTGATCATGATCTCACGGGCTGGCCGCTCACGGGCGGCCACACCCGGGCACCCTGCAGAGAGTGCCACAGTACCAAAAGGCCGGGCGGTGTCCGCGACAGCTATCTCGATGCCCCAACGACATGCAATGGATGTCACGGCAGCTATCATGGCAAGGGGATTGTGGCAAACCTAGACCGCTGCCAAGACTGTCACAATACGTCGAGCTGGTCGAAGCTCAAATCTCGGGTTTCTTTCAACCACAATAAGCACACCAATTTCCCGCTGACAGGCGAGCATACTGGTCAGGAATGTAGTAAATGTCACCAAGGGAAGCGTGAGTTCGGGCCCATCCCCGTATCGGGTTGTGAGTCGTGTCATAAGAACCCTCATCCTGCGGGTGTATTCGGCGAGGCGAGACGTTGTGAGGAGTGCCACATGACGACGGGCTTCAAGAAGACAAATGTTTTTGACCATTCAACTGCGGGCTGGACGCTCGCGGGTAAGCATGCAAGCACTGACTGCATGGACTGCCACTCATGGAGCAAATGGAAGCCGCCGACTCGTGACTGTCGAGGCTGCCACAGTGATGTCCACAGCGGTCAATTTCGGACGCAGCGTTGCGATAGTTGCCATAAGCAGACAGGTTTTACGGGCCAACACCTCAAGTTTAACCATAACACGATGAGTAAATTTCCCCTGGTGGGTAAGCACACCCGCGTGGACTGCGCCAAATGTCATCCGGGGGGGGCTTATAAACCGATCACAACAGATTGTGTCGATTGCCATCAAGACGATAATCCACATGGCGAGACCTTTGGAGATGCTCCGTGTAGTAACTGTCATTCACCCATCGACTGGAAGAAGACGCGCTTTGATCATAGCGTCACCGGCTTCGATTTACAGGGCAGACACGTCGGTCAGCCCTGTTATCGATGTCATCCAAACGGCACTGAACTCGAAGATGACACAAAGCCTGAGTGCTCATTTTGCCATACCGATGTTCACAGTGGTCAATTTGAAGCAGCTCTCGACGCCCCTTTGGAGGACCTTACGGCGGCTGCGATTGACCAGGCGCAAAAACAAGGGTTCACGGCTGCTCAAATTGAGAAGCCCAAAAATCAGGATTGTGACCGCTGCCATGCTGGGTTCGACTCCTGGCGCATTCCCTTCTTTGATCATGAGTTGAGCCGATTCAAACTCACGGGTAAGCATCAGGCGGTACCCTGCTCCGGTTGCCACACGCAGGGGCATTTCCGACCCATCGATACGGCCTGCGGCAACTGCCACTACAACTTCCACGAAGGCCAATTCAGCAAGGAATGTGATGACTGCCACACCACAGAGCAGTGGGCGCCACTCACCAACTTTGATCATAACACGCAAACGAGTTATCGACTCGATGGCACCCACTCACAGGTCGACTGTGGAAAATGTCACATCAACAATCAGTACACGGGAACACCCAATGAATGCGGTGATTGTCATCTCGACGTTCACAATGGCAAACTCGGACCTGACTGTAGCCGCTGCCACGGGGTCGATGACTGGTCGGTGAACACCCTACAAGATCATGATTTCGGGCCTTACCGGCTCGGTGGTGCACACGATCTGTTGCCCTGCGAGGAGTGCCATGGACCGCAGCGGGAGGAGAGTCAGGCCGGCCGCGGACCCGAATGTGTAAATTGTCATAGAGATCCCCACTTTGGCAGCTTTGGTCCACAGTGTTTTGAATGCCACAACCAGCAAGCCTTCCTGCCGAGCACCTTTCTCCATAATCAGACGGGTTTTAGGTTGTCTGGCGCGCACCGGTTCGTCGACTGCCGTGATTGTCATCCAGGCCGTGTCTTTGGCGGTCTGCCCAATGACTGTTTTTTCTGCCATACCGAGGACTTTAATAACACCGCCGGCAGTCAACTCTGCGACCATACGACTTGCTTGCCGGGTGGACTCGATACCTGCCACAATTGTCATCGAGTGACGAGTTGGGTGCCAGCCCGACCGGGCGCTGGCTGCGGTGACTGTCAGCCAGCCATACCATGAGATGTCACTCGGGCATTAAATGGGGGCTGCTTCTCATCTTACTGGCTCCACTGCTGCCGTTCTCGAGCCTGTCCAAAGAGAGCCAGATCGATGGGCGCGTTGCATCTCGGTCGCTCTATTCCACGGCGGCCGGCCCGGTCAGTAAAGATGTGCTCTTTCAGTTTATCGATCTTGATTTTCGCGGGAAAAACCTCGGGGCATTCGACACGAGACTCGAACTCGATGCGACATTGCTTTGGGACGTGAGGGAAAACAAAGAGCGGAGATTTGGGGAGACTGAATCTTTTCAGCAATTACGCGAACTCTATGTCGAACAACCCTTGAGGAAAGGCTACACCGTGGCCGTTGGTCGCCGGATCATCACCGAATCGGGCAACGCCTGGGTCGATGGTGCTGAGCTTCGCTACCAGGCGAACAAACGGCTCATGCTCGGCGCATATGGTGGTCTTCGACCTGAGCCGAATACCTATGCGCCGACCACACTTTATCAGACGGCCGGTGCCTTCTCTGCCTATCGCCGTGTCGGGCTCCAGGCGGAGGTTGGGTTAAACGCAATCTTTCGCGATGGTCTCGACCGACAATTTATCTATGCTCGAACTCACTATCGCTTGACGCCAGGTCTTTACGTCAACCTCTATTCCGTGGTCGATACCCTCGATGAGATAGAGCCGGTCACGCTTTTATCGACCATCGATTATTCGCCCAATCGCGCGGTTAATCTGTCATTGAATTATAGCCGATACAGTATTGAAGCGTATCGGAACCAAGCGATTTATCGAAATGTGACACAGCTCAATCAGGCGCTGCTGCTCGGTGATGAAATCATCGACCTGGTCTATAATCGCGTACGTTTCTCAGCGTCGTATAAGTTTTGGCGACGGTATTATCATTACCAGAGCGTCGAGTATAAGCGACGCAGTCAGGACAGGCGTGAGGCCTGGGCCTACACCATCGGTCTACGCAATAGCAATGTATTCGATACTCAGACACGGCTCGACGTGCGCTCCGTGATCCGAAACAACTTCCAGAGCGATTCGTGGGCTGTCGCACTCGACGCTGAGCGTGACTTTTTCAGAAGTTTTACACTAAACGGTCACTTCACCATCTTCGACGGTCGAACCATCGACCGCTTTACCGAGCGTGGTCGTACATTCGACGAGGCTCAAAAGGTCTATTTGATGGGATTCTCAGTGTTTTGGCGGCCGTCGCGCAGCCATCACCTAGCGGTGACTTACGACGGCGTATACGAGACTGACCTGCTCGATAAGAGAAACGATTACGCTTTGTTCATTCACACGGGGCTGTTCCGTTATGCGTACCACTTCTAGCAAATGATTCGGTCGCCGATGTTGGTCTTCAGACCTCCATCAACTCCTCTTGCTTGCGTCCGATGATACCATCGATCGTGCCCGTCGCTTCGTCGGTCATTCCCTGCACCTTGTCGAGGGATTTCTTCAGCTCATCTTCGGTGAGGTCACCGTCTTTTTGCAGCGCTTTGAGCATCGCGTTCGCGTCACGTCGACTGTTCCTCGCTGAAATTTTCGCCGTCTCTCCAAATTTTTGCACCGTGCGGACGAGCTCTTTACGGCGGTCTTCTGTGAGCGGCGGGATCGATAGCCTGATCACTGTGCCATCGTTCGCTGGGTTCAGCCCGAGATTGGATTGCTGAATCGCTTTTTCAACGTCACCGAGGAGATTCTTTTCCCATGGCTTTATCGTGATTGTCCGCGGCTCGGGGACTTGTAGCGATGCAACCTGACTTAAGGGTGTCGGCTGCCCGTAGTACGAGACCCGAATATTATCGAGTAGGTTTACGTTTGCTCGGCCCGAACGCACGCGCGCAAGATCTCTCTTTAGCGCGCTGAAAGTCTTCTCAAAGGTCGCTTTGAGATCCTCGTAAATTTCGTCTTCCATGAATTAGCTCTACCCGGTTGTATTACGTCACTGAGTCGGACGATAGCATAGGACCAGGCAAGGGGGGAGACCTTTGGAGATGAGTTGTTTTGATTCGCTCTGAAGCACGCGAATCTGCAGGTGGGGGAGGGCCGTCTAAGCGGTGATTGTGGTACCCACATCTTCGCCACGGGCAACGCGTACGATGTTACCTGGGCTGCTGAGCCGGAAAACAATAATCGGCATCTTGTTTTCACGACACAAGCTGATCGCTGTGGCGTCCATGACTCGCAGATCTTCGGCGAGACACTCGCTAAACGTGATGTGCTCGTATTTTTTGGCGTCCTTAAAGACCATGGGATCTTTGTTGTATATGCCATCAACCTTGGTTGCCTTAAGCACAGCGTCCGCGCCAATTTCGACGGCGCGCAATGCTGCAGCGGTGTCGGTTGTGAAATAGGGATTACCTGTGCCGGCTGCGAAGACCACCACACGACCCTTCTCCAGGTGTCGCATCGCCCTTCGTCGAATGAATGGCTCAGCCACGCGCGGCATCTCGATACCACTCATGACACGAGTGTGCAGACCGACCTTCTCGAAGCCTTCTTGAATGGCGATGGCGTTGATGGCGGTGGCAAGCATACCCATGTAGTCGGCGCTGGTTCTGTCCATACCTTGCGCCGCGCCAGCTACGCCACGGAAGATGTTGCCGCCTCCGATGACCACGGCCACCTCGATACCCAGCTCTCGCACCGAGGCCACCTCGGATGCAATTTGAGAGATGACTTGAGGTGAGATGCCATAGCTACCATCACCGATGAGTGCTTCACCCGATAATTTCAGGAGTAGTCGCTTGTAGTTTTTTGGCATCTCACTGGACATTGTCTAATGCCCTCAGCCGGCTGTCGCGGCGGCAACTTCCGCTGCGAAGTCGACCTCTTCCTTCTCGATTCCTTCACCAAGCTCGAAGCGAACAAAGCGTCGAATTTTGATGTTCTCTTTGACGACAGCTGCCACGTCGACCACGAGCTGGCCAATGGTCTTGTCCGTATCTTTGACGAAAGCCTGGTCAAGTAGACAGATCTCTGACTGCCACTTCTTCAGCTTACCTTCGACGATACGCTCGAGAATGTGCTCGGGCTTGCCCTGGTCTTCCATCTGTGCGAGGAAAATCTCCTTCTGCTTCGCAGCGTACTCAGCCGGAATCTCAGATGCATCGACATACTCTGGATTTGAAGCAGCGATGTGAAGCGCGACATCCTTACCGAGTTGCACAAAGTCTTCATTGCGCGCGACAAAATCTGTCTCGCTGTTGAGCTCGACGAGCACACCAATGCGTCCGTTGTGAACGTAGCTGCTGACAACACCCTCAGCTGCAATACGACCGGCGCGCTTGCCGATGGCGGCGAGGCTCTTCTTCTGAAGGTATTCCTTGGCCTTTGCGATGTCGCCGTCAGATTCAACGAGTGCTTTCTTGCAGTCCATCATACCCGCTCCCGTCTCGCGACGTAGAGCGGCCACATCCTTAGCTGAAATCGACATTTCGATCTCCGATTCAAATTGAGCGGTATTAAATCAACCGCGTTAATGGGTTAGAAAAAATTATTCTTCTGTCGCGGCGGGCGCTTCAGGCGTTGCACTTGCCTCAGGCGTCGGCATTTCCATGCCCGCTGGCTTGAGCGCGACTTCTGGGCCTTCTCCGTCGGCAGACACGGGGTTGACGCCCGCAGCCTCGAAGTCAACGTCAGCCTGTGAGCCGCTGAAACGCTCATTGTGCTGGCGTTTGCCAGATGTCACGGCGTCGGCAATTCGGCTGGCGAAAAGCTCGATAGCGCGGATGGCATCATCGTTGCCAGGCACGGGGTAGTCGATGCCCGTTGGGTCAGAGTTGGTGTCGAGAATACCGACAATCTTAATGCCGAGCTTCTTCGCCTCTGCCACCGCGAGGTGCTCCTTGTTGGTGTCAACGATGAAGATGACGCCAGGAAGCGACTCCATGTTCTTAATGCCGCCGAGGTTGGCCTCGAGCTTCTCGCGCTCGCGGAACAGCTTAAGGGTCTCTTTCTTAGTCAGGGCGTCAGCGGTGCCGTCAGTCAACATGCGATCGATGAGCTTGAGCCGTTCGATGGACTGCTTGATGGTGCGGAAGTTCGTCAGCGTACCACCGAGCCAGCGGTGGGTGACGTGGTACATACCGCAGCGCAGAGCCTGAGTCTTGACAACCTCTTGAGCCTGCTTTTTCGTGCCGACGAACAACACGGATTCGCCTCGTGCAACCGCCGCCGATACGAAGTTGAACGCGTCATCGAACAGAGGGACTGTTTTTTGTAGGTCAACGATGTGGATCCCGTTACGTACACCATAAATGTACTCGCGCATGCGAGGATTCCAACGAGATGTTTGGTGACCGAAGTGTACACCTGCTTCCAGCAGGTCACGAATTGAGACCGCAGCCATGGCGATTCTCCTTTCTTTTCATAGCGTTAAACCACCGCAGTCTTCTGTGTGATACCACTGAACTCCACAGAGCCCACGCTGGGCATCACTCCAACTGCGTGAGAAATAAAGGCGGCGCTATCTACCAGGCTGGGCGAACGATCGCAACAATAACTCGACACAAAGTTTGAATTGAGTTGTAGTCTGATTAGATCCATTGCGCAGATTTAGTTTTCGGAGGGCTTTGCTTTGAGCTCACAAGTCTCATCTGACGCCCGCCTCGTCTCCAACAAGGACGACCTGCGGCGCTATATTCTCGATGGCTCCAAACCCATTGAAAAATGGGTGGTGGGTACGGAGCATGAGAAGTTTGGTTGGCGACTCAAAGACGCCTCGCCCGTCGACTATTTCGGCCAGGGTGGAATCAGCGACGTATTACATGCCTTTAAGGCGTTTGGTTGGACAGACCAAGCCAACGACGCAAACCTTCTCGCCCTGAGTCGGCGTGGCGCGACGATCACACTGGAGCCGGGGGGGCAATTGGAACTCAGCGGTGCGCCACTGCGATCTCTACTCGATACCGAGCGAGAGCTTAGAGAACATGTCGATGAACTGGCTGAAATCAGTCGGACCTTCGGGCTGGCTTGGAGTGGGCTCGGGCTCTTCCCATTTGGCCAGCCTGATGACGCACCACGGATGCCTAAGCCTCGGTATGACATCCTCGAAGCAAGACTGCGGAAAGCTGGTCAATATGGCATACATATGATGCGGCAGACGGCGACGGTGCAAGCCAATTTGGATTTCTCTGACGAAGACGATGCAATGCGTAAGTGGCGCGCCGCTTTGATGCTTCAGCCCATCGTCGTAGCGATGTTCGCAAATTCTCCCATCGTGGACGGTCATCTGACCGGTGAATGCTCCTTTAGGGCGCGTGTTTGGCTCGATACTGACGATGCGAGATGCCGTTTGCCTGATCATTTGTTGGGGAGCGCACCCACGCTAGACGGTTATATCGATTGGACCCTTAACGTCCCAATGCTCTTCATCCATCGGGACGGTCATTATCTTGATTGTCGGGGCCGGACGTTTAGAGAATACATGCGCGACGGATTTGGCGAGCACAGGGCCACCGTTGGTGATTACGCGCTACACCTATCAACCCTCTTTCCTGATGTACGCCTCAAACAGTTTCTTGAGGTTCGGGCAGCCGATATGGGCTCGCTCGATTCGGTCACAGCGCTCTCCGCGTTTCACACCGGACTCCTCTATGATGAACGCGGACTCGAGCAAACACTTGAGATTTTCAAGGACGTGACCCCCCCGATGTGGCGTCGGATGCGCGAGCAAGTTTGCCGCGATGGGATGGATGCGACCGTGCTCGGCTCGGACTTCGGTGACTTGGCGCAAACGCTCGTGGGCCTCGCTCAGGACGGGCTGTCTCGTTGGCAACCTGAAGCTGCTCATCTACTGGACGGTCTCAGCAAAAGAACTGCTCAGCGAATGACCCCCGCCGACGCACTCGTCGCGCATTACCGCAAGAATACATCTCAGCGCGAGCTGCTTGAATTGAGCCGAATCATTTAGTCGTATGGTCGTTGCTAGTTGATAGTTGATAGTTGATAGTTGCTAGTCGCTGTCATCTTCACGGTCGAGCGTCTCGAGCTCATTCCAGAAGTCGATGCCATCCTCGAGTTGCCTGGGCGCTGTCATCAGTTTAGACGCAGACTGGGCCCCCGCGAGCTCGGCACGAGAATCGGGGTCGGGCGCATATTCCGGCATGACGTCAAGGCTGACGGCGGGCACACGGGCCTCGGCTGCATCTTCGAATAATGCGTTCATGGCACCTCGGGTGCTCCTGTGATCCCTCTCAGCTTCCACCGCTTGCGATTCTCGAATCAACTCATCCAGGGTTTGATTTGCCTGTTTGATCTGCATTTTTCGGTTCTTCGCTGCGTTTACAGCGTCGGTTCCCGCGGCCTCCACGAGCGCCGCGAGTTGGGCTTCTAATGATTCTTTGCTTTTGTCATCAGAACTCATTAGAAGCGATACCCACCCATAAAGCGAAGTGTCACGAAGCCGTCGTCTGAACTCTTGCCGACGCGACCACCCCGCCCGACACCGGTTAGTTCGCCAAGAAATGCTGTGTAATCGGCGCCGACCGACAAAACGAGGCCCATCGGGAGCCGACTTTCTAAACCACCGTACAGGCGATAACCGAATACCGTCGCTTCTCCAGCCATCTCCGTGACTGTGTCACCCATCGATGCATAGGGTACCATACCCGCGTTCGCGGCCAGTCCAATACTGGGCGTTCCAAATGGAATAAAGCCACTCGCGCCGGCATCGATATACAGGTAATTCGTACCGGAGTACTCGTCATTTGGGGCGAGCTCAAACACCAGGTTTCCAAGGCCTAGGTATCCACCGACCTCCCCGCCGCCCGCAAAACGATGTACGTAAGTGAGGTGCCCCACGATGTGCATATGATTGCTGTCAAGCAGTTGGGTCTCCGTCGAAAGATCGATATTCGTGACCGTTTGCTGTGTTCGAAAGAATGCCTTCTCAAACATGAAACGGAAACCGAGTCCTTTAATCCCGCCCCGCCGTCGGCTGAAAGGCATAAATTGAGCCTGTACGACGAGGCCTGGCACCAGCCCGAGATTGTAGTCGATACCGCCTTCATTAAAGATCTGGGACGATGGGCTTGCGGTGTACTTAAAACTGCGTGCAAGACTCATCGCCCCGATTCGCAGATCCGCTATGGGCGCGTTACTCGTGCTGGTCTCAACTTCGACCTCCTCATCGGCGAGCGGTAGATTGTTGATCCGACGTTTCAACGCTTGTGATTTCGCGCGATCACGTCTTCGGTCCCTCGCGTCAACCCGATCTCTCACACGCGGCGCAGGTCGAGCATCCCAGACTCGAGCGCGCGCAGGCGGGCCCGCTTTGCCAAGCGCTGACACAATGTCCGGTCTGATCGCCTCTGCTGCGACCGCCCAGACCTCTCGATTCATACGTGCATTCGGGACGCGGATGACCTTCTCACCGATGAATTTACCCGCATTTGCAGAATAGGCGGTGACGATGACTCGACTGTCTGAACCATCCGGCTCCGACTGAACGAACAATGCAACGTCGACCTCAGCGCGGTCGCAGGCAGCTTCCAGGCTTCGGGCATCTTCGGGAATCATATTAAAGACACCGAGAGCCGTCGCTGCATCGTAGAATACAGATGAGCGCACAACACGAATGTCACGCTGCTCACTGAGCATGCGCTCAAATTGCTGCTGATTACGTCGCGTTCGCGGCACACCGTCCATACGGCCGATGACGACATAGACAGGGTCCGGGTCGCTGGCATACCGATCGCCCTGTGCGTGCACCATCAACGGCTCAAAGAGCAGCAGGCCTATCATGAGGATGAGTGACGCCCGGGCGCCGCGATTTATATAGATACTAGCCACGAAATTCTCCCACGCCGGGAGCATAACGCGTGGACGACCGACATCGCAAGCTTCGCGCGGTGTCTTGGTCCCTTCGCTATGGACCAATGTCGGCAGTGGGTATGGATGGACACCGCGACGGCCCGTTGGCACGGGCCATCATCTGGTCATTTGACCGGAAATCATCAGCTCTCGGCCGGCGTATCCGCTTGTGGAGCAACATTACGCTGGGCGATACCATGGTGATGCAGGACCCGTCGTTCAATCTCATTCATGAGTTCGGGGTGTTCGCGCAGAAATGTCTTCACGTTTTCGCGTCCCTGGCCGATGCGCTCGCCATCGAAACTGTACCAGGCGCCTGATTTTTGAACGATATCCGATGCGGCACCGAGATCGATCAGCTCACCCGCTTTACTGATCCCTTCGCCGTACATGATGTCAAACTCCGCCTCGCGGAACGGTGGCGCAAGCTTGTTCTTTACGACTTTACAGCGCGTTCGATTACCGAGGACACCATCGCTGCCCTTAATCGCGCCTATACGACGAATATCAATTCGCTGTGAGGCGTAAAACTTCAGCGCATTACCACCTGTCGTTGTCTCCGGGTTGCCAAACATCACACCGATCTTCATGCGGATCTGATTGATGAAGAAAACCACGGTCTTACTCCGGTTTATGCTGCCGGTGAGCTTCCGTAATGCTTGCGACATCAGTCGGGCTTGGAGACCCACGTGGGTGTCACCCATATCGCCCTCCAACTCGGCCTTGGGCACCAATGCCGCGACCGAGTCGATGACCAGCACGTCGATCGCCCCTGACCTAACCAACATGTCTGCAATCTCAAGCGCTTGTTCGCCCGTGTCCGGCTGACTGATCAAGAGCTCGTCCGTCTTGACACCGAGTTTCCGCGCATAGGTCACATCGAGGGCGTGCTCTGCATCGATAAAAGCGGCCACGCCACCCATGGCTTGTGCCTGCGCCACCGCGTGGAGCGTGAGCGTTGTCTTACCACTGGACTCGGGTCCATACACCTCGATGATTCGCCCTCGGGGATAGCCGCCTATGCCGAGCGCGATATCTAGGGTTGTGCTGCCTGTCGGAACAACAGGAATGTCACCAACAAGCGTCTCGCCCTCGCCCAGACGCATGATCGCACCCTTGCCAAACTGCTTTTCAATGGCGCCAAGCGCCAACGAGATGGCTCGCTCTCGCTCTTTGTGTTTCTTCTCTGCTTGCTTTGTCATGTCGGGTGACAACCTTTGTCTTTGTTGTGGGTTCAGAACGTTTGTTCAGTGGTCAACCTATAGATATACTGAACGCGGGTCCAGTATTTTGTGAAATTAATTTACGGTCGCGTTCACATCGCCTCATGCATCGGATGTGAACGGACCGGCCCCATAGAGTCAGGAGGCGCCGCCTAGATCAAGTGTTTTCGTCAGCTTGGGGCTGATCGATTGTTTGTTGGCCATCTCCGTGCCCATCAGCCATCAAGCTGTCGACACGGGTTTTCACTCGTCGGGAGCGGAAATTGACTTGTCGTTGGCTTAAGCGTGCGTCGAGTTGCGCGCGGAGACGCTGGTCATGTGCGTCTGCTTCGGCTTGCCTGAGCGCATCTTGTTGGACACCAAGTGGGAGCTGCCATGCGCTGCGTACAGCGAATTTGCCATAGCGGTCTTGTTCCACAAAACCGGTCAGGCCATTGACTTTGATGACCCCTGACCAGTCTTGGTTTTCGATCTCGACAGGTGGGCCCTCGCCGTGGACGCGGATCAGTGGAACCGAGGGCACGTACAGTTTGTCTTGGACCGGGAAGCCATAGCGCTGCAGACGAGGCGCGATATCGGCACGCAGTTGAGTGAGCTTGTCGCCATCATCGATCACTCGGGCGCTGAGCAGAAGCGGCTCGGAGGGATTCGGCCAAACCTCAATCTGCCCGAGTTGGACCTCGAATGGCCCATACTGCTCTGCGACTTGTTCAACGACGAGTTGGACTGCCTCGAGCGCTTCGATATACGGCTCTCCCAAGTCGAACATCGGGATTGAAAAGGCTCGTTTGGGCACTGAGTGAAGCTGTCGGTTTTCATGACGTGCAGCGCCAAAGGCGGCGCGTTGCATCCGTCCAAGCACATCGGTCGCGCGACCACCCACGGCAACGCCCAAGAAGGCTCGGCGCCTCAGATGCTCATCGTACATATCGTCTCCTAATCTTATCCAGGGCAAAAGCGACCGCGCGTCGTCGAACTTGCTCGCGATCCCCCCTGAATCGTTTTGTTTCGGTCTCATGCCAGTCGGGCCCGCTCCAGCCAAAGCACACCGTGCCGACCGGCTTCTCTGGGCTACCTCCACCCGGTCCAGCGATGCCGGTCACTGATAGACCGATATCGCAACCAACTGCCTTATGAAGACCCAAAGCCATTTGGGCTGCGACCGGCTCACTGACCGCACCATGGGATGTAATCAGGGCTTCGTCTACGCCCAGACGCTGGATCTTCACCTCATTGCTGTAGCTCACAATGGACCCTGTAAAGACCGACGAGGCGCCAGCACAACGCGTGATCTCTGCACCGATGAGACCACCGGTACAACTCTCCGCGGTGCCGAGCGTCAACGCGCGAGATTGCAGCGATGCGAGTACACTCTCGGGGATGCCCACATGGTCGCGGCCGACGAAGCATGATCCCGCGGCATTGGCGATGAGCGTGGCCGCTTCTTCGATTGAACTGGACTCGCCACTTCTTAGAATCACATGGTTCTCTGGGGAACGGGTGCAGTAGCTTACAGTCACATCCGTAGGGAACGACAGGCCGCTGATGAGTAACGCCAGATCCGATTCGCCCACGCCCGTGAAACGCAGCGTTGTCGTTTTTAGTGGGTCTTTGACCTTTTTCCTGAGGTATGGGCTCAGATAGCGACGCGTATGCCAGCGCATCTCACTCGGGACGCCCGGCATGACGAAGACCTCACAGTGCCCGATACTGAGTTGAACGGCGGGGGCGGTCCCGACATCCGATGGCAGCACGGTCGCTCGCTGCGGCACCATCGCTTGCTTGCGGTTGTTTTCGGGTATCGGGCGGTCGCCATAGCGCGTCTCGATCATTGCCCAAACATCAGCATCGAAGGCCAACTGGTCATCGGCAGCGCGCGCCACCGCGTCCATCGTGCGGTCGTCATCGGTGGGCCCGAGGCCTCCGCAAACCAGACATAGATCGTGTCCCTCCGCCAGCTGCCTTAGGGCCGTCTCTATGGCAGTCAGGTCGTCGGCGATGGTTCTTATCTCGCCGCATCTCAGACCGTGATCGGCCAAAAATTCACCCAACCACGCAGCGTTCGTGTCGGTTACGCTGCCATCGAGCAGCTCATCTCCGATGGTTAGAATGGCTGTTTGCATCGTGCTACGGTTCCAGGCGTGTCCGGCGAGGTCTGACAATATGATTCCTTGCCCTCGCCGGCCAGACTAGCCGACCGCGACCCTCGAGTCGAGGGGGGATGCGTTCAAAAACGATTCGGGTTATCATGTGCCGTGTCAACACAAGGGCTTGTCAATGAATCAATCTGGAGATGGGCAGAACGGGCGTCGACCCGAAGCGAATGACTGGGCAGCGATTAACTCGGTCGGTCAAGCGCCGCGTCCGACGTCGGCTCGTTCGAGGGAGGCATCCCAACCGAAGCAGTATTCGATTCCCCAGGATGTTCAGTCCATCGACTTCCAGCCAAAGGGATACCGTAGCTACAGTGGCTTGGTTGTATTGCTACTCGCCGGTTTGGTGGGGGGGGGCATCTATTATGGTTACAGCGAATTTCCGACCGCTGAGCTCGACCAACAAAAGCCGATCATCTTCTCTTCGACAGAAAAGCTGAGCAAAGCCGTAAACTTGGACAAGAAGGCGGCGATTCAGCGGGCGGTCGAATTCGAGACGACACCGAAAGGTGCGCGGGTCATCGTCAATGGAAATGCTCTTGAGACCGCCTCGCCTGCATCGACAACATTTGCCCACGAATTTAAGTCTCACGTTCGATTCTCCCTTGAGGGGCATGCTGAACACAGTCGTCTATTCGAGACCGATGAAGCGCGCGTTGCGGTGACGCTTGAACCCAAAGAGGATGAGCAGATCGAGGTCAAGGTGGTCACCAATCCGCCCGGCGTTGATGTCTATCTCGATGGTCGCACATTGGGTCAATCACCCGTAGAGACCAAGGCCAAGCGCGGACTAGAAGCCGTGTTCTTGTTAAAGAAAGCCGATCATTACGCGCATACAGTTGTCTTACCGACGGAGAATGTGAAGCGACTGAATGTGGGTGAGACACTCAACGCCGGCGTCACCCCTATGGTGCAAGGTACCATTCGGGTGGTCACACAGCCTGAGAATGCCATGATCGAGCGAAAAAACTCAGAAGGCCTTTGGATCAAAGCGGGTCGCAGCGGTTTTGATGGCATCAAGTTGACTCAAAATGTCGGTATGAGTCTATCGGTGCGTGCGAGCGCCGAGGGCTACGAGACGAAGCCCTACACCATCGACGTGAAGACCCCCTTCTACACAGTGAACTTAAATCTCAAAGAGAAGAGCATTGAGCGCGGCGACCTGGAGTTGAAGGGCCCGAAGAACCTCATGGTTTTTTTAGATAATGAAGAACTCGATAAGCTGCCACACGTGGCAAAGCAGAGAAAAGTTGGCTCACATAGCCTCGTGGTTGTGGACCCAAAGACCCGCAAGCGCCTGAGCACCAAAGTTCAGATCAAGAAAGACCAAGTGGTCTCCTTTGAGCTTGAGAGTGATGCCGAGGGTGTCCGCCTGAAGGCCCTCGAACAGGCGCAGTAAGAGACCGCGGCTCCATTCACATCTTGCGTCGACCCCTCAAAATACGACAACTCATTTTGCGTCACTGAAGGCCAGCCCGAGCGCCTACGTCCACACGCTTTCCAGAGGTATTGGTAGCCGGATAAATTGAGCGATGTGGAATCGAACTCTGGCTTTTGCGGTGGATATCGAGACCTTGGTCTGTCGTCTTATTGTGTGTGGGGCGGGGGGTGGCGCCTAAGTCACTCAGCCAGCACTGCGCCAACAGGGCAGGGGGGGGGCGCTTAACCGGTGATGGCTGGCGCATGCGGGGCGGATTACATGCCGCCCTTAATTTTCATGAACGCGGCCATGCCGTCCTTTAGGAGCGCCACAGGGATATTGATGGCGAGACCCATTTGGTCGGCGCCAGCATCCATGACGAAGCCAAGGTTACCCTGTGGTGCCATGCCCGCCACGGCCGCAGCAAATGGATTCATTCCGCCGAGCTTCACCGTCTGTAATAGCTTGATGGGAGAGATAGACGCATAACCGAAGGGTTGTGCATATCCCAACGCTTGAAGCTCTGTTAAAGCGGGTGTTTTATCGAGTCCAGACGGTTGACGTTTGACCAGCCGCTCAAGCTCGGCTTTGCCATCTGGACCATACGCAGTCGCCATTACACCGTTACTGACGACAACGTGCTGTTGCATAAGACCCCCGAACATGGCTGCCACTGGGTCATTGGTACCGACATTCTGTTTGACCACCATGACGGGTTCACCGGCCACCGTGTAGGCGTTCTCTTGGTATGCTGGCACTATGGCCGATGCGACCTTCGCAAATTCGGGATTGACTTGCATGGCGGCTGTCAGCTCTTTTGCGACCTTTATGCTTTCAGCTATCATCGCCTGCGCGCTCGCCTTATCCTTGATGCCGGCAAGCGCGCTCAGCGCAATGCCCATCTGCCCTGCGGCCGGATGAACACTGAAATAGTATTGGCCGTTCATCGCACTCTGTGAATTGAGGATTAAGGATTTCGTCTTCTCGATGAGCGCTTTGTCGACCTTGGCTGCCATCTCGAGCGCGCTTGCACTGAAATTTGCGGCCTTTTTGACCAGGCTGACCATGCCATCTGTGCTCGCAATTGCCAAAGATGCAAAAGCGACTGCGTCTTTGTGACCCTCTTTGACGAGTTGATGCTCGGTGCCCGCGAAACCATTGAACAACTGAGCTGCGTTCGTGCCAGCGATCGCTGTCACCGAAAATGCGAATGTTAGCCCCTTATCGTTCACACCCAGGACGAACTCACCGGACTCGAGTTGTTCTAGCACCGAGGGGATGTCATCGATCGCGTCGGTGATAAAATCAGCGTTACCAGCGCCTGGGTTTTTAGCCATTTGCCGTGACATCTGCTGCTTTGCCCGGCTCAGGTTCTTCTTCAGCACCTTCTCTTGGCTCTTGTAGGCCGCTTGCGCTTTGACGACGACGCTGCCCTGCTTTTTGAACTTGTGCTTCGAGAGTGTCTCGAGAAAGCCCTTCTTTGCATTGAACAGGTCTTTATGGCGCGTCAGCACAGCGTGCTGGCCAATGAAGTTCACATAGACGGGCACCTTCGCGCCGGCGCGCTTCTTATACGAGTAGGCGTTACCTTCATCGTTTTGCTTTTGTTCAGTCTTCGGCAATGAGGCCACAAACTTCGCTTGGTCGACCATGCCGATGAGGGTCGCCGAGGGGTCCCGTCCGTAGGTGTTCTGATCAAAGAGCGCAAAGGCGATAGACTTCTTCAAGTCAATGCCTGCAGGCGATGCGAGCCTGAACTCGTTTTGGAGCATCGGTGGGGCCATCATAGAGAAGTCTGGCACCCCCGGCTGCACGATGTTTGCGACTTTCGACAAACTAGAGAGTGTCTCAAAGGGCGAGGTCATCCCCGCGTAGATGAGTAGGTCTGCAGGCGTCTCCAACCCCTTCGCCTTCTTCGCGACCGCTGCGGTGGCTTTGCCCGCTTCTTTATTGGCAGCAGGCTTTGGTGATTCACCGCATCCAGCAGCCATGAGGAAGACCGCGCAGAACAGGGCGATCCAAGGGTGTTGGGTGGTCTTCTGTGTGCTCATATTGGACACTCCATGTTTTTGCCATTAATCAAGTCCGTCGCGCGCGAGTCTAGAACTGAGGCAAAATGGGTGTCAATGGCATAGACAATTCTCTGCCTGAAAGTGTGTTGTAATTCGGGTGTTTTATGCCTGGGTATGCCTCGGCGATCGTTGACAGCAGCGCTGAAGACTGCTATCGAGCCGCGGTTGTCTATACACAGGCGCAGTGCGCGCACTTGAAGGGTCTACCGTTGAAGAACATCACACTTATCGCGGCCTTATCTCTACTCATCACCAGCGCCATGGCGCAAGTACGCCCCATGGGCTTTGAAGCAGGCGTGAATGCGGGTGTTTGGGAGGGCGATGCGGTCTACGAGTCCGGTGCAATGTTTGGCGGTCAGCTACGCTTTAACCTCACCCACCTCTTTGGCGTTGAGGCGAGCTTTCATTCCGTCCTCAGTCGCGCTCTCGAGCGTGAGCAAGCTGCCGTAGCGGAGTCTCGCGATGCGACTTTAGGGCTTTTTGGGCTAGATGGTGTCTTGCACCTTCGAGATGGACGCTTCGTACCATTCATCGTGGCGGGTCTCGCGGCCATTTCCGACGACGAGAACTACCTCGGTAGCAATGCAGGCGCCGGCGCGGTCTACTACATAAACGATTGGTTGGGCGCGCGCATCGACGTACGCGGGTGGTTCTCGGGTGATGCACCATCCACGGACCGGTTCCATCATATCGGCGCCACAGCGGGTCTGTTCGTTCGATTTATGGGCGATGATGATCGCGATGATGACGGTATCAAGGATGTCGACGACCAATGCGTCTGGGAGGCCGAAGACAAGGACGAGTTCGAAGACAGCGACGGTTGTCCCGACACAGATAACGACAAGGACAAGGTCCTTGACGTCGATGACAAGTGCCCACTCGAGCCTGAGGACATGGACGGTGATGCCGACGAAGACGGCTGCCCAGAAGAGGACAAGGCGCCAGAGAAACCCGCGGTTGTCGATTCCGATAAAGACGGTATTCCAGACGATAAGGACCGCTGCCCCATGCAAGCGGAGAGTGTGAACGGCGTTGAGGACGAAGATGGATGTCCAGAGCGTAAGGTCATCATCACCAGAGACAAGATCGTCATCGGCGAGAAGATCTACTTCGAGCTCGATAAGGCTGTCATTAAGGAAGAGAGCTACGGTCTACTCACAGCGGTCGCTGAGGTGCTCAAGGCGAACGCCTTCATTCAAGAGGTGGAGGTGCATGGTCATACAGATGCGCAAGGAACCGATGAGTACAACCAGAAGCTATCTGATGAACGCGCGAAGGCGGTGAAGACATTCTTGAGTGAGACGGGTGGCATCGAAGCCTCCCGCTTAGTGGCGAAGGGGTTTGGTAAATCAAAGCCCATGGCCGAGGGTGACACTGACGAGGCCCACGCTCAAAATCGGCGCGTCGAGTTCATCATCACAAAGCAGGCCGAGCAAAAGCCTGCGGTCAAATATGTCCCTGTCGCGCCTAAGAGCGATGCCGACGCTGTACCTGAGAAAGCTGAGCCTCAGGGCGACGACGCGAAAAGGTCAGAGACTGACAAGGCTGAGCCGAAGAAGGCTGACGCTGACAAGGCTGAGCCGAAGAAGGCTGACGCTGATGCCTCTGCTGGGGACGACACCGAGTCGTCGAAGTAGCAGTAGGCCTTAGCCGTGGCTATGTAGTCGGTAGCGGTCGGGTCACTCAGCGAAATGTTTAACCGCCGAGCGTCGTTGGTCCACGCCTTTCCATTCACTTATTCTGAGCCGTAAATTTTAGTATCGACCCCTTATAAGGTATAGATCGGCACATGCAGGCTCTGGCAAATAAAGCACCATGAGGATCTTAGTACGCGGTATGATCGCGCTGCTGTGCGTCACCGTAGTGGCCTGTGGTGCTGCGTTGATCTTTCTCGATGACATCGTCGATGGTGTCATTCAAGACAAGTTACCTCGGATCGAGGCGAAGCTTGGGCACGCGCTGACTTATGGCTCGGTGGAGCTGAGCAACTTTGAGACGCTGACACTCACCGACGTCGCCATCGGGCCCAAACAGAGTCCGATTCTCCAAATCGCTGAGGTTGCGGTCGACATGAACGCCGATGCCCTTAAGAGATTTGAAGTTTTACCCACCGAAGTGCGGATTCAAGGGCCTACGCTCAAGGTCGCATCTGGCGGTCATCTCAAGGGGCTTGCAGCGGCGCTCAAGGCGTTATTGCCGCCACGCAAAGCCACCAGCTCCACCGTACCCAGCCTCCCAAAAAACGTTCGTCAGCTACCCGATGTGACTGTGATGGGTGCAAGCATGACCGACACGGACGGACTTCTCAGGCTCACCGAGGGTACAGGGACATTCGTTGGGGGTAAGGTGACCGGTTCGTTTGTCCTCGACGCACCAGAACAGGGGCGGTGTGACGCCATCGGGGACATGAGCATGATCCACATCAAATGTGAGCGTCCATACGCTCATCAGGCGCCGATGGGCTTCATTGCAACGGTGGGTGAGGTTCGCGTGCACTTACAACCGAAACGCGCGGTGGAAATTCGAGGCATGGAGCTCAATCGCGATTCAGGCGGTTCGGATATGCTGAGCTATTTGACGGGATTGAAGATCGACATGAACCTCGACTTGAGCGGCCAGGTCAGAGAGCAGCCACTCGATGTCGCGCTGCACTTTCCCTGGGGCGGTTACATAGCGGGTCATGGCTACCTCCACTTCGAAGATGACCGCTTTCGACCAAAGAAGATGTCCTTTTCTGCCCAAGTCCGCGATTTTCCGCTCGAGCAGTTGAGCCAGTTTATCCGCATGGGGCGCCTTTCGGGCCAGTACGCGGTGGAGGTTGACCTCCTTAAGCGAACGCTCAACGTTGAAGCCGATGGCAAGGTTGACGAGTTCTGGATCGAGCATCAAGCGCTCAGTCAAAAGCCCGTTGGTGGTAAGAACCTCGCCTTTGGTGGGCAGCTCAATATTGAGTTAGGTCAAGCCGAGTCGATGGGGATCGGCGTACATTTGACAAATGGTTTCTTTAAACTCGGTGAGCTTGTGACCTACTTGAGGGCAGAAGCGGGCAGTGCAGACCTGAGTCTTGATACGACGAGCATTCAGATTGCTTTGGAGACCCCCGAGGTGGACGCAAAGATTCTCAATGCAGCGCTGCCAAAGGGACTCCTACCAGACCTTGAGCCCATTAAGGCCGCGGGTCAAATCGGCCTTAAGGCGGGGGTCTTTATCGACTTTTCGAATTTTGATGCGACACGTCTTGAGGTGTATGTACCTCGCAAGAAACTCAGAATTGTTCGAATCAATCCCGCGCTCGACAAGAAGCTGCGTTCACTACGCTCCACCTTCATGCTGCGTCATCAGCTGACAACCCGAGATGGTGTTGTGGTCACCCAGCAGCGCAACATTGGACCCGCATCAGCAAATTGGGTTGAGCTTGACCAGGTACCCGACCTACTGCCCCGTGCGATGAGATTACAAGAGGATGGTGGCTTCTTTCGCCACAAAGGCATCAGCGAGTTTCACATCCGTGGCTCATTGGTCTCCAATTTGAAGAGTGGCCGTTTTCGCCGCGGTGGCTCAACCATCACAATGCAATTAGCGCGAAACTTATTTCTGACCAAGACAAAGACCCTCTCGCGCAAGCTACAAGAGGTCATCTTAGCTTTCATGTTGGATGGAGATAACGTTTATCTGACCAAAGATGAGATCATGACATTGTATCTCAACATTGTTGAATTAGGGCCGGATATTTACGGTGTCAAAGAGGCCGCTGAGCATTATTTCGACAAACAGCCCCTCGCGCTCACGCCTGCTGAGATCGCCTGGATTGTACGTTTACTGCCAGGGCCGCGTCTGTACTATCGGTCATTCCAAAATGGCAAACTCACCCATGAACGGATCCGGAAAATCAACCGATTGCTCGCTCGCTTCGTCAACGATGACCTCATTATGGCCGAGCAAGGCCTACCGGTGACGCGGAATTCTATGTGGCCCAACGGACATGAGGGCAGGGCAAAACCAACGGTTGATGGGATCCCTGCTTGGGCGGTCAAGAAAGCGCGCACACAACAGCGAAACCGTGCGCCGAATTAGCGGGTTTTCAAACTGATGGACCGAGTGTCGGTCGCCGCTGGCCGTTCGAGTTGAAGTTTGATGGCGAGCGCAGAGGCTGCGTAGAGAGCGAACATTAACCAATCGAGCCACCGTTGACTGCCGCGTACGATGAGGTGGCAGCCATGAAATACGCTCATCGCTTGAAAGACATCTAAAATCCATAAACGCTGCTGCGAGATATGGCTCGTTGTACCATGAGCCTCCATCTCAAAAATGAGCCGTCGACTCACACCAAATTGGCGGAATTGCCCGTAGCCGAACAGGAGGAATGCCAACAGCGCTGGCAGTCCCGCCGATGCGGCGGTTGAAAGATAAAAACTATGTCCGCCACGGCCCGCCTCCGCCGTGATCTCAATGACGTCGTCAAGCTGACTAAACTGACCAAAACCGACACCGAAGAGTGGACTCGTCGACACCGCCATCAGGGCGTTTTTTGCGACCTGTCCTCGATTGATCACACTTGAGCCCTGAAACTCGAGACGGCGCTCGATGCGGTCCACCCGATCGCCGGCGATACGATCGAGACTCACGAGCGTTAAACTCCCGATGGCCGCAAGTAAAAACATGAGCTTTGGTCGCCGACGGAGCCAGAACAATATACCCGCCAGCAATCCGAGATAGGTACCGCGAGAAATGGTCAGAACGATGGCAAAAGCCATGGTGACCACCGATACACCGATGAGGAATCGCCAGACTGAGTTGCGTACCCGTAGGTAGAGACCAGCCATGGGAAACAGACCGATGGCGATCCGAGCGCCGAGTAGATTCGGCTGCGCCTCTAGGCCCCCGATGCGGCCATTCCCAGCGGCAGGCATAACCAGTCCAATCACGGCATGGATCAGTGAGCAGAGCGCAACAATCACCAAGACGCGCGCCAGCACGTCCTCGTCTCGAACCAGGTCAACCACCGCGAAGAGTGCAGCGATACAGACAAGCGTTCGAACGTAAGTGGTGTATCCTCGAGCAGGTTCAACGCCGAGCAGCATACTCGCCGCACACAAGACAGCGTATCCGGCGAGGTATTGCGCACCGATCGGTAGCCTAAGCTTCTCAAGGCTCAGCAAACGGTGGGCCAGCCAAACCGGGATCAACGCAAAGCATGCGAGGTCGCCCATTCCAAAGAGAGCAAAACCCGCTGACACATTGACCGCATCAAACGCAGAGCCCACCACAAGCATATACACCGCCCATAGTGGCCGCGCCAAAAGAACGACACCAACGCTCATAGCGATGCACCCAGCGAGCGCAAGTTTTGGCGTCATCACCGCCAGGTAGCCTAACATCGGCGCGAGACCCAGTCCGAGAACGGTCACGAGCCAGCGTCGTTGAGTCGTCAGTGATGGAACTTGGAAGGCCATGTCTTGGGTGTCTCTACTCGCTCGTGTCTTTAGCGCCTGACTTGAAGCACTAGTAGCTCAAACAGATGCCATGTTGCAATGATTGGACGTTTTCGACGCTCAGCCCTCACAACTAAGCGTGTTCCTTATAGGTCCGCTGACCCGTTCATGATAAGACGATCCGCATGAAGATATCTGTCGCGCGTCTCTACGGCGCTCTCATTCTGATCGCTGCCTGCTTACACGGGTGTGGTGCTCAACCTGTGTTATCTCCACTTGTTCAGATGGCTTGGCAAGATCGGTTTGGTGACGGTTATGTCGGCTATTGTAAGGCGGGCAAAGGTCTTTGGCTGGTCTCATCGAATGGTCTCGAGCAGTTTGTCTTCGAACGGGGCGATCGGCCCTTTTCTGTGACACGCCAGACAACGAAAGACTGGGATAAAGTCGAACTTGGATCATATTCGATGCGATGCCAGGAAGCGTCTTTCGAGGTCAAGCTGAGTCGCGCTGACTGGGCCGCGTCACAAGTACGTGTTGGTCGTCCCAAACTCGATGCGACGTGGCTGGCCGGCCAGTCGCTTGCAAACACCAGGATCACGCATACGTTCGGTGAAGCTGAAACATTGGTGGTTGGGAGCGATGGTTGGCGCTATCAAAAGAGCACGGCGGTGCTGGACTCAAGGCGACGAATGGGTGCAATCGTTGACTCCGTCTTTGATGGTCAGTTTCTCTGGGCATTGTCGCGGGATACGCTCTGGCGTGTTGACCTCGTTCATCGTCTGATTCGCCATGTTCAGATGCCTGAACATGGTCTCAAACCACCATTTAACGACCTGTTTCGAGATGGACGACTACTCTGGCTAAGTACTCGCACCGGTTCAGCTATGCCATATCGCATCGATGGTTTGCGGGCCATGGCCATGCAGGCGGCGGGTCAACTCGCTACAAACAGTCAGCTGGTCGAGGTACCGCTGCGGCGCGGTGAATTGGTCTGGGGTGGTCGAGGTACGGCGCTCAGTTATCGACGACAATCCTCCTCAGAAAGGTTGGTAGACAAGGTCGACGCTGTTCTCTACCTAAATTCACGGCAGGTGCTCGTCGCCTCTGGCGACACCATCAATCTATGGACTCTCAAGGCGGCGAAACCGGTACTGACACAAACGTATCGACAGCCTGGCCCGACCATTGATTTGTACATGACGGGCAAGACTGTCATTGCTGTTGGTCAGGACTATGGTGTCCTCACCGGGCGCATCGTCGTCTCAGACAACTAACCCTTCATCCAGTAATAGGTCAAAGCGATCACAAGACCAGCGCCGATCAGCCCACTGACCACACCATAGATGATCGAAGGGTCCTTTTTGTTATGGTCACCTGCTTGTTGAATCGGTGGCGCGGGGGTCGGCGGTGCGGAGAATTCCATCAGGCTGATGCGCGTGTTAATGCTGGTCCCCCCAGCCTGCTCTTCCTCTTCTTCGATCCGTTGTACGACGGGGTCCGGCAAATGAGATTGCCGTGATTCCGGTGGCGACAACAGAGATCCCCTATCGAGCAGGTCGGTCTTCTCTACGCGCCTCTCTTGCTGGGTCGGCGGCGAGACCAACAGCGTTTGATCGGCCGCCTTTGCTATGGGCTTATTCTCAGTTGGCCGGTCCGTTGGAAGCTCAAACTCATTGGCCCAACTCCTCGGGTCGATCGAACCTGTCAAAGGTTCGCTCAGCTCCTCATAGCCAGCCGAATCAAGCTGTGCATAAGAAGCCGAGACAGAGACGAAGGGTTGCCGCTCAAGCTCGTCCAATGACACAAATCCGCCCAGCTCGCCTTGCAATTGCTGCGCGTCTGCCGTGAACTCTGGCGTGATCGCCAACATCGGTCGAGTTTGGTCGCGAGACGCCAGCGAACGCTTGACGAGCATCGCGATATCAGAACTCATCACCATGAGTCGATTAGAGAATAGGTAATAGGTCAGCGCGTGACCGAATGCTTCAGCCGTTTGGTAACGTTGAGCAGGATCACTCGCTAGAGACCGTGCAACGATCTGATTGAGCTCGTCGTCTACGTCCGGGTTGATCTCTGTCAAATTGGGAATAACCGCATCGCGGACCAGTTTGACCGTATCGAGGTTGGTTTCACCAACGAAAAGTCTGCGACCGGCAAGGGTTTCCCACAAGACGACTCCAGTGGAAAATATGTCTGCTCGGTGATCGACCGTTTGACCTTTTGCTGCCTCCGGGCTGAGATATCCAAACTTTCCTTTGACGACGCCGGGATCAGTGTCTGTGAGCTGACTCTGCGCTTTCGCGAGTCCAAAGTCGGCAAGTTTTACTTCACCCTCCCGGCTGAGCAAGATGTTTGGCGGCGAGACATCGCGATGAATGATGCCCAATGCCTCGCCTGATTCGTCGCGTCTTTGATGTGCATGTGTGAGCGCTTTGCATACCTCTGCGGCGATGAACACGGCTTGGTGTTTGGGAATCATGTAGCCGTCTAAGCGGGCGACCTCATTGACCAGCTTCAGCTGCGTGCCGTCGATCCACTCCATCACCAGAAAGTAGGCGCTATCGGACACGCCGATATCGAATGTCTGAACAACATTTGCATGATTTAAGCGCAGAGCGAGTCGTGCCTCATCGAGAAACATCGACATGAATCTTTTGTTCTGCGTCAGGTTGGGTAAAACGCGCTTAATCGCGACGAGTTTGTCAAAGCCCTCGAGGCTGGTGGCTCGAGCTTTCCAGACTTCGGCCATACCGCCGGCGTCAATCTTCTCCAGAATGGAATACCTCGGACCAGCCATACGTTGATTCTCTGCTTCAGGATCGTGCAGGCTGATTAAACCCGCTTTTTCTCGATCTCGCAATGTGTCGTCGAAAACATCTTTTCTATGACACCGCGCGTATGCAGCACAGAGTGTCTGACCAGCCACCAAATCGCCGGGTTTTCAGAAGGGTCGCTACGTTTAGCTCGCGCCCACTTTTTTTCTGAGGCTGAAGAGTTCGGCAGCCGTCTCTTCGATGGCTCGATCGGTTACATCGATCTGTGGCCAATGAGGATTGGCTTCAAAAATCTGTTTCGCGTAGTCGATCTCTTTAACGATATGATCGCGCACACCATAGGCTGTATCGGCGGGCATGCCGAGACTCTGGAGGCGTGATTGGCGGATACGGAACAATGCCTGTGAGTCGATGCTTAATGCGAAGATCTTGTCTTGATCAATGGTGAATAGTTCTTTCGGCGGCTCTATGCCCATCACCAGTGGTACATTTGCTACCTTGTAGCCCCTTTGAGCGAGATAAGTGCTCAGTGGCGTTTTACTCGTGCGCGAAATACCAACGAGAACAATGTCCGCTTTCCTGAGGTTACGTGGATGTTGTCCATCGTCGTTCTTTACAGCAAATTCAACCGCTTCGATGCGTCGAAAATACTCATCATTAACCGAGTACAATCCACCCGGTTCAGCACGCGCTTCAACCCCCAAATGACTCGCCAACTTACCCATTAGCGGGCCGATCAGGTCGATCTCCTCGAGGTCAACTTCCTGGCAGCGATGCTGAAGTAAGCTGCGGTGTTCAGCGTCGACCATGGTGTGCACGACGAGCGCTTCTGCGTCTACTGCGCGATCGATGATGGTCTCGATCTCATCATCGGACCGTACCCGCGAAAAGATCTCGGTTACGATGTCCTGATTGTAGAATTGTCTCATTGCCGCAGCTAAAACTTTATCTGCTGTATCGCCTGTGCTGTCTGAGACGATAAAAACGCGTATGCCCATGAGGTGCTCTCCAATCTGTGCAGTCACTCAGACACCCTATCTACAACAAACGTAACTACGTCAAGAGTTACGAACAAAAAGTTGGAGAATTCTTGAGGGTTTATTGAGGCTTATGTGTTGAAGCGAATAGGGGGAAGATGCTGAGGCTTCACCCGCAGGGTGGAATGAAGCAGGTCGCAGGCTCGAAGGAGCTGGGGGGCGGGCCATCGTCGCAGCTCTCGGCGATGGCTAAATCGGGGGCCCATTGCCATTCGCTCATTTGGATTTCGCCGATATGCTCTGCGAGTCCGCATTGGTCATACGCCCTGACCTCCGCACGCTTCACCGTCCGCGTTGTTTGACGGTAGAACATCCCGACTCTGTTTCTCGGTATGGTCCCTCCGAAGTCACGCACAGTCCGAAAACTCTCAGATGTTGACCAGGTAGACTGCTCAGCCTCACTCATACCCTCGGTCACGAGGCTTGAGTCCCGATTCGAACCCGAGAAATTCCACGTTCTACCGTTCATGCGAGCCGACCGATCTTCGATATCTCGCGTCCGGGATGTAGAAAGCGCGAAGCTGCCGTCCATGGTCTGAGACTGCCCGTCGGTGACCGTGGAACCAAAGCCTTGGGTCTCGCTTGAGGACCCATTCATGCTATAGCCGCGATTTGTTTGATTGGTACGACTGACGCCTTCGTCCCATGCTGTGGCACCGCCGGCTCTGACACCGACAGAGGTCGATGCTTTGCCTGTCACCTTCGCAAAGCCCGGCACGGACCCCTCAGCGGACATGCCAACGGTGTTTCTGACGCTGCCGTCACCGTAGAGCCTGTTCACACGGTTTTCATACTCGGTGTTGCTCTCGCCCTCGCGTCGTGACCAGCCCCAAGTTTCTCCGTCGTTGGTGCTCATGTTGACGCGGTTCGCCTCACTGTTTTCATAGGATATACCATATGATTCTCGGGTCTTTTCACCTTCCGTCACAGAACCTCCTAGGCTTGTAGAGCGGGTCTCAGCTGTGGAGATGCCTTCGTGAAAACTCTGCGTATTGGTCATGCCGTTCATCACGGACCAGCTGCCACGAATTGACACGCTCACACTGCGTTGTCGGCTCTCGGTCTTGGATTCGCGGTAGCGGACCCGAGTACCGATGCTGCCAGGGATACACCCAGAAACCGCAACAGGCGCATAGCGCTCTGCGATTTCTGCTCTCTTCGTCAGCATGAGAACCTCGATGGGGCGGTGCACCGTCATTGGCAGCGCCGTCTCAATTCTCCGGCCGTCTGCGTCTTCTGCAATGACCCGAATACCCGTTGCATAGAACTGCTCTTCGTCATCGATTTGGTTGAAGATCAGCGGCTCCTCGTCACCGATGGCATCTCGGTCTACGGGGCTTTCGAATTCGTGAATATACTCAACGGTGCCTGCGGCGCCATTGACACGGTCCAGTTTGTAGATGAAGCGAACCGGCTTGTGGCCCACCGCTCGGACTTGCAGTCGATACGCTAGGCCGGGAAGCGCGCGCAGCGCGGGATTGCCACAGGCCGCATCGATCGGTTGGAATTCCTCGATTATCAATGAAGGTTGCACAGTCAGCGCGATCGCTCTTGTTGTCTGCAGCGTTTCCATTCGTCCGTCGGGCTCGAGACGCGACAGCGTCACGGAACCCTCGAATCGCCCGGGTCGATCATCGACACTGAAGGGATTGCCAAAGGGGCCAAACCGATTCAGCCGGAGGACCTGGTAGGTTGTTCCATCAACGTCTGCTTCGCCATCCGTCAGCACGGGCTGGTTGACAAGTACATCTTCTACGTTTCCGAGATCATTGTAGAAAATGCCCTCGAACGTGAGGCGATAGCCATCGCCGTCGTCCATCGTCGCGTTCGTGAAGATTTCAACCGTCTGTCCCACGACGAGCTCATGAGTCGAGAAGCCCAGCTGTGATGAGTCGGGCGTCTCACTCGCGTCGTCAGAGCAAGCGACCAAGCACGCAAGCACAAAACCAAAGAGGGCGGTGTTTCGTAAGCGCATCATAATAACCTCCCTTTAGCCATCACACGGCGGAATATAACATCGCGCCTGAGGCAGTTTTGATTCGGGTGGCTCAAGCGAGCAATCGTCACCAATTGCGAGATCTGGGGCCCATTCCCATTCGTTGAATTGCAGCTCGCCCGCGTGGGTTGCGAGACCGCACAAATCATAGGTACGCACTTCAGCTCTTCGGACGAAACGGGTCGTCTGTCTGTAGAACATACCAACCTTCGTGCGGGGTATGCGCCCGCTGTAGCTCTGGCTCGTCGCCAGAGTTTCCGAAGTCTGCCATGTGCTCGACTCCGCTTCGCTCATACCTTCGCTGATGGTCTCACTCTCCGATGTCCCTGAACCAAAGCTCCAAGTGCGTGATTCATTTCGTGATTCAGTGTCGTTGAAGCGTCGCTGTCTCGATGTACTCAGAGCGAAAGAACCGCTCATTCGCTGGCTCTCGCGCTCCGAGGTCGTTGTTCCAAAACTTCGTGTCTCGTCCCGGCTACCACCCATGCTGTAACCTGACTCTCGGGACACTCGACTGCGCATTCCCGTCGTGCCGGCCGTGCTTGCACCGGCGGTCACGCCCACGGTTGTCTCGGTGCTCCCTGTCGCCTTGGCGAACCCGGGGATCGACCCTTCGGCCGACGCACCGACCGTACCA
This sequence comes from Bradymonadia bacterium, assembly GCA_049889275.1. Classification (GTDB taxonomy): domain Bacteria; phylum Myxococcota_A; class Bradymonadia; order UBA7976; family UBA1532; genus UBA1532. The sequence continues at coordinate 80,133 of JBMHDS010000027.1, read as the reverse complement.
GACCAACTACCTTCACCGAACACCATATTCATGCGGCTCTCGTAATCCTCATTCGACTCGCCTTCATTCACGTTCCAGCCCCACGTCTCGCCATCGCGGGTGCTGAAGTTCACGTCATTGGCGGTGTTTCGTGAGAAGCTCACCCCCATGGTCTCTTCACTGGTGGAGCCTTCCCATTCCGCCCCACCGAGGCTGCGACTCGAGCTCTCCCCAACGCTCACACCGTCTCTCAGCTCTTCTGAGACCGTACGGCCGTTACTCTGCCGCCAATCGGAGCTCACGGTGACACTGACACTTCGCTGGCGCGTCTCAGTGCGCGTCTCTTCGTAACTCACCTCGGCGCCTATGGAGCCCGGAATGCAACCTGAGACCGGCTCGGGCTCGTAGATCTGCGCGACTTCCTGTTCACCGGTGAATCGTACTTCGATCGGCCGATGAACGGTCAGCGGTATCGCTGTCTCAACGGATCGGCCGCTGTCATCTGTGGCGATCACCCGAATATCGGTGACGTAGAACTGCAGGTCTTCTTTCACTGGGTTGAAGATAACCGCTTCCTCTCGGCCTAATACGTCATCTGCCACGGGGTTACCCCGCCCAAAATCATGGACGATTCGTGTCAGCCCCTCGTTGGCACCAATTTGACTGATTTCGTAAACGAAACGCGTGGGTTGGATACCCGAAGCTCTCACCTTGAGTTGATAGGCGAGGCCCGCGAGCGCACGTGGCGCCGGTGATGCACACTCAGCGCCTAGGGGTTGAAAGCCCTCGATGACGATGGACGGCTTGATATCCAATTCGAGGGCCATCCTGGCTGTTCGAGTTTCAGTGCCGTCGTCGTCTTGTCGAACCGCTGCGACAGTGCCTTCGAATCGACCGATGCGTGCATCGCCTGTGAATGGATTCGCGAAGGGTCCAAAACGTCTCCAGGTCAGCACTTGCTCAGATGGGTTTGCTGCATCATGGCTCACCGTTGGCTTGACCATCACGTCAACGTTGCTGATCGATTCGTCGGTGGCGTAAAACGTACCCCTGAAATGGAGACGAATGCGCCCCTCGTCCAAGCGGATACGGCCTTGGTCATCCTGAAAAATGATATCGGTTCCGAAGAATTCGACCGTCTGTCCAACCACGACAGCATTCGTCGACACGCCGGTCAGACCCGGTCCAGTTCCCGCGTCCAACTCATTCGAGTCGCCGCAGCCGCTCAGCATGACCCCGATCGCCAACATGAGCATCTGATATCGATGGTCCATCCAACCCTCCCAACTCGTCTATTTTCGTCTCAGGTGGTGACTCTTGACTCCGGTCAAATGACCCCACATACACCCCGACCGAGGTCGAGCGCCATCCCACAGCTTAAGTAGAAGCAAGGGGCATGCCACCCGGCATTTCTGCATAGATACCGCCTTAAAGTCAATTGTTTCAGGCAAAAACCATGCGTTCGCGCCGCAATCGTGTGGCTTGTAGACCTCTTTCAGTTTGCCCAATAGACGCGCAGGCGTGGTGTGCTTCCGTCACACCTCGTTGACGGATCGTGGCAGTGACGGCCAGCTTTCTCTAGTCGAGCCCATCGACGATGAGTCGGTAAGTGCCAAAGCACGCGTGACCACCGCCCACGCCCCGCACCTTGATTACGTATGTACCCGAATCGGGGTGATTGAGGTCTTCATCCCAGTGGATATCCTCATCGGCGTTGCCACCATTTATCCCTCGAGCCAAGGGATTGTTCATTTCGCAATCATTGATGGACCGATAGAGATAGACATCATAATCTTGACCGACTGGCACATCGAGCAACTGAATCTCAAAATCTTCATTAAACCCGATTACGCTGAACCCATCGTGCGCAACCACGCAATAGTGGTCCACATCTCCCGTGTGGTCGATGGTTGCACGGACGGTTAAATTATTGACGTCCGGGATCGGGTTTCCGTTCGCTTCAAAGCCGTTGAGATAAGTGCAGCGATTACACGCATCGTTGAGCGCTTCTTGGTCGTATGCGTCGGGGCGTCGTAGATCAGCGCCGTCGCAGTCTTCATCCAGCCCATTTCCGCAGATTTCGTTTCTCGGTCCGACAGCGTCGCGACACGGCCCAAAGTCGTTCCACTCGCATTGAGCATTGCACGTACGTGCCTCCACTCCGGGTATACACTGACCAACGCCTTGTCCGCAGGCCTGTTCCTGTACATTGCCCGGTGCACAGGTCCCACCGCCAGCGCAGTCGGACCATTCACCCCATGTGCAATCGTTTGAGCAACTCCGTGTTTGTGTTCCACAAAAACCGCAATCGCGGTTCTCTGATTCGCCTGGGCTGCACTGTCCATCGCTGCTGCATTCGCCGAAATCGTCCCACTGGCATTGGTCGTTGCACCGCCGCACCCTCACCGAACAGCTCCCATCACAGGCCTCGGCGTCCTCATCGTTGGGCGCGCAGACACCTTCGTTTTGGCATTCAGACCACTCGGACCAGCCACAGCAGTCGGTGCAAACCCGCGTGCGTGTTCCACAATTACCGCAGCTCTCCATCTCCGTTGCACCCGGCGTGGGACAAGCCGTCGGCCCAGCCTCGCTACAATCGGTAAACCATTCGCATTTATCATTGCATCGAGCTTGTAATTCCGAGCATTCCGCGAAGCCTGAATCACGTGTCGTACCGGGTTGGCACTCACCCTCGTCGGAGCAGGGTTGCCAATCGCCCCAACGACACTCAGAGTTGCATCGGCGTGTTTGCGTGCCACACGCACCGCACATGCCTTGTTCCTGCTCGCCAGGCTGGCATTGAGCCTCCACTTCTTCGCAATTACTCCATGGGCCCCAAGTGCCATTGACACATTCTCGCTGCCGCAGTCCGCAGCTACCGCACACCTGGGTGTCGATGCCAGCTGCATCGGCGCAGGCGCAAGTCTCCGGTGCAGTACAACCAGCCCATGCGCCGTCCATACAGGTCTCAATGCCACCGCCACACGCGTTATTGCATGTCCTGACCGTTTCTTCGTCGACCTGTCCATCGCAATCGTTGTCTGCCTGGTCACAAAGCTCGTCGATGGGTGTCTGCGCTGTACAACCACCGAATGTGTTGTTCGCACACGTCTCAACCCCTGGGCAATGCTCATTGCCACACGCACGGGTGTCACCATCGGCGCAATTGTCACACGCTTCGTCGACCATATTGTCGCAGTCATCGTCTTTCTCATTGCCGCAGATCTCTGGATGCACCCGTGGGGCGTCGCAGAAACGCCACTGATTTCCGGCGCAGATCTCGCTTCCAACGCCGCATTCCGTCATGCACTCGCGTGTTGTGCCATCGCTGCAACCCTGACATTGCTCGTCGGTTTGCATGTCACAGTCATTGTCACGGCCATCGCCACAGATTTCGGTCACCGCTTGTGGACAGGGGCGCCAAACGCCCCCACTACAGACTTGAGTACCACCGCAGCCGTTGTCGCAGGCTCGCTCCTCGCCCTCCGTACATTGATTGGCAAAACATTGACCATCGACACAGCGCCCGTTTGGACAGTCGGCGTCGAGGCGGCAACGGTCGTCGACCACTTGGCAGATACCGTCGACGAGACGTTGACCGGGAGGGCAGACTCCTCCATCGGAGAAAACCACAATGCAGCGGCCATCTACACAGCGTTCGTTGCCGTCACAGTCGCTCGTGAAAGTGCACGTTTTTGCTTTTTTTGCATCGCCTCCGGCGCAGCCGAAAGTGATACCGATGACAAAAAACGCGAAGAGAATGTGGATTACTTTTTTCATATACCGTTCAGTTGCCCGAAAAAATGGCTTCAACGCAAATAAAAGTGTCGGCAAATGCTCGGAGCACGGTCGCGCTCATTCACCACATTTGGGGATATCAAAATCAACGAGAGGAGTATACCTTGCATTGGTGGTGATCGCGATATTCTTCCGGCTGAAAGAGAGTCGAGGCATAATGCGACGGCACTCGATGAAAGGATGAATGCCCCACGTGAGGTGCGCGCACAGCCAACTCTTCAACGCTCTGAAGTACGTATTCTGCCTCTCCATGGTTATGTGGACCCATGGCGCTCACGCGGATTCTGACGAAAGTCGTGTCATCGAGCTCCCGGCAATGGATTTTTCAAAACCGCCGAACGTGACTCGAGGCCTGACCAATCTGACCACAGGCTTGCGCTTCGGTGGTGCCCATATCAGTCTTGCGCAGTCGGCAAGCGACCCCAACACGCTGTATCTCGGGACGCGTAACGGGCATATCAACGTGTCCCGTGATGGTGGGCGAAGTTGGTCTGAGTCGACGGCGTTGGTGCACCGTGAGAAGTTTTTTGGTTCGATTCGTTCGGGCGGCACCATGGGCGGCATTCTCGACCGTTGGTTGGCGCCCTCGCCGATCTCGATCGGACGCCTCAGTGGCGTGAGGCTGCCCAGTCGTCTGACCAATCTGACGGCCAACTCCGGTGACTTACTCGGCACGCGAATTGGTGGTGACCTGAGCCCGGGCGACCCGCTCGTCGGCGATTTAACAGGACTCGAATCGGCAAAAAACTCCAACACAACCGCTGCCTTTCAGCAGTTACAAACGCAGCTCTTTCTCCCCACGGATGGTGGCGGGAGGGGTGGTCAGGGCGGTGGCGGTAATTCATTGGCCGTTGGTCTGCGGTCAGGCGCGCCCTGGCTGGCCTATCAGGTCCGCCGGAAGCGAAATTGGGCTGTGGGATTGTCGCTCAAACAGAGTCTTGTCATCAAAGGCTCCGGTGGGACGACGATCAGACATCTTGAGGTCCATCCAAGCGATCCAAGTGATGTGCTCGCCGCGACCGATGATGGGCTGAGACGGTCCACCGACGCCGGATATTCTTGGCCGCTTGTGCTGACGGGGGCGTCATCGTCTGAGCGGCGCATGAATCACGTCGTGAGATCACGATTTGATGCCAAGGTTATTTACGCCGCGACGGGTCGCGGGCTCAAGCGCTCGAACAATGATGGCGCGACCTTTGTTGGCTTGGAGAATCGCCACGTGGTCGCAAGCGATATTCGCTGGGTAGAGGAGCATCCAACCGACGCATCCATCCTCTTCGTTGGCAAGACCGGCGGACTGGTGCGCTCCGAGGATGGTGGGCGTAATTTTAAACTCGTGCACAGAAGTCCGTGGCCAGCATTGGCGCGGGTTCGACAAGTGCGCGTCGAGCCGAAGACACCAGCACGCGTTTGGCTTGCCACCGCCGATGGTCTACTCGTCAGCCGTGATAGCGGGTTTCAGTTCGCGCGCGTTGGTCGTGGGTTCTTTACGGGCAAAGATATCCATAAGATCGCTTTTGGTCCTTTGGCCGGTCACGTGTTGGTATCGACTGCGCGCGATCTGTGGGAGACCCGGGACGCAGGCGAGAGTTGGCAGGTCGCTTATTTTGGACCTATCCAGTGGGACATACGCAACATGGTCGCCGATGCTGCGCATCCCGGAAGTTTCTTGATCGCGACAACCGCTGAAGTCTTGCGCTTTGGCGAGCTCGAGAGCAAGTCGATCCCACCCGAGAAGTTTGCTGAATATCGCAGACGTCTGAATCAGGAGCCGAGCCAGATCGACGTGCTGCACCGTGCGTTGAAGCAGGCGGGTGTGTTTAGGCCTCAGCTGATGCGCTACCGTGCAAACGCCAGGTTGCGGGGTCTCGTGCCCAATGTGGTCGCAGCATTTCGCTGGGCTCAATATGATACCGACCGTACCTTTTCGAATGAGCTGTATCAGCTGACACCAATTAACCTACGCGAGGGGGCGTCACAGCCCTTCATGGGGGTGGTGTTTGCCAATTGGGATTTAGCGAAGGTGATCTTCACGTCGGCTGAGAGCATTGGGCGTCGCGTCGCACGGGTCAATCGAAAGCTCGAATCAGAGGTGACCTATACCGTGATCACCCTATTCAGTGAGCGTCGGCGATTACTTTTCGATGCGATCACCAGCCCTGGGTCGCCTAGGGCACAATTATTACGGAATTTGAGGCTTGAGGAATTAACCGCGCATTTGAATGCGCTGACAGGTCATGTTTATGAGCCCTACGAGGCATTCTAGAAGTGGAGGATATATGGTTCGCCTGATCAGCACGCTGATGCTATTCATCCTGGCTGGCGGTAGCTACGTTGCGCAAGCGCAGCGCAGCTTGGGCCCCGAGGTGCAGGCAGAATTGCAGGCATTGCGAAAGAAAGACCCAACGATCCAGCAAGCGCAGCAGGCCGCGCTGGCGTTTTTCAATATCGATCCGGGTTCGGTCCAGGCGATGCGCAGTCGGGCATCTGTCAAAGGTCTCATGCCATCTCTCGAGGCACGTTATCGCCAGAACCGCTCCAATCTAGACGTCGATACCCGGAACACCACCATTCAAGATGATCCGTTCCTATTCGACGCCGTTGATGGGACCGTTCACGAATTTCAAGTCGGGCTTCGTTTCAACTTGCCTCAGCTCGTTTTCAATTCAGAGGTCCTCGACGTCGGCTCTTTGGCGATTTTGCAGGAAGGTGTTCTTAAGGAAGTGACTCGCCTCTACTATACGCGCAGGCGGTTGCAGATCGATCTGATCTTGAATCCACCTCGTGACGAAGCGACTCGACTGTCCAAGCAGTTACGTATCGACGAGTTGACATCCACGCTCGACGCGATGACCGGTGAACTTTTTACGCGACGGAGTCGAAGGGGAGGGCGTGCGCGTTCAAGGCGGGGACAAACATCGAACCGTCTCGAGATAGAGCCGCTCAATGAGCGTAAAGGTGGTGGAGATGATATCTTCCGGCCACTGAGCGGTGGTGGTGAATGACAGAGCGTCATTACATCAGTGAGGCGGGCTATCGCATGTTGGCGAGCGAAGTTGAGCAGCTGCTCACCGTCGAGCGACCAAGGGTCGTCAATCAAGTGGCGGCTGCGGCGGCTGAGGGCGACCGCAGCGAAAATGCGGAGTACATTTACGGCAAAAAACGACTTCGTGAGATCGATAAGCGCGTTGAGTTCATCTCCAAACGCATGGATATCTTAGAGGTTGTGCCGCAACCGACAAGCTGTGACAAAGCGCGCTTATTGTCATGGATACGGGTGGAACTCGATACGGGGGATGAGCGGACGTTCCGCGTCGTCGGGGCGGATGAAACCGATGCCAAAAGGGATTGGATCTCATGGAAATCGCCCGTCGGCCGGGCCCTTCTCGGGAAGTCCGTCGATGATGAAGTCATGATTCGCACACCTGGTGGACAGGTCGGCTATCATATCATTGAGATCGCTAATCAGCCGCTGTCGGCCGACCCCGTCGATTGACTCGCGGACACGGCGCGCTCGCATCTTATCCGTAAGCTCTCGACGTCATCCACCGCTGAACGAAACGCAATACCAATCACCCCGGTCACCCGCCCACTCGCATCGAACATGGGGATTGCAAACGCTGTGGTTGCATCGACCGCTCGAGCACCGGGCTGAACGACTCGACTTGGGTCGTTTGGTAAGTCGCATGTGGAGACAGTAGATGCCCTTGCCCAGGCTTGCCCAGCCATCCCCTTGCCGCGCGGTATCGCTTCAATCGTTGGCCGCAGCGCGGTCGGTATACCGACCGCGTCTATAAGCTTGAGTTCATCACCGGTGACGCAGTGCAAGGTGCCTGACTGGGCCCCGAGCTCGGCCAATAAGCTCTTTAGCGTGGCTACCATTCAGTTTGGCCTACGTACAAATGTACGTGAGTCGCCATCCGTGTTGGGCTGTGAAACCTCCGGATGAACGCGGATGAATCCATCCTTGATCGACTCTTGATTAAGGCGCTCGAAGTAACCGCGAACAGCTGCATAAATGGGCTCGATCGCGTGCGAGTGATAGATTTCTTGTCTCAGCTCGCCACCATAGGGCAGGCCGCGGGTAAAATAACCAGTGACCTTCTTCATGCGGCCGATAGCACCTTTGCTGGTTTTGCAATCACTCGCGATCAATTCAAAATATTCTAACAGGTGCGCTTGGCGCTCATCGAGTGTTGGATCATAGGGCGCCAAGCCCCTAAAGTGGTCGCCGATCCGGCGTAAAATCCATGGGTCGCGCAGCGCACCTCGCCCCACCATGACACCGTCGGCCCCCGAACGTTCAAGGGCCTCTGCTGCGTCCTCGATGGTGAGGATATCCCCATTGACCAGCACGGGGATCGAGACGCATGCTTTGACTTCGCTGATCGCATCCCAGTCGGCCTGACCGCGATACATTTGCATACGCGTGCGTCCGTGCACGGTGACCAATTGGGCGCCTGCACCCTCGGCAAGCTGCGCGATCTGAGGCGCCGAGCGAATCTCATCATCCCAACCGAGTCGCATTTTTACAGTCATTGGAATTGAGACCGCACTGTAGACCGACCTAAAGATCTCTTCAGCGAGTTTGGGCTCGCGCATCAGCGCCGAGCCGCTCAGCCCCCCGGTCACCGCTTTGCTCGGACAGCCTAGATTGAGGTCCACTACGTCGGCACCGAGATCTTCACAAACCCGCGCAGCATCAGCCATCTTAGTCGGGTCTCGGCCATAGATTTGGATGCTGACTGGATGCTCGTCGGGATCAAACTCTGCCATCTTCCACGCCCGGCGGGTGCGCTTCGATATTTGGTCACTGCTGATGAATTCAGTGACCGTCAAACCGCAGCCTCCGAGTCGCCTGATCAATCGACGAAACGGCCTGTCGGTAATCCCCTCCATGGGGGCGAGCACCGTAGCCGGGTCAATCGTCACATCACCAATCTTGAACGCGCTTCGCATGATGGGAATCTATCGAGTCTGAACGTCGAGGACAAACGGTCCGTGTTTTGCCTCATCGCAAGTGTTTAAATTAATGAGGAATTTCGTTTTCTATCTCAGGCTTTTATTGACGGCAGGCCTTACTCGGCGCGACCCAGACAATATGTGTCTGACATCTCATCTGAAGGATCGACTTGTCTGCAGGCTAGGTCACCACAGTCATCGTCGCTCTCGCATGGAACCACGCAAAAGGAGCTCACACTACCACCCGAGACAGCCAACTGGAGGCAGGCCACATCGTCTCCCACACATCCACGCCCTGTGCGACAATCCACGGTACAGGTGCCACCGTAGCCGGCGTTCGCGCATTGCCCCGTGGCACACGTGTCGGTATCAACGAGGCTGCCGAGAGCGTTACCTGGTTGACAAGCTGCGAGTAAATCTTGGCTGCTGGCAATCTTACATGTACCACTGATGCAGCTCGCGTGACGCTCTGTGCAGTCGCTGGTCTTCACGCATGCATCACCAGTCTGAACGTTGCCCCGAGCGACACCGTCGCAGAAATTAGCGATAAAATTGTGCCATTGATTGGCCCATTCGCTGGGCTCTGTGGGTGGGCAGGGTTTGCTCTCTACCTGTTGGACGCAGGTGTCGATCGCCGCCTCAGTGAAGTTGACGGTGCCTCGCATGCTGCGATCGTTGAGGTCGGCGAGGCACTGGGCTGCCAGTTGAGTCGCGCACGTCTCAGCGGTGCTGCCGGGCAGGCCAAAATACGAACTGATCAAATATCCATTTGTCACGCACCCGAACACATAATCGCACTTGGCTATGGATGTTCTATTGCAATAATCTGCGAAGGGAGTGCCGGCGTCGGGGCTCATCCCCATGCCAGCGTCGAGCATGATCGGCTTGTTGCTGTCTTGCGTCGTCTCGCTACAACCCATCGACAGTGTCAGAGCCGCTATTGCAAGGCACTTCAATCGCTGATTGTTCATAATCGCTTCTCCCTGTAAGCCTCTATGCCGCCGCTGTTTAGCACTGGTCGTCCGGATGCACAATCGGTCGCGCTATTCAGCACCCGATTAATCTACGACTCGCGTCTCACGTGGTGCCTGTTTTCCATTGCGAAGCTCGAGTTGGTCTGTCAGAAGTTGAGAGTCGCCTGCGTCGCGAGGTTCGAGTGGAGACCCAACCATGACCGCAAAAGTGATCGACTTTTACTACGATATCGTCTGTCCATATGCTTATCTCGCCTCGACTCAGCTCGACGCTTTTGCAGAACGCAACAACGTTACCTTCAGATGGAAACCAGTTCTGCTCGGCGGCATCTTTCGCTCGATTGGAGGCAAGCAAGTACCGATGTCGAGTATGTCGGCGCCGAGGGCTCGGCTAAACATGTTAGATATGCATCGCTGGGCTGATTTGTGGGGCGTGCCCCTGACTATGCCAACAGCACACCCGAGGCGTTCGGTTGAGTCCATGCGATGGTTAACCGCCCTCGAAGGCGCTGCGCGCATCCAAATCTCGCGACGCTTGTTTGAGGCTTACTGGGTCGATGGCCTCGATGTGTCGAATGTGGACGTGCTGCAAGAGATTGCGGTCGAAGCCGGGGTTTCATCGGAGGATATGACCAGTGCGGACGCCCGAGAAGGCTTATTTCAGACCACAGCCGAAGCCGTTGAAGCTGGCGCTTTTGGCGTACCGGCTTTTGTTTACAATGACGAGCTTTTCTGGGGACAAGACCGACTGCCCATTCTCGAGCAGGCCCTTGGCGTCGCACCACAAGTATCCGAGGCCACCGAGACCGGCGCACCGATGCGCTTACGGTTCTTTCATGATTTCTCGAGTCCTTTTAGCTATCTCGCGGCGACGCAAATCGAAGATGTGGCCGCGCGCCATGGTCTTGAGGTGGATTGGTGTCCGATACTTTTGGGCGCTTTGTTTCGCGAGATCGGTACACCGGATGTGCCGCTCTTTGAGATGAATGAAGCGAAACGGAGATACATGGGTAAAGACTTGACCGATTGGTCGCAGCGTTGGCGCGTACCCTTTCGTTTCCCAGATCGGTTTCCGATTCGATCGGTGAGACCACTGCGGGCAGCGCTCGTCGAGCCGGCGCTTACCTTGCCGCTCTATCGGGCAGCCTGGGTCAAAGGTGAGCCTATCGAGGATGAGAGCGTTCTCGCTTCTATTATCGAGCAAGCCGGCTTTGAGTCTGCTCGAATCCTTGCGCGAACGAATGATCCTGATATCAAAATGCGCCTGCGCGAGAATACAGACGCAGCCCGTGCTGCTGGCGTGTGTGGGGTGCCAAGCTTTGAAGTGACCAATACCAAGGATCATTCGAAGTTACTTTTTTGGGGGCAAGATCGTCTCAATATGGTGGAGGCGGCGCTGCGGGGCTGGCGCCCCGAATGTGGATAAGGACGGAATCACGATGCAAATCCCAATGCTTGATCTAAAGGCTCAATTGGCTGGTTATCGAGACGAAGCGCTCGCAGCGATGACGCGGGTGATGGACTCTCAGCAGTTTATCATGGGTCCAGAGGTCTCTCGATTCGAAGCGGAGCTCGCTGATTATGCGGGTGTCGAGCGCGCACTCGGCGTTTCATCGGGTACAGATGCGCTGTTGGCAGCATTGATGGGGCTTGGTATTGGCCCGGGCGACGAGGTCTTGACGACCCCATTTAGCTTTTTCGCAACCGCCGGTGTGGTTGCCCGCCTAGGCGCTAGGCCTATATTTGTCGATATCGACCCAGACACCTTTAACCTTGACAGTGAACGCATCCTAGATGCCTTGACCAGCCGTATTCGCGCCATTATCCCGGTCCATTTGTATGGTCAAATGTGCGATCTGACGGACTTGTTTGCAAAGACTGACCGTCCGCCGATCATAGAAGATGCGGCGCAGGCGCTCGGTGCACGCCTTCACGGACGTATGACCGGCCATTACGGTGACTGTGCGTGTGTGAGCTTCTTCCCGTCGAAGAATCTGGGCGGGTTTGGAGACGGGGGTGGCTTATTGGTGCAGGACGTCGACTTTGCCGACCGCCTGGCGATTCTCAGAGTACATGGCGCAAAGCCCAAATATCATCACCACGTTGTGGGTGGTAACTTCAGACTCGATGCGCTGCACGCGGCGGTCCTCTCCGTGAAACTGCCTCATTTAGATGGCTGGGCTGAGGGTCGACGTCGAAATGCCCATTGGTATGTCGATGCTTTCGAAGCGAGTGGGCTGGTTGAACGTGGTCTGATAAAAACCCCTCGCGAAATCGCTGCGGGCTATCATGTCTACAATCAGTTTGTTCTACGCGCCGAGAAGCGTGATGAATTAAAAGCATACCTCTCGGATAATGGCGTCGGCTCCATGGTCTACTATCCGAAACCACTGCACTTGCAACCATGTTTTGACGAACTCGGTTATGGACCAGGCGACTTTCCGAACGCTGAGCGCGCGGCCAATGAAGTGATCGCGATCCCTGTATACCCAGAGTTGGGGGAGACAGCCCTCAATTATATCGTTGAGACCATTCGGAATTTTTATCGTCTTTGAGCGACCGGCCGCCTCGATTTAGGTCTTGGAAAAAAAGACTAGGAATCACATGCTGATTTTGGGATAATCGCATGCTCGGGGGCCGATTCAACATACCTGTTGGCCTCGCGTCCCCTTGACTTTCCTGCCGACAACGCTGACGTCGTCTGCCCATCAGCCCAAGCTGATGGTGCTATAAGAACCGAGTCATTGTTGTGCGGCGATGGGTATCAGATACCGAAAGGTTTGCACATACAGCTTATGCGGTTGTCGACATATATCGAAAGAACCCGCGTTCTTGGTACGCTCAAAGTAGACGAGACGATCGTTGATAAAGTCAGCGAAATGGTCTCTTCGGGCACATCATCGTATGCAGATGTTTTGGCGCTTCGATCCGATCGCCTCTCACCACTTTTGCTGCTCGGTGTATGGCGGGCAGCGAAGCGACATTCAGAGCACCAAGACTACTTGAATCGAGTCGCTGAGCGGCGGCGGACAGAGGGCAGGCCGCCGATCCCGTGGGCTGTCTTGAAAGCCACGACCGCACGTCACGAGGTCGCCGCTGTGGAGCGCGCTGAGTCTCTCGCACCTGCAGGACGGTCGGCCGAGCATCGGCGTCGAGATGCGGTCAAGGCCTCAGTGAACTTATGGAACTCATGCTTAGCCATCGCGCGCAAAGAAGCGATGCTGAAGATTACCCTAGCAACCGATGACAAGGCGTTGGCACGCGATTACGCCGGACTTGTCGACACCGTCGTGTTGAGTGATATTCCGGCGCATCGATGGCTTGGGATTAGACGGGGGGAGCGTCTCGGCGTGCTCAACCTCAAGTTCGAATTGCCCCTAGAGCGCCTTCAAGCCCAGGTTGAGGCGCGGAAGGGTGGCCTGTCAGCGGTGGCCGCGGGCCGGGATGACGAGACACTGCTCGATGCCTTAATCATGACAGACCTTGTTGAATGGGTGCTCACGCTTAAAGATGAGGAAGCTCAGTTTTTGGCGATGCGAAGTGCAGGCGACACCTATATCAATATGGTGTCTGCGCCTGCACCCACCCAACGGGTTTTCGCAGCGGTGAATGTGCCTACTCGTGGACCTCTCGGGCTGGCGATTCTTCTTCGGGATGGGCGTCTGGTTGGCCACGACACGATCCCTGTCAATGAGCAGCTTATACCCGCTCTTGAACGCGCGATCGGGAGCCACCCGGTCGAAGCGATTATCCTGCCGAGTGATTCTAAACGACCCGATGTTTTGCGTCGCATCGTAGATGGCTTCGGGTCACTCGAGGTCATCCGAACGTCGACCAAAGCGTTGAAGGTCGCCATACAAGCAGTCGCGAACGATGTTGAAAAGGCGACGAAGGGTGCCATTGTTCTCGGACGGCGAACGGTTACTCCAAAAGCGCATTGGCTTGAGCTAGACCCTGTCAGCCTCAAGCTCGCTGAGTATCAAAGAGAGCTCGACGAACGGTCTCTACGGGCGATGTACGCAGAGATGCGAGCGCTGGCTGAAGCTGGTATCCCGCCGTCCGCGCTCAAACGCGAAGCGCCTGTTCGCCAAGCAAAGCTACAAGCGAGGCCGAGTCTCAAGAATTTGAACCCACTTGTGAAGAACACCGAGGATCTGCGGCCGGGTATGCAGCTTGATGGCGTGGTGACAAACATCACACAGTTTGGCGCATTCGTGAATGTGGGCTTAGCCCATGAAGGTCTGGTACACGTATCCGAGCTCGCGGACCACTTTGTGTCCGACCCCAATGAAGTTGTCGCCATCGGCCAGTCCGTTAAAGCATCGGTCCTCGGCATCGACATCGCGCGTCGTAGGATTTCTCTGTCGATGCGCACATCGACTAAAGCTGCCCGCGTGCAAGAGCCTAGGCCCGATCTCGACCGGATCGATGGCCCGCCGAAGCGAAGGGGCGAGCCGCTCGACGATATTCCAGGTCAGGGACGCCCGCAAAATCGGTCCGGACTCAACCGACCGCGACCGTCGACCAACGTGAGCCGCTCACAAGCGCTCGCCGACTTGGAAGCGCTGTTCAAGAAAAAATAAGATTGCACAAGCCACACCGAGTGGTTCAGCGTCCCCAAGACCAAGCTGTCTCAACACCGACAGACCATGTCGTTACCTGGGCGAGCGCATCACCACTCGATGGCAAGAATTGGGCTCTGAGGCATGGTGAGAGCGTCCATTGGGCGCCCGAACTCTGACGCCAGTGGAAATCATACTGCATCCCGATGACGTGTATTGCACCGGCCACAGTACCTGTGAATCCGTCCTCGCCGACTGAGTCTATGCTTGCCCCGCCCAGGCCCGTCGCGATGAGCAGCGACAAGGGGACGTCGGACATGAATTGCCAACTTAGGTCCACGAGCAGTCCACCAAAAAATACATCATAGAGGTCTTGATTTGCTCTCGCTGTACCGCCTGTAAGCATCATCCCAAGTGTGAGCCTATCGAAGACCTCTTCACCAAAACGAAGATGGTATGAATGGCCAAGATGACTGCCAGCGCTCCGACCTCTATCGTCATCTGCAGTGCCTGTGGCAAGACTTCCGGACAGGGCCAGGTATGTACCCCGCTGTCCGCGGTCATCGGGTGCTGAGAAGCTGGTGTTACTCAGGGCGCCAACGAACAAAACTGTCAGAAAGACTCGAAACATGGTCGGTTACCTCGTCCACACGTTGCGTCATCGCGTTCATTTAGTCAAAAGATATGCCCTGCAGTAAAAGCACCCAGTCTCGAACCCTCATGCTCTCGCTCTGTCGGGCGTGCACGTGGCGCACGCATCTTCACTTGTTGCTCACGCCCAGGCGAGATAATGTTCCGACATGCTGACCAAGAGCCGTTCAATAAGCTACATCGCATTGAGCCATGACTTCTGCGTGGGTCTGCTGCTCTTGGTTTTGCCAGGCTTTCTCCATGAAACGCTCCATGGTTGGATCTTGCGCACGACGTTCTATGTACCCCAATCACTGGGTTTAGCCTTATTGGTTCGTTCATCGATCTTGTTGCGCTTTCGGCTCTCTCCGCCTCACCCCCATTTGTATGGCCTCTCCTACACTTGGCTCGCGCAATCCATTATCCTTTTCGGCGTAGCGGTTCGACTCGGGGGTGAGCCGCTCAATGTACCGGCCCTCTACCTCGGTTGGGCGGTTTTCTCAGCTGGTATTAGCTCTTATTTCTGGCGGTATGAATCGGCGTAATCGAAGCCTGCGAGACGCTTTCCTTAACGTAGACGTCGAGTTTGTTGTATGGAATCTCGATTTGGGCCTCATTGAGCCGAGCATAAATCGTCCGGTTCAATCGATTGACGACCGCTTCTCTCTGGGTTGGTGTTTTCAGCCAACAAACAAAGTTAAATGTGAGTCCTGAATCGCTCAATGCCTTCATGACGATAAGCGGTGATTTATTTAAGTCCACGCCGTCTACGTTGTCTGCGGCATGGGCGAGAGCCTGGTCGACTGCTTCCGGGCTTGTTCCATAGGCGACCGAGAACGGCAGTCGAATGCGGTACTTATCGCCGGTTTCGCCCGAACTCTCATTGAGTATACGCGAGTTCGCGATCACGCTATTGGGGATGATGACCTCAATCTTATCGGGTGTCTCGATTCGAGTGGTCCTCACGCCGACGTGGGTTACTTGCCCACGGGTTCCATCCTCGATGGTGATGAAGTCACCACGTTTAAATGGCGTATCGGCCAATATTGATACACCTGCAAAAAGGTTTGCTAGGGTATCACGGGCGCCAAAACCGAGCGCTACACCCAACACACCAGCGGAAGCCAGCCAGCCGCTCACGTCGGCACCCCAAGCTTTCAGCAAGAGATAGACGGCCAATAAAGTGACAGCGATTCGAGTCAGAAAGTTGAAGACCGGTAGTAAATTGGCAGATAGGATCCCACGGTTCTTCGCCTGATTCGCCACCAAGGTGAGTACTTGAGTGATGATGTTTGTGCCGATGCCTGCCCAGATAAGAATCGTGGCGGTTTCCGCAAGTTGAATGACGTGAAAATCTTGGGCGAAGGTAGAATCCCGTGAGAAGTCGATTATGATCCAGGTGATACCGATGATCAAAACGGTAAAGAAGACTGGTGTGCCGAGCTGCTTGATGACCTCATCGTCGATTGGGGTCTGAGTCTTTACAGCGATTCGGAGCAGCAGGCTAACGAGCCACTTACGGACGATGATGGCAGAGATCGCGGTGACGGCGAGAACGACACCTGTCGCTTGCCAGTCATGCCCCTGCGCCCAATTGATAAGCTCATCTCCGATGGATGGCCCGGATATCTTACCGAACAATATGGGAACAAATGACAAGGCCGCTAACATCCTGACGTCTCCTTGGCTAAAGTTCTATGAGCCCTTCGGGCATTTGAACATCGTGAGCCGATAGATGGCAGCTTCCATAGGCTTCAGTCAATAGGTCTAAATCGGACGTGTCTGGCAGACCGCACGTCACAGCGAGGGTTCGAAGTACTTGTTCTGCCGCGATGCCGCTCTCTCTTAAATCGCGTATGGCGGTTGAACGATGGCGTTTTGACAGACGTTCACCATCCGAGGCAAGCACCAGACCGACGTGGCCATACATGGGCTCGGGGAGGCCCAGAAGCCGCAGGAGCATGATTTGCCGCGCTGCAGATGGCAGCAGATCACAGCCTCGTATAACCTCTGTGCATCCCATCATCACATCGTCGAAGGCGCATGCAACCTGGTAGGCAGCGACGCCATCGGTTCGCCGGACAACAAAATCACCAATTCGACCAAAAAGGTCGAATGTCTGAAAACCAGCGAGCTGGTCATCGAATGTTATGGTTCTGTCGCCTAATCGCTGACTCGCCGTCTGAACGCATATCCGCAGGGCAGGCTTCCGCCCTTTTCGCTCAGGCAGTCTGTCCAAATCACCGAGAACTTGCATTTGGGTTGGTCTACATGTGCCCGCGTAGATCGGTCCCTCGTCACTCGCATGCGGTGCAATCGCTGCGGCTCTCACTTCCTTGCGCGAGCACCAACACGGATAGAGCAGTCCAAGCTCACCGAGTCGTGCCAAGACGTCATCATAGTGTGAAAACCGCTCGCTTTGCCGATAAGGGCCAACAGCGCCGCCACGTCTTGGACATTCGTCGTAGCGCAAACCGAGCCAGTCGAGATCTTCGTAGATGCCCTCGAGGCAGCCAGCCGGGATCGCTTGCGGGTCAAGGTCTTCTACCCGCAAGATGTTTCGGAGGCCCTTAGAGCGTGCTGACAGCCATGCACATAGTGCTGTGCGTACATTGCCGAGATGCAGATTACCCGTCGGCGTTGGCGCAAAACGACCCGCCCCTCGCTCGGGAATACCACTCTGCTGTAGTCCGCTCTGTGTGTTCATTTCGGCGTGGTGTTACCCGCTGGTCTGTCTTGAGGCCATTGGTCGCGTGGTAGGGGCCAACCTTGAGAGGGTGCGCCCTTCTCCAACTTTGTTTGATCAACGAGGTCGGATGCCCGTGTCTTCAGCACTGCTGAGGCGTTGAACTTGTATACGAGCGCCACGAAGTCCTTACCTTCGGCTTTGATGTATACATAGCGGTCTGTTTGAGCACCGACGGCGTAACTCACCGAACCATTTGGTCCCTTTAAGAATACCGTCGCGCGCGCGTTCTGACCCAATCCGAACTCAGGCTTCAAGGCCCGGCCTGCAGGTTGATTGATCTTGATGGTCTGCGCTGCTCTAACCAGAGAGCGGACTCGGGCTAAATCCACGGGGGAGCCGGGTGGTAACTGAGCGACGGACCATGTGCCATCTTCGTTCTGCTGTGCATCGATGGCACCGTGCTGATTGAGGACCCGGATCTCAGTGGCATTTTCGATGCGGACATAGTCGGTATCAGCGTAGTCATCAATTTGGTGAGATAAGTTCCAAGCTTGTACCCCGCGCGCGAGATACACCTCATCTTGCCCGTCGAAGCGGGCGTGCATCGACTGACCCTTCGCGTTACCGGCATAGATGGTCACCGTTTGACCCTCACGGGTCACCAATCGGATCAGCTTGTCGTAGGCTTGCGGACCCACTTGTAGAGCATTGTGATTTTCAGGTTTAGAAGCCACAGGTCGTCTGATCTTAGCGAGCGTTAAACGCCCGAGCATGTCGTTTACTTTCCCTGTATCCAACGGGAAGTCATCGGCTTGTGGCATCACCCAGCCACCATCGACTCGCTTGATGGTGATGCTCGGCCCATCATCGGTCTTAAGCTCACCAGGCATGCGAGAGATGGTCACTTCAGCGACATCATCGGGCCCAAAGCCGACTAGATTACGCGCCTCAACCTCCACGACGCGCTTCGATGACCATGTCACGACGGCGACGCCTGCTTGCAGCACGAGCAAGAGGCCCAGCATTTGGTTCATGGTCTTCATGAGCGTTTCTCCGAAGCCGGTGACAGCGGTATGGGTTTGACCAGGTTTCGCCTCGTCATCGCGATGATGAGAACGATGATGAGAGCGAGCAAGACCACCACATAGTTGCCGAGTTCCCACCGTGTCTTCTCATCATTCTCCATAGGCTTGAGGGTGCGAGCAAAGGCACCCGCAGAGCGTATGGATAGCAGGTCAGTATTCTGCAGTGCCCAGTCGATTGTGTTGCGGAGAAAGAGCGGGTTGCCACGGAATGAACCGCCGCTCATCTGTCTCGCTAGCTCCGCCGCCAAGTCCGAGGCGAGCTCAGACGAGCCGATCACCACAAGTCGCGCATCCGCGGGCGATTTTTGGATGGTGTGGCCGGCCTCATCACCGGCAGTAGCCCCGCTTTGGCCAGTCTTCTTCAGCGGGGATTTACGCCCTTGAAAGTGGCTATTGAAGGCGCCGACTAAACTCACGGCGACCGGACGTTTGCCGAAAGCTGCATCGATGGGGGGTCCAAAGCCTTTCTCCGGGAAGGCCTGGAAGTCCGGATCCAGTCGGGTGTCGATGCGTAGCCAAGAGTCTGCGGAAGACCAGGCGAGATACTCGGCTTCAAGACCTTCGGGTGCGTTGATGATTGGCAGACCCGTTGCGTCGCGTTTTGGGAGTCCGTCCTTGTCGAGGGGCGCGCGCACTGTTACGGGTGACGCCCAAAGTGCAGCGAGGTTTGGCAGACCCTTCATGATGACACTGTTTTGACTGAACCCGTCTTGTCGAATCGCCGGAAAAAATGGGTAGGGCATGTATTCAATGGAGTTCATCTGCGTGCGTCCACGTCGCTTTGGAACGGGCAAAGGGAAGGGGACGTTCTTCGGGTCCATGATAAATCCATCGGCGACGTCAACGCCGTAGGTTTTGAGCAAATCAAAGACTGTATCATCAACCCGTCTTGTTTGAAGCGCGCCATTTTCAAAACGAATCTGGTAGGTGCCTGCCATAAAGATCACAGCGCCGCCACGCATCAGATACTGGTCGATGGCGTATTGATGTTTGGGCGTGAGCACGGGCGGTTTTCCGACGATGAGCACATCGATATCCGGTGGGACCACACCGTCTTTGATATCGAGTTGGCGCACTTCGAATTCACGGCTGAGTTCGGCTTGTAAACCTTCATAGTCGCGGCGATCTGCTTGCTTTGGAAGACCGGGAATACTTGGAGTTCTGTTCACATTGAGTTGAGTGACGATCCCCACTGTCTTTAAGAAACCAGGCACCATACGCCGGGCACCGGACTCCACAAGCGACTGAACCTCGGCCTTTCCCAGGTCGCCCTGTGGAATGATGGGAAATACTTTGTCGCCACTCTTCACGAGTAGGTGAAGCCAGAACTGTTTCTTTGAAAACGGATCACTCGACATTGGCCTGAAGCCATAATCTTTCTCGATCTGCTTTGCGAGCTGAGCATCTCTGGACGGATCGATCATTCGATAGGTCACCCGTCCGCCACTGCGAACGGCCACATCTTTGGCCGCTGCGGCGAACAAGTCGGGTACTTTGATCAGCTCTTTGGGCAAGGTCGCCGGGCTGATGAAACCCGTGAATTGTATGCGTGTATCCGTCGTTGCGAGCACCGAATCTAGACTCATGAACCCCTGGGAAACCGCGCGGATCGACCGGGTAATGTCATACTCGAGATTTCGAAGTCTCACGCTGACATCCGTGTCGTCGGCATGAAACTCGATCAGATCTGCAAATGAGAGCACTTTGTACTCGTCGCCGTATTGAATCAGGATATGAAAATAAGAATTTACGATGGACTGCTCATTACGCCCTTTAATCTGGAAAGGCACACTGCGAATGCCGTATCTGTCGTTGATTTCGGCCTGTAAATCTTCGTCGACTGTCGGGTTTACGAAGGAGAGCTGTACGACGCCATCACCACGCACCTCATATTCTCGCAGGAAGTCTCTAATTCTTGGGATGAGTGGGTCGAGCATTGGGTGTGTCTTGGAGAAGTAACCTGTGATCGTCAAGGGCTCTTGGAGCTCGCGAAGGATCTTGGTCGTGGTCTCGCTGATCGTGTACTCACGTGCCTGCGTTAAATCGAGCCGTGCACTGGTGATGGGAGCGAGCCAAACGTTGCCGGCCACGACGTTGAGACCGGTGAGCAAAATACCGAGCCGTAGCGCCGGTGCTCTAGAAGCTGTGCCTTTTGGTTGGGACTCCATACGCTTCGCTTCGAGAAAATACGTATTGAGCACCAAAAAAAACACCGTGAGGCTTGCGTAGTAGAAGAAATCTCGAAAATCGAGGACGCCGCGCTCGATGCTCTCAAATCGACTGCCAGTGCCGATAGAGCGGAGTACCTCTGAGACTTGTGTGCCAAAGAAGTCGGTAAAAGCCGGTGCGCCGACGAGGTAAAGGGCGCCACCGATGGTCAAAGTGACCATGAGTGAAACGATCTGGTTATCTGTGCGCGCGCTCACACAGAGGCCGATGGCCATGTAAGCCGACGCGAGCAACAAAGCTGCGACATAGCCACCGATCACGGGTCCCCAATCCAGTTGCCCAAGCTGGGCGACGGTGAGTGGGAGCGGGATGGTGAGGACCAACGCGAGTGTCACGAGCAGCATTCCTGCTAAGAACTTACCCAGCACAAGGTCCCTCGTCCGCATGGGGAGGGTGAGCAAAATTTCCAGTGTGCCTAGCTTCTGTTCTTCACTCCACTGGCGCATCGTGATCGCGGAAACCAGAAAAATAAGGAGGATGGGTAACCAGCTAAAAAGAGGCCTGACATCAGCTAGATTTCGAGCGAAGAACTTCGCGAATGTAAAAAAGATACAAACGGTCGCGCCGAGGAAGATCGCTAAGAAAATGAGCGCGACCGGTGACAAGAAATATGCACTCAGCTCCTTGCGAACAATAACCCGAAGAGATTTCATGGTGATGTCTCCTGCTCGCTCACGCGACGCGCATGCGTGTGCATCAGATCGCGAAATACTTGCTCGAGGCTAGGGGTCTCGGCGCTGACCTCCAATATTTGCCATTGAGCATTGTGGATGACCTCGACGACCTTCGGAATCGTGCCCTTTACATCTTGGCTTTCGATGCGCCAGAAGTGCCCTGCGGATGTCGAGCTGATATTTTGGACTTGGCCGATCCCAGGCAATGCGCTCAATGCGTCCCGTGGGTCGACATCATTCACTAGGCCGAGCGAGATAACAGACGTCTCCAATAGATTTCCGAGGGTTGAGTCCGCAGCGAGATGGCCATCGATCAGGATGACGACTCGATTACAAACCGCTTCGATCTCCGATAATATGTGTGTCGAGAGAATCACGGTCGTGGTCTCGGCGAGACGTCGAATCAGCGAACGGATCTCCAAAATCTGTACAGGATCGAGGCCATTGGTCGGCTCGTCTAGAACCAGTACGTCGGGTTTGTGTAGAATCGCTTGCGCCAAGCCCACACGCTGGCGATAGCCCTTCGACAGCGTCCCGATCGGCTGCAGCAATCGGGCCTGCAGACCCGTGGCATTGACCGCTTCGGCGACCGCAGGAATTTGCTCCCGTGCCGACAGACCCCGAAACTGCGCCATCATCAGGAGATACTCCTGGACCAGCATTTCGCGATAGAGGGGGGCGCTCTCCGGCATGTATCCGATTTGACGCTGCACCCCAATCCGATCGCCGACCACGTCGATGCCGCCGACGCTCACCGAGCCTGCGGTTGGCTCGAGGTAGCCAGTCATTACCTTCATGACCGTGGTCTTGCCTGCACCATTGTGACCGAGTAGGCCCACGATCTCCCCACGTTCCACTTCGAAAGAAATGTCGGCGACAGCTCTCAGGTCTCCGTAATCTTTGATGAGGTTTTTTACCGATATCATGTATGAGTTGCCCTTAACTATCGCTCGGTCTGTAGATGAGTCCTACGCTGAATTAGGAGTATGCCTCGGGAGTCCCCGTGACACAATTTTACCGTCGTGCACCATCGAAAACTTTCTCGAAACTACTACATCATTTTGAAAAATTGGAGCCTTTGTGCTCACATTGGCGGGTGCGGCGGCTGGACTGGCGCACTGCAATTCGGGAGAAACAGGTTCATGAAAGTACGCTTAGTTGCCCTTTGGGCGCCCATGCTCGCGGCATTGGTCCTCTATGGATGTGGCGCTGACAGCGGTGGGGGCGCCAACGGTGATGCCGGCCCATCCGAGATGGTTCCAGCTTGTCGCGACGGTGAAGACAATGATCGTGACGGTGTCATCGATCATCCTGAAGACCCAGGTTGCATGAGTCCTGATGACAACGATGAACTCGACCCCCGACAGCCCCAATGCGATGACGATGTCGACAATGATGAGGACGGTGCCATCGATTTAGAAGATCGGGGTTGCGACAGGCCGTCAGATGATGACGAAAGCGATGAGCCGCCGCTTGAGCAGTGCCGCAATGGTCAAGACGATGATGGCGATGGCGATATCGACCTCGACGATGACGGATGCGCGAATGCAGGCGACGATGACGAGTCTGACGACCCCGTTCTCGCCGCATGCGCTGATGGCATTGATAACGATGACGATGGCTTGATCGATTTCCCTGCTGACCCCGGGTGTGGCTCAAACTTTGATGGCGATGAGACCGACGATAACCGCGTTTTACCCCAGTGTGCAGATGAGCGAGACAACGATGGCGACGGGTTATTCGATTTGGAAGACCGTGGCTGCAGTAGCCCCGCGGATCCTAGAGAGCAAGATCCCGAAGATGCGACAGCCTGCTCGAACGGCATCGATGACGATGGAGACAACCTTGTGGATTTTCCGTTGGACCCTGGATGCAGTGCCGCAGGCGATGATGATGAAAACGACGGAGGGCGCGCGCCCGCGTGTGGCAACGGGCTCGATGATGATAATGATGGACTCATCGATTTCCCCATCGACCCAGGTTGCCTCGGCGTTGGGGACCAGGATGAAACCGACCCGATGACGCAAACCGCTTGCTCTGACGGCGTCGATAACGATCGCGATAACCAGATCGATTATCCAAACGACACGGGCTGTCGCAGTGCCGCCGATCGGAACGAACAAGCTCAATGCACTGCACGTTTGAGCGCTATCGAAGTGCGACCTGGCGAAATTTATCGAGGCAATTCAGGCGCAGGCCAGTTTACATATGAAGGATCTTGCGGCGGACGCGGCGCACCCGAGTTGGTTTTCTACTACCGCTTAGCGAAGGAAGTGGAAGCCATTGAGCTGACCACTGACTTTGAGGACAATGAGCTGGAAACAGCATTATACGTGCGCCGCGCATGCGCGAGCGCAGACACGGAAATTGCTTGTTCGAGAGAGACATTAAACGATGGTGTCGCCTCGAATCAGCTCCGCATCGAAGCCCCAGCCCTCGGCGATTATTACATCTTTGTGGATGGTGCTACAGGCCAAGGTGGTACGTTCGCTTTCGCCGTAAATGAGGTGCCGCTCGCTCAATGCCGAAACGGCATAGATGATGATGAGGATGGCTTCGTTGATTATCCAAACGATGTCGGCTGTGAAAGGCTCTCCGACCGCGATGAAGCCGACCCCGACGTGATACCCGAATGTTTTGACTCAGAAGATAATGACGGCGATGGCTTGATTGATTTTCCACTCGATATCGGCTGCCGTGCCGCGAGTGATAACGATGAAGTCGATGCATGTGGTCAAGGCATCGCTTTCGATGACTTCCCTCTCGACGCGACCTTTGTAGATGGTAACACCGATGGCGGCACGTCAGAGTTTCGTGGCGGCTGTGGTGGCATTCGAAGCGAGCGGGTCTACCGATATGTCAATCAATTCAACGCGAATTTGACCTTTAGTGTGAACAACCCGGAGACCATGAACAATACCGTCGTTTACGCGCGTTCGGCTTGTGCTCAGGCTCAGTCAGAATTGGCCTGTAGCGCAGGGAATCGAGAAGTGACAAAAGGGACGATCCAACTCGATGAGGTGCCACCGGGAGAGATTTTCGTATTTGTTGATACCGAGATCGGGCTTGGTGGTCCCTTCCGGTTGACGGTGGAGTCCGAACGGTTGCCGCCCGGATGTTCCGATCGCAAAGACAACGATGGTGATGGCGCTATCGACCAAGACGATGTCGGATGTTCGGCACCAGACGATGAGGATGAAGCTGACGAGGATGTCGTGCCGGTCTGTGCTGATGGGATTGATAATGACGGGGATGGGGTCATTGACTTCCCGCTTGAGCCTGGCTGCGCATTCCGCGGTGGCGCATCGGAGGAAGATCCAGCGCAAGGGCTGCCCGCTTGCGGCGACGGCATCGACAACGATGGTGATGGCGTCGCTGATTTTCCAGACGAGCCCGGTTGTATGAGTCGGGCCGATGATGATGAAGACAATCAGGGCCGGCCCCAATGCAATAATCGAATTGACGACGACGAAGATGGTCAGGTTGATTATCCCCTCGATCCTGGATGTGGTGGCCGTGGTGACCTGAGCGAAGCCAACCCGGACCCGCTACCTCAATGTGCAGATGAACTCGATAATGACCGAAATGGCTTAGTGGATTTCCCATTCGACCCGGGTTGTGAGGCGGCTGGTGACAGCCTGGAGGCGCCGCTTGAGGACGCGGCCGCTTGTAGCGATGGAATCGATAATGATGATGACGGCATCATCGATTTCCCACGTGAGCCAGGGTGCGATGCGGCGGGCGATAATGATGAGAGCGACCCACCCTTTCCAAAGCAGTGCGCAGATGGTCGTGACAACGACAATAACGGGCGGATCGATTGGCCCGATGACCCCGGCTGCCGTTTTGCTGCTGACGTGCGCGAACAACTCGTTGGCGCGCCGCCGAAGCGCTGCGCGGACGGAGTCGACAATGACGACGATGGCTTGATCGACCTATCGGATACAGGCTGTCAGAATGCACAGGATAATGACGAGTCAGACGTGTTTGAAAACAACCACTGTAGCGATGGTATTGACAATGATGAAGATGGGCTCGTGGACTGGCCGGACGACGATGGTTGTGCCGCGCAAGGCGCCCAATGTGAGCAATCTGGACATGGCCTCTGCGATGGTGTCTGCCAGGATTTACTCGCCGATCCGAATCACTGTGGGCGCTGTGGTCGCGTTTGTGATGAGGGGGTTGAATGTATCGACGGGTTCTGTGGCGGTTTGTATACCTTTGAGGGCATCCGGCAAAATATCCCCGACGATGAACTCGGTGGCTGGGCTGTGTGCCATAACGACCTCTACGGTGACCGAAACACCCAAGTGCAGACCATACTCAACAACTGCAATGGTGACTTCATCATGTACGGTTGTAGGCCGGTTGGGGCGGCTAATTGGCAACTGATTGCGATGGGTGAACGCGACCAAGTCTTCCTCAACACGGGCGATCGCAACAATAATTTGACCAATCACAACGGCGTTGATTGGTACTTTAGCGCCGGCTATTCGATCGGCTTTGTAGGTCCTGGAACAGGGGTGAGGCGCAACTCCTGCGACACCGCGCAACAAAGCCCTGAGCTGAGACTGTGCTGGCACACCAGCGGTGGGCAATTGAACGGCGGCTATCGTTGTGGCGCGCGCACCGGGTTAAATGGCTCGCGGGAGTACGAACGCCGCATTTGGACGAGCTCAGCCGGTAACTGAACGGCCGAACCGTGTGGGATAGGTCGTCAGTGGACCTCGGGTTGAAAGCAGCGGCAAGGCTCAGTATCGTTTACGTATGAGCGTGCGGTTTTATAAACTCCAACTGGTGATTGGGTTGTTCGCGTTGGCCTGTGGTCATCCACTCGATCCGCCCACCCCCCATGGCTACATCGATCCCAGCTCAACGGTCGTGGAGACAGAGCCGAGCGATGAGCCGCCGTCCGTGCGTGATCCTCATATATCAGCCCCCACGGCCACCGTTATAGGCACAGCGCATACACCGGGCGCGACGCCGCTTCAAACGCCACGGGTGCGCGGCGAATGGCTGCCTTCGTCGTCTGATAGGTTGGGCTTTCTCAGTGCCGATTACAAACGCTACTCGATCTGGGATGCCAAGGTTGTGGGTCTGCACTGCAGTCAAACCCGCTGCTTGGCTGCAACGCGACATGGCGGCTTGTTCGAGACCAGCTCGCTCGGTGACTGGCGGCCGCTCACAACATCACTTCCAACCCTAGAGCGAGTCTATTTTGGTGCCAACGTTTGGGTCGCATGTCCCGCTGATGGACGTCACGCGCTCATTGCTGAGGGCGATGATGCACGATGGTATCGGGGAGATTTTCACTGCACGAGCGGCGTATATCACGGCATCAGTCTCGATGGTTCGGAGGCCCTCGTACTGGATCGCGGGCAGCTGCGCATCGGACCGATTGGTCACGGGGTCAGTAGACGGTTCGAGCTGCCTATCGACAACCCACGTGTGCTCATCGCCGATGAAGAGCTTGTATTCATTTTCGGCGATTCAGGCATGGCTGTATCCAATCGGCTTACCCCCAATTTTACGGTGCTGCCAGCGATTCCTCACTTACAAGACGTGTATGCCGGTGCCATCGGTCCAAAGGGTCTAATCGTTGTCGTTGGACAAGGCCGAGCGAATGCGCCGCCGGTCGCACTGAGCTACGATCGAGGCAGGACTTGGGTTGCGCCAGATTGGCCCCATCGAGTGGCGGCTTTGCACTATGTATCCGTCGGGTTGGACGGCAGGTTTGCTTTGACGCGTGATGGCGGCCGGGGAACAGCCTTTGTGGGGGATCCACTGGGACGGCAATGGGCTCGGGTGGAGACCGGAGCGCCACTCAGAGGTCCATCGGCGCCTTGGCGTTCCGATTTTGTCTATGCATCGCCGCTCGGTCTCGGTCTTTCACCCGACGAGCGTGGTCTTTATCCGTTACAACTCGATCAGTCCCTCTCGCAAATCATTGGCTCAGGTCTAAACCTCTTGGGGCTGGGGCAGCGGGGCGATGTGTTTCGCAGCGCGGATGGGGGGCTGACTTGGTTTGCGGCTGGCCCATCACACCGTCTCGGGTTCACGAAGTTACTCCACGTGCGCGGAGACCATCTCATTGGGATGGGTCATGGAACAGCTGGCTATAGCGCTGACCGCGGTCAAACCTGGCGGGTTGAGTCGATGCCGAACGGCTGTGGACCGGTTTGGCTTGTCGGTGATGGATTGAGCCAATTTGCCGGCTGTACAGATGGCGCCACATTTCGTCGTGATGGTGTGGACGGTCCATGGTCTGTGATGGCCACATTGCGTGGTTTCACGCAGGCTGTATGGTCTTCAGACGCGCAAGAGCTATATCTATGGCACGGGCCTACAAGCCGACTGCACCTCAGCGCAGACCGAGGTGTTACCTGGAGCGAGATAGAACTCCCTGAACTCGGTCACGATGGGGTTCGTTCGATGCGGACCGCGCCTGATTCAATCGCTTTTCTCACAGGTTCAGGTCGAATTGCTCGATTTGACACAGACTCAAGACAGCTCTTCTGGCTTTCATCACAGTCTCCAACATTACCAAATATCGATGCCTTTCATCAGTTTGCAGACGCAAGCTTTCTGCTCCTCAATCACGCCGAGCTGTGGCAGAACACACCGGAGAACGGCCTCGAATTCGTGATGTCAGTGCCTGGTAGCGAACGCCTTATGGTGTTGCGGAATGGGGACCTCTTCCTCGGTGGATCCCAGACGATGACACGCCTTCAAAGGGTGACTGACCACTAGTCCACAGAAAAATAGCGCCTTACCGTGACAAGAATTGGTGGGGGCTCTATGATGGGGTTGTAAACTGATTTGGTAACAAGTGAAGACAAAAGCCTATAAATTGGCTGCGGAGCTTGGACTGCACGAGCAGTCGGTCTTGGAGTGGTTACGCTCGAACGGTTATCCGAACGTGCGTCGCGCCGACATGATTAGAGCAGACGTAGCACAAGCGGCGCGCAAGGCATTGCGGAGCGAAAGGCCGGCCGGTGGGGCACGCACGCGACCTCCGCGGCAGCCACAAGCGCGCAGTGGCCGCATGGACAGTGGGCATCGGGCGCCTGAACCTGCTGAGTCTGGGGCAGACTCATTGAGCGTGAGCCTGGCTGAGTTGCTCGACGAGCACTTACCTGCATCAGAGCATGCTGGTACCGACAGCATACCCAAGGTGTCTGGTGGTTCGCCATATACCGACCGGAATGCGACAGTGGTCTCAATGCCGAGAATGACGGTGGAAGACAACCTTGCTGAAACCATCGAGTCCGATGGCGCCACCGCCATCAGGACGGAGTTGGCGCGTATCGAAGCGGAGCGCGCCGACGAGGCATTGCGCATTCAACGTGCTCAGGTCGAGGCGCTTGAACGAGAGCTCAAACACGCTCAACAAACCGCTTCGGAAGCGGACGTCTTAAGGCGGCGATACGCAGAGCAGAAACAACAGACTGACGCATTGCTGTTGGAGCGCACGCAGCTCAAACATCGGATCGATGGTCTGCAAAGCGAGCGGCAGACTTTAGAAGCTACGTGCTCCGAGCTGCAGAATGAACTCACTGACCTCCGGTCGCTCCTCGATGAGAACGAGTCTTTGATAGCCGATCACGACAGCGTACTTGACGATCTACAAACGGCGCGAGAGCGTGAGGTCGCTTGGAGGACGCGCGCACTTAAGTTGGAGCGTGCCGCCCATGCGGCCGACGATATCTCCTCGGTTCTCAAGCAGCATGGCCTTGATTCACTGCGGGCGCAGCGGAAAGGGCTGATGGCTATCCTCAATGAGGATTCACTCACGGAGTCATTCCTGCGGGTGGTCAAGCGGATAGATGCTGCGGGTCTACGCACCATCCTCGGTGAGCAATTGAAGCGCGTTTGTAGTCATCCTGTTTGTAATAAGGTGGCCATGACTCTCGGCCGCTTCCCGCTGGTCATTGATGACGATACAGAATGCACGGTTTGCGCAGGTCGTGACGACCAAAGGTGGTTTTCTCATCTGGCTGCCGAGGGAGAACGTGCCGGGGTGCGGCGATTTTTGGTGATTGGGGGCAAGCCCGACACTCAATTAAGGTTGCGTCAGCTGGCGGAGGGGCAACCCATCGATTTAAGGCTTATCTCCACTGAAGAAGAAGCAAACCCTGGGCGCATCTCCAGTCGAGTAGAAGGCTCTGACTGCTTGATCCTCTGGAATTCAGCTGTATCCAATGAAGAGATGAATCAGCAATATGAAGCAGCCGCCCTTGAACAGCTGCGTTTAGTTGTTCGTGTGCTTGGCGAGACGGCTGATGTAAAGAGTCTATGCCGCGCGGCTTCATACCGCATCGCGCGAACCCATCTTTTTCGTGTGAGTTAAGCAGCCTCGGCTCGTACTGCTAAAGCAGATCACGATAAAGCGGTGTTGAGAGGTAGCGTTCCGCGCCGGATGCGAGAATCGTCACGATGGTTTTTCCTGCGAACTCTGGCCGAGCGGCGATGCGCAATGCCGCCGAGCAGGTTGCGCCGGATGAGATACCAGCAGGGATACCCTCAAGCTTTGCGAGCTGACGAGCCACTGTATAGGCTTCATCATCGGTCACTGACACAATCTCGTCGAGCACATTGCGATCAAGATTCTGTGGGATAAAGCCGGCCCCAATCCCTTGGATGTTGTGTGGTCCGGGTCGACGACCCTTCAGAACTTGACTCGTCGCAGGTTCAACGCCTACGACGTGTAGACCCGGGTAACGTCGCTTGAGAGCGGCCCCAGTACCCGAAATTGTACCACCAGTTCCAATACCGGATACGAACACATCGATTCGGCCACCACAGTCCTCCCAAATCTCAAGTGCGGTTGTATGCTCATGTGCTTTGGGGCATGCAGGATTGTTAAACTGCTGCAAGACAACGGCTTTCGGGAGCTGTTTCGCAAGTTCAAACGCACGATTGACGGCGCCTCGCATACCAGCGCCAGCCGGTGTAAGCTCCAGCTTTGCGCCAAGGCCTTTCAGCAGCGCCCGGCGCTCCGCCGACATACTCTCGGGCATCGTGAGGATGAGTTCATAGCCTTTGACAGCGCAAACAAATGCGAGCGCAATCCCTGTATTCCCACTGGTAGGCTCAATGATCACCGCGCCTGGCTCAAGCTCGCCGGACGCTTCGGCCGCTTCTACCATGGCGAGCCCAATGCGATCTTTAATACTACTGAGTGGATTAAAGAACTCACACTTGACCAAGATGGTGGCATGATGCTCTGCACCCAATCGGTTGAGTCTGATCAAGGGCGTTTGACCGACCGTCTGCGTGATATTGTCATAGATGCGACCCATGCGACCCCCCGTTTAAAACATCCCCAACGTTCCGTGAGTCATATGGTCAATCAGTCGTTGCCACAACCAACACGGCCATCATAATGACCGATAAAGTTGGCACCCTCGGTTAAGTCGAGATGAAAATGGTCATCGTGAGCAGCATTGTACTCAGGTGTGAGGATAATATTGAAGAGCCTTCTAATATGCATCTCTTGCCCCAGTTCATACAGCCATCGCCCTTCAACCGTTTGAAAATTTCGAGTCACGCCATGTTCCCAGTGTTCAAAGACGTTAAACTCTTGTCCCGCAGCATTCCGGAACCATTTCAGATCGATTGCTGTGCCTAGTCCGTGTTGACTGATCTGATTGATCGAGCCGTCGTTGGAGCGGATGCCACGACAGTTGTAGGTGCCGATATGGCCCACTTGTTGGATGTTGTATTCGGCCAAGAGTTGAGTGAGCGAATGCAAGACGAGAGCGAGTTCACAGGACATCATCATCGAACCTGCTTCCCGTCGATCGTAGTGAAACGTAATACCATTGATGGGACTATGAACGCGCACATTGTCGCTGATCGTACACATCAAGT
Source organism: Bradymonadia bacterium (assembly GCA_049889275.1). Lineage (GTDB taxonomy): Bacteria > Myxococcota_A > Bradymonadia > UBA7976 > UBA1532 > UBA1532. Next base: position 48,678 of record JBMHDS010000027.1, on the reverse strand, counting down.
GGGGCGCACCGTCCACGGCGTCCGAGACGGGCGCGAGCAAATCGAAGTTCACGCCGAGCGCTGCTAATTGCTCGAAACACTCGCCCATGGGGTTGGGACTCATGTCAGGCGTGCCCGGTAGACAGACGCCACGGCCGACATCCGCCTGTCCATAGCGTTGTCGGGTTTCACATCGATAGCCAGGTCGGCATCCTGTCCGCCCAAACGCTTCGTAATCACAACGCTGCACGCAAGCGCCGCCACCAGCAACCACATCAGCAACACAGAAGGTAACCGGCAATTCATCGCGGTCAGGACACAGCCGGTCGCAATCGAGGCTACACATGCCTCTCGGATAACCCTCATCCCCGGTCAAACAAAACCCCTCGGCGTAGTCGCAGTCTTGATCAGCAACACAGGGGCCGCCGATCCAACCGGAGTTGATCATCGGGTCTGGCGGAAGTTGCTGCACGTCCATGTCGGGGTCCACCGGCGGCGACGCATCCCGAGGTTGGAGGGCCATGTCGAGTTGAGCGTCAATGTTGTCGACCGCACTGTCTGTAACGATGCCGGAATCGAATCGCGATGTTGTTGACAAGTCGGTCGGCGTGAACGCATCACGCGTTCCACCCTGACCACCGTCTGGCGGCGGAAAGCGTGTAATGCGGCTCTCTAGGTCATCGCTGCAGGCACATAGGACGAGCGCCAAGCACACCACTTCTGCTATCTGTTTCATCGTGCCTCCAGGTCTGAGCGCGCCGAGGCTACCACTAAACAGGTGTTTCACTCAATGACTACGCCGGCTTCGGCTTGCCGAAATCGTATCGGGTCTTAGGCTGGCTTGTCTGAACTTTTGGATTGTTGCTGTTGGATCGCGTCCGCAACGCGCTCGCGCACCTCAGCGGCGGCCTCTGCGATCGATTGGGCGCGCGCCTCCTGGGCTTTCATTTGCTCGGCCTGGGCTTTCACCCTCGGGCCCGGCGCGAAAAGATCATTCAGGCGACGGTTTAGCCGTTGCTGGTCCCGTGTTGCAGCCTTCTCCGTCGTCGCGCGTCCGCTGCCTAAGTTGACCCGGTCGCCCGTTTTCGCATCTCGCCTTCCGCCCCGTGCCAATTCAGCAAAGCTACGCTTCTCCTGTTGCTGACGGTTGGTGTCGATGTCTTTCGCGACGGCGACAGCTTTGACGCCGTCATTTGCTGCAACCTGCAAACCCGCGAGGGCCTGCGCATTGTTTGCCTTATTATCGGTCTCCGCCATGTCTGGTGTTGTGGTTGGCACCGCTGTCAAGGCGCCGCCGAGTTGATTTATCCCTGGCATCGTAGTGACTCCATGTCAAATTGTACCCTAGACGCTTATGATGCGCCTTATACGGCGACTATACCGGAGTTTCTCGTTGAGATCCTATCTCATTGTTGAATGACGCTCAGATTGCTGGTTTATCGATTGCAATATGCTGATTTTACAAGGTTTTGGTTCTTGGGCTAAGGGGTGGCGGGGCGCGGAGTGAGCGTGCGGACTCATCGTCTTAATGTGACGGTGAATGCCGTTTAAGCCTTATGACTGCGCTGAAGAAGACATATGTCAGCTTGTTTGGCTGTCACTGAGTGGGTGGTCTGTTGTGCTCTTTCATGGCGAAATTCTGGCATTTATTTGAATTGTGATAGGCTGCGATCCAAGAGCCAGCTCTGAAGTGCTGACTGATAGGAAAATGAATCGCCATGGACAACAAACAGCCCAAGTCTGAGCATGGGCGAACCCAGACCTTTAATTCAGGCACACAGCTTGCGATACGGCTCTCGAGTCGGTTGTTGGTCATCGTTCTGCTCGGCGTCATACTGGTGTCTCTTAAGGCTGTTTTAATTCCATTCGTGCTCGCGGTCTTCTTTGCTTTCCTGTTGCGTCCAATCGTGAAGTCAATGGTCGAAAGACGCGTGCCCATGGGCCTCGCGATCACATTTGCCGAGCTGGTCGCGGTCTTACCCATGCTTGGTCTCATCACGATCTTCCTATCGACGGCAGGTCCGCTGAGCGAACAGCTACCCAAATACCAAGACCAAATTGTCTATCAGCTGGGCAAGGCCATCGACGGGGTGCTGACGCAAGTAGGTTCAGCGAAACGCCGAGAGGCAATCCGCAAGGAGATCGCTCAGAATCTTGTACCGGGTTTGCTGAATACAAGTGCTGATTTCATTCAGCGTGGCATTCAGGCTGTTACGACGGCCCTTGGCACATTTTTGCTCGCGCTCGTCTTCAGCGCTTTTATGCTCCTTGAAACCGCTCGAATTCGGGAGAAGTTTATCGAAACATTCGGTCGAAGCGATAATCTCTCAGCCGACTTAGAGGGCATCTCCTCTGACGTGCGGCGGTATGTTGTCGCCAAGACCTTCATCAGCGCGCTCACAGCGGTCGCCGTTTGGATTTTTCTCGAACTTACTGATGTCGACTTTGCCTTATTCTGGGGATTGATCGCATTCCCACTCAACTTCATTCCCACAGTTGGGGCCTTTGTTGCTTCGATTCCGCCGATTCTACTTGCGTCGATCGACCCGACACACTCAGCTTGGTCCACCGTGGGGGTCGCGATTGGTCTACTTACGCTCAACGGGGTGATCGGCGCGGTGCTTGACCCTCGCTATGTGGGGAGCGCTGTGCGGGTCTCGCCGCTTGTGGTCTTTCTTTCGGTCCTCATCTGGGGCGTTGTCTGGGGGCCGATCGGTATGATTCTGGCTGTGCCGATCATGGTCTGTCTGAAAGTTGTTTGTGGTCGTGTGCCGGCGCTCCATCCATTCGCTCGATTTGTCGAAGGCTAACGACGCATGAGGATCCAAACCAAACTTTGGGCATTCATAGGTGGTCTTTTGGGTGGTCTCATTGCCAGCTGCTTGCTTCTTTGGAGTCCTCTTGGCCTCCGACCGCAAATGACGGGTTCTGAAAACGCGGTTGTAGACGTGTTTCGGCAAGCCGCGCCATCGGTTGTCTCCGTGAAGGCGATCGCTGTCGAACGTTCTTATCTATCGATGAATTTGAATGCCATCGAACGCGGCGCTGGAAGCGGGTTCTTTTGGAATGACGAGGGCCACATCGTCACAAATTTACATGTGATCGTGGATGCTGACGCCATTCAAGTGACCACCCAAGACCAGAAAACCTATCGGGCGACTCTCGTGGGCGCGGCACCGTCGATGGACCTCGCCGTTCTTAAGGTGGACCGTGGTGCCGTCCAAGGTCGGGCCACTTTGGCCCTGGGCCGGTCGTCTGGTTTGGAGGTGGGTCAGCGTGTGCTCGCCATCGGTAATCCATTCGGGTTGGACCAATCGCTCACAACCGGCGTGGTCAGTGCTCTTGGACGCTCCATAGAGTCACTTGTCGGCACCGAGATTGTTGATGTCATTCAGACTGACGCAGCGATTAACCCAGGTAACTCGGGCGGGCCCCTGCTTGACTCTCACGGGCGTCTGATCGGCATAAACACGGCCATTCGTAGCCCTAGTGGTGGCAGCGCAGGTGTCGGCTTTGCGGTGCCCGTCAAGACCATCAAGCGCGCGATTCCGGACCTGATCCGTTTCGGCCGGATTCGTCGCCCCACCATGGGATTACGTCTGGCGCCCGCTCATATCGCTCAGCGGCTCAACCTAAAGGGCCTTTTGGTTTGGACTGTGACCCGAGGCGGACCCGCTGAAGAAGCGGGTATTCGACCAACCCGATATGATCGGTCCGGACGTCTTTCGCTCGGCGATCAAATCGTCATGGTTGACGGCAGCCGTGTGCGTGGAGAGGAAGACCTCATCGTTGCCTTGGAGAAACTGCGGCCTGGCGATCAGTTATCGGTTGCCGTATTGAGGGGGGATGCAGTCTCCGAGGTCAGGGTGAGGCTCGCAGCATTTCAATGAGACCCCTAGCGGTGTGAGTAGAGCACTCTGACGTTGAACTGGCAGTCTTTGCCGACACCCGGAAGCATCGACAAACCTTCTTCGATACAACGGGCAGGAGAAGGGCTTGGAAACATAGCCTCCACAAGCATCGCTCGAGGACGAGTCTGTGTGCCTTTCACCTCAAGAATAAGCCTGCCCCGCTGCGCTCTATCTGTCTCGAGTCGTCCGTAGCAGTCACGAAAGATCGTGCTGCTTCGTAACCACTTTTTGATGGTGCTCTTTCGACATGTTGGCCCGAAATCATATCCCTTAGCGAGTACACGTACCTTCGGCGTCCCACGACCGGATGCCCGAGCATGACTCTTGCGACGATTGACTCTAATCCTGACGATGTTCTCTGCAGGACTGTCTCGCAGTACGGGCGCAGCGAATCGAGTCGGAATGGTCCATCGATTGTCGACGTCTTGTCCCACAACAGGTCTCAGCGTTGGCTCCCAGCCCGCGATCAGCCAGTCTTGACCACGTTTCTCCGCCCAAGCGATAAAAATGTATTGCCCTTCTCCTGTCACCACGAAGTCACCGACAAGACGTTTGTCGATGGTTCGCATTCGGACGAGTGTGGGGTTCTTCCAAACACCACCGGCTTCGAATGGATAAGTGGTGGAATCGAGCTCGGGTACAAACCATTGCTTTCTTTCACTCGCAGAACTCTGTGAAACCACATTGACGAGCTCTTGTAGAACTTGGAATTGATCCACGTCGGCGCGGTTCCTATTGGCGCAGGCTGTGACCAGCAGACACAACAGGAACGCGCATATGAACCTCATTGAGCCGTGCCCTTCAATGCGATTTTGAGGTCCGGACGTTGATTGCTGAGTTGGCCGAGCCATTGTACGAAATCACCATAGTTAAGCGGCTTGGTTGCCTCAAAGAGCAGCGCACGCACCGGAAGGCCGTTTCGTGCGTCGACATCAAGGGCGTTGATTAATCGTGTTGGCTCGGTCAACTCGCGACCGACAGGTGTAAATGCCTGAGTCGTCGCACGGCGAACGGCGAGTGAGTCTGCCGTGATCCGAACCTCAGCTGGCTGCTCTTGTTTGGCCCCCTTGGCGACAACGGCCAAGGGCAGCCAAGATGGACCGTCTTCAGAATTTGCCAAGAGCTGGATCGAAAGCGCACCCGCCTGAGTGGCGGATCTCACCAATTGAACGAGCCGCTCAAAGGGGGCTGCCATGGGCAAAGCGATGGCGACGTGGGGACGATAGGTTGCAAAAGCCGCAGTAGATGCCCTCGCCCTACGTTCAAATTCACCCTGAATCGATGCAGTCAGTTCGGTCTTCTCGAATCGACGTGGCGCATGACCACCCACGGAAACGGTGACACCATCACCGAGGAGAAGCACCGATGCGTTGGGACGACCGAGCGCATCAACCCCCATCAGCCCGCCATTCCATGGCAGTCCCTTCCTGATCTGTGGTAGCCCAGATTCGCTCAGAAGCGTGAGCGCAAGACGAACTGAACGCCGGTTTGTCTGTTCTGCAACGGACCACCCTGTGTTTTTCTTCTTCACGAGGAACTCAAGGGATAGGGGCCAGCTATCGACTGTGACCCCCAAGTTAAGCGTTTGAGTTCGTTCATCGATGACAACGACCTCTTGAGTTTCCGTCGCCCTCAGTCTCTGCGCACCGAGGTCGTGTAGTAGTTTGATGTCTGCGCTGATCGTGTTCGAACCCCAAGCTGAGTGCTCGAGATCCGGGCTGGTGATGATGTCCAAGCCTTGCTGTGCCGTAAGCCAGACGCTCGGAGGCAGTTCATCTCCCATACATCCAAAATATGTCAATGATAATGACAGTATGACCAATCTCGCCACATGCGTGACTGAACGCTCTCGCCACGTCATGAGTCCGCTTTGCTCAGTTGAGAGAGTAGACGGTCTGCTTCATCTATCCGGCTGCAAACACTGTCCTCTGTGAGACGGTGACGGTCACCGATCTTGGCGACATTGCTGAACTCGATTAGGTCGTAGCGCGCAATATCCGCAAACGCAGCATTTTGCTCCACACGGTCGCGTTTTTGCAGCTCGAGTGTGATGAGTTGGTCTTCGATACACACCTTGGCATGAGACCGCCCCTTTTCTCGGAATTGTTCGCTGATCACCCGTCCTCTTATACCGGTCACGTCCCCGCTAACTGGTTGTCTCGAGAACAAGAACCAAGTGGCCTTCAGGGTTTCTCTTCGCGTACCGACTCGACTATCGACCTCTTCCATGAAACTCGGTCGTTGAAATGGCCAAGTATCGTGGCACCAATCGCGCTCATCGAGCAACATTGGACACCCAGTTGAGTGTGGGCAAGGCGCGGTGATATGCCATTCTGCGTCGGTACAGGCGTCGCGAAATTGGATCACGTGCCGGCTCGGTGTCTGAGCTGCCGGCTCAATGACCAAAACCTGGCCAGTCGGTGTCACGAGCCGCTTGAGCTCCCTCGCGAGCAAACGTAATCGATCTTCGGTCAACTCATTGAGTACGTTCATGGCGAGGACAAGGTCATAGGGTTCTGGGTCACCCAGCTGTCGGGCAATACCACGGGATAGATCAACCTGCTGTGTCTCGACTCCAGATAAGCCTAAGGTGGCGGCTAAGGCCTGGGTCACCTCGAGTGCTTCCGGTACTCGGTCCGTCGCCATGTGTCTGATCGGCACGCCTTGCTCTCGTGCGGCGATGCCGAGTGAAGAGACCCCCGCACCCGTTCCGCAACCGAGCTCTAGAATTCTGAGTGGGCGTTCCAACTTTGGCAGTGGGCCAAGGCTGTCTAGGATGGCGTCGAGCTTTGGCGCCTGCGCACAGGTCATATATGTTGCGTAGGCCAGCCTCATCTCTCGGTCTCGCAGATAACGCGATTTAATAAAGCGCTTTCGGTCTCTAGTGAGGCCACGATGCAGTTTTTCTAAGCCACGAGTGATACGCGCGATGTTCTCTGGAGCCGTCAATATACCGTGTGCTTTCTCAAGGGCTTCAAGGGTTTCTGCGCGAACTTCAAGCGCATCCCGACTATGATTGTAGACCCGACGACCCATCGTTAACGCAGCTCCTTGACGAGCGCATCGAGACCATTCTTGAGTGCCTTCTCTTTCTTCGTGGTGAGCGGTTTTGACACAAGCTCAGTGCGTTCCGCTCGGGCGAGCTTTAGGGCCGCCTTGCGCTTTGGTTTTGGGGTCGCCCTCAGCAGGCGCGCCAGTCTCAGTCCGGCGCTGATTTTGTCGACGACCACGGACCGCTCATCGGCATCGCGCTTGGCCCGTTCTTCAGCGAATGCATAGGCGGCTTGTGCCACTTTTCTCGCCTGAGTGATATTGTCTGTACGGCCTAGAAGTTGAGCGTAGTTGCCCATAGATATCAACCTTGCTCGGCTGCCGGATTCGTCTAGTTTTTCTGCGACTTCGGATGCATCTTTATATGTCTCAAGGGCGTCTTTGTTACGTTTTCTACCCGAATAAAAAGCTGCTCGGTGATTGAGCGCACGCACAAGAGACAAACGAAAACGCTGAATTTGAGGATGACTCTTTAGGCTCTCGTGCAACGCATCCGTGGCCATGACGTGCAGCTCTTCCGCTTCTTTGAAGCGTTTGAGCTTCTCCAAGCTGTCGGCGAGACGTGCACGTTTGGCTGCGAGAAGTCCATGAATCGTTGGCTCTCGCTCATTCAATCGGGCGCTGATGCTCAGCGCCTTCAGGGCTTCTCGTTCAAAACGCTCGTAGTTCTTCATGTCGTCAAGCGTCTTCGCGCGCTTTGCAGCCGCGGTTGCGATCTTGTAGGGGAGAGAGTCCAGCCGCCTGTTTTGCTCATCTGCTGTGGTCCCGCTTCTCGCCCAGTCAAGTGCCCTTGAAGTCGCCTCGAATGATGCCCCAAAATTCTCCGCGTTCGCCTCTGCATCGGCGACCCGCATCCATCCCCTTGCCAGCATTTCTCGTACCGCAGGTGATGGCTCAACTGAGCCTGTGGTCTGTCCTACGGCCTCGATGGCTTCTTTGAGCGCATCACGCGCATCGGGCTCTGCGAGGGCGCTTGATGCCACGAAGGCCACAGCGGTGGCGATTCTATCGCGACGCGCTGTAGTCTCCGTTGGTTTGTCCTGATGAATCGCCTTCGCGAGCTCCATGGCTTTTTGAGCCCAGCCGTAAGCAACCTTCTCATCTCCGCGTTGCTTCGTTAAGTATGCAAGCTGCCTAAGGATCACGAGCTTACTGCGCCGAAGCTTTAGGTTGTCGGGTCGCTCTGCGATGGCATCATCGATGGCGTCCCTCGCTTTTGCATACTCGCGTTCAGCTTGCCGCAACTGTTTGTTGACCGCTGCGCGCTCTGCACGCTCCACGGCACGGCGTACTCGAGCTTCTGGGCTTTGCTCCCGCTGGCGCATCGCTTCAATTTTCTGCTGATCGGACCACTCCTTGATGCCGAGCGATGCGGCGATCACAAAGCCGATGGCGAGGAGCAACTTTGCCTGCGTTGAAATCTTAAAAATCATGCTGAGGAGTGTAACTTAGTCCGCCGCTTACGACCAACGCCAAACAAAGGTCTTTTGGTTTCTCGGTCCACGACAGGGAAAGTCGAGGGCTGGCGGACAGACACGTTCCAGCTCAAGCTCGGGGCAGCCTTGGGTCACGAGGGCGGCAAAACGCCGAGGTGTGATGCCCCGATGGTTGGTCGATGTCCACAGACGGCCACCGGGTCTGAGCAGTTGAATCGCCAGCCTGACAAGCTCGGGATAATGTGTTCGCGCAGACCACCTTTTCTTCTTTCTGCCGACACTGGTGCTCGGTGGATCGAGTATGATGAGATCAAACTTCTCACCGCGTTTGGCGAGTCTGGGCAACCAGTCGAAGATGTCACCATAGATACAGTCATGATGCTGAGCGTCGATACCAAGTTGGGCGAGTTGTCGAGGGATAAAGCCTAACCAATGTTTCGAGAGGTCAATACTCAAAGTCTGAGCGCCGGCGGTGGCAGCAGCGATACTGAATCCGCCTGCGTGGGCAAAGGTATTGAGAATACGTAATCCATGCCCATGGCGTGCGAGCCAAGCCCGTTGAGGACGTTGGTCTAGAAAGAGCCCTGTGGACAGTTGTTCACCAAGTTCAACCAAATATGGTGTGCCATGTTCAAGGACTTGGAGTTCGGTCGGTGCCGCTTGACCATCCAGCAGACGCGGTTTGTCTTGACCACCGTGTGAACGGTCTCTACGCCCCAGCGTCAGATAGGTGCCTTTCGCTGGCGGCAGCTCGATTCGGGTCGCCCCTTCGTCTTGTTGGACCCAGAGGTAATCACCGTACCGATCGACGTACCAACCAGGCTTGCCATCGGCGGCGCCGTGGACTTCTCTGTAACAGGTCGTCGCCACATCGCCTGCAAGGCCACGCCTGAGCGCGGATGTCTGAGCACCCTGAAAGGGAGCAAAAACGGGTGGCAGGGGTGATTCAAACTGGCGTCCATCGGATAGCGTAAGCGTCTCGCAATGCAAGAGGGTTCGTGGCGCGCGAATGTCGAGTGGATCGCCGTATCGACCATCACCCACGATTGGATGCCCTTCGCTGGCGAAATGAAAACGCAACTGATGAGTACGGCCCGTCACGGGTTCGCATGCCATCATGACGCCGCGCTTCGTCTTCTTTAAAACCCGAAACTTTGTGTGTGCCCGTTTGCCTTGATGGCCTGGCATTGGCGTTTTGATCGCACCTTGAGAGGGGCCGTTCCAGTCGCCTAATGCCGCGATGTAGCTCTTCTTGAGCCGTCTCGATTCGAGATCAGACTGGAGTTGCCGGGCGCCTTGTTTGCTGCGCGACACAATGAGTAAGCCACTGGTGTCAATGTCGAGACGCTGGTGGATGCCCACTGGTTCAGCACACCATTCAGATACCGATGGCCTCGTGTTGGTGCCGTCGGGGTGCGTCAACCAGCCGGACGGCTTCGTAATGACCCAAATATGATCGTCTTTGTGGATGGTCTCGGGTTGACTGCCCGGTTCAGGTAAGCAGTCTTGGATTCTCGGAAGGCGCTTCAAGCGGTTTGCCTCCTACTCGATCAGGCATGCGCCATCGACACATGTGCGCAGCACGCCGCATTCATCCCCGTTGGCGTCGCAGGGGACGTCCTCCGCGCTGCCGACACAGCTGCCGGCCGCAGAGCAGAAGGGGCGTGGTCGAACGCAATCCATATCGCTACTGCATTCCACGCAGGTTCCGATCTGCCCATCTTCATCGAATGCACATAAAGCGCGGCTCGCATCTTGGCAATCGAGGGGGTCGCGGCAGATGCCCTGAGATTCGGCTTGGCACCGATTGTCGGCCCCACAATACGGACGTTCGTCTGGGCAATAGGTATTGTCGAGACATTCAGCGCACAGACCGCCCAGCCCAGAGTCATCCATGAAACAGGTCAAATTGGCGGACTCACAGTCTTCATCTGCATTACAACCGGACATCATCAGTGGGTCGGGCACACCGCCGTCCGACTCATTCGAGGGATCATCGGCGCCGAGGTCCACCTCTAAGGTTGCATCAGTGCCCAGTAAATCGTCTTCGGGTTCGCAGCCGGCGGCGAACATGGCCATACTCAAAATGAGACAGTGTAGCGTTCGATACATTTTTTTAGTCCTTTTTGCTGAATCTAATTAGATGACTCTTCTGACGCTTTCAACCGCAGATTATTGCATCAAAGATTGCGTCTGGCGCTTCTAAGGGAAGAAAGTGTCCAGCGTCGGGTACGATCGTCAGCCGATCTGATAGACCCTTAAAAGCCTGCGGATGAATGCACCGATCGCTCGCGCCTACCATGTATCGCGTCGGATGCATCGTCGGTTGCTGCATTAAGCTCCAGACGTGCCGACCTCGCCGGCCGACCAGGGGTAGGTTGTGTCGATAGTAAGCCAAAGCGGCCTCGATGCGGCCCGGTTCGGCGAGCGTCCGGCGTACGGATTCGACATGTGGTGCGGGGATATCCCAACCAGGCGACCATCTTCGCCAGAGCGACTCGACGACCGGTAGCCCCCGGCGACGTTGGGCATATTCAAAAAGATACCGGATTTGGAAGATAAGCATGTAGCGACTGCGCCATAGTTGGCAACTCAGCGGCAACGTTGCTTGTAGGAATACCGAAACGGGTGGAACCGATAAACCTAAGACTCGGTTAATATGACGGCTCCCGTGGCTGCTCACAGCATATGCGATCACTGCACCCCAATCGTGACCGACCAGCACACAGTTGCCGATGGCTTCGGCACTGAGTAGATGACGAATATCTTCGGTCAGCGCGAGTAGGTCGTAGCGTCCATCATGAGCCAAGGGCGTCGGCGCATAGCCCCTGAGAAAGGGTGCCCAGACCGTGTAACCGGCTTTTGCTAAGCGGCATGCGAGTGGTTTCATGGCCCATGCACTATCGGGAAATCCGTGCAAGAGCACCGCGTGGTGGTCTCCCTCACCCCACTTGAGACAATGGAGTCTTTGTGGACCACAATCGACAATGATCTGTGCGTGGTTGACGTCGGTTTGTGCAGACATGGCCATCTCCAAGGTGGGCGGGGCACATTTTGAGCGACTTCAATAGAAGCGGCGCCAGGTCTCGATATCCGGAATCTGTAGTTGATGATTGGTTTGCCTAACGTGGCCGAGGGGGGCGTGTTCGCCGCCGTAGGCGTGTCCAGGGAAGAGGGTCATCGAATCAGGTAATTTGCTCAGTCTCTGCGTGAGCGTGTAATACATTTCATCGGCGTCGCCGCCAGGTAAATCGACCCGTCCACAGCCTTGCAAGAAGAGTGTGTCGCCCGCAAAAAGTGAATCTTTTACACAGAAACATTGAGAGCCGGGTGTGTGACCCGGTGTATGCAGCAGCTCGACTTCGATATCACCGACCTTGACGATGTCATTACCCTCGTGGAGCACAAGGTCCGATTTGGATAGGCCTGTCACCTGCATCACGCCCGCGGCCTCGGCTTTGTGGACGTGCACGGGGCAAGGGTTTACCTCGAGGAGCTTCGGTAGCCCCTCGACCGTGAAACCAAACATCGTGCCACCGATGTGGTCTGGGTGATAATGGGTTGCAAGCGCACCAACCACCTTCATGTCATCTTCCGCTGCGATGCCGATAATCTCTTCGACAGCCCAGGCAGGGTCCACGATCAGGCATTCGCGATGCTCAGTGTCACCGATCAAATAGACAAAATTTTGCATGTTGGCCGCCACGGGGTCATTCAGTCCAAAGTCTCGGCCCGCAAGCAGCTGTTTCACGTAAAGTTTAGACACGTTTCAAGCCTCACCTTCATCGATTGGATGGAATTGTTTGCACATGTTGAGTAATGCGTTGCTCGCGGTCGTTCTCATGGTTCGCTGATACAGACGCGATACTGGCGTCTCTTCCGGATTAATCTCGATACACAAGGCGCCGTTCTGTCTTGCCAGCTGCGGTAATTGAGCCGCAGGATAGACCACCGCCGACGTGCCGATACTCACGAACAGGTCGCAGCGTGAGATGACGTCGGCCGCGCGCTCGATGGTCTGCGCGTTCAGCATGTCGCCAAACCAAATGATGTCGGGCCTGAAAAAGTTTTGGTCATCGATCTGCGCATCGAGGGGAATATCTCGATTGGCGACCACCTCACCGTTGCGAGGGTCTCGGACTCTCCACAAGCTCCCGTGCAATTCGATGACGTTCTGCGAGCCTGCAAGTTGATGAAGTCCATCTATGTTCTGGGTCACAACATGTACCGATGGGTGTCTCGATTCAGTGTGAGCGATGGCTTTGTGCCCTTCGTTCGGTCGGCATGCACCAACAAGCCGGCGACGGTAGTTGTGAAATTCCCAAACCCGTTCAGGGTCACGGTCAAACGCGTCCTGACATGCGTATGATTCGTAATCATATTCCTTCCAAATACCGCCCTTACCCCGATAGGTGGGTACACCACTCTCAGCGGACATACCGGCACCCGTGAAGAATACGATTCGTTCAAACGCGTCCAAATCGAGGGGCTTATCTTCGTCCTTAAAAACTTTTTCGTCGGTCATAGTCCACTTCCAGGCTGACTATTGCTATCATCGCCGCCGATGAGTGTACGAGCAAGATCAGAATCTAAGGGTGTGGTATCGGCCGGTGACGTGCAGACGGCCGAAGCTGGCCGAATCATACTCGAACAGGGTGGCAATGCCTTCGACGCAGTCGTGGCATCAGGTCTTGCAGCCTTCATCTGTGAAATCGCGCTGTGCGGACCCCTCGGTGGCGGCGTGATGCTCGCGAAACCCGCCGGACAACCGGCTGAATCGGTCGAGTTTTTTGGGCGCACGCCTGGTCTCGGTGGTGACAAGCCTAAAGAACTCGAGTTTGGTGAAGCCACCATCGATTTTGGTGTGACAACTCAAAGTTTCAAAGTGGGGCGTGGTGCAGCGGCCCTAGGCTTGGCATTACCTGGCCTACTCGATGTACATCGGAAGTGGGGTCGTCTGCCGCTCCACCGTGTGGCCGAGCCGGCGGTCCGTCTCGGTCGAGAGGGCTTCGTCGTCGGCGCGCCGATGGCTTATATTCTGGAACTGATCGCACCCATATTTGCTTGGACGCCCGAGTCAAAAGCGCTGGTTCATATCAATGACCGTCTTCCACGCGCCGGGGAGCGCATGTTTAATCACGCGTTGGCGACTGTCTTACAAGACATTGCCGACAACCCCAACGAGCTGCGTGGCTTGTATGCAGATTTTGCGCGCCATTTTGGCCCCGGTCAGGGTGGCTTAATTACCCCCGCGGATCTCAACCAATACGCCATCGAATATGCACCGCCCGTGGATGTACAGATGCGTGACTGGCGCCTGTCGACGATGCCTGCACCGTCGAGTGGAGGGTCGCTGATCGCGGTTGGACTCAAGCTACTTGAGGGCATGAGCAAAGACATACCGTTTATGTCCCTCGACCACTTGGTGCACGTGGCGTTGACGCAGCGCTTGCTGCTCGACATTCGAACGCCGGAGTTCGATGACGCGCTCAGGGAGCCTGGTTTCGTTCAAGACCTGCTGTCGGCTGAAAAGATCGCGCATCTCCGAGACTGCCTGGGGCAAGCACCTCGACCCAGACCGGATAACTTTTTGGGCTCCACCACTCAGATCAGTGTCATCGATGGTGAAGGTTCAAGCGTGGCGATGACGCTCACGAATGGTGAGGGTTGTGGCTGCGTCATTCCGGGGACCGGGATTGAGGTCAACAATTTACTGGGTGAGGCAGATATTAACCCGAGGGGCTTTCATTGCGACCCACCTGGAACCCGGATGGCGACGATGATGGCACCGACCGTGGGTGTATCCGCCACAGGAGACTTGGTGGCGCTCGGCAGTGGCGGCTCAAACCGTCTACGCAATGCGATCATGATGACGCTGTGTAATCTGATCGAATACAGGCGTTCTCCAGTGGAGGCCATCAACGCGCCGCGCGTGCATCTCGAAGCGGCGACCGATCAATTTGAGCTTAACATAGAATCCGCAGAGCATAAGCAGAGCGTCCTCGATGGACTGGCGGAGGTGTTTCCGCAGTCCGTTTTGTTCCCTGGACGCAACATGTTCTTTGGCGGCGTTCACACAGCGACCCGTATTAGCGGCGTTCTCGGCGGTGTCGGTGATGCGCGGCGTGGTGGGAAATCTGCCATCGCTTAATCGCTCGCATTGGCGCGATTTTGGCCTAAAAGTTTAAAGGGTTTTACTTCTAGCGAAAACTCGATCAGTCTCCCATGCTATCGTTGATTTGTCGTTCTGAGCCGGTTGATGTTTTGCGAGACACGTAGTCCATTCTTAAAGCCGCCTATTTGGGCGCTCTGTTTACTTTTCCTCAATGTCGCCTGTGATGATGCCGCTGAGGGGCGTGGGGCCCAAGGTGTCGATTCAGGTGTTGATCGGTCCTTGAGAGACCAGTCGGTGCTGCCGGACCGCGCGGTCGGTGAGCCCGATGTACAAGTCGACCGCGGGGTCATTGTTGACTTGGGCGTTGACGCATCTGTTCTGGTTGATGTCAGCGTGCTGGATCACGGGACCGACATGGGCCCGAATCAGGACGCGGCTGTAAGTAACCCGGGGGCCGCTGCGAGATGTCTTGCGGACATTGCCGACGAGAATGCTCCGGGTCCCAATTACGACCAATTTGATGCGCCCATAGGCACCCACTGCCGGGGCACAAATATTCAGAACATCGAAGGTGTTGAGCGCGTGATCTTTTTAGGCGACTCGGTCACGAATGGGACGCCAAACGATGAGCATCCACTTTGCCTCGATAACGACCACTTCTGGCGCAGCCGGTTGGCTGTTTGGCTGGCTGACAGGTTCGGACTAGAGCGTGGCAATGATCTGGAGTGGGAGCAGTGGCAGTCGTATAGCTGTCTCTATAATGGTGAGCCCGGATTGGTCGAGTCGGGAGATTTCCGCAATTGCGCCCGGTGGGGGGCAAGCACCGATGATTTCCTCGGCGATGTGGAGCTGCCAGATGATCAGGCTGCCCGGGATGAATTCTGTGCGCTGTGTTGTGTCGGTGGCGTTTGTGGCGGTGAGAATAAATGCATTCGTGCGGCCCCTGATCCGCAAAACGATGCGTTTTGCGGATTCGAGTCGGACAAATCCCTCGGCGAATGCGTTGGTGGTGGTGTCCAGCTCGCAGAAAAGACCCTCTTCGTATTTACCATCGGTGGTAACAATGTGGCGACCATCACCAAAGAGGGTGGGCAGCATACCAGGGATAGTGAGGAAGGACGTCGAGAGATCGAAGACGGTTATCCCGAGGCTTGGCGAATTGCGCGAGAGACCATCGTTTACCTCGAAGAAGCGATTAAATTTATGAAGGACCCGCGGCGATTTCCCAATGGCAGCTATGTGGTGATGGGTGGGCCCTTTGAGTTTACCGACGGTACCAGCCGGGTGGACGCCTGTCGGCCCCAGAGCATCGAGATCCCCTTGATTGGTGAGCTCGATTTATCGGCTCTGTCACTCGATGTTGCGTCGCTCGTTGGCTTTACTAACTGGGCAGAGCCGCAAGTACTGCAAGAGATCACCACCTACTTACTTGAGCAATACATGCGGATCGCCATGGAGTATGGCGTCGATTATGTTTGGGTTTTAGAGAGCTTTTGCGGTCATGGCTATGTGGCCGCGGGGCCCATGGCCGACCCTAACAACCGTTGTTATCGTGAAGATGATCCATCCTTATGGTTTGACGCGAGCTGCACGCACCCCAATGAGCGTGGGCATAGTGCACTCTACGACCTGTTTCAGAGCGTCATCGCCGAATAGCGGCCTGTTCACCTCAAGAAACGCGCAACTCTCGCGTTTAAACGCCATTGACACACTTGTAGGGACTTATTGGCCTCACTGAGTCCAGACTCTGTCGCGCACTTGTCTCGCTTTTTGCTCAATGCGCGGGTTCGCGCTGCATAATTGCGGGATAACTGCGTTTGGCACGGCGATTGCTATTCTACCGTTCGGTTAAATTAGCCGCCAACGAAAAGGAGTTTATCGTGTCTCGACCGCTGATGATGTCTATTTGTCTGCTCTTATCATTCGCTTGCTCTGACCCCTATATGGAGATCGACGACACTGAACATAGCGGTCGGTTTGTCGTGAAGGAGCGGTTGGGCGCAGTCAATGCACTGACGGGCGAGACATGTGCGGTCGGCTGTGTTTGGTCGTCATTCGCTGTGGCGCTCGGTGTGCAGGCGCCGACCCATTCTTGTAGTGGTGCCGAGTGTACTTGCGTTGAAGATGGCAATATTCACGCCACCTGTCTCGCAGATGTCGATGGAGCTAACTCAGCACCAGAGACCCCCTCCAATTTTCCTGAACCGAACTTTGACTTCGGCGACAATTTGAGTGTCGGTGACTCGTGTGCGTCCGGATGCGTCTGGTCTGCTTATGCAGTCTCAATGGGAGCACAGAGCGAGCAAGCGCGCTGCGATGTTGGGCCATGCGCATGTGTACTCGGCGGTAACGTCTGGCTCAAATGTAATCCTGACGACGGGTCGTTCAACGATGCAGAAGAGCCTGCAGGCTCGCAAAATATACCGGCACCGGCACCGGCGCCAGCACCGAGGACAGTAACCAATACGGACGTGCCCTATTTTTGTCAGTTCAGAAATCAAATTCAGGGTTGGGCAACCTGCCAGAACACCTCGGTGGCGATGATGCTTAAGAAACACGGCTGGCGGGGAACACCCGATGATATCACCCGCCGGTATGGTCGTTTCACGGCGCAAAGCCCAGGCGGTCTCGCCAACGTATTCAATCTGATGGCATCCGGCGCAGGTCTGTCGGTTCGAGCGACACCGATTACAAATGGGACGATCGGCGAGCTTCGCCGCGAATTACAAGCCGGTCGACCGGTGATCGTTCACGGTTATTTCACCAATGGACACGTGATCGTTGTCACCGGCTATGATGGGAATGGCTACTACGCTAATGACCCTGCTGGTAAGTGGAATCAGCAATTTCGCGGCGGGTATCCAAATGGATGCTACGGCAGTGAGGGTAAGGGGGTCTACTACGGCAAAGCTGCCTTCGAGAGAGCCATTTCAACCGCCGAGAATGGCTATACGTCTCTGCCTATTTGGTTTCATAAGATTCGTTGATGCTCATGCTTGAGGCCTCTTCGGTATGTGGAGCGCACAACCACCAAGCATTTTTCCTGCCCATTTTGCTCGCAGCGCTTCTCGCACGTTCTCCAGCGGGTAGGTTTGTGCGATATGCGGCCTCACCAGGCCCTCTTCTATCCAGCGGGTGAGAACGCGGTTGCGCTCGGTTCTCAATGATGGGTCTTTCTGTGCCGAGATGACGGCAGGGCAACCGAGCACGTCTAGACCTTTCATGAGCATGAGGTTGGTGGGCAGCTGATTGGCGCGCGGCGCGCCTCGGCCGCCGCGACCTTTTGCGACATCGGGTGTCGACGCCCAGCCCACGATCAAGAAACGGGCACCAAAACGGGTACAACGGAGCGCTTCAAGTGAAGTCCTTCCACCGACACCGTCATAGACCATGTCGACGCCAACGCCGTTGGTTAAAGCCTTCGCGTCCTCGCGAAATCGACGTACTGAGTCGCGGTCTTCTCCCGCAGTGCATATGGTATGATGGGCGCCAAGCTCTCTCAGTGTGGCCAATTTTTCAGGACTGCGTCCTGCTGCGATCACCTGCGCGCCCACCGCACGAGCGACCTGAATGGCCGCGAGTCCGGTGGCACCGGAGGCACCGAGAATGAGGACCGTTTCACCCGCTTGCAGTTGGCCGCGGGTGATGAGGCAGTGGTATGCAGTCTCGTAGTTTCCCGCAAAGTTACACGCCTCATCATAGCTCCAATCCGCCGGTATCTGACGCAGCGCGCTGCTCGGTAAGACCGCATAAGATGCAAACCCGCCGGCGGCCTGATAGGGCCCACTCGTACGAGGCCCGACTGAAAAACAATCTACAAATGCGCGTTTGCCGAGCCAGCCTTGAGCATCGGCGTCTCGTCCTGCCGCGATGATATCACCCGAATACTCTAAACCTGGCGTATAGGGCAGGTTGGGCATGTGCTGGTATTGGCCACTCGTCATCAGTAGGTCGACCCAACTCAATCCAGCACTTCTGACCGCCATAATAACTTCATCGGGCCGCAAAGTACTCGGATCGGGCGCTGTCTGAGCGATGATCTCAATTGAATTTTCGATCCCTTCCGCGGGTGATTCGGCAAGCGCGACGACTTGGACCATCAGGCCCTCCACTCTCTCCGACATGCTCGTTTCCCCCCGTTCGCTTGATTGGCGCTGTGCTGCGCCATGTGTGGCACAAACGTCTCATATCTGATGCCTGTAGGCCACACACCTCTCGAGGCCTGAACTCAAATTTGGGGAAGACCAAGTTGGCCCACAGCTTGCAAACTGGAACAGACGATGTATCACCAACCTATGGACGGTCAGCCCGATGAGATGTCTTGGAAAACCATTCCTTGGTCCGACAAACCTCGTGGTCTCAATCTGCCTGGCGTTGTTATTGGGCGGTTGTGCAGAGTTCACTGTCATCAATGTCGACGGCACTGAAAAGGTGCCAGATAAGGAGCCTCAAGGGCCTGCTGAGGTTGTCGATCCCCCCCAATCGAAATGCCGCGGCCTCAACATCACGAAACCGCTGCAAAATGATGTCATCGCTACGCCAAGCTTCAAGGTGAGCGGCGTTATCGATGGCGACTTCAGTGGTGACGTCATCATCGATGGTCAGCCCACTCAAGTGCAATCAGGTGCATTTGAACTCACACTGAATCGTCCCGATGGCAGCCATGAGATCGAGGTTAAATGCGACAGCAGCTCGGCCTTAATCACAGTCCTTGTATCGACGGCGAGGCCAAGCATCGAGCTCAATTCTCCTCAATCTGGCCAAATCGTGCAGGGCAATGGTGCATCAATACAGGTGCAAGGGACGATCCGCGATGGTGAAAAGCTCAGCCAGTTGACCATGAATGGGCGGCCGCTTCCCGTTGGCCCAGACGGCCGCTTCGAGGCACAATTTATATCAGCGCCTGGTATCAATCATCTCGATTTAGTCGGCACGCTAACCGATGGTAGCGAGATCGACTTGCGCCGTAGCTTTATCGCAGGACAGTTCACGCCTTGGAATGATCAATCGACGACCATGATCGTGGGCAACGTCGGCCGCCGCGCACTCGAAGCCGTCGCTGCGAGTCTCGAGCGGGTGCTCACGCCGAGATACATCGAGGACATCATGGATGAGCAAATGGGCCGTCGTGGCTCCATTCAGCTGCACGAAATTCGTTTCAACCAGATTAAGATCGATATGACGCCCACCAACGGCAAGATCCGGATCCAACTACGCTTGGAGAGATTTGGCCTCAAGTTCACGTACCACTACTCAATACTCGGCATCGGTGGTCGAATTCGGGGCTGGGCGAACTGTCGTCCGCTCGACGTTGGCGTTGATTTGAATCTGCGGGCGAAACAAGACGGCGGTTATGATTTGAACCTGAGCAATGCAAGCGTGCAGTTGCGTGGCTTCGATCTCGACCTCAACGATTTCTACTCGGTCGTCGAGGGGTTGATTCAACCGATGGTTCGTGACTTAGGCACGAACAGCATTCGCGATGCGCTCAATGATGTGCTCATCCAAGACCTCGTACAGGCTGATCTACTCGACCAACCCGTGGACATTTTGGGGCAGACGGCCAACCTTCGCATGCGGATGCAGGAACTCAATGTGGACCAAAACGGTATTCGTGCTCGAGTCGGCGCAGATATGACCCCCTTTGGCCAGGTGTATTCAGCGCCAGGTTTTTGGACGGGCGGGAGCCAGGCCAATCCGCAATTACCCGACAACGCCATCGCCCTCGGGTTTAGTGTGGACTTCTTTAATCGCTTGCTCGGCGAAGCATGGCGTGGGGGTCTTCTTGACCTAGACCTCGCTGAGTTGATGGGGGACACAAGCCTCTCCGTTGCGCTGCTGGCTGGGGCTGCGGGCGGCGACTTGCTCGAGCACTTTGCGGGCACGGCCGGAATCGAACTCACCAGTCAGGCAAAGATGCAGCCAACCATCCGAGTCAGCGATCCTGTCCGAGGTGGCCTCGAGCTGAACATTGGCGCACTGGAAGTCTCGCTCGCGAGCGAAGACATCAACGGTGATAAGCGTGTATGGGCCCGATTGGAGTTATCAGCTGTGGTGAGTATCTTACCTGAGTTTGTCAACGGCGAATTTGCCTTGAAGGGTGCGATCGACACCCGCGTTGAGTTGGTGGAGGCACCCGTGACTCCGATTAACGAGACCGAGTTCGAAGGCATCGTTGAAACCCTCATAAACGGTATGAGTGAGAGCGTACTCAACGAATTTATCGACTCGTCGGTGGCGTTTGAGCTGCCAGACCTCATGGGCCTCGGCGTCGGCAACGTCACCTATGGCGGTATCCCCAATGCCAACAGTTTCTTGATGATGGGATTGGAACTCCGACCAAACCCGTAGGCGATGTGGTGTCCTGCCTGATTAATTGTCTGCTGGTTGAACCAGAATGCCGTCTTCACTCTCGCAGATTCGACCGATCGTGTAATCGGGATCCAGTTCTAGAATAACCGGTCGTTTTGGTAGACAGACGAGATAGGCGGGTTCACACACATAGCCATCTCGGCATTGCTCATCCTCATTACAGGTCTTTAAAACCAATTCCCCTGCGGTCTGTATCTGGAGCAGCTTGAAGGCGACGGGGCGGGCAGCCACCTCCGCCTCGGCTGGTTGACCCTCTGTAATCTCGCAGGCGGGTGTTCCATTTCGCGTGCTGCAGTAGCCACCTGGAAAATTCAGGCTGTTGTCGAGGGATGTGAGGCAGACAGGAAATCGACCAGCGCAGTCGAATGCGTCGAGGCAGCAATCATCTGAGGTCTCGCATGGGCCACCGACGTTGATGCGGCAAGTGAGGTCGCGCCGCTGGTCCAACCTGGAGTGGCAGCGTAATGGGAAGTGAACGAGGTTAAACCCGGTCGAGAAATTGAGGCCTAGGAAATTAAAGATACCCTCTGGGTTGTGGCGCCCGTAAACAATGCCCTGGTGCTCAGAGCCGCCCACAAAGGGCTCATCCTTGTCCCATTGACGATTATTGTTCAAGTCATCATAGAGCATGAGGCGACCAACGGCGGCGACGCTGTAGAAATGGGATGCCTTTGGTGGCTCGAAAATGCGTACGCGAAAGCTGCTTGGGAAATCGATGGCGACCGATGTCGATGTTTGCTCGATCCAATCTTCCTTGGCCGTGGCCCCGCCACTTGGAAGCCAGAAGATGGATAAGCGAATGTGGTGCTCGCCGCGGGCAAATTGCCCTTTGACTTGAACTTGTCCTTCAAATTCAAACAGCGCATTGCCTCGGTAGCTCAAGTCGGTCACGCCATCGCCACACCCAGACATGCATATGCACAACAGCAAACTCACAGCCCCCCTGCTAAAGCTTTGTCTCGCGCTCATAACCGCACCTGAATACCTGCTTGGGACCACCACGTGACCGGCGTGGCATACCCCGTGTGTTCGATTGTTCCATTGGGCGTATCTGCCTGATTGATCACCTGTGCCAAAGGTCCACCCTCCAGTCTGATGGATACAGACTCCGCGATCCGAATATCTGCGCCGATACAGCCACCGAATCCACCTACATACGAAGTGCGCTCGGCCGCTTGTGCATCTCCGATGAATGATTGTCCGATGCGGGACAAGTCACCGAATAACCCGAGAGACAGGCTCATGAAAGTTGTATCAAAATAGCGTTGTGCGAGCACTCTCACGCCATATTCCGTACGTCGCGTCCTCAGCGGCGTCGTGTTGCTTTTTAACTCACGGAATCCATAGCGACCACGCAGACTCAGACTCAAGGATTCAAAATCGGCATTGTAGGCGAGCGCGGTGACCGGCAGCCAGCCGAGCTCACGTGCCGTCTCACCTTGTGCCCCTGCGAGTAGCGCTAACCCATGTACAACCCGTGCAGTCCCGCCGCCTTTTCTCAAGAGCCGGTCATAGGCGACGGTGGTGTAATCGTAATCGGCTAATAGGGTGGCGCGACGGGCCTTGACGGGTACGAGATACTGGAGATAGCGACGGGCTTCGCGTCTTTGAACAGCGTAGGTTCTCTGGGGTAAGGCGATCGTCGAACCGTCTTTACCAACATAGACATCCATCGTGATCGGTCCACCATCGCGGCCTTCGGCGATGAGATAACGACCTGGACGCCTAATTTTGAGATGCCCGGTCGAGCGTCTGGCAGTCAGCGGCCAAGTGAGCGTGACGGTCCCTTTTCCGCGGATCCCATACTCGAAGGTCGGATGCTGCAGATCGAGAGAACGACCGGATGACTTAAGGGTCTCCCGATAGCTATATTTGTAGGCTTCCGTCAGCGTCACACGCCCGTCGCCATCGTCATCGGCGGCGCCGCGCAACGCGCTTAAGAAATGATGGGTAAAGAATGAGCCCCTCAGTCGGTCCGACTCTTGGCTGTTCTCACCGGCGGCACTCGATGTCAGGATCGCCGTCCCCTCGACATTCTCGCCGAGCCTGAGCCGTAGCTTGAATTCAGGGGCTCGTCGCACGCCTTTCACACGGGTCATGGCACCAGAGCGACACGCATCAAGGATTAAGAGTCGGACCTGGGCCGGCGATCCATCTACAATTGATTTCAATTCATCGAGTCCGAAACGCGTACCGCCCAGATGGAGGCTTGTGGCATCTGCGTGCCCGGAATAGTAGATGATGAGTCGACTCGCCCCCGTCTGTTGTGCGCGAATGCGAGCGTTGACCTCCAGGAGCGCTCGGCGAACCGAGTCTGCTGATTCGCCGGCAAGGATAAGGGTGTGCGTGCCCCGCACCTGACCGAGGTTTTGAAACACTGATGCGACCTGGCGCGCGTCTCGCTCGGCGTACAGGAGCTCCACTTCGTCCGCTGCGCCGGCGTTGTTGCCAATGGCGACGACATACACATTTGGCTCGGCGGCGTGTGATGTTGTGACCGCCATCCAGCCGCTCAAAAGTGTGGCGGCCAGGATGGTGTGAATGAGTTTCATTCGCCCTTGTCCATTACGAAGAGTGCGACCTGGCAATCCGCGATGACCGGCGCCTTATCGAGATGCCATGTTACGTCTGAACGTTTAAAGGGTTTCTTGCAAATGACCGCTGCAAGCGTCTCCTTGCCGACGCTGTCATCGAGCTCCAAGGAACCTGGCAAATCGGTTCGACCGATTTCAACGGGCTGTGCTTGTTCGCTATCCATCGGGAAGGCTGTGTATACAGTCTGACTCGCCTCACGACCGAGGATCATAACAAACGATTTGTTTTGGGTCTTGATGCTGAAGCGGATTCGATCACCTGCTTTGAATGATGAGCCGGTCGAGGGGGTATCGATTTGTCCCGCGCGGGCACGGTACACCTCAAAGATGGCTTGTCCCTTAATTCTAACACCACCGAGATCTGCCTGATCGATCGCCTGAGGACTCGCTCCATGAGGTGCCTCAGGGGCGCGCGTGACGTAGACTATGAGCGCGGCGGCGCCGACCATAACTGGCACGAGAAATGGCTTCGTGAGCCAAGATAGGATGCGAGACAAAACACTCTCTTGCCCGTTTTTAGGCGCGGTTTCATTGAGCGCCTGCGCGATTTGACGGGGGAACACCGCGCCCTCCGTGGCTTTCGAAATTTGGCTGAGCATCTGTTCTGCGTCGAACTGAGTAAATTGTTCAAACCCCTTTGACAAAAGCGCGAGACGCTCCGCGCAGCCCGAGCACTCTTTCACTGCATTCTCGACAGCGACACGTGCAATGGGTTCGAGTTCACCCAATCCATACTGCTCGAGTTCGAGCTCGGACGGGCACGCGTCTCGCCTACAATGGCCCCAACTATTTTTGTCTAAGTCGAGCATCGACTCTCCCACTGGTCGTTCTTTCTTACTCTTATGAACCCTCGGTCGCCAAAACTGTGCAGATGGAGTGTCTAACTGGTGTCCACGGGCTCTGGTTCGTCCGCATTTGGATCGAAGTTTGCGCGTGCCCAAACTTTGAAACGCTCGAGGCGATTGTTAATGGTGCGTCTAGACACGCCGAGCTTTTCAGCAGCCTCCGCACCCGTCATTCCATGTACATAGACACAGGCGGCCACCATCGCGAGCTCGGGATCAGCTTCAGCGATCAGTGCGTGGACCTCTTTCTTGGTCGTGTCTCTCGCCTCATCTGCCCGAAAAGATTCCATCGGAATCACTTGGTCGTCCCAGAGCTCTCTGCGACGTTTTGCGTTGCGGATTTCGTTGAGGCAATGGTTTGTGGTCACTTGGAATAACCAAGTCGAGAGCTTGCTACGACCGTCGAATTGCTCAATTCCATTGATCACGCGAATGAAGATTTCTTGAGTGGCTTCTTCCGCGCGGCTCTCATTACGGAGCATTCGAAGCGCCTTGCGATAGACCATCGGACCATAACGTTCAAACAGCAACTTGATTTGATCGTTGCGCTGGCTTACAACCCCCATCCTGAGCTCCGTTCACTTAACGAGATCACCTTAACACTCGTCGGTAAACATGCCTACAATCTGTCCCGGTTTTGGGCATTGCGTACGCACAAGAAGGGTGGGTTTTGACTGGCTTTAGGTGCTGGTTGAACGCGAGATAGGGTTCTTTCGAGCGCTGGCCACCATGCGTTCTGAAGATTAAGTGGTCAGTTCTCTTGCGTCGCTATGGTTTTTAAACTATCATTCGGTAGATTATCGTGCGAATTCCCTGGCTTGGAGTACGTTCGAAGACCTTCCCAGTGTCGAAATCTCGGAGAGTTGAACTTGAATCGTCCAACACAAGTGTCGAAACTATTTTGTATGTCTATGGTCTTGCTCATGGCGGCAGGTTGCGTCGCCGATGAGCCTAAAGGTCTTGCCAAGAGCGGCGGCGCGCGCGTCACCGTCAAGATGGACTTCAACGCAAGGCCCTTGCCAGAAGTACCACTGCCCAATGATATCGCCACCATTTACGATGAAACATCGGCGACGAAGCGACGGGTGAATGCGTCCATGATCGCCCCGACCCGGCTCGAACGCCGAGTGCGAGAGAAAGTTGATCAGCTCGACGGCTGGGGTGTCAATCAGCCGATCACAATCCCGTTTACCGATCGAGTTGATGTCGGCTCGATTCTCGACGGTCACCGTGACGCGGATTATGATCTGGCAAACGATGTGATCTACCTCATCGATATCGATCCAAATTCTCCTGAATACGGTCAGAAAAAACGCCTGGACGTCGGTAATGGAAACTATCCTTTCGTGCTTGAAGATACGACGGTCTACGGCCCCCATGATGCACGCGGTGACACGCTGACCCTCCTGTTTGAGGAAGTCGATGAGGACACAAACGGTAACGGCACCCTCGATCCGGGCGAAGACACGGATATGGATGGTGTGCTCGACAAGCCCAACTATCTGCCTGGTGCGGCACCAAATCCGGAGGATCTCGCGGCGCGCACAGACGCGTTGATGACTTTCTATGAGAACGAAACGAATACGCTCATCGTTCGCCCTATGATGCCCCTGCGTGAGCGCACAACCTATGCGGTGGTCGTGACCCGGCGGTTGCTCGACACCGATGGTGATCCTGTAGGTTCGCCATTCAAATACATCAACCATACAGCCCAGAATGAGCCGCTCAAGCACCTCCCGCAGACGCTCGCGCCTGAGCTCACACTCAGTGACATCGCGTTTACCTGGACGTTTACAACGCAGACCGTCCAAAGCGGTTGGGTCGCTGTTCGCGAGGGCCTATATGGATATGGCGTACAAGGTCATCTCGGCAAGGAGTATCCGCCTGAGTTCAATCTCGAGCAGCTTCGAGACGTAAGCTACTTTGAAGGGGATAAGAACCCATACGTGCTCTACACGGAAAACTGGCTGAATGTGTTTAAGACCTTCGGGCCAAGTCTCTTTAATTTCGACGAGTCCGATGGTCTGTTCAAGCGTCTCTCCGAGGCCCAACAGTATATCGATTACCACGTCATGGGTTCCTTCGATTCACCTCAGTTGTTCGAACGTGACTATGGGTCGCGCGAAGCTCCGAGCTGTGAAGTGCTTTGTGAACACTTGAGCGAATGCGCAACCCGTCGAGAGATCGACGCCATCTCGGCCGACTGCCAGAGCCGTTGTGCAGATTGGAACCCTGCGCAGCGTGCTTGCCGAGCGGACCGATGTCAGGCATTCGAGGTCTGCGAAGATGAGTTACCCAAACTCCACTACGACGAGCAGTCTTGGCCGGAAGACCTGCACTCGAAGCCAGCGCAAGCGCGACGGGAGAAAGTCTATTTTTGGTTGGCGGTTCCGCGCAAAGAAGTCTCACCTCGAAAAGAAGGTAAGCCAGCGCCGGTCGTCATCGTCAGCCACGGATACACACTCAATCGCGTGGATACGATGATCCCATTCGCTGGCGAGTTGGCACGACGAGGCAACGCGGTCATCGCTATAGATTGTGTCTCACACGGTCCAAAGCCCCTCGACGAGATGACTCAAATGCTCGCCACTGCGCTGCTCCAACAATACGGGCTCGCGCCCTTGATCGATATCCTATTGGAGACGCGAGCGGAGGATCTGAACCGTGATGGTCTCATCGATTCAGGCGCAGATTTTTGGACCTCGTATCTCTTCCACACACGGGACGTGGTCCGGCAGTGCAACCTCGACCATATGCAGCTGATTCGGATTCTCCGAAACTTTGACGGCGTGAACACCGCCATCGATCTCAACGGCGACGAACAACCGGAACTCGCTGGGGACTTTGATGGGGATGGCGTCGTCGATATCGGTGGTCCTGATGGCAAAATCGGTATGATTGGGACATCGCTCGGCGGCATCATGTCGGCGACGCTCGCTGGTACCGAGCCCGGGCTAGACGCAGCGGTACCCGTCGCTGGTGGTGGTATTTTGACCGACATTGGCGCTCGTTCGTTCCAAGGGGGCGTCGTCGAAGCGGTCGTGTTGCGGCTCATGTCATCGATATTTATCGGCGAACGCGACGATGAGACGGGCATGACTCGGGTACAAACCCTGGTGCCTAATTTAAATGACCGCAGCCTGTTGGAGCTTGGCTCATGGGTTGAGCTGATGCCGGGGCAAATCGTATTGGCGACGAACATCGAGAACGGCGAACGAGAATGTGCTCGGGTGGATGATGGCGGTCACTTTCGCCTGCATTTGCCAACTGACTTAGACGACCGCGTCACACTGGCTGTCTTCGACCAAGAGATCACCTGTCTTTGCGATACTGAGTGCGAGCCTGCGGACGACGCCGCAAAGCCAATCGCGACCTTCGACCGCCTCGGCCAGGATGTTGAGTTCCAAGGACACACCTTTGCGAGTGGCACACACCTCCGCGCCTTTGCCGAGGGCTTGGGGCTGCGCCGCGCCGCACCCGAATTGAGGCGCTTCATGGGTTTGGGGCAGCTGGTCCTTGACCCCGCTGATCCTGCTGCATTAGCGCCACATTTCACCGACCGACCGATGGTTTTTCCGAACGTAGGCGACGAGACGGCGACCCACACCATCGTGGTGACGACAATGGGCGATATGAACGTACCTGCAAGTTCGGGGGTGAGCGTGTCGCGAGCAGCTGGATACGTCGATTTTACCAATCCCGACCCACGCTATGATGGCACGGAATTCGAAGGCTTGACGCCAAACCAAATCCTCATCGACACCTACGTCGCCGAGGCCGTGCATACATTAGACCGATTCCAAGACGCCAGCGGCGCTCCGGTTCATTACGATGTCGAGAACTTTAGCGCGGGTGAGGATATTTATCAGGCAGACGCAATCCCGCGTCTCGACCCTCCGTTGAGGCTCAAACTCGACGAAGTCGACCCGACAGGCGGTGTGTCCGGCGCGATGTTCTTGTTCGTGCATCCGACAGGTTGGCACGGTTTTGCGCTGCCCGGAACAGAGCGTGTACAGGCGCTCGACAAGTGCCAAGACGCCTGCGAAGACGGCGATGATGCCTGCGCTGCCGACTGTGTGGTTTTGGCCAACGAAGTATTCGATGGCGGTGACTTCATGAGCGGTATGATCGCAAATTATTTTGCAACGGGAGGTCGTGAGTTCCGCACTGATGCCTGCCTGGGCCGGGACAACTGTGAAGGCGACAAGCCGCCGCTACCGACCGAGCGCGAATCACCTGAGACAGAAAAATCCGAATAAACTCTTTAATCCTGACCCCCTCATAGGTCACACCGCACTAGGTTTAACGACGCGATGATCCAAACACATGTGCATGGCATCTCTGTTATGTCCGCGCTTGCGCTGTTGCTCACAACTCTGCCGGTCATGGCAGAGACTGATTCCTTTGAGGTCTACAGTGAAGCCGTTGGCCAATCCTTAAGCAGCATTCAAGTGGATGATACCGGCATGACCGCTGACGCAGACCGTTGGTTGTCCACCCGGCTCATCCTGTCTGCTCAACACGCATTCATCGAAGGTCTCAAAGTGACCGCGAGCGGTGAGCTGCGGTTATGGCGTTTGATGGACTCAGGTAGTCCGCTCGGCCTCCAGTACGCAGACGATACATTCGAGCATGAAAGAGACGCCGATGCCGCATCGGTCAGGCCCGTCTTGCACACACTGAGCCTGGAATACGTGACTCCGGTCGGTCTTTTTCGTTGCGGTTATCAGTCAGCTCAATGGGGCACGGGGATGCTCGTCAATAACGGTCGCCAAGAGCGTATCTTCGGCGATGGTTGGTCTGGCAACCGAACGGGACGCTGTCTGTACGCGGCTCGGTTCGGTGGTGCGTTCACTTTCTTCACGGGCGCCGATTATGTCTTCCGCGATGACAACGCGGAGTTTGTAGAAGACGATCGTGCTTATGGCTGGACTGCTGGCCTGCGATACGCCTTCGATGGCAAGCCTGCGAGCGAAACGCGCCAAGCATTGTCCGTGCTCTTCGCACAGCGCTTTCAAACCGATCGAAGCGACCCGTATCACCCGGTCGACAAACGCACGACCCTGGACGTCAACTCTGTCGACATCCACTTCAAGTGGCACCGCCCCATCTCTCCAACGCAAACGCTCGCCATCGAATCCGAAGTCGCAGCGTTGTTTGGACAGACGACTCGACCGTTTCTGGAAGAGACATTCGAGAATGGTGCAGACATTCTCGCCGCCGGTGGCGTGCTGAGGCTTTCGTACTTATCACCGCGTCTACAGACGAATCTAGAAGCAGGT
The DNA here is from genome assembly GCA_049889275.1 of Bradymonadia bacterium. Lineage (GTDB taxonomy): Bacteria > Myxococcota_A > Bradymonadia > UBA7976 > UBA1532 > UBA1532. The sequence goes on along the minus strand of JBMHDS010000027.1, from coordinate 19,093 downwards.
TTTGCTTCTGGCGATAACGACCCACGGGATTCGACCATTCGGCAGTTCACCTTTAATCAGTCTTACACCGTCGGGTTGGTGCTCTTTAAGCATGTTCTACCCCTCATGTCTGCGCGCTCTATCGATCGACTCGCCGACCCAGAACTCCTCGATGTGCCGCCTTATGCGCTTCGCTTTACAGCCAATCAGGGCGCCGTCAGAAACGCCGCTTATGCCTATCCCAACGTGCGCTGGAACATTACGGAGCAGTGGGCGATGCGCCTTGCCTATTTGTATGCGCAGCGTGCCGCTGATGCGGTCGACCCGTATCAATCGGCCATCGCCGGTGGGTACAACACAGCCGTGGGCGGTGGGCAGCCGGGTGGTCGCGAGCTCGGACATGAAATCGATGCAGCCATCGACTTTAAGTATCTCTTGCATGGGGTTGAGTTGGGCTTGAGCGCTGAGAATGGTTGGTTTTTTCCAGGCGATGCTTTCGCCGGCGTGCTCGAGGAACCGGTGTTCACAACACGTTTTGTACAAAGCATTCACTGGTAGGGGGATGACATGAAGAAATTAGCCCTTTGTCTCATACCAATGTTGGCGACCGCATGTGCCGACGGTTCATTTCTCGCCGGTGAGCGCAGTGCCGGGCTTGTGAAAGCGGCGCGCAATGGTGGTCCCGTCATCATCTACGATGTTTTGGCGAAGCCATTACCAGAGATTCCACTACCGAACGACCAAGCCACCCGACTCGACCCAACCTCTGTGACGGGCCGCCGCGTCAACGTCAGCCCATTGGCGCCCACCGCCTATGAGCGTCGTGCTCGCGCCGAGTTTAACTCCATGGCAGGGTTCGGTACGTACAGTCCGATCACGGTCTCGTTCACCAGTCAACTCGACCTCGTCGACCTAAAGGAACGCCATGGGGACACCGACTTTACAAACGATTCGGTCTACCTACTCAACGTGAGTCCGGCGTGCAGCCGGTTCGGCGAGGAGGTGGCGCTCGATATTGGCCGAGGTCGTTTTCCCGTGACCCTCTACAAACGCGAAAAAATGCGATTCGATCCGGACGCACCGAACGGCTATCGACGGCGTGGTGGCAACTTACTCTTCGATTTCGATGGCAGCGGGACGCTCAATAATCTGCTGTTTCCGGAGCTCAATGAGCCCGACTTGAACGGTGATGGTGTGCTGCAGACAGAGGAAGATCTCGACCAAGATGGTATCCGCGACGTGGCCAATTTTATTGATCCCACAGCCTGTGATGACACAACGCCTGCCGCTTGCGTGGCTCGCTGTTCGGATGATGATTGTTTCCAAGCCTGCCTCACCGAACATGACCGTTGTGTGGCGGACAACCTCATGACTTTTTATGAGCGTGAGACCAATACTCTGATTTTGAGACCGATCTGGCCGCTTCAGCAGAAGTGCACCTATGCCGTCGTGTTGACCAAGCGTCTGACAGACGAGGCGGACAACCCTGTGGAGTCACCCTTCGCCGGCGTCAACCCAAGGGAGCAGACCAAGCCCCTTAAGCCGGTGGGTAAGCTACTCGGTCGATATGGCCTCAGTCTCGAAGATGTCGCATTCGCCTGGACGTTTACCACCGGCGACATGACCGGAGATGTTGAGGCGGTCCGAGCGGGACTTTACGGCAGCGGCCCTTTTGCTCAGCTCGCCGAAGAGTTTCCAGCCGACAAGTCACTCGAGCTCTGGAAACTGGCGGACTTGACCGAGGATGAAGGCTACGAGGGCTCGATTCTCCAGGGGGCATGTGCCGGCGCTGCCATCAGTCTGTATTGGAACATCGGCATGAACGAGTGGTTGACCAACCTATGCGCCCTGGAGGCTGACCTAAGCGGCATGTCCGGCGTCTTTGGTGGCACCTTCGATGCGCCATATCTGTTGAACGATAAAGATGGTCAGGCGACCGAGGCGTACCCTGCCGACAACGATGAGGTGTGGCGCATCGATCCGAAGAATGGACACATTGAATACGGACGAACGAAGGTGTCGTTCTGGTGCAGTCTGCCCATCGAAGCTGACGATTGCGCGCCGGGTAACCCTGACAACAAGCCCTTTTGTAAGCCGTTTCCAACCATTCTCTACGCTCACGGTTACGGTGGTAGTCGGGCTGAAATCGCAAGCCACATGGGGCGTCATAACTCCATGGGCTACGCGATCTGCGCGCTCGATGGCCCGGGCCATGGTGGCAACGTATTGCTCGTCCACCCTGAGTCAGCGGCGGTGTTTCAGGCAGGCATCCAATTTTTCCAGAAATATAAGGCCACACCGCTCATCGGCATGCTAACCCGTGGACGTGATAGAGACCTCAACAATGATGGCATTCCAGATCCAGGCGGCGACATGTGGACATCTGACCTGTTCCACACCCGGGATATGGTGCGTCAGGCTGCCATCGAATACATGCAGTTCGTGCGTATCCTGAGAGCCTTTGGTCAGGAGGGTAATCTGGGCGACCTGACAGGCGATGGCAAAACCGATATCGGTGGTCGGGATTCGACCATTGGTATGTGGGGGATCTCGCTCGGTGGTGTCATTTCGGGGGTGATGGCGGGTGCGGAGCCAGGGCTCGATAGCGCGTCTCCCAATGCGGGCGGTGCGGGTCTCGCCGACATCGCGATCCGAGCCTCGCAAGCCGGGGTGCCCGAAGCTGTCTTATTGCCCATCGTGGGTCCGCTTATCGCCGGATGCTTACCTGTGGACGACAACCAGGTCCCGCTCGATGGCGACGCGATGACCGATCAAGATTGCTTGCGTGTGGGCACCGGCGAGATCAGCGGCGACACCATGACCTTCGCTTTCCTCGCCAATGATGTAGCGCGCCTGAAGCGGGTCAAGATCGGTCAGCTATCGCCCGTGCACGTGGGCGATCGCATCGAATATACCAATCTCGATAATGGCGAAGTTGTATCCGGTTGGGTCAATGAACGTGGGTTTATCCGAATGGGCATCCCCGCTGATGCTGTAGACGCCGTCTCACGCCGGGGTGTGCTCGGATTTTCCGATGATGACGCCGAGCCCCGTCGCGCAGAAGACCCAACGATCTTGGGTGACCGGATCGTGATTAAAGTCTACGAAGGCCAGACCGATAAGATCCGAGGGACCCTCGATAGTTGGCAAGAAGACGTCACCTTTCAAGGGACGACATACGTCGAAAAGACACCCATCGTCTCGCTCTATGAAGGCTACGGGCTACCCCGCAATACACCTCGGTTTCGGCGCTTTATTGGCCTGGCTCAGTCAGGTATCAGCAAGGCTGACCCGGCGATCTGGGGCATCCACAGCTTCATGGAGCCGCTCGACTTTCCATATGACCCGAACGGTCGCACACGTGGCGGGAACACACGTGTCCTGATGATGCCCACCGCAGGAGACATTAATGTGCCCGTCAACACTGGCATCGCCATGGGTCGCGTGTCTGGCTTGCTCGGCTCCTGGCTTCGGGATGAGTCCATCCCGAAGGAATATGGCTGGCGAGAACTTTTCAAGCCGGACGAGCGTTTCGGTAAATCACCTGACGAATATCTCATCGATGTCTACGCAGTCGAGGGAGATGGTCGCATGCAGCGCTATGCTGACAACCCAACCAACCCCAATGTGATCTTTGACGTCGATAATGTGAGCGATGGAACGGCGTCGTTCTCTTGTGGAGATAGCGATTGGAGCGGGATGAATGGCGAGAACCGCTGCCCTGATGAACTCGAAGGCAGTGGTCCCATGTGTACCACCGATGAGGACTGCACCGCGCCCGGCGGACGTTGCTACGAAGGGGCCTGCGAATCGTTCTTTCCGGTCCCTCGGCCCGATGAGGGCGGTTTGCGGTTAAACTGGAAACGTGCCGATGGACAGTACGACGGGTTTAGGCTCCCGTTACTTCGACCAGCGGGCCAGCACGGCATTTACAATGCCCAGGCTTTCAGAGAGTTTGACGCTGATGCGTACATGGTGAACTTCACCATTCGTTATCTCGGGACACGCGGTGGCACGGTGGACCACGAGGCGGGATGTGATTGCAGCGCTTCTGGACTCCCACAATTCACTGTAGACGGCGCAGTTGATAACCCTGGCCTGTTCTTGCGCAGAGCCGACGCCGCCTGCATCGAAACCGACCTCAACCTCTGCTCTGAGAGCTGTGCGCAGGTTTGGGACATCCGGACACCGGCACAGGCTGAATGCAAGACCGCTGATTAGCATTTTGGCGCTCAAGCCACCCCCACTCGGTGGTCTTTTGTAACCCCCAGGCAAAGTATCGTATCCTCCCGTTAGGCGCTCGTCGCCGATTTGGGGGGATACAATGAGACCATACATTACAGCCGTCATCGCGAGCCTCGCGCTCAGCTGTACCGACGCGAATCCAGATTTCGACCAGACCGGGATTGGTACCGCAGACACCGCCACAATCAACGCAATGACCGATGGAGGCATCGAAGGTGGTCCCGGGCTGGATGCCAGCGGCGATCTCGATGCAGTCGTGGGGCGTCCAATGGCTGACGCTGAATTGGCTGACGCCGGCTCTGGCAGTCCTGACCAAGCGGTTGCTGACACGGGCCCGTTGATGGATGACGCGACGACGCTGACCGACGGCGCGATAGCCTCCGATCAAGGCGTCCTTCAGGCCGATATGAATGCCGCAGACGGTGGCGGCGCCATCGCCTCTGATCGCGATGATGACGGCTTTCCAGAGGACATTGATTGTGACGATGAGAACGCCGCCGTAAACCCAGGCGCCGTCGAACTCTGTGATGGCTTCGATAATGACTGCGACGACCGAATCGACGAGAGCTTCAGCGAGCTGGGCGAGGCTTGTGGTGTTGGTGGAGGTGCATGCGTCGCTGCCGGACAGCTACGGTGTAATGACGCCGGCGACGCGCTCTTCTGCGATGCCGAGCCATTGGTCCTTGCGGACGAGGTATGTGACGGGAATGACAACGATTGCGATGGCGCCGTCGACGAGGGCGTGGTGGGCTGCTGCCAGCCGGGCGTTGTTCGTCAATGTGGCGTAGCGGTTGGGGTCTGCCAGGTGGGCGAACAGACATGTCTCGACAACAATACTTTCGGCCGCTGCATCGGCTCCGTTGAACCCGTGGTCGAGAGTTGCAATGGGTTCGATGACGACTGCGATGGGGAGGTCGATGAAGGTGCGCTGAATCCATGTGGCGGCTGCGGTCCGGTGGCAAAAGACCAATGTAACGGATTAGATGATGACTGTGATGGCGCCATCGATGAAGGGGTGACCAACCCTTGCGGTGGCTGTGGCTTGGAGCCAGATGAGGTTTGCAACGACATCGATGACGACTGCGATGGTCGTGTGGATGAAGGTGTTGTCAACGCTTGTGGCGCCTGCGGACCTGACCCAGGCGAGGTGTGCAACGGACAAGACGATGATTGCGATGGGGAGGTCGATGAAGCGCTGCCAGACTGTGTGCCATGCAACGGCGCGCAACAAGAGGTCTGCAATGGCCAAGATGATGATTGCGATGGCGCCGCCGATGAAGGCGTTCAGAACGCCTGTGGCCGTTGTGGCCCGGTGCCCGACGAGGTCTGTAATGACGTCGATGACGATTGTGATGGGCGTACGGACGAAGGCAGCTTAAACGCATGCGGTCGCTGTGGGGCACTCCCAGAAGAGCTATGTAATGGCCAAGACGATGACTGTGATGGCAGCACGGATGAAGGGGTTCTCAATGCATGCGGGGGCTGCGGGCCGGTACCCGAGGAACTGTGCAACGCCATCGACGATGATTGTGATGGCAGCGTCGATGAAGAGGTTCTCAATGGATGTGGCGCATGTGGGCCTGTGCCACAAGAAACCTGCAACGGCGTCGACGACGACTGTGATGGTCGCGCAGATGAAATGCTGGTTCGTCAGTGTGGTGTCGAAGTCGGTGTGTGCTCACCTGGTGAGCAGGTCTGTCGGGCAGGGGACTGGGGACTCTGCGAAGACTCCATTCAACCGAGTGATGAAGCCTGCGATGGACTCGATAATGATTGCGATGGAAGCACCGATGAGGCGCTGATACGCGACTGTGGTTCTGACGTCGGTGCTTGTCAGCCAGGGCGGCAGCGCTGTGAGGGTGGATGGGGCGAATGCGAGGGGGCGATCACACCCGTGGATGAAGTCTGTGATGGTATCGATAATGACTGCGACGCTGAGACAGACGAAGGCTTGCTGAATGCGTGTGGGCAGTGTGGCGATTTAGCAGCGGAGCGTTGTAACGGCCTGGACGAGGACTGCGATGGCCAGGTGGATGAACGGCTCGACTTCTGTGTTGCCTATCTCGGCGCGGTGGATGGGCCGGATGGTGGCCTCGGACTTGGGCGTTCGTTACAGGTCATCGGTGATTTAGATGGCGATGGCCGTGATGACATTGTGGCGCATGGTGCGGATAATGGACGAGGCATCGTTGTCGGGGTGAGCGGTTTTCTAAGACGTGCACTCTGGGAACAACGCGGAGACGGTCCGCTCGGGGCAAGTATGGCGCTCACCGGTCCTGACCTCAACGTCGCTGAACTGCTCGCGGGTATTCCAGAAGGTCAAAATGGTGCCATACGACAAATCGCCCGAGATGGCTCATTGGGTGAGCGTTTCGATGGCGAAGATGGATTTAGGCTGGGCGACGTCACGACGTCCACGCCCGGTTTAGACGGTCTGGTGGTGGCAGCGCCGGACTTCAACTTCAGAACCGGTGGACTCGTACACGTGCTCGGCGACGAGGAGACTTACATTGGCGGACAGACGCCGGGACAACGTTTAGGCGAGCGCGTTTATCTCGTGCCCGACCTCGATGGTGATGGCCTGGGCGATATCATCGCTACAGCGCGTTATTTACGCGGCCTGAGGTCCGAGCGCGCGACGGTCTATTTCCCGTCGAGCAACTGGCAGCAGCGCAGCAACCAATTGAGGGCCGGTGATACCGACGCGAGCTTCGGTGAGAGTATCGTCTGGGGTAATTTCCTCGGCGGTGATGAACTCCTGTTCGTGTACGGCGCGCCGCTGTACGACTCACCCGCGCTCAGAGACCCGGGCGCGATCTATTTGGTTGATCGGCAGGGGCAGCTCATCACCGATGCGCTGCGCGGCCGCGACGCTGGCGGTCGCTTTGGCCGCCGCATGGCCACCTTTCGCCGTGCGGATGAGAATCAAGACCGATTGCTCGTCGGCGGCGGGGCGATGGGCCGCTTTGAGATATTGAGGTTCGCCAACGTGGGTGGTGTGCCTACCATTATTGAGCGCGACAGCTACGCTCCAGATGCGGTCGGGGCCTCATTCGGCTTCTCGATCGTGTCCACGCGGATTGGCGTCGATGGCCGTGCCTTCATTTATGTGGGCGAGCCGGGCGCGGGCGACAATGGTCGGGTGCACGTGTACTCAATCCGCTAGCCACACGTTCAGAATGTGCCGTGGGCGCCGATGGTGGGTAAAACATATTTAATCGGCTCTTCGCCTGGTGAGAGCTGCTCACCTTGGTAGGTGAGGTTGATGATGTCGATGTAGAAATCCACCGTGTAGGTATCTTTAATCCATAGCAGGTCAAGCCGCGTGTCGAACTGATAGTAACCATTGAGCCGTCCACGGTCCTCGAGCAAGGGGCGGCCCGTGTTGTAGTGAAATCGAAAACCCAATATGTAATCCGGCCTAAAGCGATATGAGGTCACAAGGTTGACGATATGTGTCTGGTCTAAGGGGTCTAGCACCCACTGACCGCCGCTGTAGCGCTCGATCCGTTGGAGCGTATAGGCGAGCCACCCGAAGACCTTGCTGGTGCGCTGTTTGCGTAGGATCATTTCAAGCCCGAATGCCCGACCAGTCTGGAGGGGAATCTTAAACGCCTCGTTTGGCATGTTTGGTGTCATGTCGACGCTGCTCTCGTCTGCTTCGTCGTCCTCCAAGTCATCAAAGCGCGTCGCCAATAGATGCTTTCGATGGGCAAAGTAAGTCGTCATATCAAGCGAGTAACCGTCCCCGAAGGCTTGCTCAATCCCAACGGCGACTTGTCTTGATTGTTGTAATGGACTTTCAAGCTCTAAATCGCCGAGCCCTGGTACCGGCACAAAGAACCTCTGCTGTGCATTGGCGATACCGATGTGTCCCTTGAACACGCGGTCTTCCGTTTGTTGAAAGCGAAAACCAAAACGCGGGTCGAAACCGGTTTTATCGACATTTGTATAATGGTCGATCCGTGCTGAGGGTGTGAGTGCCCAACGTCCGTATTCTAGTGTGACGGCGTGATAGAGACCTGCGATATACTTGGTTTCGTTTGGGCTGATGAAGTTGATTTGGTCGAGTCCGTCGTTGTTGGCGGAGTCGCCTTTGGCCTCGTTCGTCGATGGCCTGATCTCAACGTCGAATCCTGTCTCTAACCGGACATGGTCGCTGACATCATGATTCCACTGAAATCGCGGGCGAGCGCTATATTCGCGCAGTCCATTCACATCGGACTCGCGTTCTTTGATCCCCTCTTCGTCGTCCTCGTCCGGCGGCAGCAGTCGGTCGGCGCCAAGGTCGAGGGCGATGGTAAACATGTGGTCTCGATGAGGTACGATGTACTGACCTGAGACTCGATGGAAGTCCACAAAGAAACGATCGCGCGGATTTCGTTTATTGCCCAACTCATCTTGAGCACCGAAGGCAGAGAGTTTGAGTCGATGTTGGTTATCGAATCGATGATCGACGCGGGCGAGATAGTCCCAGAAGTTTAAGTAGGCATCCGATGAGACGAGGGTGAGCAAGAGCCCTGTATAGCTAAATCGACCGCCCGCTGTCACACGGGTCTTGCCAGCGTTGACGGGTGCGGAGATCAAGGCACCCGTCTGAAATAAATTAACGTCGAGATCCCCGACCCAGTAATCGGAATCAGCCACACGCGAGGTCGCCTCAATACTCCCGCCGAGGTAGCGACCAAATCGAATCGGCGCAACGCCGGGATAAAAGTCCACCTTGTCGATGATTTGAGGATGAATGACGCTCGTGCCGACCCCTAGGTGGAAGAGCAGGGGAATCGAGGTCCCGTCGACAAAATATCCTGTGTCACCTGGTGGTGCCCCGCGGACGATGGGAAAGGGCAAAAAGTTTGCGAACGTACCGACCCCGGGGAGTGATTGGATCACGCGGAGAGGATCGCCCATGGTGCCTGCGACATGGGTCAGCTCAAATCGGTCCAGGCTGATGCGCTGCGTCTCTCGCTGCCTGCGACCAATGACCACTACTGAGGCGGCGTCTAAATTATCAGGAGTAATGAGCCAATCATCGAGGCTTTGCTCCCCAGGTTCGACATGTAGAGCTCGCTTAAAATTCTCGTAGGCGGGGTCGTCGATAAATGCTTTATACTCGCCCTGTGGTACTTCGAATGCGAATCGCCCTTCCTCGTTCGTGAATGACTCATATGCACCCGGCTCAAGCCGGATGACGATACCGGCGAGCACCCGCCGGATACCCCGAGACAGGACACGTCCGCGAATGCGTCCCAGAGTCTTCTTTGCATTTGCTGGGGTCTCTGGTTTGGTCATATCGCTCGAGGGTGCAATGAACGTCCACGTGATATTCATCTTGGTCTCAATGGGTTTGCCATCTCGCATGGCTGGCTCGAAGCGCCAGTATTTGAGGGTCGCGGTTAAAGCAGTAAAAAAAGCCGCGTCATCAGCCTTTGTGAGCTCAACACCGGTAACCGCACCATCAACGCCAATGGTTACCAGCGCCACCACCTCGCCCTTAAGCACACCCTGAGCTTGGAGATGTGATGGAAAGGCTGGTTCGCGATGTTTGAGCAGTCTGGGCGGAACAATCGGCGACTGTTTGGCGGCATGCGCGTCGCCTTGAGTTTGCGCCTCGGTCGCTGGTCTCTGAGTGGTATCTGTCGAAGCAGGCGGTGCCGCACGGGCGAGACTCATCATTGCACAGAGCAGCATGAACGTGTGTGTGAGCGAAAATTCGCTGATTCGTCTCTCGCGCTTGAGCATGTCCCAACCTAACCGAACGCCAGCTTAAATCGTATGAGAAAGGTGGATCTAAGCGGTTTAAAGGATGCAGCCTTATCGGGAAGTGTCGCTTGGTTATCAACTCTTCAACGGGCGCTGTCTCAGTCTCGACGGTCAACCTCGATGAGCTGGATCGTGTTGCTTTTCAGCGCACGCGGCGTACGCTGTGCCCCGGGGTTTAGGTGGTGATTATGTGTACTCGTAAGTTCGTCGGTAGGTGAACAATTGGCGCATGGTGGTCCCGCAAGGACACGTCAAAGTCTCGAGCGGTGACCATTCGGGAGAAATTCCGAGAACAAATCAGACCGTCAAGTCAAGGCGCGATGCGCAGAAAAATTTAGACAAAAGTTTAGAAAAATGAGCATTAGCCTCAAAAAAATCGACGGAATACTTGTAACCAACCCGCCATTCATGATCTCTTCGGGGCGTTAATCAGTCGGCGGGGACCCCGTAGAAGGCCTTCGCCAATGTCACAAAGACGGGCGCCAGAGAGCATGAGCGACGGCGCAGATACGGAGAACAACATGAGATTGTTGAAGAACATTCAGATTTGTCTGCTCGCAGCATGCGTAGCGTTCGCACTCGGCTGCGGCGATGACGATTCCTCGAGCAACGGTGCAGGTGGCGCCGGTGGTGCAGGTGGTGCCGGCGCGGCCGGTGGTGCAGGTGGTGCCGGTGCCGAAGGTGGCGCTGGCGGTGCGGGCGCAGAAGGTGGCGCCGGCGGTGCAGGTGCTGAAGGCGGCGCCGGTGGTGCAGGTGCTGAAGGTGGTGCCGGTGGTGCCGGTGGTGACGGTGGTGCCGGTGGAGAGGCTGGCCCAACCATGAACATCCGCGAGATCGCGGAAGCCGACGGTCGATTCACAACAGTATTGGCACTCGTCGAGCAGGCTGGATTGACAGCCCTTCTCGAGGGCTCTGACGAATACACCGTGTTCGCGCCAACAGACGACGCTTTCGCAGCGCTTCCTCCAGAGGTCACCGAGGCTGTAACGAGCAACCCAGAGCTCCTCGCTGGCGTGCTTGCACTCCACGTTGTTGCTGGCAAAGCAAACGCTGAGAGCGTTGTCGCCGGTACACTCGTCGAGACGCTCGGCGGCTACGTCTCCGTGGCTGTTGAAGGCGAAGCGGTTGCCGTCGGTGGTGCACCAGTCTCTGCAACAGACATCATGGCAACCAACGGCGTCATCCACGTCATCGACAACGTGATCACATCAAACGCGTCTATCGTTGAGATCGCGACAGGTCTGCCCGACTTCTCAACACTCGTTGAGCTGCTCGTCGCAGCCGACCTCGTTGGCGCATTGACCGCCGACGGTGCAGAATTCACCGTCTTCGCACCAACCAACGATGCGTTTGCTGCACTCGACGCGGCCACACTCGAGGCTGTCATGAACGACAGCGACCTGCTCACAAGCGTTTTGCTCCACCACGTCATCGGAGACGCTGTTGTGATGGCGGCAGACGTCGCTGCAGGTGAAGTGGAGACACTTGGCGGTACTGTGACCATCGAAGGTGACGCAGATGCTGGGTTCACCATCAACGGTGCACCGATTGCAGTCACCGACATCAAAGCCGGCAACGGTGTCATCCACATCATGGGTGGCGTGATTGTTCCTGCTCCTGCTGAATAAGCACGGCTAAGCAATCTGTGGAAAAGCCCCGAGCGCCCAGCGCCGGGGCTTTTTGCTTTTCTAAGACATTTGTCATTCCATCGGCTTCACTCACAAAGACAGTTCGGTTTTCGTCTGTTGTCTCTATGTCTCAGCTGTCAGCCGAACCTAGGACCTCAGTCCCCTGAGGTTGTGACAGTGACGCGCAATGGGGACGCATAAATACGGCTAACTACCATTCGGAAGGTTTTGGATCGATTCTTGCTCTCACCCTGTGCGGAGCAAAGTCGATGATGAACCTTAGAACCGTAATCATGCTCACGCTGACCATAGCGGCGTGCGATCACCTCGAGGATGTTGCACCAGAGCATCAACTGCCGAAATCCGTCGCCACACTGCCCTTTGGGGACCCGGTGAAACTCGCGCTTGTCGATTTATCGAATGGATTCGCACGGTATGACTACCGGACGCTCATCGACGATGGACGCATCGTTGAGCGTGAGGACAGAGCCGGTACACGGAACTTGAGCGCAGACCTAAGGAATCTATTGCTCACCACAAGCGAATATGGCGTCGACAGCGTCGGTGAACACGATGTGCATATCCATCGCATTACGCTCAATGAAGATTTTGACCCCTTTAAACTTATCGGTGAGCAGCTAAATTCGGTCATTCCGTTCAAGCTAGATGCAGGTGCCGAAGTCGAGTTTGCGCAGCTGCTCCATCCCTCGCAGCGCACATCGCCCACTCGGTTTACACTTCTCGACCTGCCGAGTGATGCTGCAAGTGCCCGTGACTTGCCGGTCGGCACAGTCATTACAATTCCCGTACGAACGGGTGTCAGCGTTGATGTCACCGGCCAGTTCTTGGTGAATTCACTCGGGTTCACGCGCGAGCTATCGAATCTTGTCAAAGGCTCAGCCTTCGGTTCCACCTCGGCCACGCGTGCGGGCACACTCTTCGCTCGAGGTCGTTTTGTTCTGCAGCTTGCACGCTTGTCCGAAGACCGGGTGCGCTTACGGTTGCTGTCTGCGAGGGATGATCAAGTCAGAGCGAGGGTTGGCGGCTTTGGTGTGGCAGGTGCCCAGTACACATTCATACCGAACGCGGCGCTCGAGCAGGTACGCGCCTTCAAACAGACGGTTGACCGGTTGCGGGACACATCGCGACAGGTGCTTAAGATTCCTGACCGCGTACGTGCACTGCGCGAGAACGCAGATGCCTACATCAAGGGCATTTATGACGCAGTACCGATTATACCCGAGGGCTGGCGCATAAAACTGGAGCAAGAGTTTGCGGGCCGTGTGGATACGCTGCTTGAGAAGGCGGAGCGCCTGACAACGCACATCGAGCGCTTAGAGGCCTATATCGCCGAGCGAGTCGATGATGCCCTAAACGGCGTCGGCAATGAACTCATAGGCGCAATTACACCGGTGACGCGGGCTATCCAGCGCATCTCGAGTCGTGTGTATCAGCTGAGTGCGGCCATTCAACTCTCAGATGAGCTATCACGCAAAATTACCTTGCTCGCAGATTACCAGTTCGACCTCGATGATGAAGGCGCTGCCATTGCCTTCGACCGGGCATGGCAAGGACAAACGTGGCTCAAGTCCATGGGCGCCGGCGTGCTCGCTGACATCACCAACGGAGATACGCTGGTGGACTTTACATTAGCGCAAGCCTTAGCCGATGCGGACAGGGGCGCAGACGGGCCAAGAGTCAGAAGGCTTGCTGTCGCGGGTCGCCGATTGAAAGAGCGGCGTTATCGCGTCAGTGTGAACGGATTGGGTCTCTCGTTTGGGCTTGACGGACATTTCGAAGAACAGTCGGTCTTTTTGACCGATGAGGCAGGGCGGACCGACGCCTTCGACAATCGAGCTTGGGAGCGTGGCTGGCATGCGGGCTCCAGTCACCACGCCCGCGCCGAGTCATTTGCTGCGGGCGCCTTTATCCACAGGAACAACCAGTCCCTCATCGATGGTGGCTTTTATTATCGCTGGCATCGACAATTCTCTCAACGCGCGACCGACACTGGCGAGCAGGCGTTTAATCGTGTGCTACAGGAGCTTGGCCCACTCGCCCTCGTCTATGGTCTGCCCCATCAATACGCGGGCAACTTAGATGGTGCGGCGTCGGTGGATTTATCCGTCGTGTTCAATGGTGATTCTATGGACGCGCTGTTTGATCCAGACGTCGTCACCGAGGAGATCATTTGGCGCGTGCTCTTGGATATGATGCAGCGCTATGAGAGGCCCACTTGGTTGCCCTTTGCACCGGCGCCGATTCGCCCGCCTGAGGTACGCGACAACCCGATCGCGCGTGAAGCCTGTGAGGCTGTGGCACAGCGGCTCGGTGGTCGGTATTGCTACACCTTCACAGACCGCATATTACCCGCGCTCAAACGCGCGCAGGCACAAGGAACGACCCAGTCACGCCTCGATTTCTTTGAGAGTTTTTATCGAGTGCCCTTCGGTGGCGCTGTGCTGTCCACCCGTTTCTTGGCGCGCTTCCTCGCTGAGCTCTTCGTCGAGGTTGAACGACTCGATGGCGTTCACATCGCATTCAAGCTCGATCATGCCCTCGATGAGTCAGATGCCGGCTCACCTCGGTTTATCCATGGAGATGAGGCGATCCACGAACTCGTTCGTGCCACAGATCTGTCGGCGATCTTGCATCGTGAGCGTACAGGCCCATGAGGCTTTGCTCAGCTTGATAAGGGCTGTTGGCAGACCTGTCTCGCAGGTTGGCCTGGTCGAAAAGCAAGAACTCACCTACAATGTACCGAGTCATCCTGGTGTTCAATTGACCGGAATTACGAGGTCGCTATGTTTCGTTACGCCTCATGTTGTCTGTTCGCTGGTCTCATGACCAGCTGCGCAATCGATATACCGGTCTCGCCAAGGCCTTTCCCAGCCGATACAACTGTCATGACAGACCCTATCGACGGAAGTCGTGAGACGGACGGTGGCATCAGCGATGAGTTTGATTCATTTGTGTCCGATTCAATGCTGCAAGACGTACAGGCCTTAGACGTCTTAGAGATGGACGCTGCACCGCCGGTGTGTGGCGACGGTATCTTGAGCGGTGATGAAGAATGTGATGATGGCAACACGGAGCGCGAAGGCTGCGACGAGTACGGTATGGTTTGTCGCGTCTGTGATGGGGCCTGCACGCTCGTCGATGTCCGCGGCCCGTTCTGTGGCGATGGGATACATCAGACAGCCGAAGAATGTGACCCCACAGCCAATAATCTACACGCCCAGGTCTGTCGCGAGAATTGTGAATTTAATGGTGGTGGCGGGGGTGGGGGCACAAGTAGCTCTCTGCTCATCCGCGTCGACGTTGAACCCTCCGTCGGTCCAGATGGAAACCCTTGGTATGCAGATTTAGATCTGTGGGTCTTTCACAAAAATGCGGTTTTTGCATCCCCGCTGACAACCCTCGACGACGTCTACAGTCGAGACTCGGTCGAACGTCCAGCCTGGTTTATGAATGGCGAAATTAGCGAAGATGGCCCAAGCAGCCTAAGCCTTTTCATCAATGGCCAAACGACGAATATTCCTTGCATGGGCCTGAACGCTGATGGGCTTCGCGGCAGACCGAGTGAAACGCTACTCTTTGCGCTGGCCGCGCGGGACTTAAGTCCTGTGGAAGGTGCTGAGCCCGTGGTCACCGAGGCGACTGTGCGCTTTGAAGGTAATCTACAACAAGTCACATTTAGCCAGCCGGATGATTTTTTAGTCATCGGCGCTGGCGGTGTTTGCCGCGGCGCGGGCCGTTTATTTCATGGTCATCGCCGAATATATAACCAATTGCAGTTTGAACCAAACCCATAGCCGCCGCCCGGCGTGCCACCGAGCTTCATGTATGTCTCAACGACGGCTGTTCAATGCAGCGCGCCGCCTGCGCTGCTTTAGATGCCGAATCTGATGAAGCGCTCAAGGTCTAATGTGTGCGACCGGGTGCATGGACATCGTGCCAAATCACAGTCTCGCCCGGGTTCGCGCAGTATTGGTGATCCCGGTAGCTCACGCCTGACGCGGTGTCAAAGAGCGTTAAGTTAAGCGCCTTAAAGCTTGGTATCGCCACTGAAAAACGCCGGGTGTCTAGAGTATAGTGGCAGCCCATGCAGGCATTGGGGGCCACCTTCACGGAGTCTTCACCAGGTCGCCGCGTTGGAAAGTAGGCGTGTACGACCCGCTTGCCCACGCTGTCATAGACCCAGAAGAGCGCTTGCTGCCCCGGCGGTGTGATGATGATCTCGGTCTCCTTTATAGAGCAGTCATCGCGGGTCGACTCGGCGATACTCACCAGCGTACCATCTTGCAAATGCCGCCTCATAATGCGCCGTCCCGCTTGTTTAGCTGGTGAGAGTGGGTGGAACTCCCTAACCCACTCTGTGCCGGTATGGTAGTCACCGTATCGAGCTTTAAACGTGCGCAAGTCACCTGGCGCCTGCGTAATCTCGCCGCCACAATAAGCAAGCCATGCCTTGATACCCGATTGGTTAAAGGGCTGGAGTTGAGCGCGCTGGCCCGCGTCCACATCCGCCTGTTGTGCGCTCAGCTTCATTGCTGTGGTGGCCTGATAGCTCTCGCCCACAACGACGTCATCGCTCTGCGCTAAGGCTTCAACCCAGCCGAGCGCATCACAGCACTGCTGCGCTGTATAGCCACCTGCCATACACGCTTGCAAACGTGCTTCGCCGTCCACCACCGATTTCGCCTCTCTGGTCAGTCGACCGCCGTTTGCGAGCGTGCGGGCGTCGCGCTCGATCTCTTGGCGGTAGTGCTCAGTCGCCTCATCGGTGGCCACCACGGCGCGGAAGCGCAAGGCTTCATCTTGTGGAATATTTGATTGAGTGGCCATGGTCACAAGCCCACGGGCTAAGTCCGCCACCTCCGTTGTATGGCCATAGCCTGGCATGCCATTGATTTCGAGTGCGTAGCGGGCATACGCCACGGCGTTCAAGATCAGCGGGCGGTCGAACTCTGCCATGTCGTTCTCGTATTGAGTGTCCATGCGCACCGGATATACCGCGGTGAGCTCACTGGAGGAAACACTGCGCTTCTGTGTGACCGACTCGACCTCGCTGAGCTTCGGTGCGCAGCCAAACTGGCAGATTGATAACAGCAAAGCGATTCGAATCGGGCCCTGGTATTGCATCGCAAATCCTCCTGTGGCGAACTGGAAGTGCAACAGTTGTGCCAAAGCTACCGAGGGGTAGGTTGGGTCGTTTTGAGTTGATTTTGCGTACGTCGGTCCGCGCACTGTCACACGGTGGCGGGTATTGAGGCCTCAATTGAGGGCAGGTTTTAAGTTCACTGGGGACTCTCAGGTTCGCTGCATGGGGGGCGTTCAGTCAAGGCAGCGCGGTTAGGCCAGGTCGGCCTCCAGTAAGGTGGCCATCGCCTGGCCGCTCTGCCATGCACCTTCGACTTTGGGCGCACAGACCGCATCACCACAAAGCCCTATGCCGAGGTCTGAGTCGAAGAGCGCTGGCGCCGTCGTGCTCGGTGTGCTGAGCGCATAGCGCCAGCGATGGCTGGTCCATTGGTCAGGCACGCTGCCCGTCATCTCTTGCCATCGGTTCAGCAGATGTTGTTCCGCTTCGGCTTGGTCGAGTTCGAGATTGTCCTCAGACCAAGTGGGGCTCGCGTGAATGACCCAGCGGTCGCCTGCTGGCCGTCCCGGTTTGCTGCTGTCCCGTGCCGCCCAAGACAGCACGGCGTCATTGATATGAAAGCCGTCGTAGGGCACCGTCACCGGCGTAGAAAAGGTACACATCAGTGCCCAACAGGGTGCATACTCGAGCGCTGCTGCAGCGACATTGAGTGGTGATGATTCTGGGATCAAGAGTTTCGCTTGTGGCCCAGGACAGGTGACGACGATGCGGTCAAAACCGGGGTATCGTGATCCATCCTCAGCTTGCACAGACCAGCCTTGGCCGTCTTGTACCAGAGCGGAGACTCGCGTGCTTAAGTGGTGGTCGAGCCCATCGCTCAGCGACCGGCCGAGCGCGCTCATTCGGGGGGCGCCCACCCATCGCGTCGCGTGACCCAATGTGGGCTCAAAGTGACCGCCTTCATATAGGCCAAACCGACCTGTCCATTCGGCCACGAAGCCGCGAGCGCTCCAACGGTCAACAACCGCCCTGAAGGCTTCGCTGCGAGCTGTGAAGTATTGCGCCCCGTGATCAAACTGGCCTAAATCGCGGCGTCGGGTACAAATCCGACCACCAAAGCCGCGCGATTTTTCAAAAAGTGTAATCGCGTGTTCGCTCGAGAGACGCCGCGCACAAGAAAGCGCAGCCATGCCCGCACCGATGATACCAATCTTTGCCATGGTAGACCCCCTTCAGACCCGCTCAGCAGATGCTGAGTCCCGTAGCGCCGTTACTCATCGCCGACGATGGCTAACAAGATCCCGTCACCACGACCTGATTTCGGCAAAATGAGCGTCTGCCCATTGAAATTGAGGTTCATCAAAGTATCTGAGGCATCCTCGATGACCTTGTCCACTGCGGCGAGGAACGGGAAGGTGTCGAAGAGCGGCGCACTGCCATCGGGCTCATCATCGTCGTTCACATCGAATATGAACAGCGCGATGGTGGTCTTTGCAGCGGACGCATTCGTATCGGTGAGGAGCTCTTGGCCATCTAGTTTTAGTGAATCTCGGCCGAAGAGAAATGAGCCGCTTGCATGGTAGACCACGAGTATCGCTTTGTCCTCGGACGCATGAAATTGCTGGGTGAGAATGCCAGCCAAGGTGGTCGGGTCGGGAAACGTTCTCAAGTAGACTCTTGGCTGGTCGACGTCGGGCACGCGATAGAAGTGACGAACGTCCGGAATCATCTCGTTTGGATGTTTGGCAACAAATTCCACGGTCTCACCTGCGGTCACTTCGAGCGGTCCCCAGGCGCCATTCTCAGCGACGGCGACATCGAGGCCAGCATCCCGTCGGGTTGCCGTTCCCTCAGTCAGTGCATAGAGCTTTACAGCGCTGCCTTCTACAGCTTGATTCTCACCGAGGGTTAAAAACTTACCAGACAGCGCCGGAGTACGCCCATTCTGAAATACGGTGGGTGAGGGCTCCACACCATTTAGAAATGTATAGATTGCATCAAATGAGGCCTGGTTGGTGGCCACTGCATAGTGGTCGGCATCGCCTAGGTTCACGTTCGTTGCCCCCTCGATATCTGCACCTTCTACCACGGTGTCGCCAGTGGACCAGAGGTTCAATGTGGGTACCGGCGCGTCGCTTGGGCCGGCTGGGGCTTCCGACGGAAAGGAGCCTATGTGTACGTACTTTCGAACCTGCTGAGCGCGCTCAGCATCTTCTAAGAGTGAGTATCCGAGCCCACCGCCAGCCGAATGGCCGATGAGGTCGACCCTATCCGTCTGATGGGTGGCCAAAACCCCTTTGATGAGCGCGTCGAGGGCGCCGACGTGGTCGGCTTCGCGGTCGAGACTGTTCCAATCGAACGCATAGAGTGACTC
>JBMHDS010000026.1:0-29160 GCA_049889275.1 Bradymonadia bacterium | reverse complement strand
TTTATTGTACCGATTTACCGCATAATTGAAAGTATACCTAGATAAAAAGTTAGACACTGTTAAAAAATGTCGAGGTTATATGTTGACAGCGATAAGCCTGATCGGTAAAACCTAGACAACGGCAACATTCTGTCTAAGTTTGGTGCCGGTTGTACAGATCGGGTAGCGCAGGCCGGCTGAACCAACAGGGCGGAAGTGCGCCCACACGAAAGGATTCGAACCATGGCAACCACGCAAGCGAAAAAAGTGAACACAGCAACTGTTGTGGCAGCGCAAGCCGGCGACAGCCGTGCACTGGAGCGCCTCATCGCAGAGCATTACGCCGGCATGTGTCGGCTCGCCATGCGCTACACGCATGACCCGGACCTGGCGAAAGATGCGGTACAAGACGCGTGCATTCAGGTTATGCGTTACTTCGGACAGCTACGCGACGCAGACAGCTTCAAGTCGTGGATGAGTCGGATCGTGATCAATTGTGTGCGCCTTCATCAAAGACGCAACAAACGCTTTGTCGCGTTCGGTGATAACTTTGAGCGTACGCAAGAAGTCAAGCATCAACAGCCCGACGAGCTCGTGATGACGCGAGAAGAACTCGAGATCGTCGACACGTTTTTAAAGGACGCTCAGAACGACGAGCGCAAAATCTTCCTGCAACTTTATGTCGGTGGTGATGCGGTGGCAACCGTGAGCGAGCGCACCGGCATCTCTGTGGCCGCACTCAAGACCCGCGTCCACAGAGCGCGACGGCGACTCAAAACTTACATGGACGCCAAGCATGAGGCGGGCGTCGGCTTAGGCGGCATGTCGGTTTAGACAAAAACACCGCTACGCGGGAATCGTCACGGTTGTCGATTGAGGGAGGAGAAACTTCAATGAACCCGACTGAATACAAGCCCCAGACTAAACCCCTGCTCGGAATTAGTCGTTGTCTCCTTGGAGACGAGGTCCGCTTCGATGGCGGCCACAAACGTTCAAAATACATCATCGATACGCTTGGACAGCACTTTGACTATGTGCGAGTCTGCCCAGAAGTCGAGGCCGGTTTGCCCGTACCGCGTCCGTCGATCAGACAGGTACGCACCGATGACGGACTCAAAGTCTTGAGCTCGAAAGGCGACGATGTAACCGGTGCGCTCTTCGGCGCATGTGACTCGCGGACGGCTCAATTAAAGCAGCAGGCCATACGCGGATTCATTGTCAAGAAAGACTCGCCCACTTGTGGGTTCGACCGAGTGCGTGTTTATCGCGGGCAGACTCCGGAACGCTCGGGTCGAGGCGTTTTCGTGTCGGCACTTGCCGCGAAGATGCCCAACCTGCCGATTGAAGACGAAGGTCGACTCAACGACGCGCGTCTCCGCGAGAACTTCATTACACGGGTTTTTACCTACGATCGATTCAGAACGTTGGTGGAGTCAAGTCCGGCCCCGCGTGACCTCATGGCTTTCCACGGAGAACACAAGTATCTACTCTTGGCTCACGCGCCCGCGCTCACGCGGCACCTCGGGCGTTTGGTGGCTGCGAGCTCCAAAAAAGATATCAACACGGTGCTTTCGCGTTACGAAGACGAGATGATGAGCGCTCTCGCCAAGCCGGCGAAGATCGGGGGGCATGTAAACGCCCTCCAGCACATCGGAGGTTTCCTGAAAGGTTATTTGAATCCGAACACGCGCTCTCACCTGGCTGAGACCATCGATGCTTACCGCCGAGGGGAGATACCCCTGATCACGCCGATAACGTTGCTAAACCATCATCTCACGAGCGTGGGTCATCGCTGGGTCAGACAACAGCGCTACCTCAACCCATACCCAGCGAGCCTCTCGCTACGTAATCGCATCTAACAGCGTTCGGTTACCTATCGAATACTCACTCAACCTGCCTGGACGAGGTGTCCATGTAACGCAGGGTCACTGGATACATTGCGTTTGCTGCCGTATCTGCGCATGTGCTTGCTGTGGAAGGCCGGCGGGAAAGAGCTGGACGACTGTCCTAAATTGAGTTCAAGCGGTTTTGTTAATTAGCATCTCATCGATACAATTGAATATCGTCGAGCAGTTGTTCGAGCGCACGCCCTGATTCTGGAAGCTGTTCGCGAACCCGCAAGGCCTCGGCTTGTACAATCGCTTCAACCAGATACGATTCTAAGTTCATCATCCGTTTTTCTGAATCATTGTGACGACGTTTGTCGTTATCGGACTGTACCATAGGTTAATCTGATCGCACCTCGTAGGTTCTCTCTAAAGCCATGCACAATTGCGAAGTATCGCACACCTCGCTGCGCATAAAACTCAACACGACTTTGAAACGAGTCGCCGCCATCGTCATCACAGCTCAACTCCGATTCAATGCGCTCACATTCCGTTCGAATCGCCAAAACCGTGTCAAAAGCCGAACCACTGGTATCGATAAAGACGGTTGCGTCCACTTCAGTGGTGAAGCTGAAGACGCGCTCCGCGCCGCGTCCGTTTCCACCGCAAGTGGCACCCAACACGCTTTCCGCATCGACATTCGAGTCCGTATAGGTGCCAAACCCGCCGAGCTCAACCGGGACATCGCAGCTCAACGACGGGTCTGCACCTGAGATGTCACCACCGGCTCCACTCTCATCTGGCATCTGTGGTGGGTTGACTGGCACACAGATCGGTTGAATACAGGTATCGCCAGACGGACACTGACAGGACTGGCCGTCGTCGCAATCGCTGCTGACTCGACACGTCGCTGCGCATTGACCTTCAAAGCAAACTGATTGTTGCGGGCAGTCGGAGATGGTTTGGCATTCCTGCGCGGGCGCATCAGGCAGCGCGCAGCGACCAGCGTTACAGATTTCGCCTTGTCCACACTGGCTGTCTAAAGAGCAGCAGCGCATCGTCTCAAAACCTTCGTCGGAACGTCCATCGCAGTCATTGTCAACGCCGTCGCAGACCTCCGCCCGTGCACGGGAGGGGTCGGCTGCGCAAACGATCACCGACTGGTCATCCGAGCAGACCAAGCGACCCACTGTCGTGCATTGATTTTCAAGTTCGATTGAACAATCGCCACCCACACCAAATCCTTCATCGACCAGTCCGTCACAATCATCATCATGACTGTTACAGCCCTCGGTCGCGATCTCACAGGTGCGCCACCGTGATCCTCGACATGATTGTATGCCACAGCCCGTTGAACATGGTCTTGTATCGCCCGATATACAGGCCTCGCGCGCATCATCGGCCGCCGTCTGTGCGTATGCCGATGGGTCATTCTGGTTTTCCAATATACTTGCGTCACGTCCACTCTCGTAATTCGAATTCGGGCCAAACTGAAACGGTTTGGGCTGCGGTTCGAACTGAGCGCAGGCGCTCATCAGGAATGGGAACCCAAGCACGATTGTCCAAACTCTCCGGCTGTGCTGACTCATCAACCAACTCACACTAGATATGGGTATTACGCTGTCTTCTTGCTGCTATATCTACCGTTCGGTTGTTTATGTCAAGCTAAACAAACATGGTGGTGAGAATGTAGTGGGTTCGACCCGATGTAATTTGGCTGTCGCTGAGCCGAAGGTGACATTGAGGACTCGAATCTCAGCCATGGTCGCAGAGGTAACCCGGCAATGATGCAAATCTGGGCCAGGATTTACGAAAGCCTCAGCTCAAGGTCCTTCGACACGCTTAAGGGCTGAGGACCGCGATACCCATCGCCACGACTTTTGTGGTTTCCAAACCCCATATAGTTGGACGATCGGTCGATGCCGACTTGCTTTTATTGCCTATCTACGAGCGGCTAAGCTTGGCTAAAAGTGTGCTACTTGGGTTTAAACTTACGGCTGGTAGATTTTGGCATGGTGGCTGCATAGGTCACATCGTACACGCTGCTGTGTCCGAGGAGATACGTATGGACCGCCCTCTTCCCTTATTTGCTTTCCTTCTCTTTCTCTCACCGCTGGGTTGTTCGAACCTTGAACCTGTGTCCGAAGATCTGTCGGTGAAACGGCGCGTTATCAATTTGCCGATGACGCAATGGTCGGAGATCGCAAGGCAAGATATCGCCATCTTGATGCCGAGGCATGACACGATCAGGATCGCCATGTCCGACGAAACGCCAGCGGGCCCGATTTTTCCTGAGAGATGGTACGAGGAAGTTAAAGATGCATTCGAGCTCACTGCGGTACAAGATGCCTTCGAGGCTGAGAGTTGGCTTGATGATTGGCAAATTGTCTCGATCCGCATTGCACCGTGTAGTCCGCTTGGAAAACAGGCTGGTGCACATGCGACGATGTACTGCTGGCCGGAGGTGCGCTTGGTGTGGCAGCCGATCATCTACGACTTCTTCATCGGCTGGACAACCGTACCGGCTTATGCTGATGACCGTGCTATTCATGCACTCTATCGAACCTTTCCGGACAAAAATGAGATCAGCGCCCGTACGGCCATCGGTGAGGTTAGGCGGTATCTCGACGCCGGGCTGCAACCACCGTCAGAGCTTACGTCGACTTTCACAACGTTGCGGAATGAAGCTATTTCGCAGTTGCTTGGTTCAACCCTTCAGTTACGTGGCCCGACGATCAGCGCTGCGGAGCTGAATCAACTCTCTATGCGGGTTGAGACGCAGATGGAGGCGGCAAATCATGTTGCATTCACCGACCGGCTGCGTGCATTCGTGGCGGCTTTTTGTCCACCTACTAGCCTACATGCCCTGACATCCTTTTCTCTCCCGGAGGGTAGAGACCCGGCCGGCATTGATACGTGGGTATTCCTGGCGTTTGACGCCGACGGGGGGGAGCTTCAACAGACGGAACTCACGATTGCAGACCCGGTCACCGGTGAGACCCTATTCTCATTCGGAATGTCCGAGACCGTCGCTGCGGCAGCAGCCGACGAGGTGGTGACCGATGCGATGGCGGCAGATGCCGAATTAGAGGAGCAACTCTCGCCGCGTTTGGTTCAGTCGTCGGCCGATAGAGAGTCGGTCGCGTCGTTGGTCAATGACCCAAACCAAACGCTGGTACCGAACAGTGGCTGCGCCTCATGCCATAGTCTAAATGAGTTCACCTTCGATTTTCATAATCTGTCTTACTTGCAAGAAATGGATATGACGATATCTGACCGCGTGGTGAACGACGTCGAGCACGACCTCAATTGGCTTAATCAACGTTGACGTCAGTACTCGGTGTGATGAAGGGCAGTAACTTTGCAGGGATCTCAACCCAGATGGACTGTGCGCCATCGAGCACGTTGAGCTGCTGTAGGTGTTTATCCCAGTTAAGGCCATCAATTTCCTTGATGCCAAGGTGTCCTAAGGACATTCGATTCACGACCTCTCCGCTCGTTGGATTAAACACTTTCAAAGCGTGACCCGAGCCGAGAATCAGGAGTCCTTGGTCCGTTAACGTCATCCCACCTGCGTGATATTGATTATCTGGAAGTGGCTGCCACTGGATATCTGCCCCTGTACCGAGGTCATACTGAGCGACTTCAGAGCGCAATGGCGCGGACGGGTCCCGAGCAGGCACGGTTTGCGGCTGTCCGTATATCAATTGCGCGTCCACATCACACGCAACCGCCTTATTGAGATGTCGAAGGTCCTCGTCGAAGCCTGGATCCCATCCTGGCTCGAGGCAAAAGTGTTGGCGACTCGTACCCAGGGCCAAATCCACGAGATATCCATCTCCATTGGCGCCTACGACAAAGCGATAACCACCGATAGCACACAGATCGGTCAACTCGGGCAGCTCATCGGGCTTTTCCCAAAGCATTTTTGTGCTGCCATCCTCTCTGAGAAGAAAGATCCCCACCTGGCTATCCAGAACGAATCGCTGGCCTGTGTCCGCTTCTACCGCGAGACCGGACACTTTGGTGAGCCCGTCATATTGAATGGCCGTGGAGGTGAGCTGTGATGATCCGTTTTCAATGCCGCAACCGAATTGCGTCACAGCGATCGCAAGTGTGAGTGTCTTGAGTATGTGCTTGAACATGAGTGCTCCCTTTAGTGGTGTTCGTGGCCACCTGACGGAGCGGAGGAAAATCCTTACAATACGAGGGGCGCTTGGCGCTGTATTTGCGACCAAATCATCGGGGCGCCAGCCTCAACGATAGCGTGTTCCGCTATTTGATGTTGGGGAGGTCGCTCTTTGGTCCGCTAGGTGGTCATTGGTCGGCTAGTGGTTGCGCTCTAGTGGTGGTGACGATTCGAGCTCGAGTGGGCTCGAACAGAGAGCGGATCGGTGGGGCACATGATGCCACTCCAAGCAGGTCGGAGCGGCATGCGATTCGGACGTCAGCGTGCTATTGGGGCACGCCGTTGTCACAGATGTCGGCGAACTGCATATCGAACGTGCGGGCGCCACCGATCAAGATAGCGCAGCCATTGAGCGGACAAATGATGCTCGACTGTTCGCATTGGCTGGCGACACAGTTTGTGTAGAGCCCTTCGTAGGTCTCAGGTCCGAGGGGATCGCATTGGTCGATGGCGCAGGCTGCGAAGTAAACACATGCAGCCGCGCAGTCGCCAGCCGGATCACCTGGGCACTGAGCACCGTTTGGTGATGGCGTTACGTCGCAATCGAGACCACATTCTCCGTTGTTACAAGTCGCTTCGCAATTTGGGATCTCAGATGCGGGGCACTCGTTTGCAGCTGTGCATTCGCCCATGCTACCGCCGGCGCCGCCAGCACCGCCAGCACCGCCAGCACCGCCAGCACCGCCAGCACCACCAGCACCGCCTTCACCGCCAGCGCCACCGGCAGCACCTTCAACAGACAGTGCTAGGTCTTGTGACGTCGTGAGCGCGGGGCATGCGGCATCTGTCGCGTCCAATGTTGCGGTGACTGTGAATGTGTATTCACCCACTGTTCCAGGGGTACCGGAGAGCACGCCGTCGACGGCATTGAGGGTGAATCCATCTGGTAGTTCGCCGCCACCGATTTCGTAACGGAGCCCTGTGTCGGTGAACGTCTCTAGTACTGTGGGCTGATTGTAGAATTCGCCAACCATACCGTCGGGGAGCGTATCAACAAACACGCCGGTGAGCTCGTCTGCGCAAGCCGTGCCACCAGCACCACCAGCACCACCAGCACCACCAGCACCACCAGCAGCGCCCGCACCACCAGCACCACCAGCACCACCAGCAGCACCTGCACCGCCGGCACCTGTGCTATCACCACTATCTTCGCCGCAGCCGAGTGCGAGCGCGCAAACCAAAATGCATATCAGTCGGGTCATCTTATCTTTTCCTTTATCGGGCGCCGCGGGCGCATCTTAAGCTTCGGACTTATTCACGGCGGACTTGTAGCGGAAAGTCGATAGAGATCCAAGAAGCTTTTAGCAAAAATGCCTGTGCCTTTTGGTACTTGGCTAAAGATCTTATGGTGTTTTTGGGTTTGGCATGACCGCCAGTCCTGCGTCCAGATGGTACGGAGCGGGCGTCATATTGAGGGGGGGATTCGAACAGGCGAGCTGTGCTGGCATGACACTTTAAGGTCCGACTCTTGGAGGCGATATGGGCTTTGAGAGAATCCGCTAGTGAACGAGCGGTTGACCATTTTGGAACACCTGGCACACATAGTACATGGGCACAAGTCCATCGGTCTTGACTGAGACGGCTACGCCCATTTCAACACTTGTCTGCCTGAGCAGATTGGCGCGGTGACCCGGTGAATCAAACCAGCGGTCAACAATGCTTCTCGCCAAAGACGCATAAGAATGGCGGGAGATGGGTTGCCCGTGTGGGCTGAAGCTGAAGAGTTCGGCGGTCCGATCGAGCACAAACAAGCGCTTTCGACTGATGTCTTGGAGTGGGGATGCGGTGATTAAGTTCTCGCCCGTCGACGGGTTTTTGCCGCCAGCGCGGCGCACTCTCATCGTGGGCGTTCGGCGGCGCTCGTCGCTGTTGTCATAATGATCAAAGAAACCCAATTCAACCATCCGGTCGCAGTGAGATTGAGCGGCTAGCGTGAGGGGTCGGGCATGGGTCAGATGAGACAGACCTTTGGACCTTCTTAAGCGATTAGTCTCGGCAAAAACAGCCTTGGCTAGGCGCTGTGAACCTCGACCAGCGAGGGGGAGGGGCGTATTCATTTTGGGCTGTGACGTCGCCCTTGGCGAATCAACCGGCGCTGGGGTTTGAGCCCCAGAATATTCTTTAATTGGTGCTGCAGGTTGACGCCTTGAGCTGAGACTGGTCAGTGGCGGACTGTTGCGTTGATGGGTTCGAGTTGAGAGCGGGTGGGCGGTATGATGTCTGGTCTTTGCTCTGGTCGCCGGACGACTTTGTTTGGTGGACCGCGTGGCTCTTGGCCGTGTCTCATCAGGTGAGTTTGGGTTGTGCTTCTCCAGCGTATGCTCGAGCGCCTTAAATGCGGCTGCTGCATTCGTTCGAACATCGGCAGACGCGGTTGTTGTGAACACCACTGCAGCGAGGAACGTGCAGCGAGTGAGGGGCGAATGG
The DNA here is from genome assembly GCA_049889275.1 of Bradymonadia bacterium. Classification (GTDB taxonomy): domain Bacteria; phylum Myxococcota_A; class Bradymonadia; order UBA7976; family UBA1532; genus UBA1532. The sequence continues at coordinate 20,739 of JBMHDS010000026.1, read as the reverse complement.
CTTCTCAGATGTAAATACTTCATGTGGCGGTCGACGTCCGCAGCCAGACTGTATTCAACCACCACGAGTTCTCGCAGGGTCTCTGAGCTTTCAAGAGACAACGACTCGCTGGTAACCGCCCATGGTGTCAGTTCATCTACGTACGACATCGGCAAAACAGTATCTGGAGTACCGTGCCATGCCAGACTTGGTGACAGGGGCAACGGGTTTAGTGGGTAGGGCCCTCGTCGCCCATCTCGACGACCCTTACATGACGTCTCGCAGACCGGAGCAGTTTGGTTCCGACCGGGCATTTATCTGGCCGGTGAATGCTGAATCGCCACAGCCTGAGGAGCCCATTGATGTGGTGTATCATCTCGCGGGTGAGCCCGTCGCTGGCGGTCGCTGGAATCAGGCGCGTATGGCGCGTATTCGGGACAGCCGCGTCGACGGCACACGTGGTTTGGTTGATTGGATCGCATGCTGGAAGACGAAACCACGGGTCTTAGTTTCGGCGTCGGCCATCGGATATTATGGAGACCGTGGCGATGAATCACTGCATGAGCAGAGCGACGTCGGAGAGAGCTTTCTCGCCAATGTCTGTCGGGACTGGGAAGCCGAGGCGATGCGTGCTGAGTCGTTGGGCGTCCGCGTTGTCTGTGCGCGCATCGGTATTGTTTTGGCGGCTGGCGGTGGTGCTCTTGAGAAGATGCTGCCGCCCTTCAAAATGGGCGTGGGTGGTCCTTTGGGTTCCGGTAAGCAGTGGATGAGTTGGATTCACCTGAACGATGTCGTCGGCTTACTCCGACACGCGGCTGAGAGTTCGGTTTCGGGCCCGATGAATGTCGTGGGTCCGGAGGCGGTGACAAACGAAGATTTTAGTCGAGCGCTCGCGACGAGCATACGGAGGCCGTCCTTCATGCGCGCACCGGCTTTCGCCGTCCGATTGGGCTTGGGTAAGATGGCCGATATCGTTCTGGCGTCGCAAAAGGTGGTGCCTCAGGTCGCGCTCGACTCAGCGTACGAATACGCCATGCCCCACCTCGACGCTGCCCTTGCCGATTGTGTCAATGCCTGAGGAGCAAAGTATGAAATTCGAGTCAAATGGTCATCAGTTCGCGCTTATCCAAGAGCAGTTCATCCCTCAACCACTCGACCGAGTTTGGGACTTTTTCTCAAACGCGGAAAATCTTGAGAGACTGACGCCGGGCTTCTTAAACTTTAGCATCCTCACCCCGACGCCCATCACGATGTACGCAGGTACGCTCATCGATTATCGGATTAAGCTGTTTGGCGTGCCGATGAAATGGCGCACGGAAATTAAGCAGTGGGAGCCGGGGGCGAACTTCGTCGACCAGCAGCTGTCCGGTCCCTACCGACTGTGGCACCATCAGCATACTTTCGAAGCGGTCGACGGTGGCACCAAGATGGTTGACCGGGTTGACTATGCCTTACCACTCGGTTTCCTCGGACGCTTAGCCCATGTGCTCTTTGTAAAAAGGACCCTCGCCCGTATTTTTCGGTATCGGTACGAGGCCGTCGATTCGATCTTTTCGGAGTGAGTCACGAAGCGTCTTAGGGTTCTGGGTGTAACCGAACTTCGAGGGTTCTCAACTCATCGTACGCCCAGTCGGCGAGTGTTTGGAACGACTGACTTGGATCAGCGTTGAGGCATACGGTCTCCATCCACTCGTCGGTGGGCTCGGTGTGCTGACCAAACAGGACCTGTACGGATTGACCTCGACTCGGCATCGTTTTTCCGATCGGCAGAACGCGATGCATCCCGTAGTGATAAAACGGTGCCAAAATCGGTCGAGCCTCGGCAATCAGTTTCCCAATACCTTGTTTGAATGGGGTGCGCATCCGCGCATCCGGGTCTCTCGTACGACCGCCCTCGGGAAAGATATGAACCCAATGTCCGTTTCTTAAGCATTCGGTCAAAAACGCGAGTCCTGGCTGGTCGAGGCCCGCACCGCGCATGATCGGCACGCATTTTCCTGCAGCCGAGATAAAGCCTTTGAGCGCAGAGCCATAAAAATTCTTATGGTCTGCACCGATCCAGCGGACGTCGTCAAATTTGACCCGACCAAGATTGGACACAAGCAGTGGATCATCGAATAGAGAGACGTGATTGCTAAAGGACAATACGCCTCGGCCCGCGAACTCAAACGCCTTATCCCAATGCTCGCGTTCTCTAAACTCAACCGAGTTGAGAGTGCGCATCACAAAACGCGAATAGCCAACAACTGTTGCGCAAAGAATCTTTTGGTACAGCCTGGGCTGTGGATTCCAATGTCTGAGTTCGAAGCCAAAATCTGGCGTTGATTGAGTACCCATCGACAAGCCTCTTTTATGTCTGCGCTACTGACCTTCAGACCGTGACATACAAGGGCGATAGAGTGAACCAAAATGCTGGGTTTGGTGGGCCAGCGAGATGGTGAAGAAGTACTACGGGGTAGCCCGATTGGGGCCGCACTCAAATCGAAGTCCTATATCTCGCCCGTTCATCAGGCTGCTCTCCCGAAACTTTGTGTACCGTTTTTGAGTGAGCCCTGAATTTTGTTTTGCATGTTTGCGTACGTTTAACTACATTATAAGTATATGTGGTACAATGTAATCTTGATGTTTGTAGTCGTGGCTCTTTACGCGCCTTTGGCGGTGTCTGCGCCCGTTGTTGTTGAGAGCTGCCATGATACGGGATCGTCCCTGTATGAAGATGGTCAAGTAGCGGCAAAGGCTGGGGCATTGCGACCCGGTATGAAGTCGGTGCGAGTGGATTCATTTGATCTCCCATGGCCACATACGGTGAGTGTTGGGACACCCAACCGGGGTGCGCTGCTGAATCCCGTCAGACTCAAGAGTGACCATACCTTGCAGTCGCGCAGGTATCGCAGCTACGGGACGAGAGAGCTCGTTGAGTTAATTCGTCAGGCGACCCATGCTGTTCATCGAGCATTTCCTAATTCACCACGATTGCATGTCGGTGACCTGTCTAAGAAGCACGGAGGACACTTTCCTCCACACGTCTCTCATCAGTCTGGCCGGGACGTCGATATCGGTTACTACATGCGCTTTGGCCAGCGTGCAGCGAGGTTACAGCGGATAAACAAATACAATCTCGATATCCCGAGAACCTGGGTGCTCATGGAGACATTTTTGCGTAGTGGTCAGATTCAATACATGTTTTCCCATCGAAAATTGATTCCCTCTCTGTATCGGTACGCCCGCAAGTTGCCCCACATTTCGAAGACAGAATTGAAACGCTGGTTTGGCGGAAAAGGACGTCGCGGTATCATTCGTCACTTGAAAGGGCACGACGACCACCTCCACATTCGTATCTATGCGCCCGATTCCCTCGCCGCCAATCACGAGTACGCTCGGCGGTACGGTGCAGAGGCGCTACGCAGCCACATCGAGTCTTGGCCGAAGAAATATCGTATCAAGGGTGGTGATACGCTTGAGAGCATCGCATCGAGACATGAGGTCACGGTGGGAGAACTCGTGGAGATGAATCCACGTTTGAAGCGCAGTAAGCGAATTCGCCGTGGTAGACGCTTGGTGGTGGGGTATCGCCATCCATGGGACAAGGAAAAACCGTCGTATATCACCTATGAGCAAAAGCGCGAACGCGCTCCAAGCAGGTATCTTGGTACGAGACAATTTGTGCCCGCTTATGCGGATTTAGTCGCCGCACTCACAGTTAGAAAACAGGACGCTTTTGACAGGTTGTGGAGCGGTTTATCCATGAAGAGCCTCCTCGCGTGGACCGTGAGTCAAGCGCCAACTCAGTCTGTGCACAAGCCATTTGGTTGGTTACAGCCGAGCCGAAGACTGCTGATGGCAGAGCGCTTATTTAAATGGGGGCATGGTCACTCTCAAGACACGACTTCGCAAGCGGACATGGCGTTGCCTGATGGGCACCTGGTCGCTGAATCACAGGCGCTGACGTTGACGGGCAAAGCGACCGAAAGCTTTGTCGAGACTGGCTCGAATGTTGCCTTGCGTTCTGGAACGTCGACGAGTAGAGAGAAGCATCGAGACTGGCGGCAGTCGAGGCCAAGAGAGACCACGAAGGTCATCAAGGCTGTTGGGACTCAGGTAAGCTCGGTTTCTGGGCTCAATAAAACGAAAACACTGAAACCAGCGGTGCGCATGACCTCCAAAATGCCCAAGAGGCGGTCAGACACGGCCGATAAATCGACAACCTACGTTGTTCGTTCTGGGGACACCCTCTGGGCGATTGCGAAAAAGTTTAATGTCTCGCTGCCTCACCTGTGTCGAGCAAACGCCATACAGAAAGACTGTAGTTTACTTGGATTGAAGCGTCGCACAAGCCCACTCGTGCGGGGCCGGGTGCTTGTCATTCAAGGCCGCGGCTAGTGAACCTGTGGGCCTGTTACCCAATACGCCGAACGCTCCAGTTTAACGTCTGACCCGCCGCAAATGGCCGAACATGGTTGTTACCGAACGCATACACATCGGGGGGCGTATACGCCTGCTCGTCGAACCTGAGCCGACCATCATTTAATGGGAGCGCGTAAAATTGAGCGCCATAGACAGAGGAAAAGTCCTCTAGGCGATTCAAAGCGTCAACGCTGTCAAACGCGCTTGCATAGAGGTTCATCGCATCAGAGGCCGTATAGCAGCCAGCGCAACCACAGACCGTTTCCTTATCGTTGATTGCATGGGGTGCTGAATCCGTGCCTAAGAAAAATCGACCGCTGTTCGATGTCGCCGCCTTGAGCAGGGCGATGCGGTCGGTTTCTCGTTTTAATATAGGGAGGCAATAGTAATGCGGTCTTATCCCGCCAGCCAACATGTCATTTCGATTCGAAACAAGGTGATGCGCCGTAATCGTCGCAGCGATGTTGCCTGGCCCTTCAGCGACAAAATCGACTGCAGCAGCTGTCGTGATATGCTCGAGGACAATCCGCAATTGAGGATGCCTCTTCATCAGAGGGGCTAGGACCTCGGCTAAAAACCGCGTCTCGCGTTCAAAAATATCGACGTTTGAGTGTGTCACTTCACCGTGAATCAACAGCGGCATACCATTCCTTGCCATCGTGGCGAAGACATCGTCCATGGCTGTAATGTCGGTGACGCCTGAATCGGAATTGGTTGTCGCACCGGCTGGGTATAGCTTGAAAGCGTGAACACTATCAGATGAAACGGCGGCCTCGATGAGCGCCGGAGTCGTTCGATCCGTCATGTAGAGTGTCATCAGTGGCTCAAATGAAGCGGCATCACCAAATCCGGATCTAATTCGCGCCGCGTATGCTTCTGCATCGGCTACGGTCACCACAGGTGGCTTCAAATTCGGCATAATGATCGCTCTGCCAAATTGTGCAGCTGTATGACCAACAACATCCTTCATCGTGTCTCCATCCCTCACGTGGAGATGAAGATCATCTGGTAATCTGATCTCAAAACTGCGCATCAGAACCCTCATTTCTTTATGCAATATGGGCAGGTTTGATCGTCTCGCAGCCGTCGTCTAGCAAATTATGAAAGGCGCAGAGTTGATGCACCCCCACAGACCGAATGAGCTGCATAACGATGCTGCGCGCTAGATGTGCCTTGAAACATCATTGTCGTCGCACTTTCGATTACGACACCTTCTCTCGCGCGACGAGCGATGGCGAGGCGGTTAACTTCGTAGCAGGCGCGGGATGGCAATGCGTTGTTCGCATGGATCGAGAAGGTCTTCCCGGCATTCAGGAACGCGCAGGTCGGGGGCTTCACCAACACCGACTTCATCGTAGAGAGTTTGTAAGACGTGCTCTGGGCGAATGACCTCACCCCCCTCATCGAACTGACCGGTGAATAGGTTGGTGGTGGTCGGTTGCATGCCGACGTCTGATGATCGGCCGATGACCGTACCGCCGCGTACCTTACCGCCCGCGAGAAAGCACGCGTTCATCAGCGCATGATCTCGCCCGCCGCGGGTGTTGATCAATGGCGTTCTTGTGAACTCGCTGAAGCCGACGATGACCGTCCGATCGAGCCAAGACTCGCCCGTGTCGCCGTAAGGCCTGGCGCTCAATTCGTCAATAATACGTGACACGACACGGAAGCCTTGTTCTTGATTTTGACCTTGAACGTTTTCCCACTCGTCGAAATGAGTATCGAGACCGCCGCATACCGATAAGCTGACGCATCGGCTAATGCCGGTTGTAATTGCTTGTACCGCCATGGCACCGCGCACTTCAGGCGTGTTCGTCTGATTTCGGTTGAATCCAAAACGGCCTCGTAATGCCTCCATTTGTGGCGTGTTTGCCCGAAAGTCAAACGCATCACCGTAGCCACCGAGCACCATTTCTTGTGCTTTGACGCGCGAAGCCTCCGCAGATTGCCAAAGTTTTGAGTTCCGGCCCCGCGGACACAGCGCGGCGTCTCGCAGGCGCGCATTGATTTGCTGCATGACGCGGAACCCGATCGTTGGTTCCGCGGGACGTAATGAACGCAGTAAATCGCTGACACTGTTTGCGCTCAAAGCCGTCGCGTAATTGGGCAATTCGCGGTTGTACGATTCAACCTGTACGGCCAGATTAGGTATGGGCTCCTGACCACCAAAATGGCCTGCCAACCAAGTTGCCGCTGATGAACCCCGGGCTTGCAGACCGCTCGGCGCTTTACCGGTCAGAAAGCGCCTCATGCCAACTTCATGAGTCAGTGTATCCATACTCATTCCGCGGATGAGGGCCAGTCGGTCCGCATGGCGAGCGAGCTCACCGATATGTGGACCAAATGTCATGCCACCGGCTTCGATGAGTCGTCCGTCGGTGTTTTGCAGGAGTTCGTAGCCGGGCTGAATTTGCGTGGTCCTTAGATTACCATTTGTAAAGACCGCCGGGTCACGTGGATCCAAGGACAGCAGCACATCCCAACCGCCTGGGAAATAACAGAAAATGTAATATCGGTCTGGCCCATCGGGGTGATGGCTCTGCGCATGGGCGAGCGGAGAGAAGTTCGGCCATAGACTAAACGATGTAGCCGCCCCGGTCGCGGCAACGGCCTTCAGGAAGCTGCGACGACCCATTCCGGTATTTTTCGGTGATGTCATGGCGGTCCTCCTCAATAACTGTAGAAATCAGGGTGCGTGAAGAGCGCGACACACATCGCATGCCAAGCTTCGGCACGGGTGTCCGTGACACGCAACGCAGTGTCTAAGAACCACATCCACTGAGCGAGGTCCCTCGACTCGCTGGACAGAATGCGGTTATGAAAGCGCTTGACCAGCGCTTGCACACGTTCTTCGGGGCTGAGCTCCTCTCGATCACGAGGCAACAAAATTGTCACGCCATCCCGTAAGCCCTCGTCTCGTTCGATCATCTTTTGGCACACTTGCCTCGACGCATCGTCTAAGAACTTTTGGAACAGCGCCGTGGGCTCTAAGACCTCGTTTGTCACTTGAATGAAGTCGGGTTTACCGAGCGTCGCCGAAAGCGTCTGAAATAAAGAAACGTCTTGGTTATTTCGCCTTTCAGTCCAATTCAAGCCATCGCTGACGTGCAAGAACGCTGCCTCGAGTTGATCTAGGTTCATTCGTCGCCGAGCCCGACCTGGCTCAACGGGCTCCACAGGAGTCCGCAAATCAGCGGTTTGTGCTTCACCCCAGTGGCTTGGCGTCACGCGGGCCTCCGGCCGCATGTCCTGGCTAGGTGTGGGCGTTGGAGACTCACGCCCAGGTGTTTGGCTGGGCGTTGGTTGAGCGGGAGATGTCGGCTCCATTTGCGTGGGTGGCTGCATCGGACCCATGGAACCCACGGCTGTATCTTGCGACGAACTCGAGTCACATCCGAAGGCGATGATCGTTAACGCTAACAAACAATATTTCATCGGACCCTCCGATAGCGCGGGCTCATAACGACGCTCTTCACGAGCGTTTTATAGCTGAGGTCACTGAAGACGAATTGTCGGGCCAGCTCAGAGAGCCAATCGCTATCTTCACTGGTCAGCATACCGTCCCCAAGCAGCCACTCGGCTGTCCGCCTCGCGACGCAAGCTGGTAATCGATTGTCAGCAACCGTTGATAGCGCAAGCAGTTTCGGACCCACCTCGATATTGCGCACATGGTCATCCCGCCGAAATTTATAGGCGTTCAGCATCCCGAGAAAGTCGTCCTCTTCCGGAGCGAATGATTGCGTCGCGTAAAAGTTGCGACATTCTCGACTGCAGGACTGACCACGACGGGCACAGGCCTCGCAATCGCTTCGGGTCGCCGGGAAGTTTGCCGGGCTGAGGTAGCCGACGCCTTGTTCTGTCCAGCGACCCCAGTGCGAGGCTGCTGGTTCAAGCAGTGCATGGCAATATTTGCAGCCGGCTCTTTGCTGTAGGTCGGGGTTGCGAGCGCTCTCTTCGTCGGCGACCGGCAGCCCGCCGGCCGGCGGATTAAAGGGTTGGCAGAGAAAAGCATCATAGAAGCGATTGGCTCGGGAACGATTCGTTTGAAAGCGCAACAGAAATGCCATGCGCGTCAAAATTCCCGCATGAGATTCGGGCAGTTCGACCTCCCGCCATGCGCCCTCGGCGGTGTACGGCAGTGGCGTCAGCGCTTGCCGATTGACAGGGGCAGGCTCAAACACCAAGCCACCGTTTGCACCGGTTTGGTTAAGCCAGAAGTAGGTGAGTGGACCATTCACGAAGCCTCGACGACTTGTAAAGAGCTCCGTGTAGGGCGCATCTGACCGGAACACTGAGAACATAAAACGGTCGAGAGCCTCTCCCATAGCCACTGTGATGCTGCGTTGCTCTTGTCCTGTGGTACACCAGCGCAACGATGGCCCACAGCCGCAATCGGCATCGTTGGCGCCTGACGCGAGGCGACACTCAGTACCGGTTTCTGTGACTTGATTGTCTTGTGCATCGAATGCGCAGATTCGAATTGGCTCTCTCGTCTCACTCCAGTAGGGAATGACCTCGACATAACCTTCGAGACCGTTTGCGTCGGTGATAATTTCTCCGTCTGGTCCGAATTGTGCTGGTTCATTACGGCAAGGAACGGTCTCACCACGATAGCGCATCGCTCGATTGCGCAGCCAAAATAATCCCTGCTGGTTACCGAGACGAAAGGAAGCCGCGAACAGATTGACATTGCTCACGTTATTCCAAAGCAGTTTACGATGCAGGCGGACAGCCTGCTCAGCGAAAGCGTCTGAGTCGAGCCACTCGTCGATCATCATCTCAGGGACCTCGCCAAGCGACTCGACCGTTTCAATCTCTTCGAGCGTGGGGACGGTCCCACGCAGGTCGAGGCTCAACGCGCGGAGATAACGTGTTGTCTCCATCAAGTCCTGCATCGGGTCGCAGGCCAGCTCGCTGATCGGCCGCTCTTCGGTTTGTGCGCGTGCACTCAGCGATATCGCTGACAGCGCGAACACGAGAGCGAGATAATTTGCGTTATATTTCATCGGCTACTCCAAGAATCCTGAGGTCTGCCAATCACGGACGAGTTGTACCAAATCATCACTGAGCGGAGGCAAACCGTAAGGCATTCGGCCTGTTTCGATATCGTCGATGATCATGACGATCTCAGCTGTCCACTCCTCACGAGTGACCATTCTGTGGGCCGAACCACCATCGCCGTGGCAAGCCACACAGTAGGTCTCCGAAATTGTTCTTATGTCTTCTTCCCAAGATGGCGGCCCAAAGAATTGTATCTTTGTTTGAAGCTCTATTTCGTCGTCATAGCGAACGACGACAATCAACTCGTGTGAGCCCGGGCCAATATCACTCGGGTTGAGCACAAAGGTCCAACCGTTCGAATTTTCCACGGGGATGGGCTCGTCGCCGTCGATGGCGACCATCACTGACGTGACGCGTTCGCCATCGCTTGGTTCCACGGTGACCTCAGTCGGCGACGCCACCCGGCCATTCTCGTCAAGTCCAGCGAGGGCTAAAAAACGTCCACCGATGACTGTTTCAATACCTCGAGCCGTCGCCAAATGCAGCGCGCCATTCGCGTCGGAGCGGACCGAAGCGTGATCCGGTGCGTCGTCGCGCAGTCGGAATGCGCTGCCATCCCAGTGATGCAATTCCACCCCAGAACTCAACCACAAATGCCGACGTTTCGGGTGTCCAACGCCAACCGATGAACCGCCCGGACGTGCCCAAGTCGAGATGGCGCCGTCGGTTGCGATGAGCGCCAACTCCTGATCGGCAGCGACCCAGAGCCCGTCAGCCGTGGCTGTAATCCAATCGATGGGGTTCGGCCAATCAAACCGCCATGCCCTATTCTCGCCTACAGCGATAAGCTGGTCTTCATCACAGACCCAAAGCACATGCTCGTTTTCATATGTGCCCGTTGCCGAGCGTCTCTGCGCGAGCGTCAATTCAATGTCAGGGAGTTGTACCGACTTAAACGTACCCTCTCGCCAATAGTGCAGCCCCCCGCTATCGACCACCCACAAACCACCGCGACCGTCCGGTCGAAGCTGACTGACTTGGCCGAGGGACATCTGTAACGGTGACGGTTCGAGTCCGAGTGGACCCAAGGCGTAGAGCCCATTCGAGTTGAGCACAAGCACCGTGCCGTCTACGAGCGCAGCATCGAGCAGTTGGCCGTCCATCGGCCATCCTGTCGTGTCTCCGTCCTGGACAAGCCAAAATTGATTATCGCTCTCGTAAACGATGCGCCCATCATCCAGCACGTCCCAGCCCCCTTGGTGGCCTTCGACCGCGAGTCGGCTGTTGGCAGGTGCCGGATCTCCAAAGGGTAGCCGTTCAGGACCGACACTCGCATCCGGTAGCACGCTTAAGTCAGGTTCGGGTTCCATGTCTACAGACACTGTGGCGTCTACGATCATTTCCATATCGGCGCTCGACGCTTCCTGTGTCGGTGACGCCTCATTACAAGCCAGCACTGCTAGCGGTAATCCAATTAACCATAGCCTTTTGGTGCTCACCACCCTTAATACTCCCTGCCACCGCGCGCTCTCCTGTGTCGTATCGTATCAAGTGGCAACCGACTAAATTGCCTAAGCCTGACCGAATCCAACCGACCGATTTGACGCGCATGCCGATGATGCTCATTTGTCCCCAATGCTCTGCAATATATCATACTGATCCATGTTGTGCGTGCCAAAATAATCGAGCTTGGTTATGGTTCATCAATCGGGAAAGTTGGGAGGATGTTCATGAGAATAGCGTTGATGGGCGCGGTTTGGTTGTGTGTCATGGTCGCCGGTTGTGGTCCGTCGGCTGATGAAGACCCTAGCCCCGCCAATGATATCGGCGTTGACGCGAACGCGTCCCGTGATGGGTTTGTAGAGCTGGACATAGCGGTAGATTCCATCGATGCTGGTCAGCCGGATGTTCTGGTGGCCGATGCCGGCGCACCAGATGCGTTGACAGATGTCGCGCCGAGCGATCAAGGACTCACAGCGTGCGATCCAGCATTGCAACTGACCTCGCCACAACAAGCCGCACGCCCATTCGATTTAGTGCGATTCGTTGCGTCGGGTGGGACGGGGCAGTGGCGTTTCGAACTACTGGACGATGGCTCTGGCGCAGCGTTGAATCAGGCTACCGGGGCTTATCTTGCGGGTGAGGCCGTCGGCGTTGTCGACACGATTATTCTCACCGATGAAGGTTGCCTCGGTGAGGCCCGATTGCAGATCTCGATCGTTGAGACGATGGCGGTCTTGCCCACAGGTGGTCGCGTCAACCGTGGACACAGCTTCGAGTTCGAAGTATCGGGTGGTTCAGGTCAATTCGTTTTCGAGATGAACTCGAATCGGAGTGGTGGTCTTGTGACGGATGCCGGTCGTTTTACCGCGGGTGACCGGGTGGGCGCAGACATCGTGCGCATCACGGACATTGAAACCGGACAACACCAAGACGTCGAGATTCAAGTTGACGAGAACGTTGAACTCTCGATTGCCCCAAATCAACTCTACGTGCCCACCGGTTCGTCCATCCCGCTGACGGTCGCTGGAGGCACGGGCCAGATACAGATCGACACAGCTCAACAGGGCGTATCGCTACAGGGCACTCGCTTGACGGGACTCAGAGCCGGTCGTTACGACCTCGACCTGAGCGATCGGTTCGCCGGTGTGACCGCTCGAGTGACCGTTTTTGTGGTCGAGTCGCTGCAGGTGGAGATGGACCCATTCGACGATGCCCGGGTTTGGTTTCGTTCAGCGTCTCCCGGAGACCTCAACATGGATGGTCGCCCCGACCTGTTGATGGCGCACGACGGAGCCGATATCAACGCATCGAATGGTGGCGGCCTCTTTGTCTACCATGCCGATGAAGACGGTATGCCTGGCGTGCCAACTCAGGTCCTCGCAGGTTTGGCAGCCGACGATGAGTTTGGGCGTGACTTCGATTATGGAGACCTCAATGGCGATGGTTTGCTCGATCTGGTCGTCGGCGCCCGAGGATTTGACCCCGGTATGTCGAACGCTGGTGGCGCATTCATCTACTTGGGGCAGCCTGATGGGCTCTTCAGTCCAGAGCCTGTGGATATTCTGACTGGTATTCGCGGAGAAGATCGACTTGGACACGCCGTCGCCGTTTGCGATTTCAACGGTGATGGTCGTATGGACATCGCGAGCGCAGTTCAGCTCTATGAAGACCGCATGGCCAACCCCGTTGAAACCGATCAAGGCGCGATCTTTATTTTCCTAGGCTATGAAGACGGCTTCTTGGCGCAACCCGACCAAATCGTTTTGGGTAAACGCCTTGGCGATGATGGTTCTTGGTCATCCTATCGTAGCCTTCAAATGGGGACATCCATGGCCGCGGGCGACATCAACGGCGATGGTTTTTGCGACCTGGCTGTTGGCTCAACTCGATACAACGTCAACAACGTAGGTAATGCTGGCGCCGTCGCTGTCTTGGCAGGCGTGCCTGGAGATGCAACGGGACCCGGTGGCGTCACCGACGAGCCCGCGATGTTGATCTTGGCAGATTCCGTGGCGATCAATGGCGGTGCCTTCGGCCGGCGCGTGCAGGTGCTCGATTTTAACGCTGATGGTCTCTCCGACATCCTCGTCGGTGAGAATGGTGGCGACACAGGTGGACGGGACCGCGGGGCAGCCTACATTTTCCTGGGGTCTGAATTCGATGCGGTGCCGACAACGCAGCACCGTTCCGTCCTAACGGCTGACTTCTCAGCTTTTGGTGAGAGCGATTTCGATAACTTCGGCATCGCGGTGACCGCAGGCGACGTGACAGGAGATGGTGTAAAGGACTTCATCGTCGGGGCGTACGTGGATGATCTTGGCCCATCGAATTCCGGGACAATCTATGTCTACGCTGGCGGGGCCGATGGTGTCCCCGGCGTCGAGCCGATTCGCGTGATTACGGGGCAGACTGTCAACGCGCGGCTGGGCGAATCGATTGCTGTGGTAGGCGATCTGAATGGGGACGGCCTCAATGACCTTGTCGCCCACGCCAATATGGATTCGAGTCTATTCCTCCACGCTGGACGAACCTTTGCGATCACGCAAGAGCCCGAGCTGGATGAACAACCTGAGGATGGTGTGGAGCCTCAGCAAGTTGATGTTTTCACACCCATAGACTACCCCCGTAACGTGGGTGGGGCTCGATTTGGTACCGGCGTAGCGCTCGTCGGGGATGTCACCGGTGACGGCTTTGAAGACATCGTTGCATCGGCACCCAATAATGCCACCACAGCACGGAGAAGCGGTGGTATCTGGTTGTATCGAGGGCAACCAGGCGGTGGCTTTGACGTCCGAGGTGAATCACTCGGCGGATTTCCAAACCACGGCGAGAATGATCTGACCTGGCGCGTCGCACCCATCGGTGATTTTGATGGCGATGGTCACGATGATTTTGCAGTTCTCTTGCGCGATGATGAACGGCCAACCTACTCCAATCTGTCTCGCAGTCCTTGGTCAGCGCCGGCACCAGCGTGTCTAGGTCGAGCTGATTGTACCGACGGGCGGAACTGCGTCGATGGTGGTTGCCGTGGCTGCAATGCGGACGCCAACTGCCCTGGCGCGCAAATATGTCGACGCGGCGACTGCGTGGAGCCGGACCAGTGTGAGCAGCGAGGCTTTTCAACCGGAGGTGTGTATATCTTTAGAGGGGGGCCGGACGCATTTACGGGCCGGCCTGCGTTTGCGCATTGGGGTGCGACGAGCGGTACGTCCCCTGAGGTATTCTCGGGCGGTTTTGACTTTAATGGTGATGGTTTAGGCGACATTGTTGTCGGGGCCTATCGCTTCGATGGGCCTGCAGGAAATGATTCCGGTGCGGCGTATGTCATCTCAGGTCGACCACTGACCGCATCGGCTGACGACATTCAAGTCATCTGTGACACCTACTACAATTACGTCGGCACTCAGCAAGGAGGTAACTCGGGTCGGGCGGTCGTGGCGATGGGCGATGTGAACGGCGATGGCTGTGATGAGTTCGCTCTTGGCAGTCGAACTCAAGACCGGCCTGGCATCAGAGATGAGGGCGCCGTCAGAATTGTCTACGGGTTCGGGGCACCCAACTGTCCACCTGCAGCGAGGCTCGTTCGCATGGCGACGGGAGAGCAGTTCAGTCAGGCTGGTTGGTCGTTGGCGAGCGGTGATGTCGATGGTGATGGCCTACCTGACCTCGCGGTCGGTAGTTGGCAGCGCCGAACAGACAATATACCCGTTGGTGGTGCCTGGTTAGTTCCAGGGCACCTGTTGCGAGACTTTCCACTCAAGAGCGTAGCCGTCGGTAACGCGGAGCCACCTGAACTCCTCAACGAACTTGGCGCAGACTGGTTGATTCAGGGTGGCGTTCGAGACGCTCAGGCCGGTTATGCTGTCGGTATTTCTGGGTCCTACGTGGCGGTCGGGGCACCGCGAGATCGGGTCGGTGGCGTCACTTTGGCGGGTAGCGTCCGGGTGTATCGGGTCACTGCAGATGGCGTCTTGCCCGAGCCAGTGGGTCTTTTGATCGGTGAAACGGAGCGGCCCAATACGCGAATTGGTCAGACCATCTCGGGTGGCCGTCTCGGTGGTCAGCCTGCATTTGCGGTAGGTGCCGATTACGGTGGCGCCACAGGTTTGAACAACGGGTCAGTCTACGTGATGCCCCTCCAAGCGGATTGAGTCAAGGGATGCGGCTCACTCCTGAACAAATGCCTCAGATTGGGCCGTTCAGCTTGATCGAGCCGGCCGGCTCTGGTGCCATGGCGGAGGTTTGGCGGGCCGTTCATCGTGAGCAACGAGTCGCCGTCGCCATCAAGTTTATGACGGGCGTCCAAGCACGTCAGGCGCTATTTCGTCAACGCTTTGCAGCAGAGGTGAGAGCGGCAGCGCGTTTGAGTCACCATGGGATTGTTCAACTCGCTGATTATGGAACTGTCGAGACAGCGCTCGACCATCCGCACTTGCAACACCTCGTGCCTGGCTCGCCTTATCTTGTGATGGAGTGGGTACCCGGCGGCACCTTACGTTCCCGTCTCGGTCGTATGCAGTGGCCCGAGATCAAGGCGACCTTGTTAGCTCTGCTCGATGCATTATCTGTGGCGCATGCCCATGAGCTCGTCCATCGTGACATTAAGCCTGACAACGTGCTGCTCTCCGAGCGTGGGCCACTCTTGACTGATTTTGGGGTGGCATTTGCGACTGATTCGACTGACGCCCATAGCTCAAATCACACGATGGTGGGTACGCCCAATTACATGGCACCGGAACAGGTGCGCGGCGACTGGCGCGCCTTTGGACCTTGGACCGATCTTTACGCTCTCGGCTGTCTCGCCTACTCGCTCGTGGAAGGTCGCGCACCGTACTCTGGTTCAGACTTTAACGAGATATTTCGCGGTCATTTAAAGGGCCGCCTACCGGTGTTTTCCGATGAGAGGGGACTTCCTGAAGGCTTCTTGGCATGGGTTCATCGTCTGATGGCTAAGCGCACGGGGCAGCGATTTCGTTTTGCCGCCGATGCAGCCGTTGCGTTGCTTGATCTCCCGCCTCCGGAGTCCGACACACGGCCAGTGTTTGGCGCGGCAATTGATACTTCGCCCGGTCCGACAATCGTCGCGCCTGCTGCCTTTGTGCCCGTGTCCGACATGTCTTGGGCGCTTGCGGAGCGACGCGGTTCACTCCCTGGTATACCATTGCGTTGGCACGAACCCGCGACTCCACGCTCATTACCGCCCTTAAGTGATACGGGCCGGTCATTATTCGATCTGGCTGCACCACCACTCTTTGGGCGAGAGGATGAACGGAACATTCTCTGGGCAGCCCTCAGGCGTTCCAGCCATCATGATTGCCTCCGCAGCGTCGTCATTACTGGTCAGGCTGGTCAGGGCAAATCGGCAATTGCACACTGGTTAGGTCGACGGGCCCACGGCCTTGGCGTGGCTCAGCGACATGTGATCCGTCACGAGTCCATCGCGACGACGACCTGCGGCCTACGGGGGATGCTACATCGTCTCTTCAGAGTTGATGGACTCACCGATGAAGACGTCCACGCTCGAACCCAAGCAGTGATGGAGGAATGTGGCCTCTCGGCCTACGCGGCGGCGGCCAGTCAGATCATTGTCGATTCAGCACCCGAACCGGAGAAAGAAGGGCAGTCTTTGGTTGTCTCTCAGCGCGATCGCTTTGAAGTGGTGGGACAGATCCTGGCGCATTTGTGTCGAGACCGCGCGCAGCTGATCTTAGTGGATGATTTGCAATGGGGAAACGAGACGATTGAGCTCATTCAGTATCTGATTAGACACTGGTACAGGCTGCCACTCTTGTTCGTTTGCACCGTGCGCGAAGATGGGAGTGAGCACGATCGCCGAGTGCGTAGGCTCTTGACGCCGATCACCCAGGGAGAGACATGCGAGACCATTGCGCTTGGCCCATTGTCCGAGGATGCTCATACCCAGCTACTGACCCACCGACTCGCTCTCGATGACACAACGATTCGGACGCTCGCCGCACGCTCGGCTAACAACCCATTATTCACGCGCGAATTGATTAGCCATTTCATTGCAGAGGGTACCTTGGTGCCAGGTTCTAATGGTTATCGCCTGAGGCCTGGCGGGACGGTGTCGTTGCCAGACAGTGTTCGGGGCGTGTGGGAGGCACGACTCCATGCGGTCTTGGGTTCGCTCGATGATGGAGCCCGGTCTATTCTCGAGGTCGCTGCGGCCCTAGGGCACTCATTTCAACTTCGACACCTCGTATCCGTTTGCCGGGGGATAAGCGTGAAAATTGAGTACAGCTGGATCGAGCGTTTTCTCGATTCTCGGCTACTCGAACCGAATGATGTCGGCACGCTCTCGTTTGCACACAACCTGCTACGTGAGACCCTCCTGAGTGAACGCAAATCCGAACAGAATTGGTCCGTGGTGCATTCTGTATGTGCTCGGGTTCTACGTAAGGCCGAGCAGCCGTCTAGAACTCAGATAGCGGCACATCATCTGGCAGCAGGTGAGTATGCTGAGGCACTTTCCGAGCAGCTCAAAGAGGCAGACGTTCAGCGGTATCGTTCCAATTACGAACAGGCGTTGCGCGTCTTGTTGAATGCATTCTTGACGTACAAGGCGGGACGTAGAAGCGGGCTTAAGCCTCGATGTATCGCTGACGTGCGCTGGCGATGGGCGATTTGCGCTCGCGTTCTAGGCCGTTTTGTTGCGGCGAAGCGACATGCAACTAAGACTTGGTCTGCGGGACAAGCATATGCCGATGTGTCTTTGGAGGCGAGGGGACGCCTCGAAATGGGTCGCTGTCTTGAGGCGACCGTCGGTGCGCGTTCGGCTTTGCCCGTATACCAGGATGCCGTTGCGGTCGCGCGCTCCGGGGAGCCAACGAAACTGCTTATCCACTGCGTCGGTGCTCTGGCAAAAGCGTATCGCACCATGTCGAAGTTCGACAAGGCGAGGGAATTTTATCGCGA
This sequence comes from Bradymonadia bacterium, assembly GCA_049889275.1. Taxonomy (GTDB): domain Bacteria; phylum Myxococcota_A; class Bradymonadia; order UBA7976; family UBA1532; genus UBA1532. The sequence goes on along the minus strand of JBMHDS010000026.1, from coordinate 2,916 downwards.
GGCACTGGCGTTGGGCCGTCGTTATGGAACGGCCAATGATACCGGTGTCATTTTGCTGGGATTAGCCCGAATCGAACTCACCACGGGTCAGTTTCAGGCCGGCAAAACCATTGCCACAGATGCATTGGCGCTTTTTCAAGAAGTGGGTTCAAAGTGGGGGCTTGGACAGGCTCACGGCCTCCTCGGTGATGCGGAGCGGCTGCTCGGAGACCTCGCGCTAGCGGAGAAGGCATACCGCGAGGCCGCCGCCCATCTACACGCGACACGTAGTATTGATGCGCCCTACAGCGATGCGAATTTGGGGATCGTGCTCATGGAGCTTGGTCGTTTCGATGAGGCCAGCAAAGCCTTCGAACAAGCCATCGAACAAGTGCGACAGATCGGAACCAAGAAAGCTTATCTCTCGATCACGGCCGTGTCGCTCTACTGTGATGTCAGTCTCCAGGCGTTTTCCCGTTTTGATTCCAAAGTCGTTGATTTGCAGGCGCTGATGAACACGACGCTCGCTGATTTGGATATCGCAATCTTTGCGCACAAGTGTGCAGATACTTTGACTCAGAATGGTGAGCGCGACCGGGCGGAGTTTGTATGGCACCTCGCCGTTCGACAGTATGAGATTCTTGGTCGCACGCAAACAGCTGAAGATGTACGCGCGCAGTGGCGTGCTCAGGTACCGGTCGTCTGAAGATGTGCACGATTATTTTTGTCTTTGAGCCAGAGGCTCATCGGCCACTGCTCTTGGCTGCCAATCGCGATGAATTCTATTCGCGCCCATCGACCATACCGCGGGTGTTCGACGAGCCTGTGCCATTTGTCGCGGGTCAAGATCTCTTGGCTGGGGGAACCTGGCTGGGGGTTCGAGCCGATGGTATGCTTGCGGCCGTGACAAACTGGCATGTACCGACAGACGATTATGCCGACCGGACGTCTCGAGGGAGGCTGGTCGCTCAAGTACTTCAACATGAAGATGCCAACTCAGCGAAAGATTGGTTGCTCCAATTTAAACGCAATCCCTATCGCCCGTTTAACTTGTTGTTCGGTGCGCCCACTCAACTATTTATCGCTTATGGCCGTGACTCGATCTCCATCGATTCGGTGGCGCCGGGCTTCTCAGTGCTTCCAAACGGGCCCCTTAATGACCCCAAAAACCCTAAGGTTCAGCGCGCAAGACAGCTCTACGATGCGTCCGTCGGGACGCTGCCAATGAATCATCTGCTCCGCGATATCTTGAAAGATACGACCACCGCCGACTCGTCGTCTCAACCTGGTTCGATGCCAGAAGCCCTGGCTGCATTGCATGTGACGACGCCCGATTATGGTACGAGGTCGAGCACGCACATGACCTTTGCAGCCGACTCGGTCATCGAATATCATCACCGCGAAGGGCCGAGTCAGCACGGAGAGTACGTCGACATGACCGAACTATTCGCGAATTTAACCACAACCGCAGATGGATAGATTGATCTCATGACCGCGTTCAGTCAGCGATGTGATGCACTACCGCGTTTAGGTATTGGCGTGTCCACCGAATACGGGGCATCGAGACACCAAGGTGCGCTAGATATCAAGCACTTGGTGAGAGATTACCCAACGTACGCTCAGTTCTTAGAGGTCGGGGTGAGCGTCGAGACCGGTTTGGATGATGACGCGCAAGCCTGGGTTGAGTCAGGGCGTCCGGCGACCTATCATTTTCTCGACCTAAATCTCGATGACGAAGCGGATTTTGACCCCGCATGGATGGCGCGCTTCGATGAACTCGTCGAACAGGTACAACCCGCTTGGATATGTGGAGATGCGGGTTTGTGGCATTTTGGCCGTCGCGAGCGTGGCCATATGCTTCTGCTACCGCCAATACTCACGCGCGACAGCGCGCGAGAGCTCGCTGATGGGATCATCCGACTACGCGAGCATACTGGCCTCGAAGTCTTGCCTGAAAATCCGCCCGGACACGTTTTTGTAGGCGATTTACACTTACTCGACTTCTTCGCCCTCGTCTTAGATGAAGCCGACACAGGCATGCTCCTCGACGCCGCACATTTGGCCATTTATCAACAAGTGATGGGACATGACCCGCTGACTGGGCTCGACGGCTTTCCCTGCGAGCGTATCATTGAAACGCACATCGCCGGTGCGAGCGCCTTTGATATCGATGGAATTCGCATCGTCGAAGACGATCATACAGTCGATGTGCTCGATGAGACATGGACCATCGCTGCCGGTCTTGGTGAGCGCGCGACGGCGCTTCGAGCCGTTGTCTTTGAGTGCGAGCGCAACTCGATTGAAGATTGTCTTCCTGGTTTCGAGAGAATCGACGCGATTTTCGGCCATCACTTCGTGCGCCAAGATGAGGCAGTCGAATGACGCCAAAACGACTACAACGCCTCGTGGTCTGCATGCTCTTCGATGAAACTCTGAGAGAGCGGGTCTATAACCGCTGCAGCGAAACGCTTTCTCGATTCGAGATCTCTGCCATGGATTGGGAAAACCTAACGCGCTGTGATCGGCGCCGTTGGTCCGCCGACCAGACGCGCTGTGCGCGCGCACTCACCGGACTTATCGATGAATTCCCCGTCTCCATACTGCTCTTTCGACGGCACTTTGATTTTACCCAGCTCAACAGCTTCTTTACGGCCCAATCGTTCCATGACGCCATCTTAAACGATGAATCCCTCGCGCTCACGTTTGGTCATTGGCTCGAGAAACGCCTGTCCGACGTCTCGTCCATCGCTCTGATCGAGACCGCTGTTGCGCGTTGCCGAAGGGGGATTGAACGACACGCTGAGCGCGGCCAATATGTACTCAACCCGAGCGTGTTACCCCTTGAAGTGCCTGCGGGAACCACTGAACTCTATGCGAGATTGCGCGCTTCACTGCCGCAGGCTGCAAGTGAACTCATGGTCCACCTCTGTCAGCCTG
>JBMHDS010000025.1:0-6534 GCA_049889275.1 Bradymonadia bacterium | reverse complement strand
GCCGGTAGCCACAAATGCTTATCTGTGGCGTCCGGCCGCAAGCGGTCGCCCATGCCGATACGCTCGACCTCCGCTTTGAAGAAGTGCATGAACAGCAGGCCGACATCTTCGCGCCGCGCTCTGAGCGGTGGCACATGAATTTCGTAGCCCGCCAAGCGATGGAGTAAGGCCACACGAAAGCTGTCTTGCTCGATGGCTTGCTCCAAATTTGCATCGGTGGCAGCCACAATCCGTACGTCTACAGAGCGGGGACGTTGGCTGCCTAATGGTTGGACCTCCCCGCTCTCTAGTGCTCGCAACATAATCGGCTGCACGCTCGTCGGTGTCTCGCCAATCTCATCGAGAAAGAGCGTGCCCTGATCGGCCTGGCCGAAGTAGCCTGGGTGATTTGCCGTCGCACCGGTGAAGGCGCCTTTGACATGACCAAAGAGCTCAGATGCCGCGGTTGTCTCCGGCACAGCGCCCATGTTGACGGCTACAAATCGTCGCTTTGACCGTGTGCTTTGTTCGTGCAGCGCCTTCGCCACGAGCTCCTTGCCTGTGCCAGACAAGCCGCGCAGCAAGACCGGTACGGGTTCTGGGCCAACGCGGCGAATCTCCTGTCTTACGGTGGCGATGGCGGCACTCACACCGAGTAGACCGAGGTTCTCGCCACGGTCTGCCTGTCCATAGGCCCAGTGTAAGACCGCGACAACGCGGTCACCAAATTCGATCATGACACCGTTTTGCAGCGCGTGTCCCGAGAACGTGGTCGCCTGCCGAATCAGCTCTCCATCCGCTCTGATGGGTGTGCTTGTCTCCACCGGGTCGATACAGATGCCGTCCGCATGACCGCTAAACCGGAGGGGCTTTCGGCTCAAGTAAGGGTCGTTTAATCCGCGGGTGGTCCGACCCGCTGGTGTCTTCCATGCTGGGATCAGCCGACTCACCTCGACGGACTGGCCAAGCAGGCACTCGGCCATACGCAGCTGCTCACCGACGCGATGGATGTTTGGATGATAGGCGATGGTCAGACACGGTACGTTCGGTTGTGTGCGATCGTCTTGCCCAGACCGTGTACCGACCAGAGTCGAGCCATCCATTGTCTCGCCGAGATATGCCAATGTCTGTCACCATTTTCAGTGCTTCTGTTAGCGTCGATACGGAACATAACACGCACCCGCATCGGGTTCACGCCCAGAGTCGTCGGTTCATCAGGTCGTACCAATGCGCGGGTCGTATGGATATCGGTGCATCATGTTCTACCGGGCGGCCACACTCAATCACGGGTCATCCGCTCTTTATCGCTGAGCTGTGAGTCGGTGACGCATGATGGTTCAGTCACGATGTTAATCCCGCTGCAAATACGGCGTGAAGCCATACCGTTCATAGCGTTGTCTAAAGACCGTTCACACGAGGATGTTGACAGATTGAGCGCTTTTTTGATTCGCGGTTTTTTGTTTAACTATATGTATTTGTTGGTTTTGTTTGTTTTTTGCGCAGGTCTGAGAAGTTGGCACACCCATCGCATTAAAGAGATAGTCATCATACTGAAAGGTATTCTTACTCATGATGAACACACTCAAAAAATGCCGAATTCGCTTTCTTCTCATCACGGCCCTTTTGGCCTCTCATATGATGATGACCGGCTGTGGCGTCGAGCCGAATGACGCCGCACAGCCCGTGGTGCTCTTGTCTGGCGGACAAGCGCAGGGCCAAGACATGGTGGGTCAACAGCCCACATCGCAAAGCCCAGGTTTTGATGGGCAGAGCCCGTCAGAGGGTCCAGGTGGTCAGGGTATGCCGAACCATGATGGCGGCGTCGCAGACAGCGCCATCAAGCAGGGTGCTTTGGCGGCCATCGGTTATCCTGGTCAGGCACAGCAATCGGCAGAGACCATCATCGATGTGGCGCTGCATGGCGCTTACTGCGCGAGCTACATGATGGGTGGGCAAGCCCTTGTGACCAGCGGTACGCTCACGCTCAATGGTCCAGGCGGTATGGTCTGCCCCATCAATGGGCTGGTATTTAGCTATGCCCAGAGCCCCGCTGACAGATTGGTCATCAACCTCGCTAATGGTTACTCGGCCGAGGTCCAAGTGGACGACATGCGCGGTCAACTCGTCGATGGGCCGGATGCCTTTATGGACGGTGACCACCGCGTGGACATCATAGTCAACGCGCCGGGCATCTTCGGGCTCAAACTCGTCTCAGAGAGCTTGGGCATTAATCGACGCATGAACATCGAAGGTGATGTTGAGATTAATGGTCAGCGCTTCAATGTGGGTTTGCAGCTGGCGGGCACTTTGCGTTTTCAAAATGACAGCACAGGTTTGCAGCACAACGGCGAGTACAGGATGAGCGGTCAGCTCTCCGGGGCTGGCATCGATGCCCGCGTGGACGAGTCTTGGGCCTATGAGTTGGTTTGTAGCAACCGCCCATTTCGCTCTAACGGGAGCCGATGTGCGAGCACAGCACAGCGACGGTTGAGCAACCAGTGGACCCATAATGGCACGACCTACGCTGTGACCGATGGCTTCACAAATGCAGCGTTTATCGACGGTAAGCCAAATCCGAGTGAGTTTATCAATGGATATTGGAATGCGGGCGGTACGCTTACAGAGAATGGTGCACCCATCGGTGAGATTCAGTTTAGGTCGGACGCCTCGGGCGCCATGGTTGGTTTTTACTTGGCCTTACAAGGCGAGACTGTTGAGCTGCAGACATGGCTGACGAATGTGACACGAGACTGAATCATACAAATCAGATTAAACACTTATCTTGCGCTCGTTTGGTCTCTTAGAGAACGTATGAGTGGGGATCATTAACGGAGGGATGAGAATGAGTAAGTTACAACTTCATGTGGTTAAGTGGACTGTTATCTGTACCATACCGGCGACGGTTCTCGCATCGGTCTTGTTTAAGCTTGCAGGCGTTGATGACCAAGGCTGGGGCGGCGGTATTGGCGCGGCGATCGGTATTGCCCTCGGCAACGTCATCGCGACAAAGACCTTCAAGGGCGACGAGCGCGGCGACGCGTAGGTCTGCTTGCGCTTTTGCGCTCCGCCACGCCCACCGATTTCATGTCTTGAATGCCCCGTCGGCGGGTGTAAGCCTTATTAAACAGGCGACGTGACCAGATGGCCTACAGCGTCGTCTAATCAAGCGCTAGGCAACCTCGCTGGCGCTGTGGCCATTGCACCGCCTGATGCCTGATGAGCCCGAGACTCAGCTATCCGATGTTTTCAGTGATGGGCATGAGGGTGGTCATGATCGTCGTGATCATGATGGTCATGATGGCTCTCATCGTGGCTGTGCGTGTGCCGCTCGTAGTTGACCGTCAGCCCTAGGGACAAGGTCCAAGGCGCTCTCATCTCACCGGCAACGGTCTGTGACATGCTTGTGACCACCGTTGTGCGTTTACCGACGTTAAATCCCGCCCGCAGGATGAGGTCGATGGGCGCAGCGTAGGATTCGTCGTGGTCGAATGCCAAACCGCCGCGGACTGCGGTCTCGATGAACTGCATCTCTGTTGCGTAGACTAACGAAATCAACGCAGTAGACTCTTGCTCGCCGTGTGGGCGAATCACGCCACCGTCGTCACCGTGATCTTCATCGCCACCATGGCTGTGTCCGTGGCCGTGATTGTGATCGGGTGCGAAGCTATGGCTGAGCCGACTGATGATCTGCAACTCGCTCGATAGGCGCTTTGAGACCGCAAACACGCCTTCAAAACCATAGTGTCCACCGCCGATGCGCTTGTCGGTATCCCCCGTTGGTAGCTCCACATTCAAACCGAGACTGGTGCCAAACCCGTGGGCACCGGAGGGTGTTAATTGGTACTTGAACCCAGCGGTTGAATCACCGAGACCGGCCTCGCTTCGTGCGCCGGTCGGCGAGAGCGTGACCCAGGGTACACCCGCCGTGACAGACAATTGCTCGAGAAGAGCAAACTCAACTTGCAGGTACGACATACTGTATCGGCCTTGGCTGGCATTGACCTCGTAGCGTCCGAGCTGCTGTTCGAGCTGTACGACCGTATTGGCCGACGCAGATGATGCTGTGGCGTTGAAAATACCGTGGTCTGCCAGCGCCACCGTGGACGTGAGCAAAACGAATACTGGAATGAATCTAAGCATTGAGATAACCGCTTGAATGATTTGGCCGCCAACCTATGCTCTGTGGGACCTGTCGTCAACGTCCAATCCCTTGCCTCGTTGGCAGACCATGAGTCAGCCTAAGTGAGAGTGTACGAATTCGATTTCGGTGGCTTTCTTTTTGCGGGATGAGGGAAGGTGGGCCACCGACGGTTGGGGTGTTTGGAGGCGTTGTGAGACACCGCCGGTGGCCGATTGATTTTGATTAGTTGAAGCGAGCGACGCGGTAGTCGTCGAGTGAAGGTGCGTTGTCTTGGCTCTGTGCACCGTGCGTGCTGAACATGACGTTGTCGACGCGTGGAGCGTTGAAAGGAAGCTCACCTAAGAAGGTGTCACCGAGCACGATGTATGTCGCCTGTGCGTTGCTGTCGAAGATAACGCGAAAGAACTGCTCACCCTCTGTGTTATCCATGTCCACAGAGATTGCGGTGCGCTCACCGGTCTGTGGTGACTGGTACTCGATGAGACCGTCACGGAGGTTCAAGACAACGCGCCAAGCGTCTGCGTCGGCATCGCGGATGACGATGCGGTGGAGCGCGTCGTTGGCGTTGATTGTGAAAGCGTGCTCAACCAATCGACCCCGTGCGTTGACCTGGATGCTTGGCAAGCACAGGTAGTTGTCAGCAGCTTTGAGCTGTACCGCGCCAGCGGAGACAGTGGGGCAGTTATCCCCGGTGCATCGTAGCGGGCTGCAGAAATCGAAACCACCGATACCGAAGGTGAAGTCTTCGTCGATGAGCACAGCCTCAGCCTCTTTGAACTCGGTCTTAGAGACACACTCGTTTGAGCACCAGTCGTCGTCGTTGTCATTGCCGTCATCGCACTGCTCGTCGGCTTGGACGATGCCATTACCACAGGCATCTTCGTCGTCAGCGTCTTCGTCGTTTTGCTCAGGCACGATGAACTCGTACTCTGCGACGTCGGTGTCTGACTCGTTGTCGAATTCGCGGGCGGTCTCTTCGTTTGTCTTATCCATGCGGATGAATTGTTGTGGCGCCATGACTGTGGGTGCGGTCTCGCCGTCGTTGGTCTCGACCGGCTCGATTGTCGGCTCGACGACGTTTGTTTCGGCGATGCGCTCGTTCTGTGCGCTTGCTTGGTCTTCGTCGTGTGAGCGGATAACAGCAACCTGCTCTACAGCGGGAATCTCCATGACCTGCGTGTTGTCGAGTGCGACGAGGTCGTCTGCACCACAGCCGGTGGTCATCGCTGCGAAGAGAATGAATGTTGTCAGTTGAGTCTTCATGTCTGCACCCCTTGTTTGCCTCACACTGAAGACTCTACTGGGCACCTTGCCTGCAGCTTGACCCAGTTTGACTCGCACCAGAGGTCAAGGTGGTCCGGTCACTGAGATTGCGGGTGGAACTGCTCGCCTAAATTCCGTCCGATCTGAAGTTTAGTTATGGCAAAATGTAGGTGAGGCAGGGATCAGGGGCACAGAGAGATGACCTTAAAATCGAATCACAGCAGGCGAATTGCGCTCTCTGGAGCGTCACTTTGGGCGTCTTTAGTTGGGGTGTTCTGCGCTCTTGCGCTGGGCTGTGACGCTGGAAACGGTGATACGGGCCTCGGTTCGATCTCTGGTCGCTACAATCCAAACGATGAGGTGGCGGTGGTTACCGGGCGCGCGCTTTTACAGGGCGCTGAGGCTCACGGTGGGATTCTCGTGGAAGCGGCGGCCTCTCAGGCGACGGCCTTTACATCGAGCGACGGCGGCTTTCGACTCGAGGTCAAACTCGCAGGCGAGACGATACTCTCTGATGGCGGCGTATCGAACACGGTGACGGTGCGGTTTAGCCGTGATGGCTATGCAGCGGTAGAAGAGACGGTGGCGGTGTCTGCCGGTGAGCAGACGCGGATAGAGTCAGATATCGTACTGGTCGCAAATCCGGGTTCAATTCGAGGTCGGCTGGTTTTTCCAAATGGTTTTGATGCGGCGGAGTTGCAGGCTGCAGTGCAGCTGAGCTTAGCGCCCGATGAGGGCCAGGGGTTAGTCGGTGAGTTTGACGCAGAGGGTCGCTACGCCTTTGAGGGCATTGCGGCTGGTACATATCGAGTGGGTGTGTCGGGGACACCTTTTCTGACCGTGGGCACGTATGTGCGCGTGGGCCCAGGCGAAGACGTTGTGGTCGACGACATCGGTCTACGTATTGAGGACAGCTTAAGACGAGAATACGAGACAGCCGTTGAAGGTGTCGCGCGCTTACAGGGTGTGACCGATGAGGCCGGGCACGGCGGTATCTTTGTTGAGACCTTAGATGGCGAGAGCACGGTGAGTACCCGGGCCGATGGTTTTTTTAGACTTGTGGTGGAACCGGGTGTGCATCGATTGCGTTTAAGCCGGGTGGGTTATGGCGCCATCGAGGTGTCCGCAGGTGAGGTGGCCCAGCGGACGCG
>JBMHDS010000024.1:0-35069 GCA_049889275.1 Bradymonadia bacterium | reverse complement strand
ATTGGTTTGTACATCGCATACCGTCCCTGGATCGCAAACCTGAGGGTCTTGCTGACAGCCGGCCACGCATTCACCCTCAATGCAGACTTCGCCGAGGGCGCAGACGCCATCGTTGTCGTCGACACACCTTGGTGGTGCTTCACATTGTGCCGTCACTGGACTACACACACCGCCCGGACAATCGAGGTCGTCAAAACATCCATCGACGCATAGCCCAGAACCGACAGCGCACACCTGCGCGCCGGGACAATCCGCGTTATCGCCGCAGCGAGGCGAGCAATTGAAGTTCAGGCAGATGGTACCATCAATGCCAAGACAATCAGCGTCGTCGACACAGCCGAGGTCGGGCGCGCATGTACGCTCTGCTCCACAGATGAAACCATCCGGGCAATCAGGGTCTTGTTGACACGTGTCTGTGCATACACCATCAGCACACCTGAAGCCTGCATCGCATTCGGCATCGACACGACATTCGGGCTCTAGCCCGCACAGGTTTCCATCGAGACATACAAAACCTTCTTCGCAATCATTATCAACTCGACACCCTGCGACACAACGCGCGCCGGGCCCACAGATGCGACCTGGACCACAGCGGGCATCATCGAAGGCACCCAAACAAGCGTCGGGGTCACGCTCACAGATCCCCGTGTTCATATTACACTGCGTTGTGGGATCGATGGCTCGACATGCAGCTGTGTTCAAACAGGGATCGATACAGCGACCCCCATCGGCACCACAGTCACCTCGGACGACACAATCACAGACCCGATCGCCATCGCAATCTGCGGCCGCCTGACACGAATCGGTCAGCTCTGGGCAGATGCCTGTCGCCCCATCACAAACGCGATTACCAGGGCAAACGCCGCTGAGTACACAACCAGGTCGGCAAACGCGCTCCGGCGTGCAGATGAACGCATCGGGACAGTCATTATCGCCTAAACACCCTTCGTCGATACAGCGCAGAGTCATGGGGTCACAGATCGAACCAGGCCCACAAGGGCGCAGGCCATCTACGGCGGTACATCCCGACACACACTCATTGTCGTCGCAGATCAGACCATCCCGTGCACACTCCATATCAGAATTGCATTCAGGCGCCTCAACGCAAACGCCGCCATCGCCACAGACGAATCCTTGCGGACAAATGTTTGGATTATCGAGACATCCAAGGGGCTCGATACACCGACCTGAGTCGACATCACAGATCAGGTTCCCATCGCACTCACCGACAACGCAGGGTGCTACGCAGCGACCATCGTCACATACCTCAGCGCCGGCACACTCTGCATTTTCACTACACGCGGGCACGCAATTCTCATCATCTAAGCACTCTCCTGAGGCACACGCTTCGGGGACACACATCTCCACGACGACGCAAACGCCCTCGTCTGTGCAGCGACGACCATCCGGACAGGGCTGGTCAGCGCTGCAAGCCGGCCCACAATATCCATCTTGGCACACGCCGCCATCGCAATCGTCGCTCGATGAGCATGGGGTTTGAGGCTCACAAACGCCCGAATCAGAGCACTCGTAGCCATCTTCACATGCCGTCTCTGTGTCGCACTGCGCCAGACACTGGCCGTCCCGACAGACCTGCGCGCCCTCACAGTCGGCATTCTCTTCACAAGGCGAGCGGCATACGCCCGCTTCGCAGACCCGGTCGCCGAGACAGTCGGTCTGCTCAGTACAGACAGCAGGTTCAACACATACCCCGGTGCTACTACACCGCTGAGCACCGGCACACCCCTCGTCGGTCTCGCAACGCTGCCCAGGACAGTCTGCCGGTAAAACGTCAGCACAACCTTCGCCAGCCGAGCAGCAAAGCACAAGCTCAACACATGTACGGGTCATCGGATCACATCCACGCCCGACGCCGTCTTGGTCCGCGCACGCTGTCGGCGTCAGTCGGCAACCTTCGTTGCATACACCCGAGCTACAGTATTCATTATCGGCACAATCGGTGTCCGCAGTGCAGTCAGGCGTGACCACATCGCCCACCCCTCCATCGGTCATGGGGCGCATGCCTACATCGCCCTGCGACATGCCACCAGACCCACCGGCCCCACCACCGTCATCGCCGCCGCTACATCCGACGAGCATCGATAACAAGAGCACCAAGAGTCCAAATAATTGACTGGGTTTCCATTCTATTCGATTGGTCATGACCTATCTTTTTCCTAAATCTACGTGCGCGGGCATTCGCACACGAGTTCCAAAGTCTACGACTGTGGTTTAAATCTTCACGGATAACGTTCTATCTATGGTTTCCGCCTAGAACGGAGCCGGTTTTCGAGACGCTGTACTTGCCTTTTGAGCCGTGAGTTTTCCCGCCTGAGCTCGCCAAGTGTCTGCCAAATCGCCTGAATCTCATCGGTCTGTTCAGGCGACGCCAAGCGCGGTTTTCCGTAGTTCAAATGAACCAGCGTCATAACGGTCGCGGCCGTCTGACCCGTCTCAGATGTAAACGCTTCGAGTGCTGTGCCGATGGACAAATCACCCGGGCGAGCTTTCACAGCGACGCCGGGATAGCGAGAGAGGGTCAGTTTGTCACCAACCATCACCGGCCCATTGTCGAGACTAAATTTAACGGGAACCCGTCCCGCCAAAGCGAGTGGCACTTTGCCCGCGCGCCGCGCGAGCTTCGAGTCTGCACCAAGGGTCACACCCGGCGCGGTCGACACGACACCAACCAGACCATGCGGGTTCTCTGCGGACACCTTCACAAGAGCCGCGCCGCCAAGCGCACCGTCATCGCTCATGGCGACCACGTCACCAGGCCCAATCGTTTGATCTGCGACCGGATAGTACTCAGCTAAATCAGCGTTTTCAGTGTCCACGCTACCGATATGGAGTTTGCCGTAACCGTTAGCGGCACCGCCGCCTGTCTCAAGCGCACCATTATTCACATTTGCGCCGGGTGTCGTGGCGCCATTCGAATTCGGACTGAAGACCAAAACGCGTCCATTTGGACCGGTGCGGCCAGACGCGCCATTACCACCACGCCCACCGGTCGACTGGCTCCCACAACCCTGACCACGCTCACCGGCACCACCCGAGCCACCGCTTCCGCCAGGGCCGCCAGTAGCGCTCACTCGATTATTGCCGAGGTTTACGGTCGCGCCGGTCAGATAAATGGTACCGCCTGCACCACCATCACCGCCGCTACCGCCACCACCGCCGCCGCCGCCTTCACAGCCCTGCACAGTCCCTCGGCCGCCATTGCTGCCATTGCCACCGCGGCCGCCACGGGCGGTCACAGAACCACTCACGTTGAGCTCCGTGGCTGCTAAATAGATGATGCCACCACCGCGTCCGCCGCTTGTACCACCGTACGCGTTACCGCCGTTACAGCCAGCACGGTCACCACAGCGAACACCGCCTTGTGCGCCAGCAGAAGCCCCGCTGCCCATGAACCATCGAGCACCATCGGCTGGTGCCGGATTGGAGAGGACGGAATAGGACGCGCCACCACCGCCACCACCACCAGCATGGCAACCACCACCACCGCGGTTGCCATTGCCACCGCGCTGAGATCCGTTGCCACCGCCGCCGCCATTGTCTCCGGAGTTACCGCCGCCGCCGCCGCCGCCGCCACCACGTGGACCACCGCCAGCGTGGCCCCCACCGGTGCCGCCGCCTCGACCGCCACCACCGGCGCCATTCGAACCACTTGCAGGGTTTCGACCACCGCCACAGATGCGCGCGCCGCCACCATGTCCGCCATTACCGCCACCGGACGCCCGTCGGCCCGTGTGCGTTTCAGGACCAGAGCTGTTACCGCCGGCGCCGCCACTGAAACCGCGCTCCGACATGTTGATGGTTCCGTCGATATTCGCCCGACCGGCTACGCGAATCGCCAGCACACCACCTGTGCTGCCGGAATAAGCGCTGCCGGTGAGCTGCGTACCATTCGGCACCGTCAAGTTTGCGTAGTTTGGAACACGCTGAACCAGCACCCGTCCGTTCCCACCGTCATAACCAGCCGCGAGCCTGCTCGTAAAAAGAATCGTCCGACCTGACACACTCGCCACAGTCTTGAACTCGCGACGACCGGCATCATTGTTGGTCAGCTTCAAGACCAGCACTTCATCACCGGCGCGAATACAATTACCGCTCACATCGGCGGTGACCGTGATCCGGTCTGAGTTTGCGTTCGTGTTTGTGCTCGAAAGATATCGGACCGCGTCTGCGCATTGCCGGCCAACCAATGACTGAGAGTGCAGATTAACCGTGCCGGCGACCGTCGCGTCTCCGTCTTGCCCACAGCCGTTGACGGTTCCTTGACATGGCTCACCGACAGCGGTTGTGTCCATACGCCCGGTGACAGTCCCCTCCGAGTTGGTAAAGTAAATGCTGCCGTTACCTTCTTCGCCCTCGCCCGCGCCACCCGCCTGGATTTGTAAACGACCATTATCGGAGATCAACGCTGGCCCGCCGACAAAGTCGATGCGCGCAACCTCGCCTAAATCAACGTTACCGACCCGAACAAATTGAGAGCTGTCGAGCCCATCGAGACGGTCGGCGTCGACGCCCGACCCTGAACCGTCGACCGTCAGGAGGCGTTGCAAGACCTGCGCTGCTGTCCGCACAAAGGCGGCGCTATCAACACCATCTAAGCGGTCGGCGTCCACACCGGAACCAGCCCCATCCACAGTGCGCAGCGCTGCGAGTACCTGTTGTGCAGTGCGTAAGAACTGGGAGCTGTCGATACCATCCAAGCGGTCTGCATCAAGCCCCGAGTTCGCACCATCGACGGTGAGTAAGCGTGCGAGAATGGCCGCCGCAGTGATCTCCGCGGCCCGGGCAAACTGAGCGCTATCGAGCCCATCCAAACGGTCTGCGTCTAGACCTGAGTTCGCGCCATCCACTTCTAATAGCCGCGCTAAGACTTGTGCGGCGGTACGTACAAATTGACTGCTGTCGATCCCATCAAGGCGGTCTGCGTCAACACCAGAGCCTGCGCCATCAACGGTTCGTAGGCGTCCAAGGACTTGCTCAGCGGTCCGTACAAAGTCGGCGCTATCAAAGCCATCGAGCGTGTCGGCGTCGAGCAGTGAATCCGCACCATCTACATCGCGGAGCAAGGCGAGCACTTGGGCCGCCGTGCGAACAAATTGGCTGCTATCGAAACCATCGAGGCGGTCAGCGTCGACACCACTGCCCTCGCCGTCTCCGTCAAGCACGCGCGCGATGGTCTGCGCGGTGGTTCGCACAAACTCACTGCTGTCAAAACCATCGAGGGTGTCCGCATCGAGCCCTGAGCCTTCACCGTCTACCTCCAAAAGACGCTCAAGAGAGGCCTCCGCAGCAAGCTCGCCGACCCGAGCGAACTGAGTGCTGTCAAGACCATCCAAGCGGTCTGCATCAAGGCCTGAATCTCGACCATCCACGCCAACAAGCGCGGCGAGTACCTCGGCACCTGTTTGGATAAAGTCTGTGCTGTCGAAGCCATCAAGGCGGTCTGCATCAACGCCGCTACCCGCGCCGTCCCCCATCAGTAAACGCTGTAACACGTCAGCTGTTGTAATCACCAAGTCGCCTGAATCAATACCATCGATTGTATCAGCATCGAGGGTGGAGTCAGCACCATCCACTTGAACGATCTTCGCAAGGACCTGCTGCGGCGTGTCGGGTGACCCGTCACCACCAGCTTGTCCGGCAGGCCCCTGTGGACCCACTGGCCCTTCGGGACCTGCTTCACCCGGTGGACCCGCTGGACCACGAAGCCCCGTGGGCGCACCGACCCATTCCCCACGTTCATTGATCACCAACTGATTACCGATAGACACTGAGTTGGGCGTGATATCACCCACGACATTCTTCGCAAACTCCGCATAGAATGACCCAGGCACAAGGGTCAGTGGCTTGCGGGGAAGGAGCTCGGGCTCATCGTCGAGCTGTACCGCCAGGTAGAGACTGTCCCTGGCGAAGAGGCTTGTCTCGAGCACTTCGACGCTACCCACCTGGATAAAATAGACGCCATTCTCCAGTTGGATATTTCGATGAGTCTCATCAAAAAGGACATCGCCTCGCAACGCCGAGTCATAAATCCTCACTCGGATGTCGACAACGTCGTTGATGGGACGCCCATTCGCATCGGTAATCTGACCCACTTGCCCAAATTGATGTGGCAATCCTAAGGCTGCCGTCCATTGGCAGATGACGGCAAAAAGAACCAGCAAGGCATACGTACGCCTAAAACGCACCATCGCAGCTTCCCTCCTATCTCGATGCACAAAGTCTAGCCCCCTAAAGGCCCAAAAGATGCATCAAGCTCACGCAATGTAATCTAACTTTCCCCTGATGATCAGTGTCCCTAAATCTGTGAAACAGCGCAACAATCTTTCCGAGGGTAATCGCGTGTTCAGGTCCGCGGGCCGCGGCGCAAGCATGCGGGGTTGCGCACATCGAGTGCGCGTGTTGTTTGGGTCGTCTGCTAAAGGCTCTCTTTGACAAAGCGGAACAGAGACCGATAGGTGCTGCGGTCAGGCTGCGTTTTGCGGACCCCGAGCTCGACGGCGAGATTCAGTAGTCTGGGGTAGACGGCCGACGTGAAGCCGAAATCTCCAGCCCCAAGCCCCCTTGGCTCGTGACCTGTATCATCGAGGGGGTGGTAATATTCTTTCAGACCGCCTGTCTCAAGGAGTGCCAGCGTATCTTTTGTCACCGCTTGGGCTGCCGTTTTTTGGCCAGCATCTTTAAGGCCCTCAGCGATCATCAAGTTGACGTGAGGCCAGACCGGTCCGAGCCAATACTTGACCGGATTAAACAGTGCATGGTCCGGCGCTGTCGATGGCACGAGATAGCGCACCTTTTGACCTCGCCAGCTCTTGAGCATGTCCGCCATGCGTTTCGCCTGTGCGGTGTTCGCGACGCGTCCATACATGGCGAGAAATGAACCAGAGGTGACCACGGGAACCTGCTTCTTGGCGAGAAAATCATAGGAGACAAAGGCCCCGAGCGCCTCGTTCCATAGGTATTTCTGCATGCCAGCTTGAGTCTTCTTAATCCAGCGTTCGATGCGCTCGACTTCGCCGGTTCGTCCGAGATCTTTTGCAAGCGCGACTAAGGCATAATTGGCTCTTTGCAAGATTCCATTAATGCCCACATCTCCCATCTGCCAGGTCTGCCCATCGATGCGTTTCTTCACGAAGGTCCCGTTCTCCTTAAATGAGTACGACCCATGGTCTCGCTGATACGACAAGAGCACCGTCGCTTGGTCGTAGAAGGTATCTGTGGGTCGCTCGTGTTTGTTACTTCCATCAGGCTTTAGGTCGACGCGTTTGTAAGCGGGTACCTGATCCAATGGCACCCGTTTCAGCGCCTCGATCCAAGCGCCACTATTGTCCATGCCGGTCTCCCAGGGGTGTGTTGAGACGACAACCCCTGTATCGTACAGGTCGCGCTCCGCGTACCACCAGGCTTGGTAGTCCAAAGCGCTTTCGAACAGCCTCAGCAACAACGCTCGGCGTTGGTCTGATAGCGCTCCATCGAGCGTTGCCCTGCGTGCGATCACTTCAAGGGCGACGGCCATCAGCGGGGGCTGAGAGATACCTGAAATCGGCACACCATACTTTGACCGATGTCGCCAGACGCTCGGTCCTGGATAGTAGCGTTTGTCGGGCGTGTGATTATAGAACGCGATGTGAGGCACCATACCGTTCTTGGCTTGGCCGCCAACCGACGCCAAAAGCTCTGCGATCGCTCGATCGGTATCGAAGTAAGCGTATCCCGCCGCATGAACAGCAGCGTCCCAACCCCAAGCGTAGGGGTAGAGCGCACCCGGCGCTGTGTACTGAAGGACGCCAAGTCCAGGGACATCAACGGTCTGCGACCGCGAGACTAGATTCTTGAGTGCGAGCATCGAGATGGCCACCTCATCGGGGGCACGCTGCGACGTAGCTGACTCCCCTTCCGCATAAACCGGATGGCCAAAGCCCAACACAATGACTAGACAGAACCGTTGACACGCAGCCCGCATGAAAAACACCTCCCTCGTATGTAAGCGCCCACCTGGGCCACGAGTTGGAGGAGCTATCAATTTTTTAAATCGAAGTCGAATTGAACCCAGGTCACGCAAGCCTGGCCCACCACCTTTCATCCTCGAGAAGACCCGATAAATTGGCGGTTAAAGGTGTCAAAACCCAAAACGGGCAGTCGTCGGAGGCGTGTATCTTGAGCGGCCGCTCTCACGATATGCTGATGGCCCTTAAAAACTGTCCATAAACCGTACGTTGGGACAACAAATGCCAATCGCCAGGGCTCAGTCATGCCATCTTCTGAGTGGTGTAAACCTCAAGCTGATTGCCGATTCCACATACCCGCACAGTCAACAACGACTGCATCTAGCCCCCTTGAACGAGGGCGCCAACAGCACCTCATTGATTGAGCGACTAAAAGTCTCCGAACAGCCCTGTACGGTCACGCCCAAGCGATATGAGCGTCATGGACGGCGATAAAAATAGACATTGCTGAAGAAGAGCGGCATACCAGCCAGATTCGGCCCGATGTCAACGACCAGCATCTGGCCGAGTTGTCTTGGGCCATCAGGTGCGAACAGTTCATCCAATTCGATTTCGATGACACTCCATTGACCCGGAATGAGGTTGTCGTCAAAAGCGAGGGCCTTGGTGCGCTCAATGTCGTCGAGTGCCGCATCCCAAACACGGTTTGGTCCGTAGTCTCGGGTCTTGATTGCGAGATTGGTCACGCCGGGGGTCCATACTTCAAAATGAAGCACATCATAATCGGTCAAATCTAAGGTCTGACCAGGTGGAAACTCAAACAAACTAAACCAGTTTGGTCCCATCTCGACTTTCAGTATCCGATCGGTCTCTAACTGCGCTGCGTCTTCGCCAAGCTGGTAATCAAATGCGAAGGCCCGTTGTTGTGACCATCCGGGAAACCAAGTGATATCACATGCCTCACATACACCATCGACGCTGCCCCAACCTGGCCATGAGCAAGGTGATTGACCACGACAAGTCGGATCATGACTGTAAGCGTCTACGTATCCAGCGATAGAGGTATACAAGCCCAGGACGAGCTCCGGTGCAGGATGCGCCCGCCGACTGAATGGCGATGGTTCTGGTGGTTGAGCAGATAAATCAATCTCTGGTGGATTACCGTCGCCATTGTTACCGCCACCATGATGCCCGCCGTCACCCTGGTAGGACCGATCGATCAGGTCTTGCATCGAATGATTGAGTGGCCAACGTACATCGCATTCATTGTACCAAGCACCAGCTGCACCGTGTACAGGTCCAAAGGGCGTGATAAATGCCCGCCCATGGTCGGATGAGATCGTACACGCTTGGTC
The DNA here is from genome assembly GCA_049889275.1 of Bradymonadia bacterium. GTDB lineage: Bacteria > Myxococcota_A > Bradymonadia > UBA7976 > UBA1532 > UBA1532. The sequence continues at coordinate 25,750 of JBMHDS010000024.1, read as the reverse complement.
ACTATCCATGAGCCCAGTTCCGGTCACCGAGCGGATCGTCAATTCGGTGAGCGGTTGCATTTGCTGATCGGAATATTCGAGCGTGAACAGGTCAGCGAGAACATCCGTCTCGTCGAGCACATTTTGAAACGACAAACTGATCTCGGCGCCTGCTGGAATCGAAAAAACGTAGCCTGCGACCATCATATAGTTCGGGCAGTCGTGTCCTTGGCAGTTCGGCAGCACGCCGTAAGCGCTCGCACCACCACTCTGGGGACCGTAAGTGGTCCATGGGATGGGATAAACCCGGTCGCCTTCGGAATGATTGGTCACGGTAAGAAGTCCGCGATTCGGGGAGTAGATCCGTACGATTCTTAATTCGAGTGGCACGGCCTCAGCGTCACCAACTGTGTTTCTACAAGCATACCAACCATCACCTGCATAGGGCGTCGAGTTATCACAACGCGGCTCCGCGTCGATGTCGAAAGCAACATTTTGAGTCACGTGGGTGAGCACTTCATCATCGGGTGTAAAAATGAGCGTTGTCGTCGGTAATACCCCTGAGTAGAAGAACGGCCCACCCGGCACATAATCATTTTGCTCGTGAGACCATTCGTAGAAACGGCTGGTGCGAAAGTCATAATGAGACGCACACAGTCCGCCGGTGCCGCCGTCAAGAGAGCAATGGTGATTGACCTGGTAGGCTTCGTGGCTCCGATAGAACTCACTATTTTGAAACTCGACATGGGCACTGCCTCCCGGACCCTCAATGGTGGTTCGCGCGAAAGTACAATCGGCACAAATCGGGCCAGAACGTGGTCCACGGCGATAGGTTTTCCAGTATAGCCCCTTGTTGCCACCATACGTCGTGTAGTCTTCAAGGGTAATGTCACCAACGCTGTACACTCCAGCTGAGAAGTCATTGAAATACTCGACATGCTTCTGAATCTTCACGTTGAAACTATGGTCTTCACCGTCGAGAGAAAAAGGCAGGCATTTCGACCAATCCGTCACGGTGCCCTTCATATTTGCCGCGTCACTCTCAAGCTCGAGTCCGCCCAAATTAATGAGGTCCATTGGGAAGGCTGTGTTTGCATACCAACCAAAACCGGCGTTGTTGTGAAAGACATTGCCAACGGTGTAGCCAAAGGGAAAAGACGAGGTGCAAATCTTACCCCGAGCCATACCGAGGCCCGTCTGCCCGGAGGTATTGCGGTTCACGTACATCGCATTGTCGTAACCAAAAACACGATTTCCAATCGTGTGGTTCATCGCCGCGAGAAAATAAATCCCAGAGACCTCATTCCAATCTGAGTCCGTGGTCTCCGGCCGATTGCGAGCGTTTTTGAGCTTGCATAACAAACTGTTTGACTGCACCTCCGAGCACATGACGACATTTTCTTCGACCACATTATCCAACTCGTTTCCGTCTTCGATGTAGATCCCAGGGCCCTTTTGGTTATGGATCACGTTGCTTTGTACAAGCGCGTTGTGAGTACCGTGAACGGTAATCCCCTTGTTGATGCCTTCGCGCACCGCGTTGCCAATGAAATAAGATTCATGGCTGACAGTCCCTCGCCGAACGGCATCTTTAACATCGCCCACGTGATGAAAATGCAGACAATACTCAGCGAGTTCGCGCCGGCCACACTTCTCTACGGCAGTGTGGGACATTTGCATCACGCCACCATGCATCTGTGCGGTGGTGATGCCCTGCATGCCCAGTGGACTACAATCCTGACCGCATAATTGAACAGTCTCACCCTCCGCATCATAAACTTGGCACTGCTCAGGTTGCGTGCATAAGTCGTTTGGACCAGCGCTTGGGTCATTGACCTGCTTGCAAACTCGACATGGAGACTGGTCTTCATTCTCGCCGTAAGTATGTGACGGTGTACCTTGGTTCGAGTAATCAAATCGGGTCGCAACACGAGATTGAGGGTCGCCTAAGACGGGCTGGAGGCCACCTGTAATCAAGACGCTTCTCGAGTGGTTGACGACCTCTGCCTGAATACGCAGCATGGGCGACGCAACACCGGCCATGTTACCCCGGTGATTCATCTGCAGTGGCTCGGTGAGAATAATCTCGCAGCCCTGATCAAGCATTTCGCGGACGGTGTCGATCGTACGCATTTCTGACTTCGAGTTCTCTTTGGCAATGCAACCATCGCCATTACACCAGTTATGAACGCCTTGGTATGTTGCTTGGTCACCGCCGGTAGCGGCGACTGAGATGACATCACCCGGCCGCCAACCCAAACAATGATCCACCGTGATGAGATTGGGCTCAATTTGGTGCGTGTCCCTCGAGTCTCTGGTCAGCAATGACCAAGTCGTCTTCGGCTGACCTGCGATCTTGACCATGCCCGCCATCGAGCGGAGTTGTCCTTTACGACGACATTCAGCGACGTTATCTGCGTCAAAATCGACATCAAAACCATCTTCGGGCTTGCCGCAGTATTCATGACGAAGAAAGATCTCAACATTTTGGGCGAAGGGCTGCTCCGGTGATGTACCGGTCACAAAGAATTCGCCCGAAGGGCTGACTTCTACGTAGTCGGCGATGAGCAATGTATCTTGATCGCTGCGCGTCGATTGAATCCACACAAGGCCCTCAACCGTCATTCCTCCGTTACAGACAAGCTGCGCACCGTCCGTCAAACGAAGACAGGTATCCTCTGGGATGTGACAGTCAGCATCGAGGTCTAGATTGGAGAGAACGCGTTGTTGCGCCTTGGACTGACAGGCCGCTTGCGGCAAAGGCACCGACTCTGGTTCGGGCGTGAAGGCAACCCCTGGTCTCCGTTCATACAGCGCGTAGTTCAAATCGGCGACCGGTTCGCAATCAGGACCAGCGAAACCCGCTCGGCATTGCTCACACTGCTCACCGATAAAATTCGCGGCGCATTGATCACAATCAGGTCCTACAAAATTCGGCTCACAGACCGCACAGTCAGGCCCCATGCGATTGTCCTCGCATTCACAAACACCATCAGTACAACGACTATTTTCCGGACAAGCTGCGTCACAAGCACCGCAGTGATTTACATCGCTCGACAAATCCGAACATGTATCTGCGCCACAGATCGCCAATCTCGGCTCTACCGCGCGCTGACATCCAGCATCGGACGTGACCTCAAGCTGCCCCGCTCTCTCATCTTGGCAAACTTCATCAATCCGCATCCTCAAGCCACGGGCAGAGCACGCTGAGTCATAGATGCAATCGCCAAACTCACCCGGCGCTAGAACAACCCCGTCGGTCTCGCGCGTACATACAGCCGACACCTCAAGATCACCCGCACCGCCACCTGCACACGCGCGCTCTGTCCGTACCTGATCACCCGTCTCAGCGCATGGGCCTGCATACCGACAATCACCAAACTCACCCGGCGCTAAGACAACCCCGTCGGTCTCGCGCGTACACATTTCTGTAACCAGTTGGTACGCGATCACGCCAGCTGCGCAAACCTCGTCCGTGCGCACCCGATTTGCTATTTTTTCACATGGCGTCGCATAGGCGCATTGCCCAAAATCACCTTGAGTGACGACTTGTCCGTCCGTGTCTCGTCTGCAGACGTCGGTGACGACTTTATCTATGCGCACACCACCTTCACAAACCGTATCGGTTCTCTCACGAACCGCTGTCTCGGCGCACACATCCTCAAACACGCAGTTCGGAAATGTGCCTTCGCTGACAACCAGTCCGTCGGTCATTCGTTCACAACTGAGCGGAACCGTTAGCTCTCGAGGCGCGCCACCTTGGCACACGACATCAACGCGAGAGCGGCGACCCTGCTCAGTACATGCATCAGAGAATTCACAGGCGCTTGGCTGTCCTTCAGTGATCACAACGCCATCTGTCTCGCGATCACATGTGTCATTGACAACCTGTTCAACCAGACGTCCATCAACACAGACTTCATCGGTCTTTAAACGTGTCCCCGCTTCTGAACATGGCTCCTCAAAAGTGCAGTCACCGAATACACCAGCCACGATGACGGTGCCATCCGACTGCCCGACGCATGGCGCATCAACTTGGGTTTGGTTTTCGGCTTCAGATGGCCCGCTTTGCTTCGCATCGTCGCAACCAATCTGAATCAATGTGGCTAAGTAGAATAGCCAAAATCCAGCCCATATCTTCACGCATCACCCCCTTTGAGATCGCTGGGCCAGCCATCGCCTAGGTTCACGCTGGCGAACTGACATATCGCGCTCGGCTGAGAGCATACTGCCGAGCCCAATAAAGGTAAATTCCAATGCCGCCATAAACATGCACTGACAGAGCTCGTTCAGGTCATGTCTACATTTCCTCACCTAAGGGCGGCTCAAGCAAAAAGTGAGACAAGCCCGTGATATCAGCCTTGGTAGTGCGCACGAAGTTGCCATGAATAGCCACGAAGATCGAAGACCGAAGGTCGGGAGCGCTGGCAAAGACATCTGGTCCCCCCGAAACCGTTCACAAACCGTTCATTACACAGTATTCACCGAGTATCCAGGGCCACCAAAACGCCCCAAGCAGCTGAAATCATTTAACTAAATAATTATACCCGAACAATAATACGCGCCTATTAAGGGTGCTGCACGCGTAAGAACAGCACAAAGCTCCCCAGAAACAGAACTAAAGCCCTGAAATCATTAACAACTCAAAAACTGGCACACAGGGTGCAATGCCAATGGTTGTACGCCGGGCAACGCCCCAGCATCACGAAATTACAATCGGAGAAGAGAGATGAAAAATTTGACAATCATTGTTTTAGCCATGTTTGCAGCGTTCGCGCCGATGACTTCATCAGCCAAGCGACTTGGACTGTCGGCCGAAGTGAATATGGGATTCAACAGCGAGAGTGAAGCCGACAAGATCGTCGGAAAGCGAGGACTCACTGGAGAAATGTCATTGGACGACGAAGATGTTGACGAGAGCCTCGGAGCGTCTGTCGCCTGGCATACACGATACGGAAAACGTTGGTTGATGGGTGCGAGGCTGGGATTTATCGGTGGCGAGACCGATGACCTCGATGGAAAGGTCAGCATCATCGACCTTGGGTTTTCAGCACGTTACCGAATCCCCATGGACGCTTTCGAACTCCAGCTCGGCGGCGCCGTGGGACTGTCGAACATCACCACGGAGATCGGCGCGGATAAATTCGGAGCGTCCGGTGGCGATATTGAGTTTACAGGATCGGGATATCACGTGCTCTTGGGTGTGGGCGTCTCTAAACCGATCAGTCGGGACATGGCTTTTGTGGGCGGCGCGTATCTGTCGCGGCATGGGGCGAGCACGCTCAAAGGCGAGCACAAAGTCAGCGGATATACCTACAAAGCCGATATCGAAGATGTGAAGTTGAGCCAATTTCTAGTCACCGCTGGCTTAGCATTCTAAAGCACTCATTCAAACGCTCAGCGCCCACGAATCGAGCTGATGTAGACCATCAGACGGTCCACTCCACCACAAGCACTCGTCCTGCACATACTGGCCTTGCGGCTCAACCATGGCAGTATTCTGGATCACTGACCCATTCAGTTTACTGATTGAACTTATAGCCATACTCGACATACAACGGGCGGGCGTGAGCCCAACAATAGCAGACATACAAACCAGATTTGGGAGGTCTAAATAGATGGCGAAAAAATTAAATGAACTCATCGTTTTCGTGGTCTTAACCATGTCGCTTGCGTGCAGCGAGCCAGCTGATAGCGCCAGCTCTGACGCCATCGATTCAGGTTTAAGCGACGCCGAGATGACGCTGAACGACGGCGGCAACGGCAGTGATTTATCCGATGGATCAATGACTGTTTTGGACATGGAGACACGGGGGGACATGTCGCCCATCTCTGATACAGGCGTTCCACCGGATCGAGGTCCAAGAGCTGATATGGGCGTGGCTATACCGTGCGCGGTCTCACCAGACTTAGATGATTTCATCAGAGCGCGAATGGAGGAAGATAACATACCCGGACTCGCGGCGGGTATTGTGACTTCAGGCGGGCTCGTATGGTCTCGGGGCTATGGTTTTGCGGATGTCGCCGACTCCATTCCCGTCGAGTCAGACACGTTTTTCGCAGGCATGTCCATCTCAAAGATGCTGACAGCGGCGGGTGTTATGCAGCAAGTAGACTCTGGCAGGCTGGCGCTCGATGTCGACATCAACACGTATCTCGCCACAGCGATTCTGCCGACGGGGATGCCATTTGTGGTGGAGAACCCGTTCGCAGAGGGCGTAATCACCTTGCGCCATCTTCTTAGCCATACGTCGGGCATCGCTGGCGATGACTATAGTGTTCTCCAACTAAATATCCGTGAGAGCGACGCGGCGCTGCAACCATTGGGTGAGATGCTCGCCTCTCTGCTCCTGCCGCAGGGCGAGCGCTATGAAGCCGGATATCACTATGGCGACACATCACCCGGTGCAGCTTTCTGGTATTCAAGCATCGCTATCTCACTCGCTGCCTACATCGCAGAGGTCATCAGCGGTACGGATTTCGCGCAGCTCACCAAACGCGAACTATTTGAGCCGCTGGGCATGACAAACACATCATGGCGTTTGTCTGACTATGACGACCAGCGTGATCGACTCGCCGTGATGTACAACCAGCTCGATGGTCAGCTCGACCCGTTGGCGCATTTCACCTTTGCCGAGTACCCCGCCGGCTCAATTCGTACCAATGTACCCGACCTCGCCCGCTTTCTGGCGATGATGATCAATCGAGGCCGACACCGCGGTGTGCAGGTCTTGGACGAAGGCAGTGTTGCGTTGATGGAGGAGCCACCCTTTCCAGACGCTAGAGACGGCTATTTGTACGGTTTGGGGATGTTTATCGCCGGTGACGATCTGAGGGCACATGGTGGCGATGATGCAGGCGCCGCGACCGATATTGCCTATGACCGACAAACCGGTCGTGGTGTCATCGTGCTCTCAAACACCACCCGCCAATTCAACAACGACGTCATATACCAGCGCTTGCTCGATGAAGCGGCATTATGTCCTTAGCAGGGCGCGTTCTCAATCCCCGCCGGTGAACCTAATTTTTGTGATAGAGCCCACCAATGGTGCGGCGGAGTTGCATTAAGCAGGTGGCTTTAGCCTGTGCTGTGGATATGCGAGGGACCGCTTCAGGCGACACTGAGTTAAGACGGTGGATGGCTTATTGCGGAGAGAAAAGGAATGGTGCTGCCAAAGGGTGTTTGGGTTCAGGTGGTGTATTGGCAGCACCATTCGTTCGCGATGACAGAGACTTCAGCTTAAGTGTCTTGAAGGGGATATGCTGAGTTCAACCTGGGCCGCAGACAGCGGTCAAAAACTGCAACCGCTGCGGCCTCTTGTGAGTGACACAGCGATGAACTGACTACCGAGTGTTGGCGTTGATCCAGCCGCGAAGGCCGGCGACGCTGGCAAAGACATCTGGGACAGCGCCTGCGCAATCGGGGTCACCCATAGAAACGATACCCACAAGCTGACTGCCCTTAAACAGCGGCCCACCGCTGTCGCCGTGACATGCCCCTGTCTTTAGGGTGGCTTGAGTACATACGACATTGTTGCCGGTGATATCCACGTCCTCTTTACTTCGCCACAGCTGCTTACATCGGTTTGTGGCAAGCACCCGAGGTTTGATTGTCTGGAGGAACGGTGAGATCATCTGCAGGTTTCCAGCCACCATATCTCCCCAGCCAAAAAGCTTTGTTCGATTGCCTTTGCGCGGTGCCCGATTAGCCAAACGCGCAGTCCTTACACCCTTAAGATTGCCGCCAATGCGCAGCAACGCTGCATCACTACCGGCGTCTTCGAGGTTTCCACTGTAGTCGGGGTGTATCTTAATCTGCGTCACAAGTGCTGTGCTTCGGCGATCGCATTCATTGGTGTTCGCCTTGCCGACACACACACGATACAGATTGTCCCTCAATTCTTGGTTCGCGATCCGGTCAACACAATGCGCTGCGGTCAAGACCCACTGTTTCTTGATGAGAGTGCCACCGCAAAAGTGATGCCAATTGCCGTCCTCGCCAAGCTCCTGAATCGACGTCATGCCCTTCGGGGCGCGTACATCGGTTCGTGGTAAACACTCAGGGTTCCCCTCACCTCGAACAGCCTTAATCACTTGCTGCGGCGTACAGCTGCGCACCTTTTCAACCATCTCATCGGATTCCGAGTCTTCCAGCATCAAAGGAATTTCTGCTGTGTCTTCATTCAGCATCTCGTCTTCCATCTCTGCGCAGCCACCAGCAAATGCTGCGACCAAGAAGCTCATCAATATTGTCCATGTCTGTCGTCGTGTTCTTTCCAATTGCATCTGTATGCTCCCATGTGGTTGTGCCATTTGGGAATTGCAGAGGCTGTGCCAAAAAAACAAAAAACCTTAAGATCCTGATAATATTAATAAAACCAGAATATCGGAAAGTGTGCCAAATGTGGCACACCCCAAACAAGCCTACGTTTGTGACATTTGTGCACACCCCCATTAGTTCCCATACGGTCGGTAGTTTAATTCAGCGCCAGAGATCTACGCTTTGGCATCCCAATCAAAGACGCTGAGGCAATTCAAGAGCACTCAACGAGTACCCTCAGTGAGCGCTCAACCCACCGAGCGGGCGATGACTCACTGCGCCTCAGATGCGGACAGGATAGGTGTAGGCAAATGCTCTCACTATAGGCCCAGTGTTGAACGGATGAGCTCAGCCAAACGACGCACTCGCAAGGGCGGAAACGTATGACCTGGGGTGAGCATGCGTAGGTCTAGGCCTGCCTGCTCAGTCCAATCATCTAAGACTGATTCAACGAGGCCCATCTCAAGTTCGTCTCGGAAGACCGTCGCAAATGAATAGGTGATGCCGAGGTCACTCAATACGGCCGCCTTCAGCACTTCATTACTGCCCGTTGTCAAAGGGCCAGAGACTTGGACGGTGACGGGCTCCGCCCCCCGCTTTTCAAAACGCCAGGATCGCCCCCGGTAGCTCACGCAACGGTGCTCGAGCAAATCATGGGGTTGCTCTGGGCGACCGTGACGATCCAAATAGGACTTGCTCGCAAACACACCCGACCGAAGGCGTCCGAGTTTGAGCTCGCGGAGATCGCTATCAGGTAATTGGTGGGCCTTCATTCGAGTCAGCAGTAGGAGATCAAAGTCCTTTGGAATCGTAAAAGGGCCCGCGTCGGTGAGCCGAACATTTAATGAGACCTCAGGGTTTTCGCGGATAAAGCGAGGCAGAATCTGCTCCGTGATCACCGATGAGCCGAGATATGATGGCATAACCAATCGGATCAGTCCCACGGGCTTATCTCGGCGTCGCTCTAAGCGCTCTGTTGCTCGGTCGAGTTGCAGACGGATATCACCCAAGTCGTCTCGGTAACTCTCACCTTCTTCTGTGAGCGAAACCCGCCGTGTGGTCCTCACCAAGAGCTGCGATTTAAGTGTTGCCTCGAGACGCGACAACCTGCGACTCACCACCGATTTAGACACGTTCAGGGTGAGCGCTGCCCGGCTCAAGCTCAGCGCGTCGGCCACAGCCAAGAATGTCTCAACGTCAACAATTCGCGGCCGCGCATCGGTCATCTATCGTCTACTCACAAATGCCCACTGTTGCTTAATTGCAACACACTGTTTCCCTTATGGCAAATCGATATGCCTTGCGCGCACCGATGAATGAGCGCAGATAGGCCCCCAATGAAGGCTCAATCGTTTAAGGACCGCCCAATGAAATTTTTTCAATCCGTACTTCTTGTGACCGCACTCTCTGGGTTCGGCTGCGCCACCGAGAACGAGACAGACGCAGACGTCGTGCTCATCGATCAAGCAAAGATGATGGACATGGAGGAGACGGACAACACAGACGCCGAGGCAGCGATGGTCTGTGAAGAGTGCCCTGTGTGTGACGATGATACACCCGCTGAAATGGTCGACGAGGCGCCTTCACGAAGTCTCAACCTCTATCAATCAGCCGATAATCTCTACGCTTGGCGCAAAACGCGGGCAAGCCTCGATCCAAATGCCGACGTGGTCTTTTACTGGTCCGGCTACATCTACAACGTCATGCCCAAGGATCCAGCTGATTACCCACAGCGTGGGCGCGTTGATTTTGGGCGGCCCTTATTCCAATTCGAAGGCTTTAACGTGGCCCGCTTTGCACAAGACGGCCCATCCGACTACTTCATGTTGAGCCGCGAGGTGTCTGTCTATAAAGACCCCACCACTGGACGAGTCCTTAATTGCTGGACCAACCCTCTCAAGGTGGATCGACCAGAACAGCGCGTCATGCATGTGGCCAACGATCCTGTGAATTACGGCGTCGGCGAGACCGACTTTGTTGAACTCGGTGACCGCATCTCCTTCTTTAGCGATATTATTCTATCCTATCGTTCTCCCCTCGCAGGTGTAGCTGAGTACGACGCGTTTTCGGCGGGCGACGTCTACCAGACAAGTGAACTCTTTAACTACATCGTTGCTCGAGATGACCTCGAAGATGAGCGCGTGCTCTCGGCGCCCGTCGAGATCTCATGGACCCGCGTGGGTCAGTATTTACCCTGGATGCAGATGGGCGATACCCGAGGTTACCTCGTCTACCATGTGCGCGGTTACAAAGTGCTCGGCGGTGTCGATGAGCTGCCAGGACCACTGCTTGAATGGACCCGCAACGTGGCGGGCGAGAAATTCTTGAAGAGCCCGTCCTTTATTCCTGCATCCTATGAGCCAAACGAGACCACCTGGCGCGTCTTTAGAAATGCCCTCGAGTCAGGTGATTATACACCTGAGTGCGAATAGCGCCCCGATTCCACCGTCTGATCTCACCTGCAGGTTTGTCTCTCCTACAGCTTTATCTCGCCTTAAGCGACGGTTCAGCGCCGTTAAACGACGCAAAAGCAGAGCGCAAAGCGACAACAAACTGATCGTGTACAAATGGTGCATGCAGGGTGGTCAACGTCGATTGAGCCGCTGTGCCCATCTTTGAAGACGCGTTCAAGTTCCACGTGAAATAATTGGTTTTGAGAGGCGCATCAGGTGTCAGGGCGTCAGGGCCTCATCAGATCCTTCTCCATGAGATGGACCTCACTGCCATCCGAACGGGGGCCTTGGTCGGTCCAACCATGGCGCGTATAGAACTTAATCGCGCGCGCATTGGTCGGGCTCACCGATAGGCGAACAGCGTAACAGCCACGCCCGGTGAACACGTCACACATATAATTGTCGAGCGCGCTCGCGAGTCCGCGCCCCCGCCATTCCGGAGCCAGATAGTAGAGATTGATATAACCCACCGCAGGGCTTCCCCGGTCGAACCGACCCTCTAACTGACCGATAATCTCGCCCTCGCACCACACATGAACGTGTAGGTCCGGATACTCGGCAATGCGTACAGAGAGCCACTCGAGATAGCGTTTTGCACCGAGGCCATCGGCCTCGTAAAAATCGTCTGCGTGACCAAAAGACACCCGAAATGAGTCTTCTCGAAATCGGATCGCAACATCTGCATGTTCAGACAGGTCGATGGTCTTGAATAGAAGCTTATCCATGACGGTCATGCTTCAACTTAAAGTTTGGAACGTCAACTGCCTAAAGATGTCTCGGTCAATATGAATCACATGCTCTACGCCCTCTTTGGACTCTCTTTTCTCGCTCAGTCCTGTGGCACACAGCCATTGGTGCAACCCAAACCGGCCAAACCCTGGCCTCAAAACGTCGCGAAAACCTGCCCAAAGCGCACCATCGCGCTGGAGTGCTTTCATCGGGCAGACATCGACAAGGCGATGAAGGCACTGAGCAGAGAACTCAATGCATGCCATCCCCTCGCAGGCGAGCCTGTAATGGTCAATTTGACAGTCGAGACCAAGGGCGGCAGACCCACCTGCGTTAGCCATCGGCCAACCACCAAGACCGGCGCTTGCGCAGCAAAAGTGGTTGCCCGATATCTGACCATTCCCGGCAGCAAAGAGACCGAGCAATGTCAGTTTAAGTACCCCATCCGCTACGACATCGAGTCGGACTGACGCTCACACCAATGCAGTCATCACCCCGAATAGGTGAACGGGTCTCGACATAGGTTGAGTGCGCTGAGGGGGCCAAGCTGCGCATGCCACCGCCTGACAGTGCCAGCCGCTATGATGGGATGCTTCGAACGCTATGCAACCAAGATGTATTTTCGTGATACCCGTTTACAGGTGCCCGTCTCCTTGGATGAGGCCATCCAACCTAACGTTCATGACCAGGCCAACCAATTCATTAACGTCGGCCGCAACGTCTTAGACAACTTTGATATTTTCGCTGCCCGCACTTAATGACCTTGAATTGATCTCTACTTCGACATGACATGTACTTTTGACAGCGGCGACTGACCGACCAGCGTCCCGTCCAACGGTTGTAGCTGAGTTCGTCATAAGCCATACATTGCTGCAAAGATAGCGGACAACTTTTTCGAACACACTTGCTTACCCGCTCCTCGCGCTTTCTCTCCCTCTCGGCTGCGGCCTCTGCTTTGCGAATCCGTTTTTCTTCTGCGACCTGGAACGCTTTTTCGAGCTTTTTCGCAGTTTTGCGATGAGTCTTCCCTCCAAGCTCTAGGTACTTAAGGACATCATCACACCCTTCTTTTTTCTTTTTACACAGGGCAATGGCTTTAGTCGACGCAGTCCAAAGCCTCTCCGCCAGTACTCGATTTTCAGCTCGTTGTTTTGCACACGTGTCTTTGCAAGTCTTTACAACCAGCTGTTTTGCGTTCTCCGTAAGGCGCTGATAGCGGGATACTTTGATTTGGCAGTTCATCTCGATTGCCTCGTCATCGGCTTTTTCAACGTCATATTTGATGCATTTTTTGAGCGGTTTACGAATGGCAGTCTGCCGCGTCGCCTCTGAAGCCTTAAAACATGTTTCGGTGCATTTCGTCTTGTCAGGATCCTCGAGAGACTTGCACTTTGGGTGATCGAGCATGCCCGCCTTTCGGCACGCCTTTGAGATCCCCTTAAAAAACGTCTTTGCGTTAGAACTCGCGAACGAATCCATCAACTTGATGAACTTTGGTTTGGCGTCAGCAAACTCCTTTCTCACGGCACGAAAATCATCGGCCAAACCACATGCTGTCTTGGTGCTATCTCTAAGCATGCGCCGTGCGCTGTACAAACGACGCGCGTCATCACCAGATAGACGTGGGGCATTTTTAACTGACGTATCCAATGTTTTACAGACTTCATCGATCGCAGCGATGTCTTCGTTAAGGAAATCAGCTTCTGCAAACGATGGATCCGCGGTAATCCGAGAACCGACCTTTTCTTTGGCCCGCCGGTACAAATTGGCACGACTGTCCCAGTTCTTTGGAAACTCGTCTCTAGGCGATTTAAATTTTTCGTAATTTTGCCAGGTACTTGGGCTAATTTTCGCTTTGGCTTTGTCCACATACTCAGCGTGTTCTTCAAGAGTCATCCTGCGCTGACCCATATGCTCATAGCTGACTCGAGTCGCGCATCCAGCAAGCAACATCACAGACAACAGAAACACACTAACACCTATTTTTTGGCTCATTCTCCCCTCCTCAATCAAGCAAACAGCCTAAAAACCGTTGGCACATCCGGCTATACAAGACCTATTCAACTAGCAAAAGCCATCCCCGACAGGCTTTTTTTTTCGATAAGCACCTATTAGACCGCAAAGAGTAACTCATATCGAACATATAAATGGAAGCACACTCTGCGGTGGTGACGCATTCTCGAAGTGGCCTGCAAGCACTTGAGTCGAAGATACTATTGAAGGGCGGGGCATTTCTCTGCGAGGGCATCTAAGCATTCGCGGGCATACACGTAGGATGAGTGCGTTCGTCTGAACTCGGCCACATCGTCGACACCTGGATCGCAGACATCCTGTACGCTCATGGTCAGCTGAGCGTCGATTAACTGGCGCATACAACTGTCAAATTGGTCGGCGCCGATCTCGCAATCGGCGGGCGGCTCATCTGCATTATCACAGATGGCCAACGGTGGCAGATAGCCGTCGCCAACGCCGTCAATACAATCGAGAATTTTGTCACCACAGTCGGCGGATTGGATCGAAGCATAATCTTCGACCTCGGCGTTGTATTGGCCAATGCAATAGCCGAACTTGAGGTCTTCGTCTGGGCGGTCAGCGCTCTCGATGGAGCCCGCAAAGCCAGTACACAAACGCGACCATGCCTCAGCGCTCAACGATGAGACGGTCGTGGTCACCACACTGGCGTCGCCTTGCGCTTGCGCGTCGTCGGCTATGGCCGCATCGGATGGCATGCCCGCATCGGACGGCATATTGCCACCATCTCGCGCTTGACCGGGCTCAAATGGCGCCGATGAATAGTTAAAGCGGATCTTCTGCTCCTGCTCTTTTGCGCAACCCGGTAGGCAGCCGATCAAGAGCGACAGCAATATAAAACGGTAGGTCATCGAGAGCATCGGACGTCTCCAATCGTGCAGTTCGGAAATTCGGGTGTGCATGCGAAGTCAATACTTGGGTCATCGGGATTTGCGCGGCTGCCATCACAGACACGGCATCGGCCGCTCGCACAAACCCTGTCGTTATAAGCGCACTCAGCATCGGCCCCACAGGGGCGACAGATGTTGCCATCACAGATGGGCTCGTCGCGGGTACAGTGTTCGTTTGTATCGCACTGGACGCAAACGCCAGTGCCGCTGCATTGCGGCCGCTCTTCGGGGCAGCCAGTCTCGCCCAAAGTCGCCTCGGGGTCACACTCTGCGCAGACGCGACTGCCGCTGACCGTGGCACAGACCTGACCGTCGCAATCGTCGTTATCAGCACAGGCGACACAGCGCCCTTCATCGCAGACAGCGCCGTCCATACCGGCACAGGACGCGTCGTCCGTACAGGGCTGACAGACGGCGCCGTTCTCCGCCTCAACGCAAATCGGCGACCCCTCCAGGCACCCACGGTTAGTGCCGGGTACGCAGGCACCACAGACGCCACTCTCGAGGTTGCAAAAAGGCGCATCCGGGAAGAACTCGGCGCATTGGTCATCGAGGGTACATTCGCCACAAGAGAACCCGTTCGGGTCACAAATGCGGCCGATGTCTTCACAGCCCAAGTTGGTGGTCGGTGAACACCCCCGGCATGCACCCTGATAGCAGTATGAAAAGTCACCGCATTCATCGTCTGTGAGACACACCCGACACGTGAGCGTCTCCGCATCGCAAATGGGAGCATTGGGCGACGGACAATCGGATAGGCTGCCCGTGGGCACGCACTCACGACACAGGTTTTCAAAGCAGCGATAGCCATTGGGGCAATCGGACTCGCTGCCGCAGCCTTCACAGAGGTTGGTCTCTTGATTACACACAGGCGCGCTCTCCGGGCACATGTCGTTGTCGACACACTGCCCACAGGTACCGTCCCCAAGACACGCTTGGCCTTCGGGGCATGTATCACCCAAGGTGGGATCACAGCCGTCGCAGGCGCCGTCTGCGCGGCAAAAAGGTCGTGTATCGGGACAATCCGTGTCCGCGCTGCATTCGATACATGCGCCTGTCTCCGAACATGTCGCCCCATTCGGGCACTCCGCATCATTTTGGCAACCACGACATAACCCCGCATCGGTGCAGAATGGTTGTCGTGGCGAATCGCACTCGAGCACGTCAGGCCAGCAGGCGCGACAGATCCCATCGATACAGAGCGGTGTGTTCTCGTCACAATCGACAGAGTCAACACACGGTGGCTGAAGCACAGGGTCGATCTCCGGGTTCTCCATACACTCGGGTGCATTATCGACCACACCATCGCAGTCATTGTCGCGCCCATCACACATCTCCGGATGCACGAGTCCAATCCCATCCGGCGTATTGTATTGGCAATCACCGGCGATGTTACGCCCGTTGACAACGCCACCGGGTAGTTCAACCGAGGGGCCAACCGCGAGATAGCAGCCAGCCGTATTCTCGCAGGTCGATGTCAGCTGCAAAGCCGTGCATGCATCGGGTGTGGGGCTATCGAGCAGAATCCACTGAAAGACGAACTCGTTAGACACATCCTCATCGACGCCAACCACCTCAACCTCAAAGTCACGCACAGGCCGTATGACGCGCTCACCATTACGGTCGACGGCCATTTGAACCGGATGCGCTTCAAAATAATCATCGCGGCGGATGTGGACACAGCCAACTAATGCACCGAGCTCTTGGTCGGCGAGGGCTTGAGTCGGCTCGGTCAAACAGGGCTGCCCGACGATTTCATCAAAAGAGAGACCCAGAAGACAGGCTTCTGGCTGCATATCGAAGGCGTGATCCACATCACGAAAATCTGGTAACCTGGGCATTTCGATGCAACCGAATCCTGCCCACGCGACCAATCCCAAGATAAATAAGCGCTGATTGAGTCCATCGAGGCGATGGGCTCGTTTTGGTCGGTGGTGTTGCTTCATGCCGACCCATTGTTTCTGATACTGCATAGGTGTTCCCATATATTTGTTTTGTTCTATGGCCCGCTTGACGCACTGATTCTCGGCACTCTCACCGGCAAATTTGCCCCCACATCACGCTCGCTATAGAACGTGCGCGCCAGGGCTCGAACGCCCGGTGAGACAACACACCCACCCAATTGCTCGACCCATGAGCGGCAGGCGTAATCTCGTACGCTTTAGATCATGGCAATCCGACAAATTCAACCACAATTTCGGCAAGGAACGACCCCCTGATTTCGTTGATTCATATGGTCTAGATGCAAACGTACTTGCCCACGAAGAGATGGGTGATCGACTCACGCGACCGGGTCGCCAATGGATCACTTTTCGAGCCTATGTCTCAAAGCCGCGCGCGTCGACCATCGGCCATGGCCTATCTCGTACAGCGAACATTCCCGATGGTGCAGTTCGGGAACTCAGGTGTGCATGCAAAGTCGATGTTTGGATCGTCTGGGCTTGTTCTGCTGCCATCGCAGAGACTGCAGCGGCCAGCAGCACAAACGCGGCCAGCGTAGGCACATTCAACATCGGCCGTACACGCCCGACAGACGTTGGCCTCACAGATGGGCGCTGCACTCGGGCACTGGGCGTTTTCGTCGCATTCAACGCATACGCCCGTCTCACCGCACTGAGGACGCTCGGCAGGGCAACCATTATTGCCCACTTCGGCCTCGGGGTTACACTCTGCACACGTCCGACTGCCGCTCACTGTCGCGCAGACCTGCCCGTTGCAATCGTTGTCATCCGCGCAGGCCACACAACGACCCTCATCGCAGACAGCGCCCGCCATGCCTGCACATGACGCGTCGTTGACGCATGGCTGACAGATCGCGCCGTTCTGCAGTGCAACGCAAATGGGTGAGCCGTCGATACAGCCACGATTGGTCCCCGGCTCGCACGCACCACAAGCTCCCGCCTCAAGATTGCAATAGGGCGCGTCTGGAAAGTACTGAGCGCATTGGTCATCGAGAGTGCACTCGCCACATGAGAAACCGTCTGGATTACAGATACGACCCGTGCCCTCGCAACCCGCGTTGGTGTCCGGTGAGCAACCGCGGCACGCGCCTTGATAGCAGTAGCTATACTCACCGCATTCATCATCCGATACGCAGGCTCGGCAGGTGTAGGTCTCCGCATCGCAAATCGGTGCATTGGGGGACTCGCACAAGATATCTACACCCGGCTGCGTGCACTCGCGGCAAAGGTTCTCAAAACATCGATAACCATCTTGGCAGTCCGACTCGCTCACGCACCCCTCGCAGAGGTTGGTCTCGTCGTTGCAATAGGGTGCACTGATGGGGCACCCATCATTATTCGCGCATTGACCACAGGTCCCATCGGCTAGACAAGACTGCCCATCGGGACACAGATCGCCGAGCGCAGGGTTGCAGCCATCGCAGAGACCATCGGCCCGACAAAACGGACGTAGGGCAGGACAATCAGCATTGCCCCGACATTCAATACACGCCCCGGTGCCCAGGTCGCAAAAAGAACCGTTTGAGCATTCAGCATCGTTTTGGCAACCACGGCAGATACCTTCGGGTGTGCAAAAGGGTTGTCTCACCGATTGGCACTCGAGCAACTCCGGCCAACAAGCACGACACAGGCCCTCAATACAGAGCGGCTGGTTCGGGTTAC
Source organism: Bradymonadia bacterium (assembly GCA_049889275.1). Classification (GTDB taxonomy): domain Bacteria; phylum Myxococcota_A; class Bradymonadia; order UBA7976; family UBA1532; genus UBA1532. Next base: position 7,725 of record JBMHDS010000024.1, on the reverse strand, counting down.
AGTCTCTCGAATCGACACAGGGCGCTTCCAAAACTGGCGGATCACCCGGCTCAATCGGCTCAATCGGCTCGTCTACACATTCCGGCGCGTTGTCGACCACACCATCGCAGTTATTATCTCGCTCGTCACAGACCTCTGGATGCACAAGCCCGACGCCATCGGGCGTACTGTACTGACACACACCGGCGGCGTTTTGACCGGTCACAGTCCAGCTATCGGGTAATATCGTCGCCGGCCCCACAGCGAAAAAGCAGCCCGGTACGTTGGCACAGGTTGCATCGACAGGTAGCGCCGCGCAGGTCTCAGGTGTGGCATTGTCGATGAACAACCACTGAAAGATGAAATCTCGTCCGACCTCCACCCCTTCTCCGAGATTGAGGTTGATACGCTCAGTGAAAATGACAGTCCGACCGCGTTCTTCATATGCGTCGGATACGGCGATGGGGGACTGCCTCATGATATCGGTCCACCTCAGGTGTACACAGCCAACCTGTTGATCTGCGGGTGCATCGCGCAATGACTCAATCACGTCCGTTAAACACGGACGCCCCGCAAGCTCTTCGATGGACAGCTCAAACAGGCAAGGATTTACATCCAAGTCGCCTGAAATATTCTCCTCGTTTATGATGACCTCCGTGCAGGCAAACGAGGTCAAGAGGAGTATGGACCACACCCAAGTGTTGGTGCGCAGCCGTCCGCCTTCATCTCTACGACTGTCGACTTTTATCTGAGTGGGTCTTTCTCGCAACATGGCTCATATCCGATCTCAATTCATATTGTCAGTTTGGACGCCTATGAAAACGTGCTCTCACCGGGTGTTCGAATCACGACTTCATGTGGATAGGCACGCTGTCCCAAAGCATCGCTTGCAAGAGGCTCGGTTCGACGGGACACACCGTGCTTCGTCGTTATCCGGACGACATAAATCATAGGATGGTCTCTTTCTCAATCAGGAATGTGATGCGTGGACATGATTGGGTATGCTAGCCACCGATATCATTTGGTGAGTTGGACGATGCAAGCACTCGAAGTCTACTCTGTGCAGCAGCTGCTCGATTGTCTCAGCGACGCGAACCCCAACGCCTGGGTCCTTCCGCTGTCCCAGCGGGCCTTTGTGTGGCGGGAGACTCAAATCACACGGCTGGTGGATAGCTTGCTGAAGGGCTTTCCTGTCGGCTCAGTCCTGTTATCAGAGGCGCTCGGTCCTCACTTCGAACTGCGCGCTGAGGGGGTTCGGTCTGCAGAGACAGCGCCACGCAAACGCGTACATCTGCTCGATGGACAGCAACGGAGCCTGTCATTGAAAGCATCCTTTGGCGGCCATGGCATCGTCGATCAAAATACCGGCGAGCGGAAACAACTCTGGATCAATCTAACCGAGCCCTACCCAGACGTACTTTACGATGCCTTCAATCCCAATCATAACGACCATGGCAATCGATACCACCTCCGCTGGTTTAGCGAAGACGGCGGCAATCCAAATGCATGGAACAAGTCTCAGCGGACCAAAGCTGGATTCCGTATCGCTCAACCACAGACACCGAAAGATGGCTGGGTCCGTTTATCAGCCATTGTAGAGAACGTGAAACGAGGCCTCGATGGGTGGCTCGCAGAAGCATGTTCGATGAGACGACTGAGCGACGTCGAGCGCGCCCACTCAAAAGCGATTTTCGAGCGAATACACAGAGCCTACCTCACAGGATGCATTCCTATCCACGCACTTGAGTCGGGTACCAACAGCGCGCAGGAGCTGTTTCAAATCTTTATCCGGCTCAACAGCGCGGGTACCCCACTTGGGGCCGCTGAGCAGTTCTTTGCTGGTGTGAAACAACACTGGCTCGAAGCTGAGGAACGGCTCGCACCGTTGGCCCGTTTCTCGGGCCCTCTCGAGCGCCGAGATCTGATCACGCTGGTGGCCCGAGCGGCCGCGAAGGTGCCACTCCAACGGCTCGGTTTGCCACGGATATCAAAGACAACGTCTGACGAAGAGATCACGGTGGCAGACCCCATTCCCATTCGCCTCGAACGACTGGCCAAGGCACCCATGGTGATCCATCCGCAAACGGGCATACGCCACAACCTGCTCATTCTAAAGATGGACGCCCTCACAAGAGCAGACTCATCGCTCTCACTCGAAGGCGCCATGCAATGGGTCTATGAAGCCTTCTACGACAGACTACACCTTGGCATCCTTGGCATCTCCTCGGTGAGCTGGAGCGCGGCTGTTGCGTGGGTGCTGGGTATGTGGAGTCGACTCGGCACTCGCCCAGAGATGACACCCGAGTTTGTCGATCCGCTCCTGCGCTTTTGTTTTTGGACATCCGCCGCAGGTTCACGCTCGGAAGGCAGACGCAAGTTCGAACGCAATTCGTTTAATCAAGGATGGCGCTTCGGGTTAAGAGGCCAACCCTTCCCATTCATGCGCGCGTGCACATCAGACGACGACCGATTGGCGTGCGAACAGATGGCGAGGCTTGGTTTCGGTTACATGCGTGTGGTCGAGCGTTTGCCCACAAACGTCGATGAGAGAGATACCAAACATCAGCTCATGTCGAACAATAAGTGGCTATTTTTGGGACCCTACCAAGAGATTGGCGCAGGCTGGACAAGTGAGCGTCTCGTAGACCCACGCATCGAATGGGATCATATTTTTGCGCGGGTGCGGGCAGATCGGTTTCTTAAGCGTTCATATCGTACAAAAGGCGGTGCAGGAAGACGTCAATGGGCACGCTCCAAAGCCCACAAATGGACCAACCGAATTGGCAACTTCGCGGGCATCGACACCCACGCGAATCGCGGCCTCAGCGACAAATCGATCTTCGAGAAGATGGCCTACAACAGAAAGTCCGCCAAAGGTCGGGCGAAGACCTATCAAGACCGTCAGTATATTCAGACCAATCCTGCCCTCGACCGGATGTCTTACGAGCTTATCTTTCAACTACATAAGCTTGAGGCAGCAGGTGATCGAGATGCCGGTGGAGATATCTTTGAACGGTTTGCTCGACGCCGAGGTGATCAGATCTGGCAGATGGTCACAGAACGCCTCGGCGGCCCGCTGACCCAAGAGAAAGCACGCGAGCTGATGGGTGATTCGTCAGTCTAGCTCGGTCGTCCCACTGAGTTCAAAGTGGAACGCACAAGCTGCTGTCCGGGTCGTCCGGGTCGAACGCCGTGCATTGATAGCCCGCCCGACAGGGTGCCTGGTTGTCACCGCAGCGGGCAAGGCACCCGGTCTGCTGGTCTTCGGTTAATGCAACGCAGCGAGCGCTCGGTCCGCAGTCACCTGGGTTGCATTCGAGTCCAATGCAATAGCCGTCGACCCAGCCTGTCTCTTCACCCGTCTCTGGCACATTTGCAGGTATGCAGTAGGCGATGAGACTGCCAGAGACGCAGTCGGCGCTGCGCTCGCAGGCAGCCCCGACGTTGAATTCATTTGGATCGGGCTGTGGGCAGCCCCCACAAACCTGAAAAAGATTGGGGCAATAGGCTGCTTGCACAGACTCACACGCGGCGCCAAGGATAAAGTCGGCAGGAAAGGACTGGGGCTGTTCTTCGCACAGGAAGACACAATCATCGGGTTGCAGAATCGGCTGCTCGCAAACAGGCTCAAGGCAGTCTATGGTTCTCTCACAAGCACGCTGACAGCGATTATCCCGGCAGTTGCATACGTTGCTAAACGGCCCTTCGCATGCCCAGTTTTCCACCTCAAAACAATCAGCTCTCGCCACCTCCGTAAGGTCCACCTCTCCGGCTTCGCAGGCCCTCACGCACTGAGTAAAGCTGCCGAGCAATGAGTCGGTACATTGACCCGACAAGCAGGTGACTACGGTGTCACAGGCCTGGATGCAATCGACAGGCTCGCGTGGCGACTGGCCCGCATCGCTCACCGGGGTCGAGCGCGCATCCAACCGCGTGCCCGTGTCACGAGATAGGCGTGTCGCGTCTGCAAGCACGCCTGCGTCGGTGGGCATCACCCCTGCATCAATAGACTGAGCATCGGACATTGCGGGTGAGCGACCCATGTCTGCGTTTGTCGCTGAACCCGCAGCGTCATCCACCATCTGTCGGTCACTATCCACGAGTGTTCGTTTATCTTCGATGCAGCCGGTCACACAAAAACAGGCGAGGAGACCGATGTAAGCGACCCGAATTGAGGGCGCAGACACCCGTTTCTGAAACCGACAAAACTTATCCCGCCCGTCTAAACTAAACGCCACATTCCCCCCTTGTCTGAACAACTCCCGAAGACCCATTCTGCAGCCGTAGGCGTACATAGCTGATGACGAGAGCCGGCATCGGTTACCTCGCTTCGCGTAAATGGCTGTGCAGGGATAACCCTTACACAGTCTTGAGTCTTTCGCTCGTACACACGCGTTCTCAGGATGTTCGAGGTATGTAAGACGGACTTCGCTCTAGCTGGCTGAGCTGTCTTGCGATTCAGTGTCGATGCAATCAGGGCATTCGCCGCGCAGCTGAATACTGGCCGCCTTCACCGATGTCGACCAACGGCTCTGATCTGAGGTGGAAGAGACCAGCTCGATCGGAAGGCAAGACACTTCACCACAATCATTACAGTAGAAGTGAGGATGTTGGTGACTGCCACCATTGGACAGGGAGCGAGCATAGCGATCGATACCATTGGCCTGACTCACAACGGACAGTAGCCCCTCATCTCGAAGTTTAATCAGGTTTCTGTAGACCGTGGCCTGATCCCAATCACTCTCGCCTAGACACTCGAGTACTTCAGTATGCGACAAGGGTTTTTCTGCGGTCTCAAAAACACAGAGCACGGCCACACGTGGGGCCGTCACCCGTAAATTATTCTCTTTGAGGAGTTGTCTTGCCTGCTCTTTGGTCATCACAAAAACCATCCACTCAGCGCTTCCATAAACTTAGTCGCGGAAGATTAAAGAAACAAGTCGCTTGAGTTCAATACTGTGTTGCAAGTAGTTTGCATTAACAAACGATTGGCAACATTGAACAAAGAAGGTGAAAGCCATATGGAAAACATGGAGTCAAAAGAGGACGTCCGCCTACCTGTCACCGTCTTGTCAGGTTTTTTGGGTGCGGGAAAGACAACGTTGCTCAATCAAGTGCTCAACAATCGAGAAGGCCGACGGGTTGCCGTCATCGTCAACGATATGAGTGAGGTCAACATTGACGCGGCGCTCATTGAACGAGGTGGCGCCGAATTAAGCCGCACGGAAGAGACGATGGTAGAGATGTCGAACGGGTGCATTTGCTGCACCCTGCGCGATGACCTGTTAAGCGAAGTATCGCGTTTAGCTCAGGAACAACGCTTCGACTATTTGTTGATCGAGTCAACCGGTATCTCGGAGCCAATTCCAGTCGCGCAGACCTTTACCTTCGAAGATGAAGACGGTGTGAGCTTAAGTCAGGTCTCTCGCCTCGACACGATGGTCACAGTGGTGGATGCAGCGAACTTCTTAAAAGACTACAACGAAGCGGAAGCCCTCAAAGAGCGAGGCGAATCACTCGGTGAGGACGATCACCGAACAGTCACCGACCTGCTCATCGACCAAATTGAGTTTGCAGATGTCATCGTTCTTAACAAAGTTGATCTCGTCACCGAAGAGCAAGCGCGGCAAGTTGAGGCCATCGTTAAAGCCCTGAATCCGGGTGCAAAGACGGTGCGGACGACCCGCAGCCAAGTACCACTCGATACCGTTCTGAACACTGGCCTGTTCGATTATGAGAAGGCTGCAAGCTCCGCCGGATGGATTCGTGAGCTCCAGGGAGAACACACGCCAGAGACTGAGGAATACGGGATCTCGAGCTTTACATATCGGACGTCAACGCCTTTTGACGCTCTGAAATTATGGCGTTTTCTGCATGATTCAAAGGTCTGGGATGGTGTGCTCAGGTCAAAGGGATTTTTCTGGGTCGCAGCAGATCATCGCGCCGCCTATGAATGGGGGCAAGCGGGGGGTGTCAGCAACGTGAACCCAGCGGGCATGTGGTGGGCTGCGATTCCCCGTGATCATTGGAATTTCCCGGATGGCGAACGACCCGACCAACAATCAAACTGGCACAAACGCTTTGGGGACCGGAGTCAAGAATTGGTCTTTATCGGGCAGAAGATGGACGAAGCGGCGATCAGAACGCAGCTCGACTCCTGCCTTCTTGAAGACCAGCTCGTCAAAGCGGATAGCAAGGTCTGGTCCCAGCTGCCCAACCCTTTTCCAATCTTAAGATTTCCGGGAGATGAAGCGTGATGCTCGATTGGCTCATCATCGGTGGGGGCATCCACGGCGTTCACCTCGCCGCCCGTCTGCTCGGAGAAGCCGGTGTCGAACGCGACGCTCTCAGGATTATCGATCCCGGAACAAGACTCTTGGAACGTTGGCTCATGCGCACCGAGGTCACGGGCATGTCCCACCTCCGCTCTCCGGCGGTGCACCATTTGGATATCGATCCCTGGTCTCTCAAACACTATGCAACCAAGAAGAAGACCAGAAAACTCGGCCGCTTCGCGCCACCGTATGAACGACCTGCTCTCGCGCTCTTCAATTCACACTGTGACGAAGTGATCGATGAGTACCAGCTCGATGCACTGCATCTGAAGTCGCGCGCCAGTCGGATAGACCTTGATTGTGATGGCGTCACCGTCGAGCTGGCCACCGGTGAGTCGCTCACTGCACAACACGTCGTTCTCGCGATGGGCAGTGGAGAGTCACCCGAGTGGCCACAATGGGCGCCTCGGAATGACAAACGTGTCTCCCACGTCTTCTCAACGGAGTTCTCCGATTGGCCGGAGGAAAAAGAGACCGTGCTCGTCGCTGGCGGCGGGATTAGCGCCGGTCAAGTCAGTCTGCGTTTGGCTCAGGAAGAGCACCACGTTCATTTGGTCTCGCGCCACGATTTAAGACAGCATCAATTCGACAGTGACCCCGGTTGGCTCGGGCCCAAGTTCATGGCCGGTTTCACAAGAGAAGACGATCTCGAGAAAAGGCGCGCCATCATCAGCAAAGCAAGACACAAGGGCTCAGTGCCACCCGATGTATGGCGTGCACTCCGTCGAGGGTTTAATGACCAGCGAATCAGTTGGCATCAGTGCACGATTCAAGATGTCCATGCGACTGAAAGTGGGCTGAATATACAGCTGTCGAAGGGCTGCTCATTCACTGTTGACCGCATCCTCTTAGCCACTGGTTTTTCGTCGAAACGGCCCGGGGGCAAAATGATTGATGAGCTGGTGTTGTCAGCTAAGCTGCCCTGCTCCAGCTGTGGATACCCCATCGTCGATGAGGCCCTGCGGTGGCATCCGAGAGTTTATGTCTCTGGCCCCCTCGCCGAACTCGAGCTCGGCCCCTCATCGCGCAACATCGCGGGCGCGCGCCGGGCTGCTGACCGCCTGGTCAAATCAATCATGACCGCGGAGCGGCTCACCCGCAAAGCGTCTTGAGATATACCAAAGACGCCTTTGGACAACTTTAAGCACTGAGACGCGTCTTCGTATCCAAGGATGCTTAGATAAACTGATTCACTGCGGACAATGCGGCGAGAGACCACTGATTATCGCGCCTTCAGAGCATCGATTTTGACACGGTCAACCGGTGTCTTGAGTGGAATCTCAAAATCGGTTGACCGCCACTCTGCCCCATCATATGAACTCATGGATGTCATCGTGGCCTCAGCGGCGTATACATTGTTTACCGGCGCGAGTCGGACAGTGTGATTCGACCTCATGTGCAGCGACCTCAT